>JAHZEA010000009.1:93349-105047 GCA_019422065.1 Lachnospiraceae bacterium | reverse complement strand
AGACCTATTATGGCCGATTTACGCTACATTATCATTTTCCGGTATGGAATAAATAGTACATCCTGAATGGCTTACAACATAAGCCGCAACAGAGCCTATAAAATTCTTAATACCTCTTTTAGATGATTTTGTCATTACAATGGTGTCTATATCGTTTTCTCTTGCAAAAAATACAATTTCCTCACCGGCTTTTCGGCCTATGAGTACTTTCTTTGTAAGATTAAAACCTTTTAAAATATTTTCTACATTATCAAAAATAGGCATTGTTTCGTTAATTACCCTTTGAGCATCTGTCTGAGTCATAGCAAAAGCGTAATAATCCTCTCTGACTGTAACAGCTGTAACTTGCACATCATCAGGGCTAAAGTTTTCCGCTATAAATTCTGCCGCATCAATACTGCGCATTGTTCCGTCAATAGGCAATAATATTTTCTTCATAATACACGCCTCCCACATAACAACAATGGCAAAAACATTTACATACAATATACATCATTTGTATTTAATTCATCTGATGTCTTAATTATATTCAGGGTCATAATTTATGTCAATAGATAAATAAATTTTTATTTATTTTTTTAAAAAATATATGAAATACGGAATTTTGTTCTTAATACCGAACTATTTTTCAGTTTAAATAAAAATAACCGCATTTGAATTAATCAAAAACGGTTATTTAATACAATAAGAATTATATTTTTGTTGTCCACTGGGAGCAGTCCATAACTTTAGTGGCAAGGCCTTCGTAAAACTCAACTTCATGGCAAACCATTAAAATACTGCCTTTGTATGCCAGCAATGCTCTTTTAAGCTCATCTTTGGCGTCTTTATCAAGGTGGTTTGTAGGCTCGTCAAGTACAAGCAGGTTTGTTTGGTTATTTATAAGCTTGCAGAGCCTTACTTTCGCCTGTTCTCCACCGCTTAATACCTTTACTCGGCTTTCAATATGCTTTGTAGTTAATCCGCATTTTGCCAGTGCGCTTCTTACCTCATACTGAGTATAAGACGGAAATTCCTTCCATATTTCTTCTATGCAAGTGGTTTGTATATCATTAGGCATTTCCTGCTCAAAATATCCTGTATACAAATAATCCCCCAGCTCTACACTTCCGCTTAAAGGCTTTATAATACCCAAAACACTTTTCAAAAGTGTACTTTTGCCTATACCGTTAGCTCCGGTAAGAACTATTTTTTCTCCTCTTTCCATTTCAATATTAAGAGGTTTTGAAAGTGGCTCATCATAACCTATAACAAGGTCTTTTGTTTGGAATATATATCTGCCTGAAGCACGGGCTTCTTTAAAATTAAACTCCGGCTTTGGCTTTTCGTGGGCAAGCTCTATAAGCTCCATTTTATCAAGCTTTTTCTGACGGCTCATAGCCATATTTCTTGTGGCAACTCTAGCTTTGTTTCGGCTTACAAAGTCTTTTAAATCGGCTATTTCTTTCTGCTGTTTATCATAAGCCGCCTGAAGCTGAGCTTTTTTCATTTCGTAAACTTCCATAAACTTGTCGTAATCACCCACATACCTGTTAAGCTGTTGATTATCCATGTGGTAAATAATGTTTACAACACTGTTTAAAAACGGAATGTCATGGGAAATAAGCACAAAGGCATTTTCGTATTCCTGAAGGTATCTTTTAAGCCACAGTATATGCTCTTTATCCAAATAGTTTGTAGGCTCGTCCAGAAGAAGTATATCCGGCTTTTCAAGAAGAAGCTTGCCTAAAAGCACTTTTGTTCTCTGCCCGCCTGAAAGGTCGTTTACATCTCTGTCAAGTCCCAAGTCAGTAAGGCCAAGAGCTCTTGCCACTTCTTCCACTTTGGAATCTATAGTATAAAAGTCATGGGATACAAGCTGTTCCTGTATAACGCCCATTTCTTCCATATACTCCTCCAGCTCGCTTTCGGAAGCGTCTGCCATTTTATCACAAAGGCTATTCATGCGTTCTTCCATTTCAAAAAGAAACGAAAAAGCCGAAGAAAGCACATCACGTATAGTCATGCCTTTTTCAAGAACAGTATGCTGGTCAAGGTAGCCGGCTCTTACATTTTTTGCCCATTCCACCTTGCCCTCATCAGGCACAAGTTTGCCTGTTATAATATTCATAAATGTGGATTTTCCCTCTCCGTTGGCACCTATAAGGCCTATATGCTCACCTTTTAAAAGGCGGAATGATACATTATTAAATATGGCCCTGTCGCCAAAACCATGGGATAAATTTTCTACGTTTAGTATGCTCATTATATCTCTCCTGTTTATTAAATACCCTTTTAACAGCTATCGGATATGTTATCATAACAAAAAAGCAATTACAACAGAAATTAAAAGCTTCTAAGTGTTTTAATTATTTTTTCCAGTGTTTGAGCTGTATATATAAGCTCATCTTTTGTGTTTCTGCTAGAAATTGTAAATCTTACGGCACCACGAATTACATCGTCTTTTAAACCCATTGCCTTTAAAACATGAGAAAGGGAGTCGCTCTTTGAGGCACATGCGCTTTGTGACGAAACGCAGATTCCTTTTGATGAAAGAGCCGAAACAACACTTTTTCCTGACACACCCAAAAACGAAATATTGCTCGTTCCCGGAAGTCTTTCTTCTTTAGGCCCGTTTAAAACACAATCAGGCACAGAATTTAAAACCATGTTTTCAAAAAAGTCCCTGAGTTTTTTTGTTTCTTTATTTTCTTTTTCCAAATTAAGAACGGCCAAAGAGCATGCCGTACCCAATGCTACAATATACGGCACATTTTCCGTTCCGGCTCTTAAGCCTTTTTCCTGACTTCCGCCGTGAATAAGGCTTGAAATTTCAATACCGTTTTTCTTATAAAGAAAGCCTATGCCCTTTGGCGCGCCGAATTTATGTCCGGAAACCGAAAGCATGTCACACTGAATATCTTTTACATCAATTTTTATATGGCCTGCCGCCTGAACAGCGTCAGTGTGGAAATAAGCACCTTTATTGTGTGCTATAGCGGCAATTTCTTTAACAGGCTGTATAGCTCCTGTTTCGTTATTGGCCAGCATAACACTTACTATGGCTGTGTTGTCATCTATTATTTTTTCGGCTTTTTGTAAATCGACTATTCCATTTTTATCAACAGGTATATATTCCACATCAAAGCCGTATTTTTTAAGGAATTCCACAGTATTTAAAACGGCATGATGCTCTATAGGTGTTGTAACTATTTTACTTCTTTTTCCTTTTAAAAAATCCGCGGTACCCTTAATAGCCCAGTTATCAGCTTCACTTCCGCCGGATGTAAAATAAATTTCGTCTGTTTGGGCGCCTATTAAATCCGCCGCCTGCTTCCTTGCTAAATCTATGGCGTTTCTTGCTTTTTGTGCAAAATCGTAAGCAGATGATGGATTGGCGTACTGCAACACAAAATACTCCTGCATACTGTCAAATGCTTCTTTAAGTACAGGTGTTGTTGCGGCATTATCCAAGTATACATTATTCATAATATCACCTTTTATAGTTTTTACATTATAATATGCCACACAAACAAAACAGTTACACGAATATGGGAATTTTAAGTATTTTTTTGTATTCTTTTTTAATGGGTAATATTATTCTGTTGAAAAAACTACATTAAAATGTTAAAATTTATTGTGTTGGTTCTTATACAGGAATTTTTAATAATACGTTTACATAATTATTTTTGAAAGGATTTTAAGCTTGAGAAAGAACTATATATTTATTCCCATTTTATTTTTATTTTCATTGCTTTTTTCTGTTCCGGCTTTAGCGGCCTCAGTAGTTATTTCACCTATCGACAGCAGACCTGTCAGCAATTCTTATTTAGAAAAACTTGTTAAGCTTAATAACGATACCCTTATTACTGTGCCACAGGAATATCTTGATGTTTTTACAACTGACACCGAAAAGTTTGCCGACAGCGCTTTAGTTAGGCAGTCTGTGCGGGAAAATGTTAAAAACGCTGCTTCAAAAGACACAACAGTAATTATAAATGCGTCATCCTACTTTACAGGCGGACTTATAGGCAGCCGCTGTGCCAGAGAGTACCAAAACACAGATGAAGCCCTTAAAGAGCTTTTAAGCCTTGTAACAGATTATCCACAGCCTAAATATTACATTAACATAGCTATGCCGCGCAACCTTCCGGAAAGCCGCGGACAGGAAATTTGGCCGGATGACGAGAAAATAAAAGGCCTTGGCGCTTTTTATTTGGAGCACAACCCTGACTGTGAAGATTATGAAAAAATAAGCCAGTCATATTCTTTAGTTACGCCAACGCAGTTTTTAATGGAATATGGCTATGTATACAACAAAAAAGTTGAAAGCAGCTCCGCATCCCTTACACCTTGGGAAAAGGACTTTCTTGATTACTGCGACAAAAATTATGTAACAAGCAGTACTTACGGCCAGTATATTAAAAACTATATTACGCCTTTTGAAGAAACTGCCAAAATATGCGACAGCCTTATGAGATGGCAGAGAGCCGGCAAAATAGACGAAATAATAATAGGCAACGATGACCTTCAACTGCCGGACTCTATAAGCTATTTTTACTCACAAGGTGCTTCATGGGTGCCTCTTGAAAACTCAACACCTATAAAATACAGTTTTTCAAGGACATATATGAATATAGGCATAAACAGTGTTAAAGAAAAAATGAAACGCTCTTACGGCGAAGAAGAAACACAAAAGGCCCTTGAAGGCAAAGGCGAAAGCATTAACTTTATATTCGGCATGGACGAAATACCACATCTTATATACGCCAGAAGTGTGTCACAAAAAAACGGTTACTGTGCTGATATGGATATTATAAATTATAACAGCAACGTTGTTGCTGCTGACTATGATGTACTGTCAGGCAGTGCTTTGGCACAAAATGCCCTTAACTTCGTTTCAGCTAACCTTGACTCAAAGGGCAGCAAATGCGATATTTTTGTATACGACTATTCATCAGGTACAGAAAGCGACAAAGAGCCTTTTATGACACAGCTTAATAATTCAATTAAAAGCGGAAACAATGCTTCACTTGTGGAGCTTTACACATACCAAACCATTAGTTCCGGAAATAACTATATATTTAAAGAACTTTTGGATAACTCAGCAAATAAAAACAAAGATTTAGGCATTACGGACTTAACTTCATTTTCTGCATGGAACACAAATGCCAATGCCCTTGGCTTAGGCATTGCCCACAGCGAAGTTTTTATGCTTGCGTCACAAAATAGCAGTGATATTAAGTCTTTTGCCCAAAATCAGACAAACATACTTTTACAGCATGTATTTGATGACGGAATTTATTACGGACAGCTTAGGGAACAGTTTACAAAAGAGGGCTATGTGCCTTCAAAAGAAGAAATGGAGCAAAGCGCTTATCTATTATCTGCTTTAGATAGCGAAAAAGTTTTAAACGCCTTTAAAGGCATGTATGTTACATCAAACGGCAAAAGCGCTGTTATTACAGAAGCAGAGCTTGAAAAAGCGGCTTTTCCGTGGCAGAGACTTTTTGACTGCCAGATAGAAACAAATTGCTCCGCCGCTGAAATAAAGCTTAATTAAAAAACATTATACGAAACGGAAGTGAAAAACTTGAGAATAGGCTTAGACATAGGCTCAACTACTATTAAAAGTGTAGTTATAGACAAGCTTGGCAAAATCGTCTATTCGTCTTATGAAAGACATTTTTCGCAGATTACTGCAAAAACTGTTGAAATGCTTACAGATATAAAAAATAAATTTGAAAATGAGGTTTTTTCCCTTGTTATTTCCGGTTCTGCCGGAATGGGTATGGCCGAAAGCTGTGATATTGAGTTTGTTCAGGAAGTTTACGCCGAAAAAGTAGCCGCTGAAAAAAACATACCGGAAAGCGATGTTATTATAGAGCTTGGCGGTGAAGACGCAAAAATCATATTTTTAGGCCAAGCCATGGAAGCCCGCATGAACGGCACATGTGCCGGCGGAACAGGCGCCTTTATAGACCAAATGGCTACTCTTTTAAATGTTAAAACAGAAGAAATGAACGATTTGGCCGCACAGTACGAAAAAACATATACCATAGCATCCCGTTGCGGAGTTTTTGCCAAAAGCGACATTCAGCCGCTTTTAAATCAGGGTGCCAAAAAAAGTGATATAGCCATAAGCATATTTTACGCCGTTGTTAACCAAACTATAGGCGGCCTTGCACAAGGCAGACCTGTTGAGGGCAATGTGGTTTACTTAGGCGGACCACTTACATTTATGCCGGTTCTAAGGGAATGTTTTGACAAAACAATAGGCACAAAAGGCATTTGTCCTGAAAACTCACTTTATTATGTAGCTTTAGGCGCCGCATACTGCGCTAAAAAAGAAGTTGATTTAGACAGTATAATAGAAAAACTTTCAAAATATGTATCAATATCCGAATGGGCTAAGCTTCCTCCCCTTTTTGAAAACGAGGAAGAATATGCCGCCTTTAAAGCACGTCATGCCAAAGCCGATGTTAAATACGGTAATTTAAAGACATACGACAAAAACACATATATAGGCATAGACGCCGGAAGCACAACAATTAAAACCGTTGTTATGGGCGAAGACGGAGAAATACTCCACAGTGTTTATATGTCAAACAGCGGAAATCCTGTGCCCATAATACTTCAGTTTATGAAGTCCCTTTACGAAATGAAGCCTGATATAAAAATAAAAAGTGCTTGTGTTACAGGCTATGGCGAGGATATAATTAAAAACGCATTCCATATTGACCATGGTCTTGTTGAAACAGTTGCCCACTTTACAGCGGCAAAATATTTCATGCCTGATGTTGAATTTATAATAGACATAGGCGGTCAGGACATGAAGTGCTTTAAAATTAAAAACGGTGTTATAGACAACATATATTTAAACGAAGCCTGCTCATCGGGCTGTGGTTCATTCCTTCAGACATTTGCCAATACTCTTGGCTATGACGTTGAGGAATTTTCTCAGATGGGGCTTTATGCTAAAAATGCCGTTGACTTAGGCTCCAGATGCACTGTTTTTATGAACTCATCTGTTAAGCAGGCACAAAAAGACGGCGCCACAACAGGAGATATATCCGCCGGACTTTCAACAAGTATAGTTAAAAACGCCATTTACAAAGTTATAAGGCCTTCCAGCAAAGATGAATTGGGCAAAAAAATAGTCGTTCAGGGCGGTACATTCCTTAACGACGCTGTTTTGCGCGCATTTGAAAAAGAAATGGATGTTAATGTAATTCGCCCTGTTATAGCAGGCCTTATGGGAGCTTACGGCTGCGCGCTTTATGCCCAAAAATATGCCGGAGAAAAAAGCTCAATACTTACAGCGCAAGACCTTAAAAATTTCAGCCACAGTGTAAAATCGGTAAACTGCGGACTTTGCTCCAATAACTGCCGTCTTACTGTTAACACATTCGGCGATGGCAGTAAGTATATAGGCGGCAACCGCTGCGAAAGACCAGTTACCAAAAACGCATCTGTAGGCGATTTAAACATATATAGCTTTAAACAGAACGCTTTGCGCTCTCTTAAGCCTATAAAAGGAAAACGCGGCAAAATAGGCATACCTTTAGGTTTAAATATGTATGAAATGGCCTTTTTCTGGCATAAATTCTTTACAGAATTAGGCTTTGAAGTTGTGCTTTCGCCTCTTTCAGACAGAAGCATATTTATTAAAGGCCAAGCCACAATTCCAAGCGATACAGTATGCTTCCCGGCAAAGCTGCTTCATGGGCATGTAGCATATTTAATGGAACAGGAAGGCGTAAACTACATATTCTACCCATGTATGAGCTTTAATTTTGACGAGCACTTAGGCGACAACAATTATAACTGCCCTGTTGTTGCGTATTATCCAGAAATTATAGCCGCTAACATGAAAATGAAAGACGGTGTTACACTTATAAATGATTATGTAGGCGTACACCGCAAAAAGGATTTTCCTAAAAAACTTCACGAAATACTTTCCAAATATTTTAAAGACATAAACATTAAAGAAATTAAATCTGCCACAGACGCAGCTTTTGATGCTCGTGAAAAATACATGTCATCTATGCGCTCTGAGGCTAAAAGAATAGTAAAAAAAGCTCGAAAACAAGGCAAACGCATTATTGTTCTTGCCGGAAGGCCATACCATGTAGACCCAGAGATTAACCACGGTATAGACACTCTTTTGGAATCTTTAGGCATGGCTGTTATAAGCGAGGACTCTTTAAGCGGCCTTGTGGAAAAATTCCATGTAAACATACTTAACCAGTGGACATATCACGCGCGCCTTTATGCTGCCGCCAAATTTATATCCGATAAACCGGACATGGAAATGGTTCAGCTTGTAAGTTTTGGCTGCGGCCTTGACGCCATTACAACCGACGAGGTGCGTTCTATAATAGAAAAAGCCGGCAAAATATATACCCAGATTAAAATTGACGAAATAACAAACCTTGGCACTGTAAAAGTGCGCCTTAGAAGCCTTTTGGCGGCTTTAAAACAACAGGAGGGGAATGTATAAATGTCTGAATTAAAAAGAGACAAAAACGGAAGAATACTTTTTACAAAAGAAATGAAAAAAGAGTATACCATACTTGTTCCGGATATGCTCCCTATTCATTTTAATATTATGAAAAACGTGTTTACTCACGCAGGATACAAAATAGAACTGCTTGATAACGACGGGCCTAAAGTAAAACAGCTTGGGCTTAAATATATGCATAACGACATATGCTACCCTGCGCTGCTTGTAGCCGGTCAGTTTTTAGACGCTCTTGAAAGCGGAAAATACGACGTAAACAAAACAGCACTTATGATAATGCAAACCGGCGGCGGCTGCCGTGCCTCAAACTACATTCATCTTTTAAGAAAGGCACTTACTAAAGCCGGGTACGACAATGTACCTATAATATCATTTAACCTTTCAGGCCTTGAGAAAAACAGTGGCTTTAAACTTACACTGCCTATAGTGCGCCGCCTTTTAGCCGGTGTTATATACGGCGACCTTATAATGCTTTTAAGCAATCAGACAAGACCTTACGAGGTTAAAAAAGGCGACAGTGACAGGCTTATTAAAAAATGGACACATGAGCTTTCAAACCAGTTTATAGCATGCAAAGGCTACAGCTTTTCACAAATGAAAAGCAACTTTGAAAAAGTAATACAAAGCTTTTCAGCTATACCGCTTAAAAAAGAAATTAAAACTAAAGTAGGCGTTGTAGGTGAGATATACGTTAAATACGCACGTTTTGCCAACAACAGCCTTGAAAAATTCTTAGCTGACGAGGACTGTGAAGTAATGGTTCCGGGACTTTTAGGCTTTTTAATGTTTAAAGTAGACGCCAGAGTACAGGACTTTCTTATTTACGGCGGAAGCAGGCTTAAATACACAGCGGCTAAAACACTTTTAGGCTACCTTGAAAAAATAGAACGCGCCTTTATGGAAGCAGTGGATAAATCGCGCTTTACACAGCTTTCGTCATATAACGACACAAAACCGCTGGTAAACGGCCTTATAGGCCTTGGAAACCGTATGGGTGAAGGCTGGTTCCTTCCGGCGGAAATGATAGAGCTTGTTAAGCATGGCTACGACAATATAGTCTGCACACAGCCTTTCGGCTGCCTGCCTACCCACATTTGCGGCAAAGGAATGGTACACAAAATAAAATCCATGTACCCTGCGGCCAATATTGTACCTGTTGACTATGACACAGGCGCCACAAAAGTTAATCAGGAAAACCGCATAAAGCTTATGCTTTCTGTTGCAAGAGAAAAACTACCGGTTTAAAACATATTTATAAAGAAGGCTGATATTAATGGTCTATTTACTTGGTGAGGAACTAATACCTACAACTGAAGAAGAAGCTTTAAACAGCAATAAAGGCGCTGTATATATAATAAATGAGGACTACTGCGCAGAGCTGCTTCAAAAGCTTGGCATATCTTATGAACGCGACTATAAGTTAGATGACGTATACTTTTGTAAAGCCGAGGCCCAGCAGGACTGTATATTTGGTACACTGCTTATACCTAAACTACGCGACCTTTTAGGCAGCCGCTACAGGCTTTTAATGTTTATTACCCTCAACAATATAGTAATTGTAGATGATGACGGCTTTGCAATGCGTATACTTACACGTATTTTAAGGCGTAAAATACACCAAGGCGAGTCAAAAGCCAAGTTTATATATAACTTTATAACGGAATTTATGACAAAAGACTCGGAGCTTTTGGAAAAATTCGAGCACCGTTTAATGAACATGGAAGAAGAAGCGGCACACGACACTGATAACGACTTTCAAATAGACCTTCTTCATACCAGAAAACAGCTTCTTACACTAAGAGGATACTACGACCAGATGTCAGAATTCGGCAAAATACTGGAGGAAGACGAAAACCATTTTTTCACTAAAAACCAAACGAAATATTTCGGAACACTGTCAGACCGCGCAGAGCGTTTAAAAGGCAAGGCTGTGCATCTTATAGACTACGCCCAGCAGGTAAAAGACGTATACCAAAGCGGTGTTTCAGCCAGACAGAACGAGAATATGCAGTTTCTTACAATGGTTTCCACAATTTTCTTCCCTCTTACACTTATTACCGGCTGGTACGGAATGAACTTTCATGATATGCCGGAGCTTAAAAACGGATACCCGGCAATTATAATACTGAGTATCGCCGTAGTTGTGGTGTGTATACTTATATTTAAAAAGAAAAAACTACTTTAACACAATGTATTTATAAAAATTTTAATCAGGCAGGAAATAGTTAGAAAAGTTAGAAAAGTTAGAAAAGTTAGAAAAACACGGCAAAAACCGTGTTTTTTTAATTGTTATTAAAATAAAGCTTTAATATTACTAATTTTTTAATCAGCTGCACAATAATTGAATGTTTACACAGTCAATGATATAATTTAAGTAAAGTTATTAATTGTAAACAGTGTATTTATACTACAAAAAGAGGTGTGCAAATGCGGTCAATCAACATATTTAAAACCAATAAAATACTTTTATTGCCAGCTGTGGTTATATTATTAGGCATTTTATTTCATTCCTTGGTGCTTTTTTATATAAACATAACAATTCCGCCTGATGCCCTTAGCAGTACTGATTTAGTAAACACCAGATTATATTTAAGGTCAACGGCAGAGAAAGTTTTCAGCCTTTCTTCGGTTTTATCTATGCTGCTGAGCATTATACTGCTTTACCTTTACATTAAAAAAGGCCGCCACATTCCGTATACCAAACTGCTTTACGGCTTTATATCACTAACGATTTTAGCTTTTTTGTTCAGTGTCCCTTTTTCTCTTTTAAACAAAGCATTTTCAGCTGACTATATGCTGCCTTTAATAAGCTCATGGCCGGCAATAACAGTATTATTCCTTATACTTATGCTGCTTAACTGGGGCAAAAAAAGCAATAAGCATTAGCTAAACATATAATAATGTAACAACAATATATGCTTAAATATGTATTTCGGTATTTTAATAAAAATATATCGACAAATTTTACCATAATTTAACATATTATTAACACATTCTGTCTTGCTATAAAACACTGTATTTTTCTATTATATTACTATAAACATTCTATGTTTAAAACACGGCTTAAGAGTTAATATTATATTTAATAATTAAAATAAAAACGCCAGTTAGAAAAAATTAGAAAAAAGTTAGAAAAAGTTAGAAAGAGAGATGACCTTAACTGAAGTACGGCATTATAGACATCGGCTCCAACTC
>JAHZEA010000009.1:0-93339 GCA_019422065.1 Lachnospiraceae bacterium | reverse complement strand
TACGAGATTGGCTCGGGCCGGTTTAAAACACTTTTTAAAGAAAAAACAATGGCAGGTCTTGCCGGATATGTAAAAAACGGCATAATGACAAAAGACGGCATAGACAAAGCCTGCTCATGCCTTTTGGAGTTTAAGCATATATTAGAAAGCCTTGATATTACAGAATATTCTGTTTTTGCCACTGCCTCACTTAGAAACATATCGAATACGGAAGAATCTGTTTCGGAAATTAAAAAAGGCACAGGCTTTGATATAGAAGTTATATCAGGCTATGACGAAGCCGTATTCAGCTGTAAAGGTGCCATGAACGATACTGAAATGGAAAACGGCGTATTTATAGATACCGGCGGCGGCAGTACCGAAATAGTTTCACTTGATAAAAACGAAATAACCGAGGCCATAAGCATACCTCTTGGCTCACTTAAGCTGTATTCCGATTTTGTAACTAAAATACTGCCTAAAAAATCCGAGGTCTCTGCAATGCGCAATTATATAAAAAAAGCAATTAAAGACAGCGGCATTAAAAGCGTAGCAAGCGACGATGCCATTTACTGCGTAGGCGGTACAGCAAGGGCTATTTTAAAAATTTCAAATTCTGTTTTTGGCGCTGAAAAGAAAAACCGAGTTATAACTTCAGCCCAAATGGAAAAACTTATTGATTTGCTCTGCTCGGACAAAAAAACAGCAACATCTGTTATATTAAAGCACTGTCCGGACCGTATCCATACCATAATACCGGGAACACTTATATTAAACGGTGTTATGCAGAAAATGGAATGTAAAAAAATAGTAGTCAGCTGTTTTGGTGTAAGGGAGGGATATTTATGTCAGAGAATACTAAAAAAAGCATGAACGATTTTTCTTTCACACAAAACAGAGAATTAAGCTGGCTTAAATTCAACAACCGCGTTCTTGAGGAGGCAATGGACGAAAGCGTGCCTGTTATAGAGCGTTTAAAATTTATATCAATATTTACAAGTAATTTAGACGAGTTTTTTATGGTGCGTGTGGGCAGTCTTTTTGACTTGGCCCAAATTACGCCTGATGACAAAGACAATAAAACAGGCGATTCGCCTATAGACCAGCTTAGAAAAATATTTGCCGCAGTGCCTGCCCTTATTGCAAAGCGCGACAAAACTTACAAAGATGTATGCCGTATTTTAGACGAATACGGCATAAGCGATGTTACTGAGGAGCAATTAACGGAGGACGAAAGCAAGATTGTAAATAATTACTTTGACCAGCTTATAAACCCTGTTCTTTCGCCGCAGATTATAGACCCACATCATCCTTTCCCGCATTTAAAGAACAAAACTCTTTACATAGCTGCAACGCTTCAGGGCAAAAAAGACAAAGTATCACTAGGCATAATACCTGTACCAGAGTCACTGCCGCCTTTTATAACACTTTCAGAAAGACCCCTTAGGTTTATAAGGATTGAAAACATTATACTTAACCGCTGTCAGCAGGTATTTGGTATTTACAATGTTTCAAAAAGCGCCGTTGTTTCTGTTACCCGTAACGCAGATATAAGCTTTGATGAGGAAAAATTCGATGATTCCGATGATGACTACCTTAAAATAATGAGCCACCTGCTTAAAAAGCGCGGTCGTCTTGCGCCTGTACGCCTTGAAGTTCAGGGTGAAAAAGCAAACGGCATTGAAAAGCTTTCGGAAATGCTGCAAAAAAGGCTGGATATAGATAAAAATCAAGTATTTTTTACTACATCGCCTATTAATATGAAATATGTTTTCAGTTTAGAGAAAAAAATTCCCGACTCATTCTTAGGCGACATTAAGTATACACCATATTCCCCAAGGTATCCGGAAGATTTAAACCCTAACGAGAGCATTATAAAACAAATAGAACAAAAAGACAGACTTTTGTTCTATCCTTTTGACCAAATGGAGCCGTTTTTAAAGCTTCTGCGGGAATCGGCTAAAGATGAAAACGTAATTTCAATTAAAATAACTATTTACCGCCTTGCTTCAGCCTCAAAAATAGCTCATGAGCTGTGCACTGCCGCAGAAAACGGCAAAGATGTAACCGTTCTTGTAGAGCTTAGGGCGCGTTTTGATGAGGCCAACAACATAGCTTGGGCCGAAAGATTGGAACAAAGCGGCTGCCGCGTTATATACGGCATAGATAACTTTAAATGCCATTCCAAAATATGCCTTATTACAAGACGTGTTAAAAACAACATGAAGTATATAACACAAATAGGCACAGGAAATTATAACGAAAAAACGGCTCTTATGTATACAGACCTTTGCCTTATGACTGCTGACGATGAAATAGGCCATGACGCAACAGTATTTTTCCAAAACATGCTTATAGCAAACCTTAACGGCAGCTATTCTAAACTTTTAGTTGCGCCTATATCACTTAAGCCTAATATTATGCGCCTTATAGATGAGGAAATAGCTAAAGGCGACAAAGGCCGAATTATAATTAAGGCAAACTCCCTTACTGAAAGGGATATAATAGACAAGTTTTCCGAGGCTTCAAAAGCCGGGGTTAAAATACAGCTTATACTGCGCGGTATATGCTGCCTTAGACCCGGAATTGAAGATAAAACAGAAAACATAACTGTTACAAGTATTGTAGGCCGATATTTAGAGCATTCTAGGATTTACTGCTTTGGAACAGGCCAAAACACAAAAATATTTATATCCTCAGCGGATTTAATGACAAGAAATATATCAAGGCGTGTGGAGATAGCTTGTCCTATTTACGATGCGGATGTTAAAAATCAGATTTTGAAAATACTCTACATTATACTTAAAGATAATGTTAAAGCAAGGGTTCTTTTAAGCGATGGCAACTACATTAAAAAATACAGTGAAAGCGGAGATAAAATAGACTCCCAGCTGTATTTTATGGAAAACAGCCTGCATAAACCTTTAAATGCCGCCATAAAAGAGCCGCCTAAAGCAATAGAGCACAAAAGCCTTTTGCAAAGAATATTTGGCAAAAACAAATAAATGCTGCACAAAACCGTCGAAATACACATTTTCGGCGGTTTTTAGTATTTTTACGATATTTATTTAAAAAAGTGTAACATAAAGAGCTTTTATGAATAATATGTACTATAAAAATCAAAAAAAGGATGTAATTAAATGTATTATTCAAACAGCTCAAACTACTCAAACGAAAGCGAGCGCAGGTGTGACTGTCGTCAAAACGGCAATTCAAACTGCTGCTCAATCAACAATTCATCATGCCGCCGCAATTGTTCTAACTGCTCTAACTGTTCAAATTGCTCTAATTGTTCTAACTGCTGCTGTCATAACAAAGACTGCTGCACAAACCCAAGCGTTACCGTTGGAAGCACCACAACAGGTGCGCCGGGTACCGTTGCTTCTGTCACCAATTCAGGCACAGACTGTAATGCGGTTTTAAATTTTACAATACCTGCCGGACAAAACGGTGCTAACGGCACACCTGCCACAGTTACTGTTGGTTCAACTACCACAGGAGCGCCGGGTACTGCCGCTTCTGTTACAAATTCCGGTACAGCACAGAATGCTGTTTTAAACTTTACTATTCCTGCCGGCGCTAACGGCACAAACGGAAAAGACGGTACTCCTGCTACTGTTACTGTTGGCACTACTACTACTGGCGCCCCGGGTACAAATGCTTCTGTTACTAACTCTGGTACAGCACAGAATGCTGTTTTAAACTTTACTATTCCTGCCGGACAAAATGGTGCTAACGGTACTAACGGCACTGACGGAAAAGACGGTACTCCTGCTACTGTTACCGTTGGCACTACTACTACTGGCGCTCCGGGTACTGACGCTTCTGTTACTAACTCCGGCACTACTCAGAATGCTGTTTTAAACTTTACTATTCCTGCTGGTGAAAACGGCAAAGACGGAACACCTGCTACTGTTACTGTTGGCACCACTACTACTGGTGCTCCGGGCACAAATGCTTCTGTTACTAACTCTGGTACAGCACAGAATGCTGTTTTAAACTTTACTATTCCTGCCGGTGAAAACGGCAAAGATGGTACTGACGGTACAGACGGCACTCCTGCTACTGTTACTGTTGGCACTACTACTACTGGCGCTCCGGGTACTGATGCTTCTGTTACTAACTCCGGCACTACTCAGAATGCTGTTTTTGACTTTACTATTCCTGCCGGTGAAAACGGAAAAGACGGAACACCTGCTACTGTTACTGTTGGCACTACTACTACTGGTGCTCCGGGCACAAATGCTTCTGTTACTAACTCTGGTACAGCACAGAACGCTGTTTTTAACTTTACTATTCCTGCCGGCAAAAACGGTACTGACGGCACTGACGGTGCAGACGGTACTCCAGCCACTGTATCTATAGGAACCACAACTACTGGAACTCCTGGTACTAACGCTTTTGTTACAAATACAGGTACTAACCAGGACGCTGTCTTTAACTTCACTATTCCTGCTGGTAAAGACGGTAAAGATGGAAAAGACGGCACAAACGGCCTTGCGGCTTACGGCGGATTATATCATTCCAAAAGCCAAACTGCAAAACCTGCTTCATCCGGAACTTATCAGCAGGTACAGCTTGATTCTATAATGCCGCTTTCAAATATAACAACAGGTTTAAACAACATGATGGTTAATAGCGGCGGAAACTACGAAATATCATACAGCATAGGTATTGCACCTAAAGGCACAAGCGACTCAAAAACAACTACAACAAACATAACTTTTACAACAGCAATACGCAAAAACGGTGTTGCCATACCACAAACAGTATGCAATGCAAGTATTTCACCAAACCAGAGCAAACAGAATTACTACAACACATCATATGTAACACTGGCAAACAACGATGTACTGGATTTAGTACTCCAAGTAAACGATAATTCCAATGCAGGAAGCCTTATAATATACCCAAATGCTGACTGTTCACTTACTATTAAAAGACTTAGCTGATATACACCAAAGACCGGGGCTTTTCCCGGTCTTTATTTATACTGTGTCCCATTATTAAATTGTGAATATTATAAAATAAAAAAGGAAGTGTTACTATGGACTGCAATAAGTGCAGCTGCTGCGACACATGTATAAGAATTGGAAACACTGTTACCGGTCAGCCCGGTACTGCGGCATCTGTAACAAACTCCGGCTCATGCTGCTGTCCGGTTCTTAATTTTACAATACCCGAAGGTGAGCGCGGACAAGACGGCACTGCCGCAACAGTTACTATAGGCAGTACAACTACAGGCGCTCCGGGCACTGCTGCTTCTGTTACTAATTCCGGCACGGCGCAAAATGCCATTTTAAACTTCACTATTCCTGCCGGACAAAACGGGCAAAACGGAAACAACGGCGCTGACGGAAATGACGGAAAAGATGGTGCTCCGGCTACCGTTACCGTTGGCACTACTACTACTGGCGAACCCGGCACTGCCGCTTCTGTTACTAACTCCGGCACGGCGCAAAATGCCATTTTAAACTTTACTATTCCCGCCGGTGAAAATGGGCAAAACGGTACTCCGGCTACTGTTACCGTTGGCACTACTACTACTGGTGCTCCGGGCACAAATGCTTCTGTTACTAACTCCGGTACGGCAGAAAATGCCGTTTTAAACTTTACCATTCCCGCTGGTGAAAATGGTCAAAACGGTACTCCGGCTACTGTTACCGTTGGCACTACTACTACTGGCGCTCCCGGCACAAATGCTTCTGTTACTAACTCCGGCACGGCAGAAAATGCCGTTTTAAACTTTACCATTCCTGCCGGCATTAATGGCACTAATGGTACTAATGGTACTCCGGCTACTGTTACTGTTGGCACTACCACTACTGGCGAACCCGGCACTGACGCTTCTGTTACTAATTCCGGTACGGCAGAAAATGCAATTTTAAACTTTACCATTCCTGCCGGCGAAAACGGCAAAACACCTGTTGTAACTGTAGGCCCTACAACAACTCTTGATGCTGGCCAGCCGGCTACAGCTACAGCAATACCAACATCCAACGGGGTACAGATTGATTTTGGTATTCCACAAGGTGAGCCAGGAGATACTGCCAATCAGTCATTTGCTTCATTTTTTAATTACGGAACTTTATTTAATAACGGCTCACAGCTGCCTTTTTATCCAGTAGTTACAGACACAACAGGACAGATAGTTCAGGTAAGCCAGCAACAAATATCCCTTGAAGCAGGTTACTACCTTGTATCCTATCACGTTTCGGCTATACTATCCGAAGCCGGATATATGCAGATTACACCTTTTTACAGCTCAACGTCTCATCTTGAGTTAGGAATTTATTTTTTAACGCCTGAAGGACGCTCAACTGCCAACGGTTCAAACACAATTATTATATATATACCTGAAAAAACAAACTTTACACTGACCTACAACAGCAATGTATCAAGCCGAGACGGGGCCGCCACACTTTCAATATTAAAGCTCCAAAGATAAATACAAAAAACGAACACGGCTTTTTCCGTGTTCGTTTTATTTATTGTTTTACAGCTGCAAGACATTAAAGGCCTTTATTTGGGAGAATGCAGCTGTTACAGGGGTCAACTAAAATAATCAATTGCAAATTGAGCCAAAAATCCAGCGGCATAGTCCATGCAGTCCTCGTCTAACTGAAATTTCGAGCTATGCAGTGGGTAGGACTCAAACTTACTGTCATTCTGCGCACCTATTAATACATAAAGCAAAGGGCATATAATGCTGTATTTTGAAAAGTCCTCATTAAGCCCGCTTATAGGATAATGACACAAAGCTTCTCTGCCAAAAAGCTTTTCTGCCGTTTTAGCGCCTGCCGCAGCTAATTTTGAATCATTAATAACCGCTTTGCAGCCTGAAGGCACTACAGAAACTTCGGCCTCTGCCTTAAAAGCATTTGCCGTACACTGTGCCACTCTTTTAACTGCTTCTATTACATGTTCTATTGCCTCGTCAGAATAATACCTGCATGTACCTTCCAAAACAGCCTCGCCTGAGATTACATTTCTTGCTGTACCGGAATTAAGAGTACCTATAGAAAGTACTGCCATATTATCAAGGCTTAATTCACGGCTTATAATTGTTTGTAGGTTCATAACTATAGCTGAGGCTGCAACTGTAGCATCTACAGCTGTAGATGGGCTTCCGCCATGACCGGATTTGCCTTTTACTTTAATATCCACTCCCGCCGAAGCCGCCATTCTTGGCCCCGGCTCAACTGAAATTTTACCAACCGGCATATCACTTTTAACATGTATTCCCACTATAGCTGAACAATCATTAAGTGCTCCGCTTTGAACCATTTTTTCAGCACCACTTGGGAGAAATTCCTCCGATGGCTGGAATATAAACTTAACAGTTCCCTTAATTTCGTCTTTATGCAAATTAAGTACTTTAACAGTTTGCATAAGAGATGCCGTATGCGCATCATGTCCGCAGGCATGCATTACACCATTGTTTACAGATGAAAACTCAAGGCCTGTTTCTTCATCAACAGGCAATGCGTCCATATCGGCTCTAATGCCCAATACTTTGCCGTTATCTTCACCTTTTATTATGGCTATAACGCCTGTTTCGGCCGGGCGTATATAGTCAATGCCTAATTTTTCCAGTTCTTTGATTATTAATTCAGTTGTAGCAAATTCTTTACCGCTTAACTCAGGGTTCTTGTGCAGATGTCTTCTTAAAGCTATTGCTTCTTCTTTAAAAACAGCAGTTTCTTTTAAAATGTCCATTTTTCCACCACTCCTATACTTATAACCCTTAGAACGGACCAAGACCTACTGACTGGCAAACTGCAACTATTACACATGACATAATTATCTGTATAATCATAAGAGGCATAAACCATTTAAGCCATTTTGAGTAAGATATTTCGGCTATTGAAAGACCTGCCATAAGCGGTCCGGCTGTTGGCCATAAAGCATTTGAAAGACCATCGCCAAGCTGGAATGCAACAACAGCTGACTGCCTTGTAACACCTATTAAATCTGCCAAAGGCACCATAAGAGGCATTGTTGTTGCCGCCTGACCACTGCCTGAATAGATAATAAAGTTAAAGCAGAACTGGAAAAGGAACATAAGCATAACGCCTACAACCGGTGAGAAATTGCCAAGTATAGATGATGCTCCGAAAAGCAATGTATCTATAATATTGCCTTCTGTAAGTATTACAAGTATGGCTCTTGCAAGACCTACTACAAGAGCACCCATTACAACATCTCTTGCGCCCTGCACAAAATGGTCTGCTATTTCATCAGGTTTAAATCCGTTTACAAAGCCGGCAACTATAGCCATACCAAGAAGGTAGCCGCTTATTTGTGTTCCGGCACTCCAACCGCTTAAAACACCTATTATAAGACCTATAAAGCCTACAACTATAACGGCAAGAACTATTTTCTTTCTTGTAGTAAATTCTCCTGTTACTTTTTTAGCGTTTTCTTCATCGCCTTTGTGTTTAAGCTCCAAGTCATAAACAACACTAAGCTCAGGATGTTTCCTTACTTTAAGAGCATATCTCATAACATATATAATACCTACGCCTACAAAAAGCACAAACATAAGCATTCTTACGCCAAAAGCTGAAAACAGCGGAAGCTCGGCTATTTCCTGAGCAACACCTGTGTTCCACATACACATAGGTCCGCAGGCAAAACCGGCAATATTGCCAACCTGCAGAGCCGCAAAGCCTACCATTGCATCATACCCAAGAGCCCGCGAGAACATTATACAAAGCGGAACAAAAACTATAAGACAGTCAATCATTCCAAGAAAACCGCCCATAATACCAAAAAGTATCATAAGTGCCGGTATAAGGACTAAAGACATATGTCTTAAAACTGTTATAGAACTTTCTATGCCGCTTTCTATAGCGCCTGTAGCATTAATAATGCCGAAAGCTCCGCCGAAAACAAATACTATGAATATAACGGACGCAGCCTCAAGCATTCCTTTAGGTACTGCCTGCAAAACACCGAATACAGAAACCGGAGTGCTTTCCATAACTACGTATGAGCCGGCCTGAACAAGAGTCCTGCCTGTTGCCTCATCAACATATCTTTCATAAGAACCAGCCGGAAGTATATATGTAAGTATAGCCGCAAAAATAATGATAATAGCTATAATTACGTACACATGCGGCACTTTAAATTTACTCATTAAACCTCATCTCCCTGTCAAGAATATAACCCTAATAGCACATAAGCCGTTTTCCGGAATCAGCTTTATGGCTTTATATTATAACTTCTTTCTGACAAAAATCTGACATTTAACTCTAAAATGTAAATAAAAACCAGCTCTTTTTAAAAAGATTCCGTTGTTAACTTTTTCAGTCTGGACTTAATATTTTTAGACGGTTTCATATCCAGCATATTTTTTAAAGCCGATATATGGTTATGTATTGTTTCAACAGCTGAAATTTTATTACCCTCCTTTTCGTACAAATCACAGAGCATTAAACATGCTTTTTCATTAAATGGGAAAAATTTAAAAAGCTTTTCAAGCACCGCTAATGCGCTTTTATTGACATATTCTTTAGTATAATATTCAGATGCCTGAAAAGAGGCTTTTATAAATACTTTGTTGTATTCCTCTCTTAAAGGCTCAAGCCATATATAGCCTTTATCCTCTAAAAGCGGGCCTTTATAGCTGTTTATAATATCCATAAAAAGCTGTATATTACTTTTGTCAGCTTTTAAGCCGCCAATGGATTTTTCAGCAGATTTAACAATGCTTAAGTCAAAATCTATATTGTTAAGTATAACCGAGTAACTGCCGTTTTTGCCGGAAAAGCCTATTTCTTTAATGTCTGAGAGAGTTTTTTTCAGTCGGTAAAAAGCCGTATATAAGTTAGCCGCCGCCTTTTCCGGCTCCACATCAGGCCAAAGTATATCGCAAAGTGTTGATTTATCTACATCACCCGGAACTTTAAGCAAAAGCATATAAAACAGTTCTTCACTTTTTGAAGTAAGGAAATGTATATCTATTTTAGTTTCGCTTGTGTATATTTCAAATGGCCCAAAGGCATTTATTTTTATTTTTCCACTTAAAACACTGCTTGATTTTTTGGAAGGGAATATAAAATCAATTTTGTTAACAACCCTTTTTAGCTCATCTGCCATAACGGGCTTCATTATATAGTCCATAGCGTTTACACGGAAAGCATCTAAAGCGTATTGGGAAAAAGCCGTTAAAAACACTATAATACATCTTTCACCTATAAGCCTTTCGGCAAGCTCTATGCCGTTAATGCCGGGCATTTCAATATCCGTAAATACAATATCTGCGTCATACTCCTTTACTTTATCTACGGCCTCAAAGGGGTTTGACACACAGCAGCAAATTTCTAAATTATCTATATCTTTAGCGGCTCTTTTAAACAAATCGAAATTAAATTCCTCATCATCTACAATTACAGCCTTATATGTACTCATATTCTCTCAGCACCTTTTCTTCTTTTTTCTCCGGAAAAATAATGTTGACTTTTGTGCCTTTATCCGGTGTTGAATAAACAGAAATAAAAGCATCTTTACTGTATGTATGAAGCCTTTTGTAAATATTGGCCATGCCTATTCCTTTGTTTTTAACTTTGTCCAAAAAAATATTACTTAAAGCTTTTTCGCTCATGCCTATTCCATCGTCCTGAACTGTTATGTTTAATTTATCTCCTTTGCAGAAAATAGTTACATTAACTGTTCCGCCGGAAACTTTTTTAGAAAGGCCATGCTTAATAGCATTTTCAACAAGGGGCTGGACTATAAGAGGCAGAACCATAAAACCCAAACAGTTTTGGTCTATATTATAGTTTACATTTATTTTTTGGCCATATCTGGCTTTTTCTATTGAAACGTAAGATTCTACCAGCTCCATTTCTTTTTCAAGAGTTATTAATTCTTCTGTATTGTCGGTACTGTAAATTATACGAAGATACTTTGTAAGATTGCCTAAAAGCACGCCTGCCCTTTCACCGTCTACATAACAAAGTGACATTATGCGGCCTAAAGCGTTATATAAAAAATGTGGCTTAATCTGTGCTTTAAGAAATGCTGTTTCGTACATTTGAAGCTGTGCATTTAAAACATCGTTATTATTTCTGGAGTAAAAATACATTATAGCAAAAGTTATTGCTGCGGCGTATATGATAGACACAACAACAGCTATCATCCAGCGGTCGTCTTTACTTTCTTTATATCTATCTATAATTACGCTTGAACTATCAGGATATTGGGATAAAGCTTTTTCAAAATCAAAATTATTTATTACGCTGTTTACATAATTTAATAACTCTTTTCCTTCAGCGTTGTTTTTAAAAGCGAAACAAAATTCATACTGTGCGTCATCAACAACAAAAAGCTCTTTTGTGTCAAAAAGCTCATTTATGAAATAATCAGAACGGTAAACATCATGCTTTTGAAGTATATAATCAACTGCATGCGCACTTAAAGCCGTATACATGGCATTATATGATTTAAAATAAGTAATTTCGGCATTTTTAATATTTTGCTGGGCATACTCTTGGGCCGCACTGCCTTCAACTATTCCAACCTTTTTGTTTTTAAGGTCGTTTATGGTTTTAATATCTTGAGTATTTTCTTCATGGGTAATAACACTGTAGTTATCTACCGCCACAGGCTCTGAAAAAAGCAGTCTATAATCATCAGACCTATCGGCTATAACAAACATTTGGGCTCTGCCGTCTAAAAGCATATTTATTTTATCGTCATAACCCATATCAAGCTTTCTGTAAAACTGATACTCAATGCCATATTTTTCAGAAACCTCATTAAGTATATCAACGGCAATGCCTTTATACTCATTTTCATTACGGTCAAAATATATATATGGATAAAAACTGTCATCACACTCAACAATTACTTTTTGGCTGTCTTTTGAAGTATCTGCTGCTATATTATTGCCCTCAAGCGCATAAACCGGATAAAAGCAGTATGAAATTACAACAAAAATTAACACCAAAAATCTCATAATTACCCACCTGCGCTTTATATATAATAGCATTTAATACATTATATAAAGTATATTTTATTTATGCCTTTGTGTCAAATAGGCATTATTAAAACAATCAAATATTATAAAATTGCTATAAACACAAAAAATGCCGGATGGTTTCCCATCCGGCGGTTTAATTACTTAAAGCTTTAATATAGCTTATGCGGCTTTTTTTAGCCTTCAATAGCTATATAGCCTTTATTTTCTATTGCGTTTTTCATTTTATCAGCAGGGAACTCTATATGGAGTATACCGGCATCAAATTTAGCTTTAATGTCGTTTTCCTGAACATTATTGCCTACATAAAAACTTCTCTGGCAGCTGCCTGAATATCTTTCACGTCTGATATAGTTGCCGTTGTCGTCCTTCTCGTCTTTATCAATAGCTCTCTGAGCACCTACTGTAAGGTATCCGTTTTCAAGTTTAAGTGAAACATCTTCTTTTTTACATCCCGGAAGGTCCATATCAAGAATATAGTTTCCGTCTTTTTCTTTAATATCTGTTTTCATCATGTTACGCTCTCTCTTGCCCATAAGCGGATTGTGGTTTGTGAAAAAGCTGTTTTCAAAAGGTGTCATAAAGTCATCAAATAAATCTTCTCCAAAAAGTCTTGGCATCATCATAAGTCATACCTCCTAATAGCGCTTAAGCGCTTTACATAATCTATTTAATCTATTATTTAAGGAATTGGCTTTTGTTATTCCTTTAAGCCTCTTTCTTTTTACAAGACATATAATAGCACTGTTTGTTAGCCATGTCAAGCATTGAGTGCTAATTTTACATAATATTTACATTTTGTTCAAATTTACACAATATTTAAAATAAAATAAGCTATTTAATAACAATATATAGTATTAAATAGCTTATTAAATCAATATATAGTTGTCATTTTCGTTTTGAACATTCAAAAGATTAATTTACATAATATTATTATCCTTCATATAATTCAAACCTGTATTCTTGTTTTACATCCGGATATTTATTAAAATCAACTTTTGAGGCGAACATTTCAAGTGGTCTTATATAAAACTTATACGGCGGATAAAGCGCCTGATAAGTTACCATAACTTCTCCAGTTTCACTGTGCTCACCTATGCTGTGAACATAGTAAAGCCTGCCTTTAAAATGCCTATACGGACGCAAAGGCTCTATTATTCTTTCCATACCGCAAACCTCCTTAAGGATTAATTACAGTTACAAGCACAACCATAATTATAATACTTATTACTATTGAAACAGAACCGGCAAATGCCGCAGCTTCTGTATTTGAGCCAAGTTTTTGTGTAAAAGCCGGAACAAGAGCCGATGTAGGCGAAAAAACTACAATAGTAAGCACATGTTTTATCATTGTATCAAAAGGCAGTACAAAATATATTAAAAGTGCCAAGACAGCACAAATTAAATATTTAATAAAAAGCATACGCCCTATTTCGCCATAATATTTTTTGTCTATATTAAAATCCAGACTTAAACCCAGCATAAGCATTGCCATAAAACCATTGGCAGAAGCCGTTGTTGAAATAAAATTACCCAAAGGCTCAGGAATTTTAATATTAAATACTGCAAGAAGTATAGCTATTAAATATGTATCAAAAGGTACAGAGCAGAACATTTTTTTAATAAAATCGGCAAAACCAAACTTTTCTTCTCCGCTTCCCAAGCATGCGCTTGTAACAGCATAACTGCCGCCGCAAGTCATAAGAGCGTTTCCGGTATCAAACATACATGTTGCAACAACACCCTGAGAGCCTAAAAATCCCTGAATAAATGGCATGCAGAAAGAGCCAATGTTATACCCCGGGCAGTTCATCATATACAAAACCTTTACATCGCGTTCTTTGCCTAATGAAAACACAAAGCCTACAAAAAGCATAAAAAAATTAATCAAAAGACCCATTAACATAAGAACAAAAAGAGAGTTATTTTTTTGAAACGATACAAAACTTGATATTATAGCCGCCGGCAAAGTTACATTAAGAGCTATAAATGTAACCGCATCCCTAAAACCTTCTTTAAATTTACCGCGTTTTTTAAGCATGTATCCCAAAACTATAATAACCAAAAATGATAATGCCTTGCATAAAACACTTACCAAATTACCCGCCTCCAAAATAAAAATAAAAACACACGTTAACTTATTATATATAAAAATACAAATAATAGCAAAAAATATAATAAAATATTATTTTACGCAAGAACAAGTGTATTTAATATAAATTCACATAAGATGTAAAAAAGAACATCTGTGTTATAGTTTTAACAATTAAAAATCAAATGCATGTATACAGTATTCTTTTTAAAATAAAAATTCCTACAACTCTATTTTAGGTATACCCGTAAAAGATTACAAAATTTAACTATTAAAACATTAATCAATTATATTTTTTATACTACAATTTTACATTTCACAATTTTTCAATTTTGTACTAATTAACTATTATTGTGATATTTTATTCAAACATATTGCAATAAATCCATGTTTGTAGTATGCTACAAGCAAGGTTTTACATTACTTATTTTAGGGGGGTAAATATTTATGAAAAAGAGAATTTTAGCACTTCTTGCAGTAACAGCATTAACAGTTTCTGCTTTTGCCGGTTGTTCTTCATCAGGCTCATCTTCATCAGCTTCAGCTTCTGGCTCAGGCTCAGGTTCAGCTTCTGCTTCAGCTTCTGCTTCCGGCGAAACAGCTTCTACAGGCGATGCAGAGTATCATATCCGTGTAGGACACGTTCTTGCCAATACTCATCCTTATGAAATGGGTCTTAAGAAAATGTCTGAGCTTGCTGCTGAAAAATCAAACGGCAAAATTGCTATCGACGTTTTCGCTAACTCACAGTTAGGCAATGAAAGAGATATGGTTGAGGCTCTTCAGCTTGGCTCACAGGAAATGGTTCTTGTTTCAACAGCCGTATTATCCAGCTTTACAGACCAGTTCCTTGTTTTCGACCTTCCATTCCTTTTTGACACAACAGAACAGGCAAGAGCTGTATGCGACAGTGAGCTTGGTCTTGAAATACTTCACAGCGTTGATGACCAAGGTATTAAAGGCCTTGCATGGTTTGAAAACGGTTTCAGAAACGTTACAAACAACGTTCTTCCTATAGAAAAACCAGAAGACCTTAAAGGTATTAAAATCAGAACAATGGAAAGCCCTATACATATGGCTTCATTCTCTGTAATGGGTGCTGACCCTACACCTATGGCAATGGGTGAGCTTTTCACAGCTTTACAGCAGGGAACACTTGATGCTCAGGAAAACCCACTTGCTATAATCGATACAAACAAGTTCTATGAAATACAGAAATACCTTTCAATGACAGGCCACTTCTATGCTCCTGCTCCATTATTTATAGCTACAGACTACTTTAACTCAATGGATGAGGAAAGCCAGATTGCTATTCAGGAAGCTGCTAACGAAGCTGCTGCTTACGAAAGACAGTGCCTTGATGATATGAACGCAGAACTTCAGCAGACACTTGCTGATGAAGGCATGATTGTAAACGAAGTTGACAAGGCTCCATTTAAAGAGGCTGTTCAGCCTGTTTATGACGAATACACAGGTACAGAAGCAGGACAGGTTAACCCTGATATACTTGCTCAGGTTCAGGAAATGATAAGCACTATGGAATAATCAGGCCATAAGCGTTTTAAAAAATGCATATAAAACAGCGTCTGTTTTAAAAATTTCAGGCGCTGTTTTTTTGCAGTAAAATATTTGTTTTTGCTTTTTAACTATATTTTTATCGCTTTTATTATTGATTGGCCAATATAACTATGATATAATGATACAGATTGGTATAAGGGCGCAGTGCGGCCATTTATGGTGCGGCCCTTTTAATTAAACCGCTTACTGTTAAAACGTAGTTGTTTTTAAAAATAATGCCTGAACAGCGATTGTTTTACAGCTGATGTGGTATAATAAATATTATCATTTTTCGGATATGGAGGAAAGCGATATGAGTACAACTGTAGTTACTATTCTTGCCTTATGTATGGCTGTTATAGGCGTTCTCTTATGTATTATAGTTCTTCTTCAAAGCGGACGTGCAGCTGGTCTTGGCGCTATAAGCGGTTCAGCTTCTAACCCAGACTCTTACTGGAGCAAAAACAGAGGTAGCTCTATGGAAGGCGCTCTTGAAAGATATACAAAGATTTTAGGCGCTGTTTTTATTGTTTTAGGTATTGTAATTAACTTTATAGTCTAATATCATGCCTTATGCCCGCGGGATTTAGTTTCCGCGGTTTTTTTATTTTTATTTCATACTATTTAAAATAGCTCACTTAAAATTTATTTTCAGCAAAACTAAATAACAATACTTAAACATTATTTAACTCTAAATACAAAAAAACACGGAAAGCCCATTATTAAAGCTCTTCCGTGTTTTTTATTTAGCATATTATATTATGTTCAAAAACATTTATTACTCTTATTCTTCTTCATTAACTTCCTGAGGGATATCCTCGGCTTTATCGGCAGATTGCTCAGCTTCTTCCTCTAACTGGTCAGCGGCTATTTTAGCGGCTCCAGCTACTTTTACGCCGTCGCTTAAATTAATAAGCTTAACGCCTTGGCTTGCCCTGCCAACAGTTGAAATATCCTCAGCTCTAAGCCTTATAATAACGCCTTCGGATGTAATAAGCATTATTTCCTCACCGTCGGCAACCATAAGAGTGCTTGTTATTTTGCCTGTTTTATCGGTTATATTATGGATTTTAACACCCATACCGCCACGTTTTTGAAGGTTAAACTCATTTATATTTGTACGCTTTCCATATCCGTTTTCTGTTACGTTAAGGACCTGCATAGTATCATCACAAAGACCGGCTGAAACAACATAGTCGTTTTCCCTAAGCTTAATAGCCCTTACACCTGTTGCTGTTCTACCCATAGGACGGGCATCATCTTCGTTAAACTTAATACCCATACCGTCGTGAGTAGCAACAAATATATCGCGTTTTCCGTCTGTAACCATTACGGATATAAGCTGGTCGTCGTCTCTAAGGTTAATAGCATTAAGCCCGCCTTTTCTGATATTTGAATAGCTCATCATATCCGTCTTTTTAATAATGCCCTGTTTTGTTATCATAACAAGGTATTGGTCAGGCTTAAACTCATTTACAGGTATAACAGCATTTATTTGCTCACCCGGCATTATTTCAAGGAGATTAACAATAGCTATGCCCCTTGCTGTTCTTCCGGCTTCTGGTATTTCATAAGCTTTAAGCTTATAAACCCGGCCCATATTGGTAAAGAACAGCAGTGTATCATGCGATGAGCCTACAAAAAGGTCTTTTATAAAGTCCTCCTCACGGGTCTGCATACCTATTATGCCCTTTCCGCCTCTGTTCTGGCTCTTATATGTGTCAAGAGCAGTTCTCTTAACATAGTTTTTATGGGTAAGTGTAATAACGCTTACTTCTTCTTCTATTAAATCTTCAATGTCAATATCGCCTGGATTATTTATAATCTTTGTGCGGCGCTCATCGGCATATTTGGATTTAACAGCTAAAATTTCGTCTTTAATAACGCCGAAAAGCTTATTTTCATCAGCTAATATAGCTTTAAAGTATGCTATTTTCTCTAAAAGTGCCTTATGTTCTTCTTCTATCTTTTCTCTTTCAAGGCCCTGCAAACGTCTTAACTGCATTTCAAGTATTGCCTGAGCCTGTACTTCTGAAAGACCAAAGCGCTCCATAAGTCTTTCTTTGGCATTGTCGTAGCTTTCCCTGATTGTCTTTATTACCTCATCAATATTGTCAATGGCAATCATAAGGCCTTCAAGTATATGAGCCCTTTTTTCCGCCTTATCAAGGTCAAACTTAGTGCGGCGGGTTACAACTTCTTCCTGATGTTTAAGGTAAAGGGAAAGCATATCTTTAAGATTAAGTATTTCCGGTTTACCGTCTACAAGAGCAAGCATTATAACGCCAAAGCTTTCCTGAAGCTGAGTAAATTTATAAAGCTGGTTTAAAACCACATTAGCGTTGTAGTCTTTTTTAATATCTATAGTTATTTTAATATCATCGCCGGCTGATTCATCAAGTATATCGCTTATACCTTCTATTTTTTTATCTTTTACAAGCTCTGCTATTTTCTCCACAAGACGAGCTTTGTTTACCTGATATGGTATCTCTGTAACAACTATTCTTTCTCTGCCGTTTGGAAGGCTTTCTATTTCGGCTTCACTGCGGATAATTATTTTGCCTCGTCCTGTGCGGTAAGCCGCTTTTATGCCGCTTTTGCCAAGTATATTGGCGCCTGTAGGAAAGTCAGGACCTTTTATTACTTCCATAAGCTCTTCAACGTCTGTATCGCGGCCGGCTATTTTGTTGTCTATTATTTTAACAACGCCGTCAATAGCTTCGCCTAAGTTATGCGGCGGAATATTTGTTGCCATACCTACTGCAATACCTGAAGAACCATTTACAAGCAGGTTAGGTATTCTTGATGGAAGAACAACAGGTTCTTTTTCGTTTCCGTCGTAGTTTGGTACAAAATCAACAGTATCTTTATCAATATCAGCAAGCATTTCAGCTGTTATACGGCTCATTCTTGCCTCTGTATAACGGCTTGCAGCAGCGCCGTCGCCGTCTATAGAGCCAAAGTTTCCGTGGCCGTCAACAAGCATATAGCGCATTGAAAAGTTCTGCGCCATACGCACCATTGCCTCGTATATAGAGCTGTCACCATGTGGATGATACTTACCCATTGTATCGCCCACAATACGTGCTGACTTTCTGTAGCCTTTTGACGGGTCAAGGTTCATTTCGTTCATTGAATACAAAATACGTCTTTGAACCGGTTTAAGGCCGTCACGCACATCTGGCAGTGCTCTTGCTATAATTACACTCATGGCATATTCGATATAATACTTTTTCATTTCTTTGTTTATATCGACAGTGACCATTTTGTCTATCTGGTTTTCACTCATTTTAAACTTCCTTTCACACAAAATAAGGGATTACACGCTTAATACAATGTTAAAAATCAAGGTTTTCAACATACTTGGCGTTTTCGTTTATAAATTCCCTTCTTGGTTCTACCTCATCGCCCATAAGCATACTGAATATTTCATCAGCTTCTACGGCGTCGTTAAGCTCTACTTTTTTAAGTATTCTGTGCTTAACGTCCATAGTGGTATCCCTTAACTGGTCAAAGTCCATTTCTCCAAGACCTTTATAACGCTGTATATCTTTAATTCCTGTTCTGCCTATCTGATTATAAAGCTCCTCAAGCTGTTCATCGTTATACACATAATAATGCTCTTTATTCTTTTCTACCCTGTAAAGAGGCGGCTGGGCAATATACACCTTGCCGTTTTCAATAAGCGGCCTCATATAACGGTACAAGAATGTAAGAAGAAGTGTTCTGATGTGTGCGCCGTCAACATCGGCATCAGTCATAATAACTATTTTGTGGTAACGCAGTTTTTCTATATCGAAATCCTCGGAAATGCCTGTGCCAAAAGCCGTAATCATAGAGCGGATTGTATCGCTTCCCAGTATTCTGTCAAGACGCGCCTTTTCTACATTAAGTATTTTACCTCTTAACGGAAGAACGGCCTGTGTTTTAGGGTCGCGGGCTTTTTTGGCACTGCCTCCGGCAGAATCTCCCTCTACAATATAAATTTCGCAGTTTTCAGGATTGCGGTCTGAGCAGTCAGTAAGCTTGCCCGGAAGCCTTGTAGAATCAAGACCGGTTTTTCTTCTTACAAGCTCTCTTGCCTTTTTAGCCGCATCTCTTGCTCTTGAAGCCATAAGAGCCTTTTCAAATATAATTTTGCCTACAGACGGATTTTCCTCAAGGAAATATGTGAGTTTTTCGGAAAATACAGAAATAACAGCACTTTTAGCCTCACTGTTGCCAAGTTTTGTCTTTGTCTGGCCCTCAAACTGCGGCTCGCCTATTTTAATGCTTACAACAGCTGTAATGCCTTCTCTTACGTCATCACCTGAAAGGTTTTTATCATTTTCCTTAAGTATGCCGCTTTTTCTGCCGTAATCGTTTATTATTTTTGTCAGAGTTGTTTTAAAGCCCTCTAAATGTGTACCGCCGTCGGTAGTATTAATGTTATTAACAAATGTGTGTATGCTCTCGTTAAAGCCGTCGTTATGCTGGAAAGCAACCTCAACATAAATATCGTCCTTTGTGCCTTCGGCATAAAAAACCTCGTTATAAATAGGAGTCTTGCTCTTATTAAGGTACTGAACAAACTCCTTAATACCGCCTTCGTAATGGAAAGACTTTTTCTGTTCACGGCCTTCCCTTTTATCCTCAATATTAATTTTAAGGCCTTTAGTTAAAAAGGCGGTTTCTCTAAGCCTTGTGGCAAGTGTATCAAAATCAAAGTCTGTTTCTTCAAATATTTCGGCATCCGGCTTAAAGCGTACTATAGTACCCCTATGAGTTGTTTCGCCGCCGTCTATAAGCGGTGTAACAGTTTCGCCTCTATGGTATTCCTGTTTTTCTATTCTGCCGTCACGATGTATTTCAACCCTGAGCCACTCACTTAAGGCATTAACTACAGAAGCACCTACACCATGAAGACCGCCGGAAACTTTATATCCGCCGCCGCCGAACTTGCCTCCGGCATGAAGCACAGTAAATACTACTTCAACAGCCGGTTTCCCTTCTTCCGGATGTATACCGGTAGGTATTCCACGGCCGTTATCTTTTACGGTAGCTGTACCGTCTTTTTCTATTGTAACATCAATTTCAGTACAAAAACCCGCCAAAGCCTCATCAACAGAGTTATCTACTATCTCATACACAAGATGATGCAGTCCGCGGGCACTGGTTGAGCCTATATACATTCCAGGCCTTTTACGCACTGCCTCAAGTCCTTTAAGGACTTGGATTTGATTTTCATTATAATCCTGAGCCATTTTTTTCTCCCCAATGCTAAAAAGTGTTATAAAACAATCCTATCCGCCATTAAGCGGAACTCGTTAATAATTGCCTGCGCGGTGCAAAAAAATAACAGGCGCTTTTGGTACAGTGTTTTAATTACAAAAACATCTGTATACGCCTAAAAGCAAAATCGTTAAACAAAAAACACCGCTTTATCACAAAAGGCAATTTTTATACTGGTATTATTATACCATTAAAACATACTTTTAACAATGAATATAAGGCAAATACTGCACACTTTTTTTGATATATATATAAGAAGGAAATTTACAGAGAGCGTTAAATTAATACTCCATTTTGCTTAAATAAGTAGTAATATTTTGTTTTTAAAATTGTTTCGTTTTGTGTTATTTTATTATCATTGATATTAGGATTAAATCAAACTAAATATTATGATTAATACCAACAAAATTTGTTGCAAAACATAAATAGTTCTTATTTATTTTCATATTCTATAAAAAATCTGTATTTTTATATAAATTGACACTGTTTTTGTTTACTGCTATAATCAACTAAATCATATAGTCATTTAATCTTATGGCATGTTTACTGAACAAAACCGGCAGAAATACACATTGACATTTATCAATATGAATTATATAATACTTTCAGCAGGAGGTTACAGCCTTGAGTGAAAACGAAAAGACAGCTAAAATTTTTAAGGCTTTAGGCGACCCAAACAGGATTGCTATTTTAAAACTGCTTCAAAGCGGAGAAAAATGTGCCTGCAAACTTCTTGAAGAACTTAACATAGGCCAAAGCACACTTTCCCACCATATGAAAATATTGTGTGATGCTGAAATTGTAAAAGGCAGAAAAGAAGGCAAATGGACACATTATTCATTTAACGACGAAGGAATAAATAAAGCTAAAGACATATTAAACAACATAACTACATACAAAGAATAAATAAGCCGCAGAATAAAGCGGCTTTAAAAAAGTAGTATATATCGATATATCGCGATATATAAATATAAAGACGTTATAAAGAGGTGATTTAATTGAGTTATTTACAAAACTTCTGGCTTTTTTTCCAAAATCAGATACTGTCTATGAAATGGCTTAACACAGCAGTCGGAAATGCTCTTGAAAAAGCCGGAATACAGCCCGAAAGCTCTTTAGGTTCTATTTTGCAGTTTTTTATATACGACACAGTTAAAATAACAATACTTCTTTGTGTGCTTATATTTATTGTGTCATATATACAAAGTTATTTTCCGCCTGAAAGAAGCAGAAAAATATTAGGACGCTTTAAAGGTTTAGGAGCAAATATAATGTCTGCCCTTTTAGGCACTGTAACGCCTTTTTGTTCCTGCTCATCAATACCACTTTTTATAGGCTTTACAAGTGCAGGGCTTCCTTTAGGAGTTACATTTTCGTTTTTAATATCTTCACCAATGGTTGACTTAGGCTCTCTTATATTGCTTTCCAGTATATTTGGAGCAAAAGCAGCTGTTATATATGTTGTATTTGGCCTTATAATAGCAGTAGCAGGCGGAACACTTATTCAAAAGCTTAACATGGAAAAATACGTTGAGCCTTACATTAAATCCGCAACATCGGTGGATATTGAAAGAGCTGACATTACAAAAAAAGACCGTTTAAAATACGCTTTTGAACAAGTTGTAACCACATTTAAAAAGGTATTCCCTTATATAATTGTAGGTGTTGCCATAGGTGCCTTTATTCACAACAAAGTGCCGCAGTCATGGATTGAAGGTGTACTGGGAAAAAGCGGTCCTTTTGGCGTTATACTCGCCACAATAGTAGGTGTTCCTATGTATGCTGATATATTCGGCACAATCCCCGTTGCAGAAGCTCTTTATTTTAAAGGCGCTCAGCTTGGAGCCGTGCTTTCGTTTATGATGGCTGTTACAACGCTGTCACTGCCGTCACTTATAATGCTTAAAAAGGCCGTTAAGCCTAAACTTTTGGCTCTTTTTATAAGTATTTGTGTATTCGGAATTATATTTGTAGGCTGTATATTTAATGTTTTACAGCCATTTATAATGTAAATTGAAAGGAGAAATTAAAATGTCATTATTCGGTTTTGGAAATAAAAAAGAAGTTGAAGCTTTAAATATCGAAAAAATCAACACAGAAATAACAAATGTATGTATTCTTGGTTCAGGCTGTGCAAAATGCAACGAGCTTGAAAAAAACACAGTTGAGGCTTTAAACTCCCTTGGCATTAAAGCCAATATCGAGCACGAAACAGACTTTGCCAAAATTGCTTCCTATGGCGTAATGACAACACCAGCACTTGTAATAAACAACAAAGTTGTATCCAGCGGCAAAGTTTTAAAATCCAAAGAAGTAGCCGACATTATTAAAAAGCTTGATTAAAGAGGTGAAAAAGCATGGAAAACACTGTTAACGACTTTTGCGCCTGCCCTAAAAAAAGCTGTCCCAATAACGGAAACTGCCGTGCCTGTGTTGAAAAGCACAAAAATACAGACAGCCTGCCTTATTGCCTTTTCCCAAACAACAACGGGGACAAAAGCCTTAAAAACTTTTATTTAAAGCTTAAAGAAAGATTTGAAAATAACTAAAAAAAGTATCCCTTTTATGGGATACTTTTTTATTTTTTTACTTCTTAATTTACCTCTTTTCGTACCAGCCTAACTCTCCCGGCTGAAGGTTTATAGTTATCTGTTTTGTTTCGGCATATTCCTCAAGTCCGTCAAAACTTAACTCGCGGCCTACACCGCTTTTTTTGTATCCGCCCCATGGAGCTTCAACATAAGCCGGGTTATAGCAGTTAATCCACATTATGCCGGCTCTTATTTCTTTTACAACTCTTAATGCTCTTGCACCGTCTTTTGTAAATACTGCTCCTGCAAGACCAAATTCAGTATCATTAGCCATTTCAACGGCTTCTTCTTCTGTTTTAAATGTCTGTATAGTTACAACAGGGCCAAATATCTCGTTTTTAACTGCTGTATTGTCTGGTGAAACATTGTCAAGTATTGTAGGGCGTACAAAATAGCCTTTATCACAGCCGTTTTCTGTATATCTGTATCCTCCGCAAACAACTGTTGCGCCTTCTTCTTTTGCCTTTTCAATAAAGCCCAAAACCTTATTCATATGGTTTTCTGAAATAAGGGGACCCATATCAGGGTTATTAATACCGTTTCCAAGAGTCATTTTGTCGGCTCTTTCTTTAAGGCGCTTTACAAACTCATCTTTAATGCTTTCCTCTATTATAATTCTTGAACCGGCAGAGCAGACTTCACCCTGATTAAAGAAAACTCCCATCATTGCCCACTCAACGGCGCCGTCTAAATCCGCATCTGCAAATATTACATTAGGTGATTTTCCGCCTAACTCCAAACCTATTTTCTTTACATTGCCGGCTGAGGCACGGTATATGCTCTGGCCTACTTCTGTACTGCCTGTAAATGAAACCATGTCAACATCTTCACTTTCGGCAATTTCATTTCCTACTGTGCTTCCGCCGCCCATTACAAGGTTTACTGTTCCGTCAGGGAAACCTGCATTAGCAAGTATCTGGAAAAACTTAACTGTTGAAAGAGGTGTTTCGGAACTTGGTTTAAACACTATAGTGTTTCCTGCGGCAAGAGCCGGGGCTATTTTCTGAACACCCATTAAAAGCGGATAATTCCAAGGTGTAATAAGACCGCATACACCAACAGGCTCTTTAACAGTGTATGAATGCATAGGCCCAAAACCGTCGTTTACTTCGTAAGAAGCGCCGGACGGCATTCTTATTGCTCCTGCATAATATCTTATGTAGCTTACGGCGTCGTCAACATCGCCTAAAGCTTCTCTTAAAGGCTTTCCGTTGTCGGCTGTTTCTGTTTTGGCAAATTCCTCACGGCGTTTTTCCAACTCATCAGCTATTTTAAGGAGCATTTCGCTTCTTTTTACAGAAGAAAACCTTCTCCAGCCGTTTTTGTTGTTATAAAACTCACGTTTTGCGGCTTTAATAGCTGCTTTGGCATCTTCACGCCCGCCTTTTGCCGCCTTAGCAATTACTTCACCAGTAGCGGGATTTATTACATTAAAATACTCTCCGCCTAAGGCTTCAGTCCATTTTCCGTCAATGTAATTAAGTACCTTTTCCATTTGAATACCTCCCTTTTGCCGTGTTAAAAACTAAACACAACACCCACTATACCACTTATGGCTATTGCCACAATAGGATGAAATTTGGTTTTCCTTGTGAATATAAGCATAACAATAAAAAGCGCCACAGCTTTTAAGCTGATTGACATTAAATTAAATTCCGCTATTTCCGTGCCAAAAATAGCCAAAACTATAACCGAAAGGCCTGCCGCTGCTATAAGGCCTGTTGCCACAGGGCGCAGCATATAAAATACATGTTTAACTATGGCACTTTCTTTAAACCGGTCTATTACATTATAAATAATTATAATAACTATAATTGCAGGCGAAACAAGGCCCAGTGTTGCTACCACACAGCCTATTAAGCCGCTGTTTTGAAAACCAACATAAGTTGCCATATTTACACCCATGGCACCTGGTGTTGACTCCGAAATGGCTATCATATCACCAATCATTGAATTTGTAAGCCATGTGTACTTATCAGCTAAATCGTATAAAAAAGGAAGTGTTGCAAGTCCGCCGCCTACGGCAAAAAGACCTACTTTAAAAAATTCCAGATAAAGCAAAAGAAGCATTGGCATTACTTATCCCCCTCCTTCTGCTCTGTTTTTCCGGCACTTTCTATATTTTCTATTTTGCCTGAAAAAAGAATACCTAAAACACCTGCGGCTATAACAAGGGCAATAGATGAAACATTAGTAAAAGCCGCAAGAGCGCATGTTATTATAACAACAGCGCCTGTTATTTTACCTTTAACGGCGCCTTTCCAAAGTTTAAGCACTGCATTAAGCACAAGCACACCAACACATACCCTTATACCTGCAAAAGCATGCTGAACAACAGCAAGAGACGCAAAGTTTTGAAGGAAAGCCGCTATTATGGCTATTATTACAATAGACGGAAATATAAGACCTAAAGTTGCAACAATTCCGCCTAAAACACCTTTTGTTTTATAACCTATAAAAGTTGCGGTATTTACGGCTATAATACCCGGCGTACACTGGCCTATGGCATAGTAGTCCAAAAGCTCCTCATCGGTAGCCCAATTTTTATCCTCAACTACTGTTTTTTGCAGTATAGGAAGCATGGCATATCCGCCGCCGAATGTAACCGCCCCCATTTTGGCAAATGTAACAAATAAGTCAACAAGGACTTTCAAAACCTATCATCTCCTTAAAACATTTTATGTCTATTCTACCACGCTGTAAAAAAATTAAAAGAGTTTTTTAATTTACTCTTATTTAAGGGCGGCTGATGAATATGTCATTATTTGGTCCACAAAAACAACTATTTCCTCTGCCGAAGCCATAGGCTTTGTTTCCAGCCATTTTTTCACCATGCCTATTATGCCCAATGTAATAAAGCTTAAATAAAACTCATTTTGTTTACTGTTTTTTACATTATGCCTGCGTTTTATAATATCCGAACAGTTATCATATATAAGGTTTTGAAACTTTTCAATAAAATCTACAGACGCCTTATTGCTAATAAGACATCGGCATATGTCTGCGTTTTCCATAATATACTCAGCTATAGGCTTAAGGGCAGGTATAACACTATCGGAAGCATTTGTTTTTTCTATGTTTTGGTCAATCATGTTTTGTATGTTTCCAAGTATCTCGTCTTCAATTTTGTTTAAAATATCGTATGTGTCTGTATAATGCAGATAAAATGTGCCTCTGTTTAAGTCTGCTCTTTCTGTAATATCTTTTACAGTAATATCTTTAAAATCCTTTTCGTCCATAAGCTGGGCCAACGCCTGTTTAAGCAGTTTTTTTGTACGCCGTATGCGCCTGTCTTCCTTAATGTTTTCCATAAACACACCCCCACCGCAAATAACAATAATCAACATTATGTTTTTTATTATTAATTAATATTCATAACGTTGATTATTAAACTCAAATAATAAATTTGATTATTGTATCTATCAACACTATGAATTATAATACAAATAAGTTCAAAAATCAATTTAATGTTGAATAACGGAGATAACGATGAGAAAAATAAACTTTGACAGCTTAATCAATTTCATAGTTACAAAATGCGGTTTAATCGAAAAAGTATTTCTTGCGGCAGTTTTTATAAGCATTATATGTTATCCATTTGTGGGTATAAACTACGATTTAAGTACATATCTGCCGGATTTTGCGCCTACAAAACAGGCCCTTGATGTTATGGAAGAAGAATTCGGCTACCCCGGACTTGCAAGAATAATGGTTAAAGATGTAACCGTTCAGGACGCTAAAAAAATAAGGGAAGAAATAGCCGATGTAGACGGAGTATCAATGGTAATAGGCCCTGACAGCGTTACTCAGGCCTACATGTCTGAATCCTTTATTGAGTCTTCACTTGACACATTTAACAATCTAATGGGTAAAGGCAATTCATTTTATAAAAACAATAATGCCGTTATGGATGTAGTTTTTGAAGAAGGCAGTTATGACCAGAAAACCCGTGAGGCTGTTGATGAAATTTACGAGATATGCGGCGAAAACGCATGTTATTCCGGCAGTGCCATAGCCAACAAAGAGCGTCAGGAATCCGTTGTTAAAGAGCTTACAATAGCTATTATACTGGCTCTTATAGTTACATTTGCCATATTGGCATTTACTACCGAATCATGGTTTGAGCCTGTGCTTTTTATATTTGTAATGGGCATAGCCATAATTATAAATATGGGCACAAACATAATATTCGGGGAAATATCGTTTTTCACTTTCTCCATATCGGCCATACTGCAATTGGCAGTTTCAATGGATTATTCCATATTCCTTCTGCATACATTTAAGTTTTACACTGCCACAGGTATGGAAAAAAAGCCGGCTATGGAAGCCGCTTTAAGAGAAGCCTTCTCCTCTATATCTTCCAGCGGCGCCACTACTATAGTAGGTTTTATAGTTATGGCTTTAATGCGGTTTCATATAGGAAGTGACATGGGCTTTGTGCTTTCAAAAGGCGTTATATGCTCACTTTTAACGGTTATATTCCTTATGCCGTCACTTATAATTCGCTTTACACCTTTAATTGATAAATTCAGTCACAAATCATTTGTACCGTCTTTTGACAAATTTGGCAAAGCACTTTATAAAATACATAGACCAGTACTTATACTCTGTGCTCTTTTGATTATACCTTGCTATACAGCCCAATCTATGAACAAATTTAAGTTCGGCGACGAGGCACAGGGCGCAGGCCCCGGCACAAAAGTATATGACGATGCAAGAGAAATTGACCGTGAGTTTGGAAAATCCAACACAATACTGGCAATAGTACCTACAGGCTCTGTTGTGCAGGAAAGAAATCTTACAGACGCATTAGATGATTTAGGCTTTGTAAACTATGCCCTTTCACTTTCAGGCACACTGCCAAAGGGCATACCGCAGGACTTTCTGCCTGAAAAGCTTACTGAGCAGTTTAAAACAGAAGATTATTCAAGAATTATAATTTCAATGAAAAACAGCGAAGAAAGCGACTATTCTTTTGCCTGCAGCAACACTATAACAGAAACTGTAAAACGCTATTATCCTGAAAACTCATACGTAATAGGTCTTACACCTACTGCCATGGATATCCGCGACATACTTACAGTAGACTATGACCGTGTGTCACTGTTTTCAATTATAGGCGTTGCCTTAGTTGTAATGATTACATTTAAAACAATATTTATACCAATACTTATATTAATACCTATAGAGCTGGCTACATTTATAAACATGGCTATACCGTACATAGCCGGCGAAAATGTAATTTATATCGGCTACATTATTGTAAGCTGCGTACAGTTAGGCGCAACGGTAGACTACTCAATATTAATGACAAACAACTACCTGCTTATGCGTAAGGAATGTGCAGACAAAAAAGAAGCCGCCGTTAAGGCCATATCAAAAAGCGCCTTATCAATACTCACATCGGCTTCAATACTTACTGTTGTGGGCTATATTATATATTTGACCAGCTCCATACGCTCCATATCACAGGTAGGCCATATGGTAGGCAGGGGCGCTCTTTTAAGTATGGCACTTGTGCTTATACTGCTTCCGGCACTTTTGTCATTCTTTGATAAATCAATAATTAAGCAGATAAAGCGCAGTGAGGAGCGCAAAGAACGTAAATTAATGCGTAAAAACAGCAAAAACAGTAAACAAAACAGCGCCAACGCGCCACAGGCATAAAAGGAGATAGATAAAATGAGGCATAAAATAAAAACAGCTGCGTGCATAGCGCTTTTGCTCTCGTCTGTTATGTTAATAGAAGTATCTGCTGCACCTCCGCAGGTTACTTATGATGAAACACTGTATGTTAACCTTGACAGCTACGGCAAAGCCACAAAAAGCAGTATAGTTAAAAGCTACGGCTTAAACAGCAATACCCAGATTACGGATTACGGCAAATACAGCCAAGTTATTAATATGACAGACTATACCCAAGCGCAGGAAAGTGAAGACGGCGTATCATTTGACTTTTCCCAAAGTGCCCAAACACCTGCAAGGTTTTATTTTGAAGGCAAAGACCCGGAGCTTGTTTCACCACTGCCATGGGACTTTGATGTAAGCTATAAATTAAACGGTGTGCCGTATAAAGCCGAGGAGCTTCCGGGAGCAAGCGGCCTTATAGAAATAGATATAGACGCCATACCAAATGAAAACGCCATTGATTACTATAAAAACAACTTTATGCTTGAGGCAGCCTGTGTTGTTGACATGGACAATACATTAAGTGTTGAGGCACCGGGCAGTCAAATGGTAACAGTAGGCAGCCTTAAAACAATAGTATTTTTTGCCCTTCCCGGAGAAGAACAGCATTTTCAGATTTCAATAGGCTCCGATGATTTCGAGTTTTCGGGAATTATGTTTATGATGCAGCCTGCCACAATGAGCCAAGTGGATAAAATAACAGATTTGCGTGATGCCAAAAACGATATTGATGATTCCGCAGATGCCATAAGCGACAGCCTTGATGTTATATTAGACACTTTAGACGCTATGCAAAGCGGCCTTCAGAACACATCCGACGGTCTTAAAAAGCTTGATGAGGCACGCAATACAATAAATGAGTCAAAGGGTGGTGTTTACGATGAAGCCGACACGGCTTTAAGCGACATAGAAGAGCTTAGCAAAGCCCTTGAGCCATACAGTGCGCATTTTGACAACGCCCAAAATGCCGTAAACGATATTAACGACAATTTAAACAGCCTTAATGACTCTTTACAGAACTTTTCAGATACATTAAGCGATATTAAAGACACAGCACAGGCCATTGATGAAAATTTAGACGCCTTAGACGAACTTATTACAACAGCCGACGAGGACAAAGACAAATGGAACGAAGTCCTTACATCTCTTACCGATAACCTTGATAAATTCTCATCACAGTCCGAAGATTTAGAAGCATATTTAAAAGGTATTGAATATGCCGGAAATGCATTGGGCGACAGACTTGACTATCTTTCAAGTGACGGAAATGTGCAGTATATATCTGACGCACTTATGGATGCCTTTTCAACTGAAGGCGATGTAAATGCCGGCGGTATATGGGCCACATTATACTCTATACAGTATCTGGCATCTGACTTAAGCACTTTAAGCCGAAACGTAGGTAATCTATGCGGCATATTATCCGGTGAGGACTCCGGTGTTGACATTGACCAGCTTGTAAATGATATATCCGAGCTTTCAAAGCTTTGCCAAAACGCAGTAGATAACGTATACTCCCACAGTGATGACTACCACAGCATAATTGAAAACTCAAAGGAAATTACCGAAATTATATCCGATGCCTCTGATAAGGCCGATGAAACACTTAATGCAATTAATGCCTCTGTTGAAACAGCCAATAAATACAAAGCCGATGTAGACTCACTTATAGCAGACAGTAAAACCACTGTTGAAAAAACAAATAAAAGCCTTACATCACTTCACAGCTTTTTAACTAAGCTTGAGGATATGGTTAAAACATCAGGCGAGAGCCTTAATGCTGGAACAGAAGCAACAATTAACGGACTTGTAGATGTTCTTGCAGAGTCAATATCAGGCCTTTCACAGACTGGTGTAATAAAAAATGCCAAAGACACAATTAAGGACTTGGCAGACAGTAAATGGGACGAATACACCGGTGAGGACAATAACCTGCTTAATTTAGACTCATCACTTCCTGCCCTTTCATTTACATCAGATAAAAACAGCGCTCCTGAAAGTGTTCAGGTAATATTAAGAACAGAAGAAATAACAGCCGATGATGATGACGAAGCGCCAGATGTAAACGAGGATACAGGCATAGCAGGAACGCCTTTTACAAGAATAGTAAGTGTGTTTAAAAAGATATTTGGTTTAATAAAAAGCTTCTTTTCTTAACGCAAAATAATTAATACTTAAACATTAAAAAATAACCGCCGTATGTATTATATAAAATATACGACGGTTTATTTTTTGCCTTTAATCAATTCAGAAACAATACAAATTCAAACATAAAAAACCGCCTGTTTAACAGACGGCTTTTGTTTATAAATTATTTAATTTCCGCATTCAATGCTTATTTCGTTAAATACATCAAGTATATCGTTTACGCCGGTTTTCTTTTTGTCCTCACCGGATTTATCAATTACTATTCCGCCTTTATGCATCATTATAAGGCGGTTGCCATATTCTACGGCATATCTAAGGTTATGAGTTACCATAAGTGTTGTAAGATGTTTTTCTTTAACAACTTTATCTGTAAGCTCCATTATAATGTCTGCAGTTTTAGGGTCAAGAGCCGCTGTGTGCTCATCAAGTATAAGGAACTTAATATCAGTCATTGTAGCCATTAAAAGCGCCATTGCCTGTCTTTGGCCGCCGGATAAAGCGCCTACTTTAACATGCAGTTTATCTTCAAGTCCAAGATTAAGGCTTTTAAGCTGTTCTTTGTAAAAGTTAATACGGCTTTTATTAATACCCATGCTTAAGCCATAACTTTTTTTCTTGTTGTCAGCTATAGCCATGTTTTCAAGTATAGTCATATCAGGACAAGTACCCATAGCCGGGTTCTGGTAAACCCTGCCTATATCGTTATATCTTAAAAATTCCTTTTTGTTTGTTATATCTTCACCGTTTACAACTACATTTCCGCCGTCTACATGTATACTGCCGCATATTATGTTAAGCATAGAAGTTTTGCCCGAGCCGTTAGAGCCTACAACAGAAACAAAATCTCCGTCGCCTACAGTTAAGTTAAAACCGTTAAAAAGGCACATTTCGTTTATAGTACCTACATTATAGTATTTATCAATATTTTTAAGCTCAAGCATTCTTCTTCACCTTCTTTTTTCTGTCCATTGTAGCAATAAGTATTATAAGGAACAGCGCCGCAGTTATAAGCTTCATATCTGTAGCGCTTAAGCCTGCTGCTATTGCAAGGGCTACACAGCCTTTATATACAACAGAGCCTACTATTACGGCTGTTGTAGCTTTTATAAAAGACATATTCTTAAACACATTAGTACCTATTATAACACTGGCAAGACCTATAACAACTGTACCTGTACCCATTGAAATATCAAAAAACCTTTGCTGCTGGCACATTATAGAGCCGCTTAATGATATAAGGCCGTTGGCTATGGCAAGACCTACTATTTTAACAAGTCCTACATCTTTGGCAAGGCTTGTAACAAGTGTTTCGTTGTTGCCTACAGCTCTTAAAAGAAAACCGCTTTTTGTTTTAAGATAAGCGTCTAAAAGAAGCTTAGCTATTACAGCAAGTATAAAAGCAACTATAGCCGTTTGGTAAGTTGCCAAACCCTGAGGGAACACAGCGCTTAAAAAGCTATTGTCAAATACTGTCTGCTGGCTGAAAAGCGGGACATTGGCTTTGCCGGCTATTCTAAGGTTAATACTGTAAAGGGCAGTCATCATTATAATACCGCTTAACAAGTCCCTTACTTTGAACTTAACATGTATAATGCCTGTTAAAGCGCCTATAATCATTCCTACTGCAAATGAAACAACAAGTGTAATAAGTGGGTTTACTCCGTTTGTAAGAAGCACCGCCGTAACAGCCGCACCGGAAGGAAAGCTTCCGTCGGTTGTAAGGTCCGGAAAATCCAATATTTTATATGTTATATAAACTCCCAGAGCCATAATGCTGTATATAAAGCCCTGCTCAAGCACTCCTATGAGTATACCCATTTTGTACTGCCCCTTTCAATTAAAACCGTATTATTCTTCTGCTATTGTATCAAATGTTTCAACGGCTGTTGAAGCATATTCTTCGTCTATTGTTATTCCAAGTTTGTCAGCAACTGCTGTATTTAAGTATAAACCACATTCAGAAATTGTTTCAAATTTCATATCAGAAGCCTGTGCCTCACCTTTTAAAACTTTAGCTGCCATTCTGCCTGTCTGCTCGCCAAGGCTTACAAACTCAAGACCTTCTGCTGCAAGACAGCCTTTTTTAACCTGCTCTATTTCTGAACCAAATACCGGTATTCCGGCCTCTGTAGCTTTTGAAATTTCTGTTGCAAGGCCCTGAACAACTGTGTTGTCTGTAAGGTTTGTAATGCAGTCAACTTTAGTTAAAAGGTTATCCATAGCAAGAGGGATATCAGCTGTTGTGTTAATGCCTACTGTTTCAAGTGTAAAACCGTATTTATCAACAAGTGACTCATATTCTGCAATAGCTGATTCTGAGTTTACCTCGCTTGTTGTGTAAAGAATACCTATTGTTTTAGCCTCTGGAAGAATTTCTCTTATCATCTGAAGCTGCGCTTCAACAGGGAGCTTATCGCTTGTACCTGTTACATTGCCAACTGGTGTACCGTCTTCACTTGCAAGGCCTGCTGCTACAGGGTCTGTAATAGCTGTGTAAATTACAGGAATATCTGTTTTCATAGCTGCGTTATATGCGCTTGTGGCTGAAACAGTAGCAATGGCACAAATCATATCAACATCTTTTGATACAAAGTTTGTGGCTATCTGTCCTGCTGTGCCTGTGTCTGCCTGTGCGTTCTCGTATAAAATTTCAAGGTTCTCGCCTTCAACAAAGCCTTCTTCTGCAAGACCCTTTAAAAAGCCTTCACGGCAGTTATCAAGGGAGCCATGCTCAGCAAACTGTGAAATACCAATTTTATAAGTTTTTCCTTCTTCAATGCCTGTAGAAGCTGTTTCTCCTGAGGCTGAAGCTGAAGCCGAGCCAGAAGCTGAGGCTGATGCAGACGCTGACGCTGATGATGAGCCTGATGAAGAACATCCAACCATTGATAAAGCTAAAACTGATGCAAATACTGCTGATAAAATTCTTTTTCTCATAATATCCACTCTCCTTGTGAAATATAAAATACCTTCTTGTTTTGTGTTTTTAAAATACAAAAAACCGCCTCAAACTAATTGTTTGAGACGGTTATAATTCAAAAATTATAATCGCGGTACCACTCAAATTGCACAACGGCCGCTTTAATGTACTTTCATACATTCCCCTTTGGTAACGGGTTCGGAAACACCCGTCAGGCACTACTGAGAAATACTTTTTAATACTTCCTTTCGTCCTGCCCTCTAAAGTCCATTCGTACTTACGGAAAGTACCGCCATTCCACCGCCGGCGGCTCTCTTTGAAATCCCTGCTAAGCCTACTCTTCTTCGTCATAGGTTTTAACGATTTTTTACATTGTATCATCGCATTATTGAAAAGTCAATAACAATTTTCAAAATTTTACGGCTGAAAAAAAGCTGCTTTTTATTACAAAAATTAACATCAGCCCATATTGTGGTACTTGCCCAAAAATGCCTTTGTTCTTTCGTTATCGGAATTAAACATTTTATCCGGTGTTGTTTCTTCCACAATAACGCCTTTTTCCATAAATATAATGCGGTTTGAAACCTCTCTTGCAAAGTTCATTTCGTGGGTTACAATAACCATTGTCATGTGTTCTTTTGCCAAATCCCTTATAACCTTAAGTATCTCCAATGTAAGCTCCGGGTCAAGGGCACTGGTTGGCTCGTCAAAAAACAGTATTTTAGGGTTCATGCACAGCGCTCTTGCAATAGAGACCCTTTGCTGCTGTCCGCCTGAAAGCTGGCAAGGGTAATAATCCGCCTTATCCAAAAGACCCATTTTTTCCAAAAGCTCTCTTGCCTGATTAAAAACCTCTGTTTTATCACGCTTTTGAACATGTATAGGCGCATCGGTTATATTTTTAATTACGGAGTAATGCGGAAAAAGATTAAAGTTCTGAAAAACAAGACCAAAATTGGAGTTTATTTTTTTAGCCTTATCGCCTTTGGCATAAATTACATTGCCGTTTTCATCGGTATATGCGGCTTTTTCGCCCATGTATATAATTTCGCCGCCGTTTATTGTTTCAAGCATAGTGGCGCATCTTAAAATAGTTGACTTACCGGAACCGGAAGGGCCTATAATAGAAAGTATCTCGCCTTCGGCAACACTGAGGGATATGTCTTTAATTACTTCCAGCTCACCAAAACTTTTATGTATATGGTTCATTTCAAGTATTTTCATTTGTACCCCTCCTTATCTGTAATAGCTTAATTTCTTTTCAAAGTGCTCCATAACGGCAGCCACAACAAAGTTAAATACATAATAGAATATTGCGGCAACTATAAACGGAGTAAATGTTGATTCCTTGGCTACTATCTGTTTTGCCACTGTGAACATTTCCATATACGCAAGTGAGAAGGCCAAAGATGTATCTTTAACCAGTGTTATAACCTCGTTTGTAATAGACGGCAATATACGTTTTATAACCTGAGGAAGTATAATTTTAACAAATGTCTGGCTTTTGCTGTAGCCTAAAAGCTTAGCGGCCTCGTACTGGCCAACAGGCATTGACTCTATGCCTGAGCGGAAAATCTCGGCAAAATATGCGGCATAGTTAATTGTAAAGCCTATTATAATAGCCGGAAAACGAAAAGTCCTTATATTCATACCAAAAAGCAGAAAAGGACAGTAATAAACAATCATAAGCTGTAACATAAGGGGAGTACCCCTCATTACAGAGATATAAACTTTAACTATATTTTTTAAAGCAGGATTTTTGGACATTCTGCCAAAAGATACAAAAAGTCCAAGAGGAAGGGATAAAATAATAGTCCAGAAGAAAATACCCATGGATTTAACCATACCTGAACTAAGCTGCATAAGCATTGTAGAAAAACTCATCTGTTTCGCTCCTTTAAATAAAAAACCGCCGTACAAATAACAGCACGGCGGGACACAAACACAAACTATTTATGCGGTTAAAACCGTATTATTCAGCCTCAAGGCATATAAGGTCTGAAAGGTCGTATTTTTCAGCAAGCTCAGCAACCGTACCGTTATTTGTAAGTTCCTCAAGGTCTTTGTTTACTATATCGCAAAGCTCTGTATTGCCTTTCTTAAAGCCTATAGCGTACTGCTCTGTGTTAAGAGGCTCTTCAATAATTTTAAAGCCTTCGCCTCTTGTTTTAAGCTGATAGTTAGCAACGCCGATGTCCATAGCTACAGCATCTATTGAACCAGCCTGAAGCTCTACAAAAGCGCTGTTGTAGTCTGGGAATTCCTGAAGATTAGCGAATGTATCTGCTAAAGCTTTCTGTCCGCCTTCTTCCTCACTCTGAAGAAGTGTAAGGGCAGCTGAAGCAGCCTGAACGCCTACAATTTTACCTGATAAGTCCTCAAGTGAGTTAATGCCTGAGTCCTCAGCTACAACCATAACTTGGCTGTTGTCTACATAAGGAATTGAGAATGTATAATCATCCTCACGGCCATTCATTGTAAAACCGCTCCAAATACAATCAATAGAACCTGAGTTAAGCTCCATATCTTTTGAATCCCAGTTAATAGGTGTTTTTACAAGCTCCCAGCCTTCCATATCGCATACAGCCTGAGCAAGCTCAAGGTCGAAGCCTGTGTAATCGCCGTTATCGTCCATATATCCATATGGTGGATATTCAGCATCAAAGCCTACAGTAAAAGTTGTTCTTTCGCTTTCGTCTGTTGTTGCTTCGCCTGATGCAGAAGCTGAAGCTGAAGCTGAGCCAGAAGCTGACGCAGAAGCTGAAGCTGCCTCAGAGCCGGAAGCTGAAGATGATGATGAGCTGCCGCAAGCACTTACGCCAAATGCAAGGCATACAGCGGCTAATATTGCAACGTATTTTTTCATAAAATATCCCCCTCTTTTTGTGGCACTTTCTAATTCTATCACTGTGCCAAGCTAAAGTACAAATGGATAATACCATAAAATACACTGGCAGTCAAGGAGAGAGGGGATTTATTAGTCTTTTTCTTTATTAATTTTGATTTTTCCATATTCTTTTTCAAAATTATCGATACATTTCCTTATTATTATATTAATTTGGCTGTTGGCGGAACGAGCTTCATAAGCAGAAACAACATGAAGTTTATGAAGAAGGTTTTCATCAATTCTTATGGTTAATCTTTTAATAGTCAAAACAAACACCTCAAAGAATAAATATTTTGATAGTATTTTAATATAAAAGATTATAAAAATGTTTGAAATGGATACAAAATGTATTCAAAATTTTTAATTTAATATTATTTCCGAGGGGGCAAAGCTCACAGTTGCGAAGGCCGCATGCCCCCTCGTGCTCCCCCTTTTGGCCACGCTTTAAAACCAACGATAAAAATACGGCTGTACTAAATTTGAATTTTTATTTTTTTACCAATAAACTTTAGCTTTCGGGGGTGCAGGGGTCGGTTTTAGGCCCTTGCTCGTGCGGGCGCCGCGTCGAAATCGGCGCTGCTTTTGGTACTTTTCCAGAAAAGTACATAAAATTATTTTAAATCAAAATTACTTTTATATATTTCCTTGTTTTCAAACTCATTAATTCCCAAAACAATATCAATTTGTTTAATAGTTATTTTAAGTAACTCCCTTAACTCGTACAAATCATCACATAAAATAAACTTATCATTTAACTTGTTTTTACAGCGGTACATTTTTAATTTGTTATTCTTTACTGAAAACTGGTTTTTCATTATTTTCCTCTTTTCCAATTGGCAATATTTAAACTATATGAGTTAAAAATTTATATAGTTTAATTATATTGTTTTTTTAAAAAAGATACAATACTAATATTAATTTCAATTGTGGGAGGTAGATTATGGTTCCGGATTACGTAGAAATAGGTAAAAGAATAAGAAATGCCAGAATTAAAGCTAAACTCTCACAACAGAAATTAGCTGATTTAGCTAACTTTTCTTTAACTCATATACACAATATCGAAACCGGTAATGCAAAGCTTAGCTTGCCTGCACTTTTAAGTATTGCAAATGCCCTTTCGGTAACGGCTGACCAGTTACTTTGTGATAATTTAGTTGAGTGCAAAGAACCGCATTTAAACGAAATTCAGGAATTATTATCTGAATGTGATAGTTATCAGCTTAGAGTTATAGAAAAAACAATAAAAGCTTTAAAAGAAAGTTTAGATAAAGGCGAAGAACTATTGAAAAACAATAAATAAAAATTTTAAGCCGGTAAAAACCGGCTTTTGTTTTGCCATATTCAAGAACGATTGTAGGTGTTAAAATATGAGGGATATTTTGGCAAAAAGACTAAAACAGTGCAGAAAAGAAAAAGGATATACTCAATATGAGGTTGCTATTTACTGCAATATTACCGAAAAGGCATATCAAAATTATGAGTTAATGACTCGTGAGCCTAAAATTGAAATATTGATAAAAATAGCCGATATTTTCGATGTATCTCTTGATTATCTTGTGGGAAGAACAGATAAAAAAGAATTAAATAAGTAAAATAAGTAAAAAAGTTAAAACGTAAAAAAGCCGCCCTTTCTGGGCGGCTTTAGTTATTTTTATGCTCTCATTTTTTTGATTTCTTCAATCATAGCCGGTATTACCTGCATTACGTTGCCTACAATACCTACGTTTGCTATGTCAAATATAGGAGCATCCTCGTCTTTATTAATAGCTATAATGTAATCAGAACCTACCATACCTGTTACGTGCTGTGTAGCGCCTGAAATACCGCATGCAATGTAAAGCTTAGGAGCTACAATCTTGCCTGACTGGCCAATCTGATGTGCTCTTGAAATCCAGCCTGACTCGATAGGTGCTCTTGTAGCGCCTACTACACCGCCAAGAAGGTCTGCAAGCTCTTTAACAAGTGCAAAGTTCTCTGGTGAACCCATACCACGGCCGCCGGCAACAATTACGTCAGCGTCTTCAAGGTTTACAGCCTCTGAAATTTCTTTTACAACATCAACAATCTTTGTTTTAATGTCTTCTGCCTTAGCAGCAATTTCTTCTTCACAGATAATTTCAACACTTGTTTCGGCAGGCTCAGCTTTCTTAAAAGCGCCGCCTCTTACAGTAGCCATCTGAGGTACTGTTTCAACTACGTTTTCAGCAAGTATTGTACCGCCGTATACTGGGCATGTAAAAGCAATCTTGCCTTCGTCATTAAGCTTCATAGCTGTTACATCAGCGGCACAGCCTGTGTTGAGCTTAACTGCTACTCTTGGAGCAAGGTCTTTGCCGTTAGGTGTAGCACCTATAAATATAGCCTCTGGTTTATATTTTTCAGCAAGTGCTGTTAATACAGCAGCGTATTCATCGCTTGCGTATGTTTTATAAGCAGGAGCGTCAACTGTAATTACAGCGTCTGCGCCATAGTTTCCGGCCTGTTTTGCAGCCTCGTCAATGTCGTTACCTATTATAACGGCAACTGTTTTTAAATTTTTAGCGGCAGCTATTTCTTTAGCAGGTGTAATCATTTCAAAACCTACATTTTTAACAGCGCCGTTTTCTGTTTCCATTACTACAAAAATGCAATTTTCCATTTTAAATATCCTCCCTCCTTAGAATACTTTGGCTTCTTTTAATACTTCCATAGCCTTAGCCATTGTGTCTTCAAATGTCTTTTCATTTATCTTAACACCGGCCTGTTTCTTTGGAGGCTCGCTTAATGCTGTTACTTTAACGGCAGGAGCTGTTTTATCAGCTTCAAGACCCAAATCAGCGCCTGTTATAACGTCGATAGGTATTTTTCTTGCTGCCATTTTGCTCTTCATTGTTGGGTATCTTGGGTCATACTCTGGTTTATTAACTGTTACAACGGCAGGGATAGCTGTTTCAACTGTGTTGTAGCCTTCCTCTGTTTCCTGTTTAACAGAAATGCCGCCGTCTTTAAGGCTGATATCAACAATGCCTGTTACACAGCCTACGCCAAGTCTTTCAGCAAGCTCAGGACCTACCATACCTGTTGTGCAGTCTGTTGTTTCTTTACCGCAGAATACAAGGTCGAACTTAGCGCCGTTAAGCTCCTCAATTTTGCTTACAGCTTTTGAAAGGACATAGCTTGTTGCAAGGCTGTCCATATTTTCAAGGCCTTCATCGCTTACAAAATAAGCCTTTGAAGCGCCTACAGCAAGACAGCTCTTAAGAGCGTCTTTTGCTTTTTCAGGGCCTATAGCAACTACTGTTATTGTGCCCTCGTTAGCCTCTTTAAGGCGTGTAGCCATTTCAAGAGCGTAAGTATCAAAAGCATTTGCTACCATTGTAACACCGTCTATAGCAGGTGCGCCTGATGCGTTAAGGCCAATCTTAACTGAGTCGTCAGGAACCTGTTTTACACATACTAAAATTTCCATGGTAAATTAAATACCTCCCTTTATCTTCCCTTTATAACACTTTTTGCAATAACCGACCTTTGAATCTGGTTTGTTCCTTCGTAAATCTGGAATATTTTGGCGTCTCTTAAAAGTTTTTCCACCGGGTATTCTCTGCTGTAGCCATAGCCGCCTAAAATCTGAATAGCGTCAAGGGCTACCTCAACGGCTATATCACCTGCATAGCATTTAGCTATAGCACTTTCTTTAGCAAATGAAAGGCCCTGTTCCTGTCTTTGAACAGCCTGAACAACCATGGCTCTTGCTGTTTCTGTTTTAATGTCCATATCGGCAAGCATAAACTGTATTGCCTGATGATTTGATATAGGGCTTCCGAATGTAACTCTCTGCTTAGCGTATTTAACAGCCTCGTCAATACATCTTTGAGCAATGCCTACAGCGCCTGCGCCTACATATGCTCTTGACATATCAAGTGTTTTCATTGAAATCATAAAGCCTGAGCCTTCTTTGCCCAAAAGAGCGGAAGATGGCACACGCATATCTTCCATTACAACATCTGTTGTGTTTGATGTACGGATACCCATTTTATTTTCGTGGTTGCCAACACTTAAGCCCGGTGTATCTTTAGGCACAAGGAATGCACTTATGCCTCTAACGCCTTTAGCCTTATTTGTCATAGCGAATATTACATAAAAGTCGGCTATGCCGCCGTTTGTTATAAAACATTTACGGCCGTTTAATATATAGCTGTCGCCGTCTTTATCGGCTGTTGTTTTCGTATTTGACGAATCGGAACCGGCCATGGGTTCAGTAAGGCCAAAAGCCGCCTGACCACCGTTAAGAAGCACATCACAGGCCCATTTTTTCTGTTCCTCGTTGCCTGCTATAAGAACAGGCCTTAAAGCAAGACCGCTGGCAGACATTGTGGTATAAAATCCGGCGTCTGCCTTTGCCATTTCCTCGCATATAGCGGCACATGTAACGGCGTCTATACCTACTCCGCCATACTCCGCAGGCACTTCAAGAGCACTTAAGCCCATTTCAGCACCCATACGCACTATTTCTGCCGGAAATTCTCCTGACGCGTCATAGCTTTTGCACTGTTCCTTTACTTCTTTTTCACAAAATTCCTTTACGGTAGCGACAAGCTCACTGCCTTCTTCTGTTAAAATATAACCCATTGCCGTTTCCTTTCCTTTTTACTTAAATTTCATTAGAACTTGCCCATAACAGCTCTTGAAATTACAATACGCTGAATCTGGTTTGTTCCCTCATAAATCTGGAATATCTTGGCGTCTCTTAAAAGTTTTTCTACAGGGTATTCTCTGCTGTAGCCATAGCCGCCTAAAATCTGTATAGCGTCAAGAGCTACTTCAACTGATATATCGCCTGCATAGCATTTTGCTATAGCGCTTTCCTTGCTGAAAGGAAGTCCCTGCTCCATAAGTGTAAGAGAATGAACCGCCATCTGACGAGCTGTTTCTGTTTTAATCTCCATATCAGCAATCATAAACTGTATTGCCTGGAATTTACCTATTTCCTGACCGAATGTCACTCTCTGTTTTGAATAAGCAACAGCCTCGTCTATACATCTCTGCGCAACGCCTACAGCGCCTACGCCAATAAATGTTCTTGCCATATCAAGTGTTTTCATGGCAATTTTAAAGCCTTCGCCTTCTTTGCCAAGCATAGCTGAAGCTGGTACACGTACGTCCTCAAGTACAACGTCTGTTGTGTTTGATGTACGGATACCCATTTTGTTTTCCTCGTTACCAGCGCTTAAGCCCGGTGTGCCTGCTGGTATAAGGAATGCGGAAATTCCTTTATTTCCAAGTGTTTTGTCTGTTGCTGCTGTTACAACATAAAATCCGGCAATAGCGCCGTTTGTTATAAAGCATTTGCGGCCGTTTAATACATACTCGTCGCCGTCTTTTACAGCTGTTGTTTTGCAGCTTGAAGGGTCGCTGCCTCCCATAGGCTCTGTAAGGCAGAATGCGCCGTAACCGCCCTCAAGGAGTATATCGCTGGCAAACTGTTTCTGCTCCTCGTTGCCTGCAATAAGAACAGGTTTGTAACCAAGGTTAGAAGCTGCTATTGTTGTAAAGAAGCCTGCGTCAGCCTTTGCCATTTCTTCGTAAAGAGCAGCAGCTGTTATTTTATCAAGGCCGATTCCGCCGTATTCCTCAGGAACCTCAAGTGAGCCTAAGCCCATTTCCATAGCTTTGTCGTAAATTTCCTTTGGCCATTCGCCGGAAACATCGTAAGCCTTGCTCTGTTCCTTAACTTCGTTCTCGCAGAATTCCTTTACAGTAGCTAATAAATCTTTTCCCTCGTCATTAAGTATGTAACCCATTTTAAAATCCCTCTCTCAATTATTTTATTATAAAATCTTTTATTCTCTTTGTCTATTAAAATTTACCCATTACGGCACGTGAAATAACTGTTCTCTGTATCTGATTTGTGCCTTCATAAATCTGGAATATCTTAGCGTCTCTTAAAAGTTTCTCTACCGGATATTCCCTGCTGTAGCCATAGCCGCCTAAAATCTGTATAGCGTCAAGAGCTACCTCAACTGCTATATCGCCGGCATAGCACTTTGCTATAGCGCTTTCTTTGCCGTAAGGAAGGCCTTCTTCCTGAAGCTGTAAAGCGTGAAGTGACATCTGGCGGGCTGTTTCTGTTTTAATTTCCATATCAGCAATCATAAACTGTATTGCTTGGAATTTACCTATAGGCTGGCCGAATGTTATTCTTTGCTTTGAGTAAGCTACAGCCTCGTCTATACATCTTTGAGCTACACCAACAGCACCGATTCCCATAACGGCTCTTGCCATATCCAAAGTCTGCATAGCTATTTTAAAACCGTCGCCCTCATTGCCTATAAGGGCTGAAGCTGGTATGCGCATATCTTCAAATACAACATCTGTTGTGTTTGATGTACGTATGCCCATTTTGTTTTCTTCTTTTCCGGCGCTTAAGCCCGGAGTGCCTTTTTCTACATAAAAAGCGCTCATGCCCTTTACGCCTTTTGATTTATCTGTCATAGCTGTTACAATATAAAAATCAGCTATGCCGCCGTTTGTTATAAAGCACTTACGGCCGTTTAATACATACTCGTCACCGTCTTTTACGGCTGTTGTTTTGTTGTTGGAAGCATCAGAACCGGCCATTGGCTCTGTAAGGCAGAATGCGCCGTAACCGCCGCCTATAAGTATGTCTGCTGCTTTTTGAGCCAAGTCTTTTCTTCCGCCTATAATAAGCGGCTTAAGTGCAAGGTTTGTAACCGCCATTGTTGTGAAAAATCCGGCATCGGCTTTTGCCATTTCCTCATAAAGAGCGGCATAAGTAATTTTGTTTATGCCTATTCCGCCGTATTCTTCTGGAACTTCAATAGCGTTAAGTCCCATTTCACCTGCTTTAGCATACATTTCTTCTGCCCATTCGCCGGAAACATCAAACTCTTTGCACTGCTCTTTTACTTCTTTTTCACAGAACTCCTTAACAGTAGCAAGGAGGTCTTTTGCTTCATCATCAAGAATATACATTTTTTACACCTCATGTTTATATAGTCAGTTATCAGAATTTACCCATTACAGAACGAGATATTACAACCCTCTGAATTTGGTTTGTGCCTTCGTAAAGCTGGAATATCTTAGCGTCTCTTAAAAGCTTTTCAACCGGATATTCCCTGCTGTAGCCGTAACCGCCTAAAATCTGTATAGCGTCAAGGGCTACTTTAACAGCCATATCTCCGGCATAGCATTTTGCTATTGCGCTTTCTTTTGAATACGGAAGGCCAAGCTCCTGAAGCTTTAAGGCATGGAGTGACATCTGACGCGCTGTTTCTGTTTTAATCTCCATATCGGCTATCATAAACTGTATTGCTTGGAATTTGCCTATAGGCTGGCCGAATGTTATTCTCTGTTTTGAGTATGCAACAGCCTCATCAACACATCTTTGCATTATGCCTGTAGCGCCTATGCCCATAAGCGCCCTTGTAATATCAAGGGTTTCCATACATGTCTTAAAGCCTGTGCCTTCAGCACCTATCATGGCTGAAGCCGGTACACGCATATCCTCAAATATAACATCTGTTGTATTTGATGTACGTATACCCATTTTATTTTCTTCATTGCCGCTGCTTAAACCTTTTGTGCCTTTTTCAACAAGAAATGCGCTCATGCCTTTTACGCCTTTTGTTTTATCTGTCATAGCCGTTACAATATAAAAATCGGCTATGCCGCCGTTTGTTATAAAGCATTTACGGCCGTTTATTATATAGTCGTCACCGTCTTTTACAGCTACTGTTTTATTGTTTGAGGCATCAGAACCAGCCATAGGCTCTGTAAGACAAAATGCGCCGTAGCCGCCGCCTAAAAGCAAATCAGCCGCACGCTGTATCTGGTCTTTTCTGCCTGCTATAAGCAGAGGTTTCATGGCTAAATTGGAGGCCGACATTGTTGTGAAAAGTCCGGCATCTGCTTTGCTCATTTCCTCGTAAAGTGCCGCATAAGTGTTTTTGCTAAGGCCAAGTCCGCCGTATTCCTCAGGAACTTCCAAAGCGTTAAGCCCCATCTCACACGCTTTGTCATTAATATCCTTAGGCCACTCGCCGGATTCATCGTAAGCCTTGCATTGTTCTTTTACTTCTTTTTCACAAAATTCCTTTACTGTAGCAAGTAAATCCTTTCCTTCTTCATCAAGAATATACATGTCAATCCCTCCAGTGCCAAAAATAATTTACATCAACCAATAAAACAACACACAAACACACACATTATTATTTAATCCCGCGGCATAAAGCCGCGGGTGAAAATACATTAAAGTTTATAGCAAACTTTGCCCGGATTAAGTATAAGGTTCGGGTCAAATACCTTTTTAATATTCTGCATAAGCTGCATTTCAACAGGGCCTACGCATTTTTCAAGGTATTCCTGTTTAGCATGGCCAATACCGTGCTCACCGGAAACAAGGCCGCCAATTCTGTCAGCTTCAGCATACATATCATCCATAGCTGCCTTGCATTTAGCTTCCCATTCATCCTGCGGAAGTTCATCACGGCATACATAAATATGAAGGTTGCCGTCGCCTGCATGGCCGAAGCTCTTTATTCTTACATCATGTTTTTCAGCAAGTGAGTTTACATACTCAAGGTATGAAGCTATTTTGCTTATAGGTACAACAACGTCGCACTCGTCAAGCTCTGATGTATCAGCCTGAATAGCCTCAAGGAATGAGCCTCTTGCTGCCCAAGCATTCTTTTTAAGCTCTGGTGTATCAGCAACAAGAATGTCAATAGCGCCTTCCTCAAAAAGTATTTCAGAAACCTGCTCGCTTATCTGCTCAAGCTCTTCCATACTATCTCCGTCAAATGAAATAAGAAGGTAAGCGCCTGCTTCTACGCCGTCTATAACCTGTGGGAATACCTGTTTTTCAAGATATTTCTCACTCATTCTAACAATGTCTTTTTCCATAAACTCAAGAGCCTGTGGGTTAAGACCTGAAAGAAGTACCTTTGGTACAGCACCTATACATGCGTTAAGGTCTTCAAAAGGAACTATAAGGCTTATTATCTCCTTAGGAGCCGGAACAAGCTTAAGTGTAAGCTCTGTAATAATGCCAAGTGTACCTTCTGAGCCAATCATAAGATTTAAAAGGCTGTAGCCTGTACTTGTTTTCTTTACGTTGCTTCCGAAGTTTACAATTTCGCCTGTAGGAAGAACAACTGTCATAGCTCTTACATAATCTCTTGTTGTACCGTATTTAACAGCTCTCATACCGCCGGCATTTGTTGAAACGTTTCCGCCAAGAGTTGCGAATTTCTCGCCTGGGTCAGGCGGATAAAGAAGGCCTCTTGTGGCAGCATCGTCAGCAAGATTCTGTAAAAGTACGCCCGGCTGAACTCTTACTGAAAGATTTTCCATATCGTATTCAAGTATTTTATTCATTCTTGTTGTGCAAAGAACAACGCCGCCTTCAATAGCTACAGCGCCGCCGGCAAGACCTGTGCCTGCACCTCTTGGTATAACCGGAATACAGTTTTCGTTGCAGACTTTCATTACTTCAGAAATTTCCTCTGTGGAAGCAGCCTCAACAACTACTTCAGGAGCAAATTTGCCGTAAATAGGCATTTCGTCGTGAATATAGTCCTCGTTAATTTCTTCCCCTGCAAATACTCTGTTAGGAGCAATTGCTTTAAGCTTTTCGATTACATCAGCAGTAACTTTATTATACTGACCCATTTTGATAAAACCTCCTTTGTTTAAACCATTTTAATTTGTTAAACCGATGTTATTTTTCGAGGGCATTGTTTGTTAATAAACAATCGGTTCAGTGGCCATACCACATTGTCCCTCTCTTTAATTTTTGTTAAATTTTTCCGCCGGTGTTATTACATCTAAACCGGTTATTTCATCACGTAACGCACAGTTTAAAGGGGAAATTTTACGTTTTAAGTCTTAATCCTTTGATGCAGAGCAGATATGTTTTTGTAACCCCTTTAAATGTGTTTCAAGCCGCGTTATCCCTTTATACAAATCGTTTAGTACATCTGTCTTACCTCTGATGATAATAAAAGGTATTATGATTAAAGCGGACATAAGCTTAAAAACAGTATTGCCTCTTACGTGATTATTTTTTTATTTAGGTTATTATATATCATATATTACAAAGTTTCAAACATAAAAATACCGGCATTTCGTGCAACATGCGCTACAATTCGTTTTTTTTGTGCAATATAGCAAAAAAAATAGTTTATTAATTAACAATAAGGTTTTTCTATTTATTACAAACAAATGGATATTAATAAATATTTAACGCACAGCCATTAGATAGCTAAATAAAAGCACACAATAATTTAATCAAAACAAAATACCCGCTGTTTAAACAGCGGGCATAAAGAAGTAAAACTCCCTTTTAATTTTTACTTTCTTTTTCTTACTTTAAATGTTTTGTAAATAAAACCATAATAGCTGTAGTTACAATAAAAACTACAATTAAAACAACAGCCAATATTTTAGCTAAGCTCATGCCGCCGCTTCCTTCCTGTGCAGCCATACAAAAGCATGGCAAAATTAAAGACAAAACAAACGAGTATAAAACTAAGCGAATTTTATTCATATTACCCTCTCTTTCCGTAATAAAACAGCTTTTAACTACATAATACACCAAAAATTCCGTCTTATCAATAAAACAAGCGGCAGAAATACGAATGCTTTTGCCGTATTTTTGCCGCTTAAATTAGATTTCAGCATTAAAACGCTGTTTAAATATTTCTATCTGTTGTTAAAACACATTATTACAGCTTATCTATCATTTCTTTCATATAAGAGCCCATTGCCTCAAGTTTTGAAGCCGCATCACTCATTCCAGTACCTTTTATGCCGTAATAAATCTTAATTTTAGGCTCTGTTCCTGACGGCCTTACACATACCCAGTCGCCGTTTTCCAATGTGTAATGAAGCACATTAGATGAAGGAAGTGTATTCTTTTCAGTTTCGCCTGTAATTAAGTTTGTAAACTCGTCCTTTGTGTAGTCCCTAAGCCACATTACATTATTTCCTATAAAGTCTTTAGGCGGGTTTTTACGGAGAGTATCCATAATATATTTAATCTTTTCAACGCCCTCTATGCCTTTAAGCGTAATTGATGTAATGCCCTCACGGTAATAGCCGTATTTTTCGTAAAGCTCAATAAGGCCGTCATAAAGTGTCTTACCTTGGTTTTTATAAAATGCAGTAAGCTCTGCAACAAGCATTGAAGCCACAACGGCGTCTTTATCCCTTGCGTATGTTCCTGAAAGGCAGCCGTAGCTTTCCTCAAAGCCGAATACAAATGTATAATCTCCAGTTTCTTCAAACTGCTTAATTTTCTCGCCTATATACTTAAATCCGGTAAGCACATCAAAAAGCTTAACACCGTATTCAGCCGCAATAGGCCTTATCATTTCTGTTGTTACTATTGTTTTAACAACAGCGCCGTTTGCAGGGAGAACGCCTTTTTCTTTTCTTTGTGAAAGCATGTAGTTTGTAAGCAAAGCACCTGTCATATTGCCTGTAAGAACAACATACTCACCCTTTGAGTCTTTTACAACAACACCCACCCTGTCGCAGTCCGGGTCAGTGCCTATTATAACATCGGCGCCTACTTCTTTAGCTAATTTTATTGCCAAAGTAAATGCTTTAGGGTCTTCAGGGTTAGGATAGCCAACTGTAGAGAAATTACCGTCTGGCAATTCCTGCTCAGGCACAACATATACGTTTTTAAAACCTATTTCACTAAGAACACGCCTTACCGGTATATTTCCTGTACCGTGAAGCGGTGTATACACAATTTTAAGGCTGTCAGCTGTTTTAGCTACTATATCCGGGTTAAGGGACTGAGCTTTTACATTTTTAATGTACTCGTCATCCACTTCTTTGCCTATTGTTATATAAAGGCCTTTTGAAACAGCTTCATCGTAATCCATTGTCTTTATGGCATCAAAGCCGGCAACGGCATTTACTTTTTCTATTATAGCTTCATCCCTTGGGTATGGCACCTGTCCGCCGTCCTGCCAATATACTTTATAGCCGTTATACTCCGGCGGATTATGGCTTGCAGTTACCACAACGCCTGCGGTACAGCCTAAATGCCTTACTGCAAAAGACAATTCCGGTGTAGGCCTTAAAGATTCAAAAACATAAGCTTTTATACCATTGGCACAAAGTGTAAGGCCTGTTTTTCTGGCAAATTCCGGCGACATATTTCTTGAGTCATATGCTATTGCAACACCCATTTGTGCACCGTTAGGGTTATTTTCAAGTATATAATCAGCAAGGCCCTGTGTTGCTTTGCCTACAGTATAAATATTCATGCGGTTTGTTCCAGCGCCTATAATGCCTCTTAAACCGCCTGTACCAAACTCAAGGTCTTTATAAAACCTTTCTTTAATCTCGTTGTCATCATTTTCAATAGCCTTTAACTCGGCTTTTGTCTGTTCGTCAAAGCATGAGCCGTTAAGCCAGCTTTCATATTTTTCCCTGTACTGCATACTTATACCCCCTGTATATTAAAAATCTAATGTTACAGTCTTATCCGGGCTGTCAATATTTACGTCAGTTTCTTCTATATTTCCTTCGCTGTCTTTAGCCTTTACATTATGCTTTCCGTAGTCAAGTTTTACCATAACAGGCGAAACGCCTATATACTCGCCGTCAACATATACCTTAGCCCAGCCCGGGTCGGTATATATCGTTAAGTTGCCCTGATGTTTATTACTAGTGTTAGGCTTAGGCGGTATATTGCCTGTTTCAGGCGGTTTTATGCCAGTTTCCGGCTTATTCTGTGTTGAGCTAAGCTTATTAAGCACAGCGCTGACATGTGCATTGTCATTTTCACAATTAACTGTTGTTATAAAATCTTCATATCCTTGTGCTGTTATAACTATATTATATACGCCTCTGCTTACGGCTACTTCAGTTGTGTTAGGCGGGTAATCAACACCGTTTATTTTTACATTGTAGTCATCAGCATTTACGTCAAATGTAATTCTCAAAGCTTCTGAAAATTTGCCTAAATCTATTTCAAATTGTTCTTTTTCCTTAACATCAGCTTCCGACATATAGTCGTCTATATTATCTCCGGAAACTACTATTGTATGGCGTCCAGCCGGAACAGGTATTATTAAGTTATCTGCATTAATAGGCTCACCAAAATCAATCTTAACTGTAATGTTTTCTATTTCGTCGGCATTTTTAAGAACTATATAACCATGAGCTTTTTCTATTTTAGCACTTAAAATATACTCACCTATTCCGTATGCCGTTAAAATGTCCGCTTCTTCAATATCCCCCGGATAAATATCGCTTTCGTTATATGAAAATATGGTTTCGTTGTCGTAAGTAAACTTTTTGCCGTCTATTTCAGCTGTCATTAAAGCCGCATCTACTTTAACACCTAAAACCGATTCATAATACCAAGCGTTTTCCGGAAATCTCAGCTGTTGAGCCTCTCCCGTTTCGGACAATACCACACTTACAATATCGCCTCTTGTCAAATCCTTAAGGGATATTCTTCCGCCGTTGGAGCCTGTTATTACCGTGCTGTTAGAGAGCTTAACAACACTTATTTTGCCTGTTTCAACGTCTAAAACGGATATTTCCTTTGTATGTTTTTCAGTAATTACACCGCAGGAAATAAATTCTGTGCTTTCGTCTTTTTCCGGCAGTAAGTTTTCACCGTTAGACGCATTGCCATTATTTTGCGGCGTACTTGAGCCGTCTACCATTTTGCTTATTACATAACAGCCGCAAATTATAAATAACGCGCATATTATTACTATAATAACTGCTATTTTTTTATTTATGCCAAAAACCGTATTAATTTTATCATCTTGAAAAGATTCCATATTAATTTTACGGTTTTTAATGTCTTTTTCTATCTTCTGAACTTCTTTGTGTATTGTATCAAGTCTGCGAGTTTCGCCAAAGTTATTATTGTCCTTTTCAAATTTATAGTTTCCCATGGCATACCGCCTTTGCTTTTTATTATTAAACAGTAATAAAACAAACTCTGTCTTTACCTTTATATTTTATTATTATTTCCATAAAAGAGCAAGAAGAATATAATTCTTAACATAATTAAAAAACGACAGAAATCTGTTTTTGGCACTTAAAAACGCCCGGCCTTTGCAACCGAGCGCTTTATGTCATCATATGTATTTATCCAGCTTTGAAAGTATTTTTTCTTCATTAATGGACGCCTCAACACATCTATTAAACCTGTCAGCGGCAGGTATAAGGCAGTAATTGCGTTTTTTGTTGTAGTATTCGTTGCAAAGGCTCATAAATTTCCAAGGGAAAAGTATAACAGCTTTTACAACCGAAACATCACTTTTGTCAAACTCAGTATATGCTCCATACTCGTTTAAAACCCTTGCCGTTTTGTCAACGTCAAAATCCGGCATTTTCATTAAGCGGCGCAGTAAAAAAGCTATGTCCCAGCATGGTATGTCATAAGCTATTTTAGGCATGCTTTCAATAAAAACATCGCCTTCCGGTGTCTGCATAAAGCTTCCGCTTTTATACGAGTTATGGCAGAAAGTCTTTTTTTCTTCAGCTCGCTTTACTATACTGCTGTACCCTGATTCCTCCAAACGGTTTAACGCCTCGCTTGCCCTGTTTAAAAAATAATTGTAGTGTGTTTTAATTATCATATCCATAATATCGTACTGTCCGCGGCGTGCTATGTCTTTGCGTATATGTTTAAGCTCACCGGCACGTTTTTCAAACATTTCCGGCAGCCTGCCTAAGGCGCTTTTGCCGCCTTCAAATTCCAAGCCATAAGCCGCGTTATGCATAAGTGATAGTGTTTTAACGGCCTTAAGTACCGTTTCTTCACAGTCCATATCAGGCGTTATAAGTTCTCTGTAAGGCTCAAGGGTATAGTTCTGCTCGGAATATGTATAAAACGGCAAACCTTCAACCGACTCGGTAAAGCTGTTTATACCCTCAAACCCATTTTTCAGAAGTTTTTTTCTTCCTTCGGCCTCAAATGAAATCATAAGGCCATCGGACGGCTGTTTTTTAAGTGCCATTACACCCATATCAGTATGGCATATAAGGCATGTTCTTGTCCTTCGCGCCGAATACAGTTTTAAGCCGTACCCGTTTAAAAGAATTTTCTCAAATATTTCGTCCATAGCAAATCCCCCATATCAGGCAATGGCCTGTTATACATTTTATGAGGGCATATACTTAAATATTATCAATAAAATTTTCTTTTGCCGTTTTAATCAGTATTTCACGTGTATTAAGCTTTGGATTTTCAATAACCATATCCAAAAGAGCATTTAATATTGCGCCCATTTCTTTACCCGGTTTTACGCCTAAAGCTATTAAGTCTTTTCCGGTTAGTGCCATATCTTTTACAAAAAGGCAGTCGCCTCTTTTTACAACTGTAGCCAGCACATTTTGGGCACTTTGAGCCTGAGTATCACATTGTGCTTTTTTAAGGCTGTAAAAGAGCATTGAGTTTTCAATACCTATTTTGTTAGCCAAACGCCTTACACTTATTTCATCGCTTTGAGCTTTTTCGTTTATTAAAGAATTAAGGCATATAATCTGGTTTAGAGTTTTATTATCGAATTTATAAAAAGAGAGTTCTTTTTTTATATCATCCGGAGTTATAAACTGTGTAAGTATGGCAAAAAGCACCGGAACTAATTTTTCGCTTTCCGAAATCTGATTTTGAATTATATCTTCTCTGCCTAATATGGATTTAGCAAGTCTTTGTGATATATTATCTAAAAGCCCGGTCTGCCATAAAAGCGGCAGTTTTTCAGTATGCTTTGATATAAGAAGTTTTGTAAGCTCCTCACGTATTCTTTCTGAGCTGATATTCTTTATAAGCCCAACATTATTTTCCATTGCCTTTTTAGTTTCAGGCTCTATCTCAAACCCCAGCTGGGCAGAAAAACGCACAGCACGCAGTATTCTCAGCGCATCTTCTTTAAACCGCTCATCCGGGTCACCTACACCGCGAATTATTTTACGGCCTATATCATCTATTCCGCCGAATATATCCGTATACCCGTCATATGGATTATAAGCTATAGCATTCATTGTAAAGTCACGTCTTAAAAGGTCCTCGTGTATATCTCGTGTAAAATTAACTTCTTTAGGATGGCGGCAGTCCTCATATTCGCCGTCTATGCGGAATGTTGTTACCTCGTAATTCTGCTTGTTTATAACTACTGTAACTGTGCCGTGCTGTATGCCGGTATCAAAAGTATGCGGAAATATATTTTTTACTTCTTCCGGCTTAGCCGATGTTGTTATATCGTAATCATGGGGTTTAATACCCATTATTGAGTCACGCACACAGCCGCCCACTATATGGCCTTCAAAACCGTTTTTTCTTAATTCATCTATTATAAAAGCCGCATCAGACGGCAGTATAATTTTATCCACTTAGCCAACCTCCGTATATAAATAAATTAACTGATTTTTATTATATCCTTTTATACTCAGTCATTCAACGGATATAAAACAAAACCGGAGAAACAGATGCAAAGGCAGTCTCTCCGGAATAAAATTTCATTACTTGTTATTGTTTGCTATTGTTTTTTTATTGTTTGTTATTGCAAATTCTTCTTTAGAATAATAGTCGTTTGTATCACAGGAAAGGCCGCGTTTTTTAAGCATTCTGTTAACAAACTTAGTTACAACATCTATTATTACAGCAAAAAGCGGAACACCTACAATCATGCCAAATACGCCCCACAAACTGCCGAATACTATAATAGAGAACAAAACCCAAAAGCTTGGTATTCCCACTTTGTCACCCAATATTTTAGGGCCTAATATATTACCGTCGAACTGCTGAAGTATAAACACAAATATTACAAAATACAGCGCCTTAAGCGGGTCAATAAACAATATAAGTATAACCCCCGGAATAGCACCTATAATAGGGCCAAAAAACGGTATAATATTTGTAAAGCCTATAATTATGGCAAGCAGTATTGCGTAAGGCATACGCAGAAGGTACAGGCAAACTGAGGCTATAATGCCTATTATAAAAGAATCAATTATTTTGCCTATTATAAATCCGCCGAATGACACATCGGCAAACCTAAGCTCGCTTATAATGGCATCTGCTATTTCCTTTTTAAACAATGCATAAATAAGCTTTTTAAACTGCGCTTTAAATGTTTTGCGGCTGTTTAAAACATATATGGAAACAATAACTGCCACAACAAGATTAAGTATACCATTGCTGAAATATACAACACGCAGTGAAAACTCGCTGAGTATTAGTTTTGCATTATCAAAAACGCCTTTTTCCAAAAATGTATTTGCTCTGTCATAAAGTTTAACAGCGTAATCGTTAAGGTATTCACCTAATTCTGGGTTTGTTTTTGCCAGTTTTTCATAGGAATCATACAGCTTATTTATCCACTCCGGTATTATGGTTATAATGGATTTTAAGCTTTCTATAACTTGAGGCATTACAAGTTTAAGGAATATGTATACAAACATACATAAGAATATATACGCCAGAACAATAGCAATTTTTTCGGACAGTTTTTTAGCCCATTTAGCCGATGACATATAAATAGAAAGTCTGCTATAAAGCTTTCTTTCCAGAAAATTACAAAGCGGCGATAATATATAAGCCACCATTGAACCATATATAAAAGGCGAAATAATGCCTATAAGCCATTTAATATTGCTTTGCAGAACGTCGAATTTACCTATTGAAAAATATAGAATAATGCCTATGAGCATAACACATGTAAGAGTAATGCCAAGAGCTAAATACCTTTTAATTTCTACTCTCATCCCCAAGGCCCCCATTTATAGTATTTTAATACGTAATTTACTACATATATTCTACAATATTTCCGTCAAAAAATCACTTAGTTTTTTATTAATACTTTTTAATGTATTGTTCTGTTTTGTGCTCTAAAAACAAACCTTTTTAAGTAAATTTGGCTGCAAACACTTATTCTTCTGATTATATTTTCTGTTTACTATTTTGCGCAACATAGTAAAATTAAACATTATATTTTTGCATATTATTCAAGTCATTTTTTAAGCAATAAAAGTAATATTTCGTAATTTTATATCTTGTTTATATAAATAATAAAAAGGAAAGCCGCCCCGCAAAACGAATTTGCGAAACGGCTTTCTTAAATCAAATGGGATAATATAAACTATTTAATGGTAAATCTTTAATATTCCGAAATAACAACAACATATTATATTCGGGTATTACGTATTTATCAGCCTTTACGTGCTGCAAGAGCCTGTTCGTCGATTCTCTTAAGCTCCTGACGGAATGCTTCTTCCTGAGCAAATACTTCAGGGTCATCTTCATAGAATACGTAGAAGTTAGGGTCAACTTTACCAATTCCCATATAACGAGCTTTGTAGTCTTTGAGAAGCTCCCAGAATTTCTTTCTGAGTAAGAACAAAGCAAGTAAGTTAGAGAATACAGGAAGTATAAGTGTAACGTTAACTATAGCCCAGAAAAGGTCTGCATCGTAGCCACCTGCTGTGATAGCCCAAACAATTACCATATTCGGGATAGGGAATACGAATTTGAATAAGTAGCAGAGTCTATCACGTGTGATAGGATGTTTTCTGAAAAGCCACTGTATAACTGATATATAGTATAAGAACCAGCCACCTGTTGTTGTAATACCGAAAAGTATACACATAATACCGATGAACCAGTCAGCGCCTGCGCCGAATACTGTTTCAAATGCAGCTATTGTAAGTGTAGCACCGCCAAGACCTGTTTCATAAGCGCCTGAAGCAAGTACGGCAAGAGCTGTTATAGAGCAAACGATGATTGTATCTGTAAATACTTCGAATGCACCCCAAAGACCTTCTCTTACAGGATGGATTGTGTTAGCTGAACCATGAACAAGTGGTGATGAACCCTGTCCTGCTTCGTTTGAGTTGATTGAACGAGCAACACCTTCTCTAACTGCTATAGAAACTGTTGAACCAACAAAACCGCCAACTGCTGCTGAACCTGTGAAAGCGTCATGGAAAATCTGATAAATAAGATGTGGAACATTAGCTATGTTAGCTATAATAAGAACAACACCGCCAAGCATGAATAATACGCACATGAAAGGAACAAGTCTTGTAGCAACTCTTGCAACACGTCCTGTACCTTTCCAAATTACCCAGTAAAGAACTATTGTATAAAGGAAAGTAACAAGAAGCATGTTAATGCCGAATGAAACATTAAGTGTTTCAGAAATTGAGTATGCCTGTGAACCGCCAAGGAACTGAGCGATGAAGCCTATTGCAAAGAGAACTGCGAGAGCCATAGCGCCTGGCATTTTTTTCTGTCTAGCAAGACCTTTTTCAATGTAGTATGTACCGCCGCCGTAGTACTCGCCTTTTTCATTTTTAGAACGATAATGGCAGGAAAGAGTAACCTCAACCATTTTAACCATCATGCCTAAGAAAGCCCAAACCCAAAGCCAGAATATAGAACCAGGTCCACCAACTGCTATTGAGGAAGCAACACCAGCGATATTACCTGTACCAACACATCCGCCGATAGCTATACATACAGCTTCGAAAGGTGAAATCTGTCCTTCTTTTTTCTGTAACTCAGAGCTGTCTTTATTGTTTTTGCCAATAACATTACCAAAGGTATATTTCATTATATGGCCAAAGTGTCTTATAGTAAACAAACCTGAACCGAAGAAGAAGTATACACCGATAACAATAACGAATATAAGGAACGGTGCACTCCAAACAGTGTCGTTTACCCAGTTAATTACAGCCGCAAACATTTCTGGAAATGACATATTTATAATTCCCCCTCTTGAAATTGCGTCACTTTATCCCGCCTCTCCCCTGGCGAAATATCGTTTAGACGTATTTGTTAGCGTAGAACAATTCCACGCAAGGTATAACTTTTAATGCTGCGCATACATTAAAGCATAATTAAATTCTAAACCCTTTAGTAAATATAGAGTCAATGTGTTATCTATTATTTATAGTTTTTCATCATATTTTAAATTCCAATTAACCACTGTTGCCCTAAAATCCTTTATTTATGCAGTTATTTTTACAAAATTCAATATCGATAAATTAATAAATATTGTTTATTTTTTTTCTTGATTTTTATACAATTGTTTAAACTGCACTGGCTTCAAACATAGTGAAAATATTACTTCATTTTTCGTGTACCTCAATCACAACATTACGACTATCACAGGTAGTGTAATTAAACAGAATATATCCGTAAGGAAAACAGCCTCAGCTGCAAACTGGCTGTCAGCACCGTACTCTTGGGCAAATATGGCCGCAGCACCGCCTGTAGGCATGGCATACAATACAGTAAGTACCATAGCCGGCAAAGTGTCGCATTTAATTATTTTAACGGATATAAAGTACATAAACACAGGTACTACTAAAAGCTTGGCCGCTGTAACAACAAATACACGCCATTTACAGCCAAGAGCTTTAAAGTCTATACTGCCTATTTGTGCGCCTATTACGAACATTGTAACAGGCAAGCTTGCGCCGGATATGCTTTCAAGGACTTTATTTATAATATCCGGAAGCCTAATGTCAAGTAAAAACAATGCCATTCCTATTATAATTCCAAATGTTCCCGGGCTTAAAAGAGCCTTTAAGTCTATTCCTCCTTCACTCTTTCCCGAGGACTTCATAAGCAGTACACCAGCTGTAAAAATAAGTACATCAGTAGCCATTTCAGCAGCTGAAGCGTAAAAAACCGCCTCCGGGCCAAAAAGCATGTTCATAACAGGTATGCCTATTCCGCCTGTATTGGCAAAAAACATTATAAACGCCACTAAACCCATACTCTTTTTATCAAGACCTATGCTCTTTGTAAGCAGTGCCGCAAAAACAAGCACAACGCCAAAAAGCACAAAAACCGCCACAAAAACCTTTATGCCCGATGTAAGCATTTCAACAGAAAAATCCGTCTGCATTGAATAAATAATAATAGCCGGCAGTATAACCTTTAACATAAATCCGGACATAAGCTTCAGCTGTGTTTCGTCAGCCATATTTATTTTTTTAAATATAAATCCAGGTATCGCAAGAGCAAATATTACAAAAAGTGAGCTTAAAACTGTATATACTGGCAAAACAAGCACCTCCGCATAAACACACTAAAAGTTACATTATTTACACTATCTAATTAATTTGTAAAAAAAGGCCGGACATAACGTCCGGCCATTATATATTTTTAGCTAATTATTTGCCGTAAGCAACCTCAAGAGCATTAAGAACATCGTTTACAAGGTCTTCTGTGTTCTCGATACCTACAGAGAATCTTAACATAGAATCTGTGATGCCGATAGCATATCTCTGCTCTTTTGTAAGGTTATCATGTGAGCTGTGTGGTGGATATGAGAATGTTGTTCTGTATCCGCCAAGAGTCATTGCATAGTGAGGAATCTTAAGAGTTCTCATGAACTTATTGAATTTGCTTGTAGCTACATCGTAGTCATCTTCTTCTGGAAGCTCTACTGTAAGCATACCGCCATAGTAATCGCCGAACTGTTTGTGAGCAAGCTCATGGAATGGGTTGCTCTTAAGGCCAGCGTAATGAACAGATTTAACATATGGGCTCTTTTCAAGTGCTTCAGCAAGAGCAAGAGCGTTTGAAGCCTGTTTCTTAACACGAAGCTCCATTGTTCTCATACCACGGCATGTTAACCATGATGAGAATGGGTCAGCCTGTGAACCAAGAACTACCTGAAGAGCATGGCATTTCTTAACAAGCTCTTTAGAACCAATTATAGCGCCTGTTACAGCGTCTGAATGGCCGTTAGCGAATTTTGTTAAGCTGATAACTTCAAGGTCAGCGCCCATTGAAAGAGGTTTTGCAAGGCAGCCTGTCATAAATGTGTTATCAACAATAAGCATAGCGCCGTTAGCATGTGCAATATCTGCAAGTGCTTTTAAGTCAGCAACGCCACAAAGTGGGTTTGAAACTGTTTCTGTATAAAGAACTTTTGTGTTAGGTTTGATGTGAGCCTTAACTTCATCAAGGTTTGTAAAGTCGATTATAGATGTTTCAACACCATATTTTCCAAGTATGTCTGTGAATACTTCGTTTGACTCGCCGTAGATAGTTTTATCTGAAAGAATGTGATCGCCAGCTTTTGTCATAGCAATAATAGCTGTTGAAATAGCTGCCATACCAGATGAGCATGCGATTGCGTCCTCGCCGCCTTCTGTGTATTTAACAAGTTCAGCAAGAGCTGTTCTGTTCGGGTTTCTGTTTCTGTTGTAGCAGTAATCTCCGTCTTTGTATCTTTCAAGAAGATCAGCAACGTCCTCAACGTTATGTGCTGTTGACATATGTATTGGAAGTGCCTCAGGGTCCTTGCCAGGATGTGTAAAGTAAGCTCCTGCCTCTAAAATATTTGTTTCAAATGCGAAATCTGGATCAAATGCGTGTAACATTGTCTATTCCCCCTGTAAATTTTATATTGCTCTTTTGCGATATAATTTATTATAACCCAGCCTCTATAAATAAAGGCCGGAGTTTATAACCATACAAATAATCAATTAATGAAACTTATCTTATGTATATACCGATACTAAATCGTTTTATCTTTTGTATTTTTCAGTTTATTCTTTATAGCCGTTATAGAGTCAAGGGCTATTTGTAAATTAATTAAAATTTTTTCTTGTGTTATTTATCACAAAACATAAAGTCTATTAGCTTTGGCCATATGTAATAAGGTCGTCGCCTTTTTTAATTGCAAGAGTTGAAGCTATAATTAATACATGTCCATCAAACTTAGCGTGTACTTCGTTTATAACATTTCCGAACATGTCACAGATTTCTGCAAGCTTCTGGCCTTCTTTAACATCATCGCCTGCATCAACGAGCATGTATAAAAGACCTGTAGCCTCTGCCTCTGCCCATTCATGTCTCTTTACAAATATCTGAGACTCATTTAAAGCAGCTTCGCCAGGAAGTATATTTAAGAATTTCATTATATTGATTAAGTCGCTCTTATCAGCGTCTACTTCTTCTTTTGACCAGTCGCCATGAGCACCTCTTTCAAATAAGAGTGAAGGCACATTTCTGTCTATGGATGATGAATTGTAAAATTCTGTTCTTCCGCCTGAGTTAAGTCTGTATTTAAAGCTTGTATGTTTAGCTACCTCTCCAGCAAAAGCGTTGTTTTCAGACTCCTTAGGAGCACATACAATAATACATGGATCAAGTTTTTCAACCATGTCACCACTGTGAATATCAACATGGAAATCGCTCTTTGCAACAAACTCCTCAGAAAGGAAAGCACAGATTTTGTCAGCTAAAGTTCCGTTGGCATCTCCAGGGAAAAGTCTGTTAAGGTTTTTGCGCTCAGGGTCGTCTGGAACAACGTATGTCTGACGTTCTTCAAAACCAGAGATATTTATGCAGTGCATAAGAATAACTACACCTGAAACATCAGCCGGGTTAATTTCTTTAGCCATTTCAACCATAGCCTGAATACCTGGGTATTCGCAGCCATGAATACCTGCTGTAGCTAAAAATGTTTTTCCGTCTTCTTTACCGTTAATAATTGTAATAGGGAACTTGTAATCAGTACCTGTTACTGTAACATACTGAGATACCTTTTCGCCTGATGCTACTGTAATGCCGCCAAAAGTAACACTGTTTTTCATGTGTCATCCTCCTTTTAATTATCTTTAGTAAAAACATATAATAAGGAAAAAATAATATAAAATTAAGCATTGCCTACAGTAACAAAAGACAAATTATCCCATTTGATTTGACTTATATTATGTAAGCCGCTGTAATCTACAACTCGATAATAAACCCTATTGTGACTATATAGTCAAGGAAAAAAACCACCATTTTTAACTAATAAACATATTATGCAAACTATAATGTGTTAATTTTAACTTTAAAATCAGGCCAAAAATTTATTTTCTTAAATACTTATTGTGCAACATGTATATTTTATTGAAAAATTCAATTGTACGAGAAAAGGTAATTTAATCATTATGTCTAACAAAGGCATAAAAATAACTGATAAATCACAATTCAATTTATTTTAACTCTATTGTCTCATAACGTGTAAACATTACTATTTTTCATTAATTTTGCTATTTTTCGTGTAATTTATTTTAACAATATTCACGTTTTGAATTATAATTTTTTACAAAAAATTTGCGTTCACATCCACAAAAAAATCTAATAGCTCATTAATTTTTTTAATATTTCTTACAGTGGGTAGATTTTTTAAATATACCTATCTTTTGTCTTAAAAAATTCCTACCTTTATATACACCGAAAATTAAATTTTTTAAAATTACTATTGACTCTATTGTACCTACAGATAATACAATAGCCTTGTACAGCGAATATGGCTTTTGAATATGCAAATTTATAATCAAAATAAATATTGCAAATATTTAAAAGCATCTTAACGCAATGAAAAAAATTTTAAAAATTTAAAGGCTTATTTAAAAAGGGAGGAATATTTAATGTCACTTGAAACAGAACTTCTCTACACTAGAAAATATAAAGATGGAGCTTGCAACTTATTAAAACCAGAAGCTTTCCCTCTTTACACAGCAACAGCTTTCACAGCTAATACACTTTCAGAAATCAAACAGGCTTACGCACAGGGATATACATATATCAGAACAAACAACCCTGACCGTGATGTTCTTGCTTCTCAGATTACAGCTCTTGAAGCTCCTGGTCTTGAAGATAAAGACACACTTGTATTCTCATCAGGTATGGCTTCAATCTCAACAACAATCGGTTCACTTCTTAAAGCTGGTGACCATGTAATCTGCAACAGCAGAATTTACGGCGAAACATTCGACGTATTCGGCAAAATGTTCTCAAGATTCGGTATCGAGTCAACACTTGTTAACATGGACGACATCGAGAACGTTAAAGCAGCTATCAAACCTAACACAAAGATGATTTATGCTGAGGTTTGCGCTAACCCAACAATGAACCTTATCGATATTCCTGAGTTTGCTAAACTTGCTCATGAAAACGGCGCTCTTCTTATGATGGACAATACATTTACAACAGCTATTTCTATCAAACCTCTTACACTTGGCGCTGATATCGTTATTTCTTCAATGACAAAATTCATGAACGGCCATTCAGATGCTATCCTTGGATGCATGACAGCTTCTAAAGAAATCATCGAAACAGTTCGTCCAATGAGAATGCTCTTTGGTACACCTGCTGATCCATTCCCATGCTGGATGATGATTCGTGGTCTTGAAACACTTCACCTTCGTGTAAAGAGACAGATGTACAATGCAGCTAAACTTGCTGAGTTCTTTGAGAGCGATCCACACGTAATCAAAGTTAACCATCCATCACTTGACAGCTTCCCACAGAGAGCAATCGCTAAGAAACTCTGGTCAGATGACGAAGCTATCAGCGGTATGATGAGCATCATCCTTAACACAGAAGACGAAGCTAAGATTGATAAATTCATGGCTAAACTTCAGTATGTTCATTACGCTACAACACTTGGCGGCCTTAGAACAACACTTAACCACCCATGCACATCTTCACACAGCCATATGCCAGATGCTGACAGAAGAAAAATGGGTATCACACCTGGTATGTTCCGTGTATCAGTTGGTATCGAGGATACTCAGGACCTTATCAACGACTTCAAACAGGCTTTCGCTGAGTTAGACTGATTTTAAGCTGATTAACTTAATTTAAAGCCAAATTTTAGAGACGGATTTATTCCGTCTCTTTTTTTGACAAAAAAAACCTTTGCACAAAAGCTTATAATATTGTAAAATTATAGATATTTAGGGGGAATGACAAATGAATATATCCATAAGCAGTGAAATTAAAGAAAAAGTTCCTTGTACTAAATTAGCTGTGCTTAAATACAGCGTTGATGTTAAAGAACAAAATGCCGAATTATGGCAGTACATGGAAGAAAAAATTATACCAGCCGTTGAAAATGAGCTTGAAACAAAGAATGTTACAGAAATTAAAAATGTAGCTTCCTCAAGAAAAGCCTATAAGTCATTTGGTAAAGACCCTGGCAGATACAGAGTTTCATCTGAAGCCCTTATTCGCCGTATAAAACAAGGCAAAGACTTGTATAAAATAAATACCGTTGTTGACACAAATAACCTTATATCGGTAGAAAGCGGTTTTTCTGTAGGCTCATACGATATTGATAATGTAAATGGCGATATAACTCTTAAGCTGGGTAAGTCCGGCGAAAGCTATAAAGGCATAGGCAAAGACAGTGTAAATATTGAAAATCTCCCTGTGCTCTGCGATAATGACGGGCCTTTCGGCAGTCCTACAAGCGATTCCGAAAAAGCCATGATTACTCTTAATTCTAAAAATATAATTACACTTATTTATGTTTTCGCTGATGATGAAGATATAAATTCACTTATCACAAAGGCAGAAGGCTATATTAAAAAATACGCCAACGCCGAGAATATAGAAAAATTTATTGTAGAATAACTCCACAGCTTGGTTTTTTTACTCAGTTTATACATTGTTTATATGTATGTTATGTTTTATATGCAATGTAACATTATAAACGCGTATTAAATTATATATAGCGGCGAAACTTACTTTATTATACACAACACAAAACGCCGCAGTGGAAGGAGGTTCGCGATTGAAAGATTTATATTCTATAGGCGAAGTTGCCAAAATAATGGGCGTTTCAATACAAACACTCAGGTACTACAGCAGTATTGATCTTCTGCAACCGAAGTACACAAATCCGGCTACAGGCTACCGCTATTATTCCGTTAATCAGCTTCATTTTATAGACAGAATTAAATACCTTCAGAAGTTAGGCCTAAGCCTTGAAGAAATTAAGTCTGTAATACTTAATAATGATATAAAAGAGCTGGTTTCATTGCTTGATACACATAAGCAGCGCTGCCTTGACGAAATAAGCCGTCTGCAGGACGTTATAGACAGTATCGAATGGTATAAAAACTATTTTACTTATGTAAACGAAGACAGTGTAAATGACAATTTCTATAGCCTTCATATTGAAAAGCGCGATCTTGTTGCTACTGCTTACGACGGAAAAAGCAATGAAGAAGTACATATCGCACTGCATGAGATTAAAAACAGTGAAAAATTCCGTTCTCTTAAATATGTTCGTCAATTTTCGCTTATACTGGATTATAACGACCTTATGGAGTGCAATCTTAACAGAAAGTATCTGGGTATGTTTATTAAAGAACCGCCTGATTTTAAATCAGAAAACATTATAGAAATACCTGAAGGCGATTATCTCTGCTTTAAAGCAAGAATACTTTCCGATACTTGGAACCCATATTTTGCAAAACTGTTTTTCAGCGGCAAAAAGAAGCCGCCTATTGTTCTTGCTAACGAGTATGAGGACAGCCTTTACGATTACTCCAGATGTATTTATGAAATTCAAATGCTTATTCCACAGGAATAAAAATAAAAACAGCTGTTTACGGCAGTTAAATGCCTATAAATAGCTGTTTTTATATTGCAATTAAATAATATTTATAAAAATTATAAGCCTTGTATTTTTATTTGGCCGTTGTCTTTATCTGCCGGGTATTTAAAGCCAAAATGTTCATAACCGCTTTTAGTAACTATTCTGCCTCTTGGTGTTCTTTGGATATACCCCAACTGAATAAGATAAGGCTCGTAAACATCCTCTATTGTTTCGGCTTCCTCGCCTATATATACAGCAAGGGTATCAACACCTACTGGGCGTCCGCCGAATTTTTCTATCATGGCAAGCAGCATTTTTCTGTCTGTTAAATCAAGACCCATTTTATCAACATCAAGCCTGTTAAGTGCCTGATTAGCTACTTCGTGGGTAATTACACCATCAAAGCTTACCTGAGCAAAGTCACGAACTCTTTTTAAAAGCCTGTTGGCTATTCTTGGTGTACCTCTTGAGCGCCTTGCTATTTCCTCTGCTCCGCCGTCATCTATTTCTATATCCAAAACTCCTGCCGAGCGCTTTATAATTGTTTTAAGGTTATCCACACTATACGGCTCCAAACGCTGTATAACACCAAACCTGTCCCTTAACGGCGCCGTAAGAAGGCCTATACGAGTTGTAGCGCCAATTAACGTAAACTTAGGCAAATCAATTCTAACGCTTCTGGCTCCCGGACCTTTGCCTATTACAATATCAATAACAAAGTCCTCCATAGCCGGATAAAGTATTTCCTCTATAATACGGTTAAGCCTGTGTATCTCGTCTACAAAAAGTATATCGCCTTCCTCAAGACCGCTTAAAACAGCTGCCATATCTCCCGGGCGCTCTATAGCTGGGCCTGATGTTGTTTTAATATTAACGCCCATTTCGTTAGCTATAATATTTGAAAGCGTAGTCTTTCCAAGGCCCGGTGGGCCGTAAAGAAGCACATGGTCCAAAGGCTCGCCTCTTTTTTTAGCGGCCTCAATAAACACTTTCATGTTATTTTTAACGCTTTCCTGACCTATATAATTTTCTAAATTATCGGGACGCAGTTTAGGCTCAAGCTCAATATCTTCCGACCTAAAGCCCGATGTTATAATTCTTTCCTGCATACAAACACCGCCTGATTATTTCTGGGAAATTTTTTTAAGCGCTTTTTTCAAAAGTCCTGACGTATCATCTTCAGGTGTATACACCTCAGAAAGCGCTTTAACCGCTTCACTCCTGCCATAGCCTAAAACAAGCATTGCCTCAAGAGCCTCACTTCTGCTGTCTGATAAAGCAGAATTTTCACTTGTTTCTCTGCCTATTTCCCCACCTATTACAGAAGAAATCTCGTCTGTTGATATCTTGTCTTTAAGCTCAAGTATTATTCTTTGAGCTGTTTTTTTGCCAAGCCCCGGAGCACGGCATATCATATTAACATCATTAGCTATAATAGCCGTTGTAATCTCATTTACATTGGCACTGCCTAAAAGGGCTAATGCCGATTTTCCGCCTACACCAGAAACGGATGTTAGTTTTTTAAACAGCTCCAACTGTTTTTTATTTTCAAAACCGAAAAGTGATATACCGTCTTCTTTAACGCTCATATATGTAAAAACCTTAACCTCGGTATGAAGCTTATATTTAACGGTAAACGCTGGCGGCATAGACACAAAATATCCCAAACCGCCTGCCTCAATAACAACGCCTGTTTCGGTTATATCTTCAAGAGTTCCTTTTATATAAGAAATCATATAATCGTCCTTTCTAACATAAAGCAACTATTATTTTACCATAAACAATGCTTTGATGCACATAAATTATACATAAAAAATACTGCCGGGCAATATTTCAGCAAAAGTAAAGCCACGGCAGTATATAAAGCTTAAAGTTTCTTAAATTTCATTTTTCTTTTTTCTTGTTTTCCTTATTTTCTTTAACATCAAGGACTATAGGTATTAGCAAAGGCGCAAATTTCCCTTTGCCCCTGTTTTTAACATAGAAAAAGCCTATTACGGAAAAAACAACAGCTCCTGCAAAATTAACCAAAAGGTCTTTCATTGTGTCTATAATGCCTATGTCTATGTATCCGCCCGGAAACTCCATCCAATCCTTGCCGTTTATCACAAGGCTTGTTATTTTTTCCGTTACCACATTATTGAGTCCGTCAGGGTTTAATGTAACCGAATGAATAGTATTTATAATAAAATCCTTCTGCATGTCAGTACCGAAAAAATAGTCCATGCTGAACTCAAAAAACTCCCATAAAACGCCTACTGTCATTGAAAAACAAAACGCCACCAATGCAAGAAAAATAGGCGAAAGCTTAAAAGTCATCCTTTCACTTCTGTTAAAAAGGTCAACCAGACAAAATCCAACTGCCGCAACTAAAAAGCCGTTTAATGTATGAAGCATTGTGTCCCAGCCTGAAATTTTTGTATAAAAAGAATTTATTTCGCCCAGTATCTCGGCAGCGAATATAAAGCAGTAAATTATAGCTTCCATTAAAGGCGGTATATCTATTGAAAGCTTTTTTTCAAGCATCATAGGCATACAAAAAAGCAAAAGCGAAAGAACGCATACAAAAACATTCTCGTACCTTCCAACAAAAACCGCACGTATAAGTACAGCAACAATAAAAAACGATAAAACGCCTCGTATTGTAAGCCGCCGTCTTACTTTTGGCGATTCTTTAATAGCATCAATTAATTTTTCGTCATTTTTTCTGTTTCCTGCCATAAAATCTCCTTTTAGTGTTGAATGTTTTTTGTTTTACATTAACACATAAAAAGATTTTTTTCAATGCACTTAAAATTAATATACTACCACAGCGCTTAACGGCTAAAAATAATACCGCCGGAATGCCCTTTGATTAACGGCATAACGGCGGTACATTTAAAGCGAACCTAAATATTCAGTTTTTAATTCTTACAGATAACCTTATCTGTTTGAGCCCATGCCTGACTCTTTATCAGCCATCATTTTTTCCTGAGCTTCAATCATTTTTTTAACCATATATCCACCAACATAACCATTCTGCGCTGATGTGAGGTCACCGTTATAACCTTCTTTAAGTGGTACACCAATTTCGTTAGCTACCTCATATTTGAATCTGTTCATAGCTCCCTTAGCTTCTGGTACGTTTACTTTGTTTCCTGTTTTTGAACTCTGTGACATTTTAAATGCCCTCCTTTTTAAATAAAAATTTTATTTAATCGGTGTTACAGGAATAGTATGCGTATGTCGTTTTTTATTATTCCGCCAATTTCTGGGGAGCTTTTTAAAAAAATTTGGTATATTTGGAATATATGTTTTTTACAGATTATAAAGCTCTGAAATTTTAATAGCAGTTGAAAAAACTATTTTTCCGTCTAATGTAAGAGGATTTATCTGTGTTATTTCTTTAATCTTGTTCAGCTTATTATTAACAGTATTTCTGTGAACAAAAAAATTATTAGCTACCGTCTGCACATTTCCGTCGCATAAAATATAATTTTTTATATAATCAGTTAAATCTGTATTATTTTCTTTATCATACTGAACGAGCCTGCCTACAGTTTCGTTATACATATCTTTTAATATAGACATATCGCTTACTTCCGAAAGTATTTTATACATACCCATTTTATCATAATATAAAATATCGTTTTCGTTTTTAAGCGCCACATTCATAAGGGGCAAAAGCCGCTTAAAATTAACAGAAAGATGGTATATGCTCTCGTTTCGGCCAACACAAATATATGATTTGCAGTTGTAAAATCTAACATTCAAATTGTTATTAAGTGATTTGACAAATTTCTCTAAATGCTCATCATTTGCATTTACAGCTATTATGGTTACTATTCTGTTATATAAAAAAGCTACTATTATGCTTTCCGTTTCTTCAGCCGTTCTTTCACAGCACATTTTAACACTTCTTAAAAACATGTGCTGGTCATTTTCATGGACAGCATCTACTTTAATAATTATAGGACAGTACGTTTGCTCATCGTAAAAGCCATAAAAAGACAATTTATTAAGCTGATTTGATAAATTTTCAGTATTAAATATAATACTCTGCATCAGCTCTGAAACACTTAAATTTTTAGCCTCCTCACGCATTAAAGCATGTATTATGTCTTTTGCCACATCGCTCATAAGCACATCCCAAGGTATAGTATAAAGAGGCATATCCACTTCATCGCAGTATTCCTTAACTTCCTTAGGTATTTGTTTTATGTACTTTCCTATATTTAAAAAAAGTGCGCTTACCTTTACTGTATGCAAATTCTTGGCAAAATTCAAAATTTCGTCAGTGCTTTCAATATTCATTCCCGAAGTAAGTATTATGCGGTTAAAATTTTTAAATTTCTCGGTATCATAGTCTTCTACAACAGAAACCCAACTAATATCCGTATTATAAATTCCTTTTTTTCCCGCTACAAGCCTAATCCTATAATATGGCGGCAAATTATTAACAATTTGTTCAACACTAATAGGCAATTACACTACCCTCTTCCTATGATATTAAAAAAAAGTTCATATATTTATTATTATAGCACTAATTATTTGTTAAATAAATAAAATATCACACCATAACCAAAATTTATGTTTGTTCATATGCACAATATAATGGCGACGTTTTGCTGTATTATTTCCATTGATACTATATTAAAATCAATAATATAAAAATACAAATTGAAGTGTTAAGCAATGTGATACAAAAGCGGCTATCCTAATTTTTCACAAGGAGGTTGTTCAATGATTACATCATCGTTGGGATTTTACGCTTTTATATTCGCTTCAATGGCAGTAATTTTCTCAATCTGCAAAAAGTATGAACATACTAAAGTAATAGAAATTTTACCCGCTATTATATGGATATTCCTTTTTATGGCTTTATGTTCAACATTTGGCGTTTACGATATAACAGCTCAAGGCGTTATAGACGCTCAGAACTTTATGTACGCTAATTTTCTTCCTATGATGCTTATTATGTTTATGCTTACATGCGATATAAGAAAAGTTATTAAACTTGGGCCGAGGATGATAATGGCTTTCCTTCTTTCATCTTTATCCATTATGACCGGCTTTACAGTAGCATTTCTTATATGTAAAGGTTTTCTTCCAGAAAACGCTTGGGCAATTATTGCCGCCACAACAGGTTCATTTATTGGTGAAACAATAAACATGGTAGCTGTTGCTGGTGTATTTGGCGTTGAAGGCGTAGACTACGCTTACAGCGTTATGATGGTTACATTTGCATTCACAATATTTATGACAGTAATAATGGCTCTCATACAGAAAAAGCAGCAATGGAATAAATTTATGAAAGCCAATACCGACGGACTTGATGAAATCGCAAAGCGTATTGCCGAAGATGCAGACCCAGACATAAATACATGCACAATGCTTGATTATTTAAAACTCTTTGGTGTAGCACTTTGTGGTACATGGGCAATAAATACTATAATACCACATCTTCCTCCTGTTACATTCTTAAATGCTACTGGTTGGAGAGTTGTTTTTTCATCAATACTCGGTATTATTCTTGGCGTAACACCTGCAAGAAAACTTAAAGGTGCTACAGAATGTGCTAATGTTTTCCTTTATGCTTGTATGTGCGTAACAGCATCGTATTCCGACTTAAAGCAATGCACACAGGCACCAGGATTCCTTGTATTATGCGTAATAATGTTAATTGTTATGTTTGCTATGTGGGCTTTATTCTCTAAAATATTCAAGTTTGATTTATTTACAGCAGAAGTAGCAATAACTGCCAACATAGGCGGAACTTCTTCCGCACCGCTTATTGCCGCAACTCATAACCCTAACTGGATTTCATTTGGCATTCTTTTAGGCTTCTTTGGCGATATAGTAGGAACGGGCTTAGCTATTTTATTTGGTCATTTCCTGCATTTCTTGTCATAATCAAACAAAAACCAAATGTATTTGTAAGCCGCGCATTGTACAATGCTACACTTTAAATTTTAACTAAACATTATAATACTTACTAAGGAGGTAATGTTTACACAGCTTAAACAAATGACTAAATAGTAATTAGAATAAACGACGTTTTAATACCTCATTGCCCATTAAACACACACAGACGCTCTTTAATAACACCAATACATAAAGCAATGCGGAACTCGTTTTGGTTTTTAAACCCACAAATTACCACCTCTCATTTTTTAAGCAAGCAAATACAATAATATGATAATCAGCGGATAATAAGCCGCTTAGCAAAATGTAACTAATTTTTGAAAGGAGTGTTTTATTAATGAAATTAATGCATACAAGATTACCGGATTTTTATACAAAAATTGAGGCTGCTGCTAAGCAGAACAACCCAGAAATGGGATTTTCAGTAAGCGGTCTTGAAAACATAAAAACAGCAAAACTCGCTTCCCTAAGAGTAGGCCGTGTTGAGGATGAGATAACAGAAATAATAGAAGATAAAGACATAAAGAAGGTTGAGGTAGTTCTTACAACCGAAAACCCAGAAACACTCTACACAGTTGTTATTAAAGGTATTGAAGAAGACGGCACATGCAAAAAGATTATACTTGAAAACATGATGCTTTCAGCTCCTACAGTTGAAACTCATCTTTTCGGTGCAAAAGAAATTATCGACCGCCGCGCTAACATTAAGAAATAACAAAGGGGGACAACGCTGTGAAACTTAAATATCGTATTATTCCTCAGGGCGCCGCAGACGGAATGGTGCCATTAAACTGGGTATTTATTGATAAAAAAGACGTTAAAGAATGCGGTATTACAGACCTTGAAGCTTGCTACGCTGTAGGTAAGGCTCTTGGCGATGACTGTGCCGCTGTTGACATTATTGATATGGACGCCGTAACTGTTACAAGTGATGGTATTATGGCTCCTGGCGCTGTTGTAGGCGTTGCATCTGTTGACCATGGACTTATTAACCAGAACTATGGTTACCTTAACATAAGCCCTCTTCCATACTCTGACCAGATGATAAAGGAAGAACCACATATGAAACAGTGGCTTATGGATGAATATAAAGGCAGACCTTTACATAGAGGCCCAAGTGCTGAAGACAGAGGAAACAGAGGCCCTAACAACGAAAACATGACCATGACTGGACGTATCGCAAACAACAACTGCGGTTCAGAAGTTATGAACATGGTTGAAATGACAGAAATTTTGGCACCTTATTTCGGTATTCACGAGATTATGACAGACGGCGAAGTTACTATAGGTATAGCCGGACCTGTTGTATCAGTAGGTATCGGTATGGTAGTAAGCGAAAGACACGGAAGAATTTTCGGTGGCAAAAACTTAGGCGCTTACCGTGCCGGAATGTCAGCTCATAACTCCGGAAAATATGCAAAAACAGTAAAACAGGATTATCCAGCCATTGCCGCACCAAAGAGCGTTTTAGCAGAGCATACCCTTCGTGCCTTTGATATCGGCCTTGTAGCTGGACGCGATATAGGCTGCTCCCCTGCCGTACTTAGTCTTGCAAAGGCTTACGGCAAGCCTATTGACCTTGACAATATTACTCAGCGTGCATGGATAGAGCTTGAAAGCATTGGTATTACACGTGAAAAACTTGAGGCTCCTTCAAATGTAATGTCAAGAGAAGAAGTAATCGAACACGCTGATGAAATTATTCCAGGTATGGATGGCGCTAAGAAATACGCAGTATCTGATATCTGCGAAATTAGATACGTTGAAATTTAATAATTAAAACTCAAACCGCTTTACTCTCTTTCTTCTTTCAGGCTCTTGTATAAATCAAGAGCCTGATTGATTAATGTAAATACCGGTTTATAAGCATAAAAGGAGAAAAAAAAGTGACAGATAAAGAAAAAATCATTGAATACATAGATAAAAATCGTGATGAGCTTGTAAGAATAGCTTCCGGCATTATCAGTGTGCCTTCAATATCAGGCAGAGAAAATTCAAATGAGATGTATGACAAAGAGGCAGATTTCCTTATCTCGGAATTTGCAAAATTCGGTATTGAAGCAAAGAAATATTCTCAGGCTCCTGGCGGATGCAACCTTGTTGCTGAGTATACAGGTACAGGCGGCGGCAAAACCCTTGCTATGGGCGGTCATTACGACGTTGTAGCCGCTGATGAAACTACTTGGGAAACCGAAGGCGGTTTTGTACCTACAGTAAAAGACGGAAACCTTATAGGCCGCGGTGCCGCAGATATGAAAGGCGGACTTGCCTGCTGCTTTATGGCTTTAAAAGCTCTTAAAGAGTGCGATATTAAGCTTAAGGGCAATGTGCAGTTTGTTGCAACTGTTGACGAGGAGATAGGCAGCCCATACGGTATGAGCTATCTTGCTGAGAACAAAATTATTGCTCCTGACTTTTTCATAAACGCAGAGCAGACAGAAATGAAGATAGTAGTAGCATACAAAGGCTGTGCGTGGATGGAAGTAAAAGTTAAAGGCGTTACAGCCCATGGCAGCAAACCACACCTTGGTGTAAACGCAGTTGTTAACGCAGCTAAACTTATATATATGTTAGATAAAAAAGGTGTTGATTTTACACCTGACCCTCTTCTTGGAAACGGCTCACTTAACGTAGGTACAATAGAAGGCGGAACAGGAATTAATATAGTTCCTGATGAGTGTGTATTCAAGATTGACGGAAGACTTGTTCCAGGACAGACATACGACGGAGTAATAGGCGCTATAAGAGATATGATTTCAGAGCTTAAGGCTCAGGACCCTACATTTGATGCTGAAGTTGATTTTTGCGCTCGTACATCAAACGCCGTTCATATTTCCGAGGACAGCCCACTTGTTAAGGCTCTTTTGGAAAACTCAAAACTTGCAACAGGTAAAGAAGCTGATTTAAGCGGTTTTATAGCTCAGGGCGACAATTATTTCTTTAATAAAAACGGCATACCTGCCATAATGTTCGGCCCAGGAACTCTTGACTGCATACATAAAGCCAATGAATGGGTTAAAATTGATGACCTTGTAGAAGCAGCAAAAATTTATGCCCTTACGGCTTTAAGCGTATGCTAAAATATCCAAAAACGCACAGAAAGGTTATGTTTTTATGGAACACGAATATATAATAGCCCATGCCGATAAATCCGTATTAAAGATTTCCGGTCTTGAGGTTAAAGGTCTTAATACAAAACAACTTGAAAAAATACTTGGGGATAAACTTCATACATTTGTAAGGGTAATAGGCGTAACAGGCAACAATATAGAAATGGATGTTTACGATATTGAGCCCGAGCAGGTAAGAAAAAACGAAAAAGGCCTTATAGAAAGTATTGTCTTAACGGAGGGGATAACCGTTACAGAGCTTACAAAACTTTCTTGCAGCGAAAAAATAGTACCTGTAGACTATAACTCAATACCGGATAAACCTATTTCGGACTGTGCGATGGAAAGATGGATGAAACGCGGATAAATTAGTCCATAGTTTTTAGGAGGAATAATATATGTCAGGAATAACTCATTTAGTAGAACAGATGAAAATACCTCGTTTTGTGCGAGTAAAACAGTATTTCCCACATAATGAACTTTCAGAACAAGACATTATATCTTTAATAGCCGAAAACTTCTCTAAACCTGAAATAAAAGACAAAATTAAACCAGGCCAGAGAATATGCATAACAAGCGGAAGCCGCGGTGTTTCAAATATAGCCCTTATTACAAAGGAAATAGTTAAACAGGTAAAAGCTCTCGGTGCTGAACCATTTATAATACCGGCCATGGGCAGCCACGGCGGCGCTACAGCCGAAGGCCAAAGAGGCATTTTAACCAGTTACGGCATTACAGAAGAAACTATGGACTGCCCTATTATTTCTTCTATGGAAACAGTTAAAATTGGCCATGCTGACGAAATAGACGTAGATGTACAGATAGATAAAAACGCTTATGAAGCAGACGGCATTATAGTTCTTAACCGTATTAAAGCCCATACAGGCTTTAAAGGCAAATACGAAAGCGGCTTAATGAAAATGATGACTGTAGGCCTTGGCAAACAGGCTGGCGCTTATGTAGCTCATTCTGCCGGTGACGATGCAATGCCTGAGCGTTTATTTGCAATAGGCAGCGAAATAATACGCAAATCAAATGTTATTTTAGGCGTAGGCTTAATGGAAAACGCTTTTGATAAGACTTATAAAATTGCTTTCCTTCAGCCAGAAGAAATACCAGTAAAAGAGCCTGAGCTTCTTAATGAGGCTAAAGCGGCTATGGGCAAAATTTTCCTTGATGCCTGCGATGTACTTATACTTGAGAAAATAGGTAAAAACTACAGCGGCGGCGGTATGGACCCTAACGTAGTAGGCCGCTCAAGACTGCCTATAGGTATTAAATCCGAAAGAATGGGTATATTTGAGTTAAGTGAAGAATCCCACGGTAATGCAACTGGAATGGGTAGAGCCGATGTAGGTACAATGAAATTCTTCCACCAGATTTCATTTGACGATACATACCCTAACGCTGTAACAGACCATGACAGCTCAGTTTACAAAATTCCGCTTATAGCAGAAAATGAGAAGGAATGTATCCAAACATCAATGGCTATATGTCTTAATATGGATGTTAATAACCCAAGAATTATAATACTTAAGAACTCTCTTGAAATTGAGGATATGCTTATTTCCGAAGCACTTATACCAGAAGCTAAAACAAGAGAGCAGCTTACTATAACAAGCGAACCTTTTGAGCTTGAGTTCGACAGTGAAGGAAACTTAGCTACACAAATTTAATTATATAAAAATTCAAATACCCTTTAAAATACATAACATAAAACCATTAGTTAACACACATTAACCATTAAACCAATCCAAAAGCAAGGATAAGGCATTACGTCTTGTCCTTGTTTTTTAGCAGAAAGAGTTTTGCAGCATACTTTGTCTAATTTTATTTATACAGGCAATATAAATAAAAAAATTCCGGAAAAGCACTAACTATTCCGGAATTAATATTTATATATTTATAAACTATACATTTAACACACTGACTTAAACTACAGCTATATAAATTAAAACACATACTTACTATACTCTATTTAATTTGCGGAAACAACTTTAACAAAAAGTGTTTAGCCGGCAAAAGTTAAAGCCCCTTTGCTTGTAGGGTCAAATTTATATATAACCATAGTCATGCCATTATAAAAAACATATACTTCACCTGTATATTTATCTACCCAAAAATCAAATACCACAGGAATAGTATAAAACCTATCATTTTCTTCAGTTACAGTAAGATTATAAATAGCTTTTCTTACATCATCACCGTTATTTTTATACGTTTCGTTTTCATTCCAAGGTATATACTTACCATATGTTAAATTGTAAGCCTCTATAAGCTGTTTTTTAACTATTTCAACAGCTTCAGCTTTTGATATGGCTTCATAAGAGTCATAGCTGCTCACAATCACCTGAGGAAGCCTTGGCACAATATGCGTAGTTTCTAAATTCTTGCCGTCACAATAATCGACTTTAAAATTCAAACTATCTGCTAAAAACCTAACAGGTACATAAGTAAAGTTATTATATATTTTAGGCGGAACATCAAGCTCTGCGTTTTTACTGTTAACAGAAGCAGTTTTGCTGCCTATTTTTAAATTTACATTGGTTTTGTAATTATATATTTCAATCTCGCCGGTTTCTTCTGTCCATTTAACTTCATAACCTAAATTCTCGGTTACAGCCCTAACAGGAACTAAAGCCCTATTTTCTTCAATAATAACATTTGAATTTTTAATAAGGCTGCCGTTAACAAAAAGCGCTACATAATCAGCACTTATGCTTTCTTCGTACCCGTCATTATATGTTATTTTAGTTTTAACGCCTTCGCTGGTATCATTTATAGGGGTAATGGTTATGCCGTCTAAATTAGAACTTACTATATCTTTGGCAAATGATGTTATGGGAATACATAAGGAAATTAAAATTGCAATGAGAATTTTTTTCATAACAACCACTCCTTTTTTAATTAGTTAAAATACCAAACTTTGTAACAACTAATAAAAAATGAACCAATTCAAAACTATAAACTTTATGAAAAAAATCTTATTAGCAAACTATATAAAAAACAAAAGCGCGCCTTACGGCACGCCCGTGTTTTAAACAGATTGAAAATTAATGGCCTGACGGGGTTTGAACCCTTTGTCTCCGCAGTTATACCTGCGGCGCTTTCCCTCTTAAGCTACAAGCCCATAGGGCTTTGAGAGGAAATTGGCCTTATAAAAAATTATATCGTTCATGAAATTGATAAAATACTTTTCATAAGGCTGTTAAAGGCATGAAATTGAGTATATATCTGTCACTAAGTTATATTATATTACTAACAACTATATATGTCAATATTCCCCTGAATATTTTACAACATTTAGTTTAGCCTTTAACAAATGGTTTTTCTGTATAAACTTTAGTCATAAACCACATTTTAACGCAGTAAAAAATATTTTACCATAAATATCAATTAATCATTGGCATGGCAGCATAAAATGCTTCTGCCTTGGAGTTGAACCATGTTCAAAATTCCATTAGCACACTTTTCATCTGCTCTGTGGCAGAAAGCATAGTAATCGCAGCCTTTTTGTGTATATTCAGCCTTTCTCAATACATTAAATTCCGGAATATTACAGCACCCATTAATAGGTAAAACAGAAGAAACAAGTTGTTTTGTATATGGATGCTTTGGATTATTTAACACTTCTTTGCACGGACCATATTCTATTATTCTTCCTGAATACATAACAGCTATATTGTCGCATACAGAAGATGTTAAAGCTAAGTCATGAGTAATAAAAAGAAAAGAAACGCCACTTTCTTCTTTAAGCTTTCGCATAAGCCCTATTATCTGGGCCTGAACCGAAACATCAAGAGCACTTGTGGCTTCGTCAAATATTATAAGCTTAGGCGAGCATATAACGGCTCTTGCAATAGACGCTTTTTGGCACTCTCCGCCGCTTAATGTGCCTATGCCCTTATTTAAGTAAGACTCTTTTAAACCTACGTATTTAATAAGCTCCTCTGCCCTTTGTTTCAGCTCTGTTTTTGAATATAATTTATATGAGTCCGCACCCATCATAACTGACTCCAAAAGGCTGTATTTAGGGTCAAAAGAGTCTTTAGGGTTCTGAAACACCATTTGCAAATCCTTACCAACGCATTTAAGGCGTTTTTGACCTGTTATTTCTGTACCGTTAAACTCTATTGTGCCGGAATCCTCTTTTATAAGCCGCGCAATAATTTCGGCTGTAGTGCTTTTGCCGCAGCCGCTTTCGCCTACAAGGCCTAAACATTCGCCTTGATTTATGCTGAAATCTATGCCTTTAAGAGCGTAAACACAGTCTTTTTTGTTTTTATACGTTTTTGTAAGTCCGGTAACTTTAAGCAGACACATAACCGCATTCTCTTTTCTAACTTCTTCTAACTATTTATAACCTTTTACAGCTTTTTCTAAGCTATAAAGAACAGCAATTACAGTATACAGTATGACTTTCTGACAGATAATGTTTTTCCGGAAATTTTTTATAACATATATCTTTTGCCATACTGCACCGCGGAGCAAATGGACAGCCGGCAATATCATCGTTAAACTCCGGCGGCAGTCCTTCTATAGCCTCAGGTATTTTTCCGTTCATTTCCGGAACAGCTTTTATTAGCGCCTTTGTATAAGGATGTGCCGGGTTATTTATTATATCGTTTGTGCTGCCTATTTCCATAATACTACCACCGTACATAACAGCGGCTTTATCCGCCAGATTAGCAACCACACCCATATTATGGGTTACAATAAGCATTGATGTATTATAGTCTTCTTTAACCTGTTTTAAAAGGCGTATAACCTGTGCCTGTGCCGTTACATCAAGGGCACTTGTAGGCTCATCAGCCAGTATAAGCTTTGGAGTATTCATCATTGCCGCCGCTATAGCCGTTCTTTGGCACATACCGCCTGAAAGCTCAAATGGGTATGATGTAAAAATACGCTCCGTTTCCCAAAGGCGCAGTTTTTTCATAAGCTCTTCGGCTTTTTTTAAGCAGTCAATTTTTTTAGCTTTTTTGTTATGTGCCTTAACTGTTTCGTAAAACAAATGTCCTATTGTTTTTGTAGGGTCCATTGAAAGAAAGGCATTCTGAAATATCATAGCTATTTCTAAACCGCGTATATGCCTTATTTGAGCAGCATTGAGCTTTGTAATATCACTGCCGTTAAATATAATACTGCCGCCTGTAATAGATGCGTTTTTATCCAGCATTAAAACAGATTTAAGAGCGGTGCTTTTGCCGCAGCCGCTCTCTCCTACTATACATACTATTTCGCCGTCATTTACTTTTAAGCTTAAATTGCGCACAACTCGAGTTTTGCCGTAAGATACACTTAAATTATTTATTTCCAGCATACTGACACCTTTTTGTAACTTTTTCTAACTTTTTATTCAATATACGTATTGGCATCCAACAGATAATACTCCGATGGATTTGTTTTAAGGCCTTTAACACTGCTATTCATTACATATACATATTTTGAATGACCCACAACAATATAACCCACATCTTCACATACAAGCTTTTGAACTTCTTTAGCCAGCTCGGTGCGTTTTTCTGCATCAAACTCACGTGTCATCTGGTCTATAACACCGTCAACTTCAGGGTTTGAGTAGTGTCCGTAATTGCTGCTTCCGTTTGTTTTAAATGCAATATTGGCAAAATACAGCGGGTCACCTGTAGGGCACATTGTAAAGCTTACCATAAGCAAATCAAAATCGCCAGTCTTTTCCTGCTCTGCTACAGACTCGTAAACTTCAACTTTAAGGTCAATACCTATTTCTTTTAAGCTGGAAGCCATTTCCTCACAAAACATTGAAAGCTCACCTTTTGTGCTGTATGTAACAATTCTAAGGGAAACCGGCTTGCCGTCTTTTTCTACAATTCCGTCACCATTGGTATCTTTGTATCCAGCATCAGATAATATTTTTTTTGCGCCTTCAATGTCGTATCCGCCTGTTAAATCTTCTTTCGCGCCAAAATCCATAAAGTCAGGGTACAATCCGTTAGTAGGTACAGAAGCGCCTTTATTTAATATTTCGGCATAGCCTTGTTTGTTTATGCACATGCTTATTGCTTTTCTTATATTTATGTCCTGTATAAATTCGTTATTATAATTCATAAATATAACTTGGCCTCTCGAGCCTGCTACACCGTCTACATTATATTTTGATGTATCATTAAAAAGCTCAAGGCTTGTACCCGGTATACTTACTGAAAGGTCGCTCTCTCCTGTTTGCTGAGCCATTACAAGTGAGTTAGTGTCAGAAATTATATTAAACACAGCTGACTTAAGTTTTGGCGTGCCGCCCCAGTAGCCGTCGTACCTTTCAACCTGTTTGTTTACTTCATAACCTACCGCCTTAAAAGGACCTGTGCCTATTGGAGTCTGAGCCATTGACTCGTCATCTGTTACATAATACACAGCCGAAAGCGGCTCTGTAAGGCCATTTATAAATGCCGGAACAGGCTCTGTAGTTTTTACTGTAAGACTCTGGCCTGAGGCCTCTATTTGGCTTATAAACAAAAGCTCGCCTAACCTTGGATTTTTGCTAAGTGTTCTTTCCCAGCAGGCTTTAACGCTGTCAGCTGTCATTTTTTCGCCGTTTTGAAATGTTACATCATCCCTTAATGTAATTACCCATGTTGTATCGTCCGTCATTTCGCATGAAAGAGCCAAAAGCGGCTGTGGAACAAGGCTGTCATCAAGTTTATAAAGTGTTTCTGTTATGCCGTACCTTGATGTATACCAGCTGTTCCAGCTTTCTGCCGGGTCAAGGCTTGTAGGGCCTTGGGTATCGGCAAAAACCGCTGTTTCTTTTGTATTTGTATCTGTTTGAGTTTCCACTTCTGCACTTTGGGCACTTTGGCTGCTGCCGTTTGAAGCTCCGCAGGCTGTAAGCATAAGAGCGCATAAAGCAAAAACTGTAGTTTTAAATAACTTTATATTCATAAAAGTCTCCTTTTTTAATTTATTATGTTTAATTCCTTGTGTCTAAAACATCCCTTATCTTTTCGCCAAAAAGGTTAAAAATAACCGCAGTTATAAATATAGCCGCACCCGGCACCAATACAAGGGAAATATTTGTTTGTATATAATCTTTGCCCGTATTCATCATAGCGCCCCATTCGGCCATAGGCGACTGAACGCCTACACCTAAATACGAAAGTGCAGCCACTTCCATTATCATTGAGGCTATGCCTAAAGATGCATTAACAATTAAAGGCGGTATAATGTTAGGTAGTATATGCCTGAACATTATTTTAATTTCGCCGCAGCCGCAGATTTTAGCCGCCTTAATAAATGTGCGCTCTTTAACACCACGGGTAAGGCTTCGGGCCATTCTGGCGTATTCCGCCCATTCTACAATACAAAGGGCTATAATTGTGTTTTTAATACCTATGCCCAGCACTCCAGCTATGGCTATAGCCAGTATTATTTTAGGAAATGCTTGGGTAATAGATATTATTTTAGTTAAAATATTGTCTGCAATGCCACCTATATATCCCGAAAAAACACCAATTACAGTGCCTAAAACAAATACAGATGCCGTTATAATTAAACTGCTGAATATAGACACCCTTCCGCCGTAAAGCATTCGCGAAAGAAGGCACCTGCCTAATGGGTCTGTACCCAGCGGAAACTGCTGACAAGGGCCTTTTAAAGCATCCATAAGACTTGATTTATTAGGGTCATTAGGCGCCAAAACCGGAGCAAAAACCGCAGCGGCAATTAAAATAATAATTAATACTGCCAGAACCCAGAAAGACACGGGGTATTTTTTACGTTCCATTACATACGCCCCCTTTTAAGCCTTGGGTCTATAATGTCGCCGGCAACATCAACGGCAAAATTAACAATTAAAAATATAACTGCCGTCCACAGCACAAAACCCTGTATCATGTAATAATCAAGACGCATTACCGACTCTACTGCAAGCTTTCCCATACCGTCCCAAGAGAATATAGTTTCTATAACAGACGCTCCGCCAAGCATAATGCCAAAATATGTACCGAACCATGTTAAAATTGGCACAGAAGCGTTTTTAAGTACATGCTTAAACAAAATCTCTCTTTCGCTTATGCCTCTTGCAAATGCACCCATTACATAATCCTTATTCATCTCATCCAATATAACAGCTCTTACCTGACGAATATATTTAGACGAGCACTGTATAATAAGCACCAATGCCGGAAGTATCATGCCTTTTGGGCTTCTTTGGGCAATAACCGGCAGTATTTGGAGTTTTAAGCAAAATATCCAAAGCAGTACCAACGATATAAAAAACGACGGCATGGATATACCTAAAAACGAAAATATACGCACAATATTATCCAAAGCCTTATCTTTTTTCACGGCACAGTAAATTCCCAGCGGCACTGATATTAATACGGTAATTAATAAAGACACTGCAGTTAACGCTACTGTAGGCACGGCATGCTCTGCTATTTCTTCTTTTACAGGCTTAGATGTAGTCATAGACGTTCCTAAATCGCCATGAACAACATTATTAAGCCAAGAAGCATACTGCACTATAAAAGGCTTATCAAGTCCCATTTTCTTTTCCTGTTCCTCTATAGCCTCCTGTGAAACCTGACCTACGTTCCCGCTGTTTCCCATAAGATAAATTTCGGCCGGGTTTACAGGTGAAATATGCAGTATAAAAAATGTAATTAAAGTTATGCCTATTAATATAACTGTTGTTTGAATAGCGCTTAGGGCTATTTTTTTGCATACAGTGCCTAAATGTCTCATTTTACCGCCTTATTTTTTTACGCAAATTAAAAATTCCTGATTTTTCTCGTACTGCAATTGCTCCAGTTTTGAGTAAATACTGCTGTTGAGCTCAGTTTCGCATAAAACGCCGTCGGTATTTTGTTTATTCCAGAACTCCACATCCCACTGAGGTCTTGCCTGATATGTAAGCGGAAAGTCCTGTGCCATCTGCTCCATTTCATTGGCTTTTGTATAAACAAAACCGTTGTTTTTTTCTACGTTTTTTCTGTGTTCTTTATAACCTTTTATAGACTCATCGTCTCTTAAATAACCGTACCAGTCAGCATCGAAATACACCATTGTGCCGCCTTTTTTAAGGAGTTTATACCATGATTCCAGTGTTTTTTCCGGTTCTTTCTGCATCCAAACAACATCTCTTGAAAGTATCATGTCAAAACTGCCTTCATCAAAAGGCATTTCGTCGCCTACTACTTTAAAGTCAACACTTACATTTTCCTGCTGAGCGTTTTTTACAGCATGATAAATCATTTGTCCGCTTCTGTCAACAGCACTTACGTTATACCCCTCTTTTGCCATTAATATTGCAAGAAATCCCGGGCCTGTGCCTATATCAAGAATTTTGGCATTTTTGCCTTCCGGCATGTATTTATTTAATACGCTTTTCCATTTTTCTTTTCTGTCAAGCTGGCTTTTATTCTGCTCACTGTAGCTTTCGGCGCGTTCATCCCAGTAATTGTCTACACTATTCATAAATACATTCCTCCCTAAACAAAAAACCACGAAAACAAAACATAGTCATACAAACTATATCTTGCCTTCGTGGCATTTAAAAATTCTGTGTTATATTACAAACCGCTTCGTGCGGGAATTAATTATCTGTTAGAAATTTTAACATACATAACAAATGGTGTCAATATAACAAGTGAACAAGAAACATTGTTTAAAATATACATATACAATGTCGCATGTTATATGTTATATATGTATAGTTACTATGTATTTTAAACATTAGACACATTAAATTATACATGTTAATCTTTAAATATGTCAAAAATCAAATATTTAGATTATTTGCTGACAATATTGAGTTATTCGTTACGGCGGACCTAAAGGCGAGCCGGGAATGAGGGAAATGTGCAATGTTCTTAAATACATGATTGGTCAGGGGCTAGGCAACAGCGTAGCCTTAATTACAGATGGACGCTTTTCCGGCACAAATAACGGCTATTTTGTAGGCCATATTTCTCCTGAAGCGGCAGAAGGCGGGCCTTTGGCCTTTGTAAAAGACAGCGACAAAATACAAATTGATGTTGATAACAGCACAATAGACTTGCTTGTTGACAATGAAGAAATTAAGCGCCGTAAAAGCCAATGGTCTTATACGCCAAAAAATATTTCCGGCTATATGGCAAGGTATAGAAAGCTTGCATCAAGCGCAGGAAAAGGCGCTGTACTTAGCACTGATAAAATTTGAAATTTCTAAGTTTAAGGAGGTATATAATTATGATTCTTTCAATAGCTTCAATTCCTGATGAGCTTTTACATATGATAAATCAAAAAACCCACGAGGAAATTACAGTATGCGACTATAATACAAATAAAGCAGAAGCCCTAAAACTTATACCCGAAGCCGAAATACTTATTACATGGGGCGCTCCTGTAAACAACGGCTTATTTAACGAAATAGACGACTTTAATTTTAAATGGCTTTTCTCACTTAGCGTAGGTGTAGACAAACTGCCATTTGACAGGCTTATTAAAAAAGGCACTACTGTTTCAAACATTAAAGGCGTGCTTAACTCCAATATAGCTGAGCAGGCGCTGGGTGTTATGATTTCATTCAGCAGAAATTTAAAAAAATCCTTAATAAACCAGAAGAATAAATACTGGCAAAAACCACTGGAAGTAAACGAGCTTATCGGAAAAACACTGTGTATTATAGGTACCGGAAGCATTGGAAGCGATATAGCCAAAAGAGCTAAAGCATTTGATATGAATATTATAGGTGTTGACCTGTTCCCAAGGGAAGTACCTAATTTTGACAAAGTATACCCAATGGACAGACTGCACCAAGTTTTAAGCACTGCCGATTACTGTATTGCAATGACACCTCTTACAAAAGAAACTTATCATATGATAGGCGAAAAAGAATTCAATGCCATGAAAGATACCTGTATTTTTATGAATTTTTCAAGAGGCGATGTAGTAGATGAACAAGCCTTAATTTCTGCCCTTAAAGAAAATAAAATAGCCGGCGCCGGTCTTGATGTATTCCACATAGAACCGCTTAATAAGGAAAACCCTTTGTGGGATATGGAAAACGTAATTATTACGCCTCACTGTGCCGGAGACAGTCCGCTGGTTTTAGAAAGGGCCATGAAACTTTTTGCAGACAGCCTTATTTTGTATAGAAACGGCCAGCAGATACCTAATATTGTGGACTTAACCCGAGGTTATTAAAATATAAATTTGTTTTGCTGTCCATAAAAATTATTTATATAGAATAGGTTTATGTTTTTTCAACTGTTATTATATAAGTAAAATTAATACAAGTGAATTTATTGAGGCTAATAAATGTGTTGTATTTTCAAAAAACAATCCTTTAAGCAGCAATAAAAGCTTAAGTTTAGCTGACTTTGGAAATCAGACCCTTTACTGCCTGAAAAAAGAACATGTACCGCAAAAAGTGCTTACCCACAGTGATTTACTTATGCGGTATAAAATCAATCCGAAAATCCAGTTTTTATCCAGCTTAGACGCAATAACTATGGCGCTTCAAATGGGAGAAGGCTACACAATATCGGATAACCACGAAAGAATATTAAATAATAAAGACATACAGTATTTTAATTTAGAAGAAAAGCAGTCTATAAGCATTGTAAGCAAAGAAAATCCGCCGCTGTTAATATCACAATTTTTGTCTTTATGTAAAAACATCAATCTTAAACAAAAATGAATTCTCTTTTTCAGGCAGTTTAAATTCTAATCTGGATTTTAACAAACAAAACCGGGTAATTTCCCGTTAATATATAAATAAATTTGCTCATAAACAAAAACCGGGGATTTTTCCCCGGTTCTTCTATTTTTATCCAATAATATTTTAAACAGTACGGCATACAATCAACAACAAAAAATAAAAGCCTTTGATTTATCAAAGGCTTTTTAATGGAGATGAGGGGAATCGAACCCCTGTCCGAAAACCCCGCCGCAAGGACTTCTCCCATCACATCCTATGTTTTAACATTCCCTCGTTTTACCGCCCAAAGGCAGGCTGCAAACCTCAGTAGCTTCATAAATCTTTTTCCGCCTCAAAGCTTTGGCGAAAAAGTTGGCCGCATGCATGACGCCGGTTACTTCAACTGCGGTAGATTAAAGGCCGACGGACAGCGCTTAGGCTGCCTGTAAAGTATAATCTTTGTCGTTTATTTTTTAAAAATTCCCATGATTTTAACGCAGCTCATCGGTTCTGCGGATGGCTATCCCTGTTTTTGGAACTCCCGTCGAAACCATTACATCCCCTTATTACAGAGTAAGGTTTCTAACCTTAAACTCCTTTTCTGCCTGACGTCTTTGGTCGTTTTTAGCTATTGTTTCACGCTTGTCATAGAGCTTTTTACCTTTTGCAATACCTATATCAACCTTAACCAAGCTTTTATGAAAGTAAACCTTTAAAGGCACTACCGTATAGCCTGCCTGAGCTACGGCATTGGCTATTTTAGCTATTTCCTTTTTATGCAAAAGAAGCCGTCTTGTCCTTAAAGGGTCTTTATTGAATATATTACCCTGCTCATATGGGCTTATATGCATGCTGTAAATAAGAGCCTCGCCATTTTCAATGCGAATAAAGCTTTCTTTAAGTGAGCATTTACCGGCACGCATACTTTTAACCTCTGTACCGGAAAGGGATATTCCGGCTTGGTAAGTTTCTTCAATAAAGTAATCGTGATAGGCCTTTTTATTTTGGGCTATCAGTTTACCGCTATTTTCTTTAGCCACAATACCACCTCCAGTTATTACAGTGTATCATAATTAATAAAAAAATCAAGTTACGATTAGATTACATTTTATTACAATTTAAAGTAAAACTCGGCAAAATTAAACTTTTAAGCAAAATTCCGGCGCCGCAAAAGACGCCGGCTATATACTTTTTATTCAGCACCGTAAAGCTTTTCTATTGTTTTAATAAGTAAATAAAGCCTGTCGTTCCACGGTGTAGGAACGTTATATTTTTTGCCCAGCTCTATCATAGTACCGGCAAAATAGTCAACTTCCGTTTTACGCCTTGATACAACGTCCTGAAGCATTGATGTCATGCCGTCTGGGTCGGAGTCAGCCATGCCGGTTATATGCTCATTAGCGTCAGCTGTAGTAATGTTTATGCCCATTTTGTTGGCAAGTGTTATAACTTCGCCCATTACCTGACGCAAAGCATTGTTAAGCTCTGGTATTTTAACAAATCCGCCATAGCCTGAGCGTGTTACAGCTGAAAGCTGGTTTACACCTACATTTACCATAAATTTATACCACAGCGCTCTCATCATATCCTGCGGCACGTCGCTGTCAATTCCGGCTTTATCAAAAATATCTTTTACTGCCTTAACCTCGGGGCTTATAACAGTATTATCACCATTGCCGAATTGTATCTGGCCTTCATATGAGCAGTATATGCCGCCGGTTTTGTCCCTTTCGGCATCAGTCTTACAAAGACCATAAAGCACTGTATTTTCCGGATAAAAAGCTTTTATTCTGTCCCTTGCGGAAACACCGTTTATTATTGTAAGAAGTATTGTATCTTTATATACAATATTTTTAACATCTTCTATAGCCTGTTCCAGCTGATAATTCTTTACAGTAAATATAACTAAATCGGCTTTCCAGTTATTGTCATTAGGGTCTATTACATTTGGCGTTATATGCTCACCGTTTATCATTTGGCCGTTTTGGCGCAGTTTTTCGCCCCTGCTGCCGCCGGCTACAACGGCAAAGCTTTCGGCTGTTTTAATCAGGTGTCTTGCAAAAACAGTGCCTATTGCCCCTAAGCCTACCATTGCCACATTTTTAATTTCCACAGTGCCTGCCCCCTTTCGGCTTTTTGTTTTAATAAAGGCTCTCTATAGTTTTTATAAGAAGATACATTCTGTCATTCCATGGTGTAGGAACGCCGGCTTCTTTACCGAATTTAATAACTGCTCCGGCAAAATAGTCAACCTCAGTATGGCGCTTTGCCTCAACATCCTGAAGCATTGAAGTTTTGCCTGCCGGGTCAAATGTAGCCAGCTTCTTTTCGTAAGCATAAGCGTCTTCTTCTTTTAAATTAATGCCTTTTTTATTGGCAAGTGTTATAACTTCAGTCATTACTTGGTGCATTGCGTCATTAAGCTCCGGCACTGTAAGAAAGCTTCCGTAGCCGCAGCCTGTTATAGCTGAAAGCTGGTTTGTGCTTACGTTTATCATAAATTTATTCCATATTGTTCTTATCATATCTGGGCAGACCTCATTGCCTATGCCCGCCTTATCAAAAAGGTCTTTAACTGCTTTAACCTGAGGACTCATTACAGTATTGTCGGCATCACCAAACTGTATTGTGCCTTCGCATTTGCATTTAATACCTTCGTCATTTCTAACAGCGTCTATGCCCATGCCTATGCCGTAAAGAACGGTATTGTTTGGGTAAGCCTCTTTAATTTCGTCCCTTGCTGTTACACCATTAAGAACCGTTAAGAAAATTGTGTTTTCTGTAACTATATTTTTTACATCATTGAGTGCCTGAGCTAAATGATAGTTTTTTACTGTAAATATAATTAAATCCGCCTTATAGTCAGTGCTTTCAGGCTCTACAACTCTTGGCTTAACTTCCTCGCCGTTTACTATAACGCCTTTAGAACGTATCCTTTGGGCTCTGCTTCCTCCGGCTATAACAACAAAATCATCGCCTATGCTTTTTATAAGGTTTTTGGCATATACACAGCCTATAGCGCCAAAGCCCACAAGTGCCGCCTTTTTAATCTCCATTTATTTCCCCTCCGTTTTCACATTCCTCATCGTCTTTATCTACAAACAAAAAGTCAACTGTTCTTGCCTGAGTATCCGCTCTGAGCACCTGAACCCTTACCTCATCGCCCAAGCGATAAATTCTGCCGGTTCTCTTTCCTACAACACGCATTTTATCTTCTTCGTACTCATAAAAATCGTCTTCAAGCTCGTTTAAAGGCACCATACCCTCAACAGTGTTGTTAAGCTCTACATAAACTCCCCAGCTTGTAACACCGGATATAATGCCGTCGTATTCCTCGCCAATACGCTCAGCCATATATTCAGCCATTTTAAGCTTATCTGTTTCTCTTTCAGCGTCGTCAGCTGTTCTTTCAGCAACAGAGCAGTGATAAGCCGCTTCTGAAAGAAAACTTTCGTAATGATGTATCCTCTCAGATGAAAGCTGGCCTTCTATAATCTCTTTTATAATCCTGTGTATCTGCAAATCAGGATAACGCCTTATAGGCGATGTGAAATGACAGTAATACTGCGCCGCCAAACCGAAATGGCCTATATTTTCAGCCTGATACTTAGCCTGTTTCATGCTTCTTAAAACCATACGGCTTATAATGTGCTCCTGAGGCGTGCCGCTTACTTTTTCTATAAGCCTTTGAATTTCTTTAGGGTGTATGTCACCTTTACCCTTTATTCTGTAGCCAAAAGCTGATATAAGCTTTTTAAGGCCTTCCATTTTTTCCTCATCCGGCTGGTCGTGGTTACGGAAAACAAAAGGCACACCCTGCCAATAGTAATCCTCTGCTATTGTTTCGTTGCACACAAGCATAAATTCTTCTATAAGGTTTGTGGCAAGGTTCTTTTCATAAGGACCTATAGCCAGAACTTTTCCGTTTTCATCAAGTGTTATTTTAGACTCAGGAAAATCGAAGTTAACAGAGCCTCTGCGCTGTCTTTTATGGTTTAAAATCTGCCTTAAATCGTTCATGTCCTCAAGCATAGGCACAAAGTCTGCGTATTCTTCCATCTGTTCCTTGTCGTGGTGCTCAATTACATTATTAACTTTTGTATATGTCATACGGCAAGATGAATGTATAACAGACTCTACAACACGGTGGTTAACAACATTTCCGTCGTGGTCTATTTCCATAATACAGCTTAAAGTCAGGCGGTCACAGTCCGGATTAAGTGAGCATATACCGTTTGAAAGCCTATGAGGTATCATAGGTATAACCCTGTCTACCAGATAAACGCTTGTGCCCCTTTTATATGCCTCTTTATCCAGCGGAGAGCCTTCTGTTACATAGTGGCTTACATCGGCAATATGCACGCCTAACTGGTAATGTCCGTTTTCTAATATTTCAAGGCTTACGGCGTCGTCAAAGTCCTTTGAGTCATCGCCGTCTATTGTAACAGTTACGAGCTTTCTTAAATCCTCTCTGCCCTCAATTTCAGCCTCTGTAATATCTTCCGGCATGTTTTCCGTCTGCTCATAAACATCTTCCGGGTAATCAACAGGCAGGTTAAACTGGCGTATAACCGAAAGTATATCAACACCCGGGTCGTCTTTATGGCCTAATATCTCTACAATTTCGCCTTCGGCGCATTTATTAGGCGACGGGCGTTTTGTAATATTTACAACTACTTTGCTTCCTGTAACAGCGCCTTTAGTTGAGCCCTTAGGAATGAAAATATCGTTTATCTTTTTGTCATCACATACAACAAAGCCAAAGCCTCTGCCTTCGTCAAATGTGCCTACAATGCCTTCCCTTTTTTGAGAAAGTATCTTTACAACCTCGCCTACAGGGCGTCTGCCGCCAAATGCCGGCTCAGTAATACGCACAAGAACCTTATCTTTATTCATGGCGTTAAGAGAGCTTTCAGGCGGAATATATATATCGTTATCATTGCTGTCTTCAAGCCGAGCAAAGCCAAAGCCTTTGGCGTTTGACATAAAAATTGCCGGAAAAAGATTGACCGATTTTGTTGAAACTATTTTGCCTTTTCTTGTTTCGTAAACCTCACCGGAAGATATAAGAGAGTCTATAACAGCCTCAAAAGCGTCTTGGTCTTCTTTAGGCACCTGAAGCATTATGCGCATTTCGCCTCTTTTAAGCGGCACATAATCCTGACTGCTTATAAATTCCTTTATACGTTTTTTTCTTTCAAGAAGTTTTTCATCAAATTCCATAAACGCCGCCGCCTTTCCGATACGAAAGTAATCATTATTATTATAACAAATAACCAATAAAATAAAAACAAAAAAATGTTATATAATCCTTTAAATACCGCTGTATAAATGATAAAATTTACAGTGAGGTGATTAAATATGAAACCATTAGTAGGTATTATAATGGGCAGTGATTCCGACCTTCCTGTTATGAGCGAGGCGGCAAAACTCCTTGACAAGCTGGAAATTCCTTATGAGCTTACTGTTATTTCCGCCCACAGAACACCGGATAGAATGTATGAGTACGCACACAAAGCACATGAGCGCGGTATTAAAGTTATAATAGCCGGAGCAGGCGGTGCGGCACATCTTCCGGGCATGACAGCGGCTATGACAAGCGTGCCTGTTATAGGTGTGCCTGTTAAAACATCAACATTAAGCGGTGTTGACTCACTTTATTCAATCTGCCAAATGCCGCCGGGAATACCTGTTGCAACTGTTGCAATTAACGGTGCACAAAACGCCGGAATACTTGCGGCACAGATTTTAGGCGCTTCAGATGAAAAGATATACAACAAAGTTCAGGACTTTAAAAAAGGTCTTGAGGACATGGTGCTTAAAAAAGCCGAAAAACTTGAGGAAATTAAGTATGCCGCTTATATTGAATGCATGAAAAAATAAATACATACCATAAAAATAAGGCCTTAAAATAAGGCTTTATTTTTTTTGCACCGTTGACAAAACTTTTAGCGGCGCATATTATATAAACAACTTGATTTTCGGAGGCCAAAATGAACGATTATATAACCACTTACTCAAAAAAACATATAAACCCTCTGAAGCCTGATGTTCAGGATATAGACATTAAAGACATAGCTCATGCTTTATCCCTTTCGGTAAGAGCAAACGGCCATTTTCCGGAGTTTTACTCTGTATGCCAGCACTCTATTCACTGCTGTGAAGAAGCCCTCTGCCGGGATTTAGACAAAAACACGGCTCTTTTGTGCCTGCTCCATGACGCCAGTGAAGCTTATATAGCCGATATAATTCGGCCGGTTAAAAAGCATATTCCTCAGTACATGGATATAGAAAAAACTATACAAAACACTGTTTATGAAAAGTACTCCGGCGCCGTTCCTAACGAAAAAGAATTAAAGCAGGTTAAAGAGATAGACGATGCCCTTTTGTATCACGAATTTCTGCACTTTACAGGGGAAAAATTATTCGACAGCGAGCCCATTATTAAATCAAATCCGGATTTTTCATTTGTGCCTTTTTCTGAGGCAGAAAAAAAATTCATGGCACTTTTTAGAATTTTAAAATGAAACAAACAATAAACAAACGGTACGAATTTTTAATTTAGTAAATTCGTACCGTTTTATTTTTTGCTTTATTATTTTTATTTATAAGAATATTTTTTAATAAGGCGTATGTCTTTGCCAAAAAACTTCATCACTTTGTACTGACCTATTATTCTTGATGTTATTCTTTCGGAATACAGGTTTTGAAGCTCACTTACAGAAAGATTGGTTGATATTATAACCGGCTTTTTATTAATAAGCCTTGTGTTTAATATGTCAAAAAGTTCCGAAGATGTAAAAGCTGTGCTAAACTCTGTACCCAAATCGTCTATTATAAGCAAATCTACCGACTGCAAATCATCGGAAAATCCCGTTTGACTTTCTTCATCCTGAGAGCGGCTAAACCGCTCTTTTTCTATTGTTTTAAAAAGCTGCGGAGCTGTTGCGTAAAAAACGGTATAGCCTTTATCAAGTATCTCCCGTGCTATACAGCTGCAAAGGAAAGTTTTTCCCAGTCCCGGGCCACCGTAAAAAAGCAGGTTATCCTTTTTTTTGCTGAAATTTTTAGTAAACTCAAGGCATACACTCAGTATAATCTGCATGTTTTCTTTAGGCGACATTATGGCGCCTTCTTCTGTTTCGTTACTGTAATAATTTATATTAAAATTATCGAAATTTTCGTCAGATGTTATTTCACGCATGTTAGAACTGCTGTAGGCCATTTCAACTAACTTTTGTGTAAAACAGGAACACTCCCTTTGACCGACAAATCCTGTATCTTGGCATTTTTCACATTTATAATTTATATTAAGGCAGTCTGGGTCAAATCCGGCGCTTTTCATTACCTGTATTTTTTCCGCCTTAAGAGAGTCCATTTTTTCTTTAAGCTCAATTATATCCTGTGTTGGCGTTTTGGATTCTATGGCGTTTTTAGCCGCTGTTATGCCTAAAATTGATATTTCGTTTTCTATCTGGCGCACTCTAGGGCATGCGGCATATACTTCTTCTCTTTTCTGCCTAAGGTATGATTGCTCATTTGTTCTAAGTGAGTCAAAATATTTAATTACCTGCTTATAAACATCGCTTCTGTCAGGCATTTAGTTCTTCCCCTCCGCTTTAAGCCTTTGTATCTCAAGTCTTTCTATCTCGGAATAATCATATTCCCTTTGACTATAGTTGGTAAATTTATTAGTTACACGGTTTACACTTTGTTTAGGCGTATTGTCCGTATTTTGCTTTTGTTTTTTGCTTTCGGCATAAAGCCTGTCCATGTTTTCCACATCTTTTAATGTTTTTACTCCGGCCTTATACCAAGAAAGAAGTATTTTATCAGCATAACCAAAAGACGGCTTACCTATGCCAATAACCGTTCTGTCACAGGCCAATTCTATTATTTCTATTGGCATTTTGTAAACTTCGTTCCATTTTTTCATGTAGTCTATTTCTTTTTGAACCGGCTCTCTGTTATTTTGGCCCATAGCACGCATAATCTGCCTGTAAATGCCGTTATAAGCCTTTATGCGTTCTTTTGCCGCCTCAGCCGTGTTTATACCGCTTTCGCACCAGTCAATAGCTACGCTTTCAATATAGCGCATATTCCGGTGGCCTCTTTCAACACAAAAATCCAGCAGAAGGCTAATTACTTCCATTTT
>JAHZEA010000008.1 GCA_019422065.1 Lachnospiraceae bacterium | reverse complement strand
TATTTTTTTTCTTTGTTTTTACACTTGATTTTCGCTGATATTTTTCCGCCTAATTTTCCGCTTTCACGTGAAGTAAGGCTTTTCCATCCCTGCTCTTTTATTTTATCAAAAAGCCCTATTTCTTTCGCTGTCTCAAGCTTAAGTTTTTCTTTTTCCGCTTTTATTTTTTTTGCTTCGGCCTTACTTATTTTTTTCTCTTCCATTTCTTTTCCTCCTTATTATGCAGTTGCTTTTAGTAGTTTGTCTAAAACTGCCTATATTATTCATTAAAATATTTGACATGAACTGCTTTTGGTGCTAATATGATTTTAATTGAAAGTAGAGGCGCGTTTTCCATAAGTAACTGCATTTACGCTTATATCCGCAAGCGGTTAATAATTCAGCAAAAGGGGCAAACGCCGAAGGAAGCGTTATGCGGTATTCGCTTTCTGGGCGGTAAGTTAACAGCTTGCCGACTGTCATCTTTTAAGATGGAGTGCTACTGAATATATCATTTGCTTGGCAGCCGTATTGCACCGACTATGATTTATTTGGTGGTGTATACAGGCTTTTTTATTGCCTGAATATCAATTTTACACAGGAGTGATTATTTAAAATGAGAAAGGTAAATCTCGCTGTTGTAGGCGCAACAGGAATGGTAGGAAGAACCTTCCTTAAGGTTCTTGAAGAAAGAAATCTTCCAATTGATAATTTTTACGTTATGGCTTCAGCTCGTTCAGCCGGAAGCAAGCTTACTTTTATGGGTAAGGAATATACAGTTGAGGAGCTTACAGAGCATTCTTTTGACAAACCTATTGATATAGCTCTTTTCTCAGCCGGTGGAAGCACAAGCGCCAAATTTGCGCCTATTGCTGCTGAACACGGCTGTATAGTAGTTGATAACTCAGCTCAGTGGAGACAGGACCCTAAGGTACCTCTTGTAGTGCCTGAGGTTAACCCAGAGGACATTAAATGGAACAGTGGTATTATAGCTAACCCTAACTGCTCTACTATTCAGGCAATGGTTGTTTTAAAACCATTAGATGATAAATACAAAATTAAAAGAGTTGTTTACTCTACATATCAGGCTGTATCCGGCGCTGGTGTTGCAGGCTGGAAAGACCTTGAAAACGGCCTTAAAGGCGAGGCTCCTAAAAAATTCCCTCACCCAATAGCAAATAACTGTCTTCCTCATATAGACATTTTTATGGATAACGGATATACTAAAGAAGAAATGAAAATGATTTGGGAAACAAGAAAAATACTTCATCACCCAGACATGCGCGTAACAGCAACAACTGTACGTGTTCCTGTATTTAACAGTCACAGCGAATCTATAAATGTAGAATTTGAAAATCCTGTTGATATTGAAGAAGTTAAAGAGCTTCTCTCAAAAGCACCTGGTGTTATTGTAAAAGATAACCCAGCTAATAACGAGTACCCTCTTGCTATCGAGGCAGCAGGAAAAGACGAAGTATTTGTTGGCAGAATTCGCCGCGATGAAAGTGTTGAAAACGGCATTAACATTTGGGTTGTTGCCGATAACATAAGAAAAGGCGCAGCGACAAACGCCGTACAGATAGCGGAACTTATTGTAAATTCACTTAACTAATCATTTAAGAGGAGGAATACAAAATGTCAATTTTCACAGGCTCAGCAGTAGCCATTATTACACCTTTTAATAACGATGGTTCAATTAATTACGAAGCTTTCAAAAACATGGTAGAAGCACAGATTGCTGCCGGTACAGACGGTATTGTTGTAGCAGGCACAACAGGCGAGGCTTCAACTATTGACGATGCAGAACAGATTAAACTTATCAAATATTGTGTTGATATTGTAAACAAAAGAGTTCCTGTTATAGCAGGTGCAGGAAGCAACGATACAGCTCATGCTATAGAGCTTGCTAAAGAAGCTGAGCAGGCTGGTTCAGATGCCCTTCTTATTGTTACACCTTACTACAACAAAACAACTCAGAAAGGTCTTATCAAACACTATACAGCAATTGCTGAAAGCGTAAACATTCCTATTATTGTTTACAGCGTAGCAGGACGTACAGGCTTAAACATCACTCCTGCAACTGTTAAAGAACTTGCTAAAGTTAAAAACATTGTTGCTATTAAAGAAGCAAGCGGTGACCTTTCACAGATTGCTAAGATTGCTGAATCCTGTGATATCGACATTTACTCAGGCAATGATGACCAGACACTTCCTATACTTTCATTAGGCGGCAAAGGTGTTATATCCGTTCTTGCCAATGTAATGCCTAAAGAAGTACATGAAATGTGCGAGAAATTCTTTGCTAACGATGTAGCAGGCGCAAGAGAGATTTTCTTAAATACTCTTACATTAGCAAACACATTATTCATTGAAACAAACCCAATACCTGTTAAAACAGCATGCAACCTTATGGGCATGAATGCCGGCGTTCTTAAAGCTCCTTTATATGATATGGAGAGCGCTAACCTTGAAACTCTTAAGGCTGAGCTTAAAAAACACAACCTTATTTAATTACATAGGTTAATTAATTATAAACGGCGCGGAAAACTAAATTCTGCGCCATTTTTTAAATCAAAGAAAAGAGGTTTTCAATTATGATAAATGTTATAATACATGGCTGCGGCGGCAAAATGGGAAAAGTTGTAGAAGGTCTTGTAAAAGAAGATAGCCAGCTTACAATAGCTGCCGGAATTGACCCAAGAGATATACAGGCAGACTATCCTGTATTCCATTCTGTTGACGAATGCACAGTAAAAGCTGATGTTATAATCGACTTTTCTACAGCAGCTGCAATACCTGCCCTTCTTGATTACTGTGTAAAAACAGGCACGCCTGCCGTTTTATGCACAACAGGCTTTTCAGATGAGCTTAACAATCAGGTAAAAGAGGCTTCAAAATCAGTAGCAATACTTAAATCAGCCAATATGTCAGTTGGTGTAAACCTTATAATGAACCTTGTTAAAAAAGCTGCTGAAGCTCTTTATGACTCAGGCTTTGATATTGAAATACTTGAAAAGCACCATAACCAGAAAATAGACGCACCAAGTGGTACAGCTATTGCCATTGCTGACTCTATAAACGAGGCTCTTGACGGAAAGCTTAACTACGTATACGACCGCTCACAGGTTAGAGAAAAACGCACTCGTGACCAGCTTGGAATAAGCGCCATAAGAGGCGGCACAATAGTTGGTGAGCACGACGTTATATTTGCCGGAAAAGATGAAATAGTAACTCTCAGCCATACAGCATTAAGCAAAGAAATATTTGCCGTAGGTGCCGTTAAAGCCGCTAAATTCCTTGCAGGAAAACCGGCTGGTTTTTATACAATGAAAGAAGTTCTTGAATAATTCAAATACTAATTAAATTTAAGCCCCTGTTTTATACTCACATATAAAACAGGGGTATTTATATCTATACAAAAATGAACCTGAATTAAGCTGTCAAAAAGTATAACAAACTTAATCAGGTTCATTTTAATAAAATTCTTAAACTTGTTTCATAATTACATTGTAAAAGTTTGAGTTTAATAAGTGATACCAATAAAATAGTATGTTTTATTTTTTTTCAATATTAATGCTGTAAACATAGTCGGCACACTGGGCTATATCATCGTATTTATGGCTGCCTGTAACTATAATGTCCATATTATTGTTTCTTTTGCTAAGCAGCTCAACAATATCCTTTGATGTTATAAATCCAGTATCAACAGCATCAGTTATTCCGTCAAGAATAAGCATGTCGCATTCGCCGGTTTCAATTATTTTTCTGCTAAAATTATAAGCAAGGCTTATTTCATTTGAAAGCTCGCCTTTGTCGGCGTCAAGATAGCTTTCTCTCTGCTTTTCAAACCTGAAAGCTCTGAATTCCGGCTCAAGTTTTTTAAGCGGAATATATTCTTTGTTATGGTTATAATCTAAAAACTGCACCATAACAACAGAACAATCCTCACCTATTGCCCTCATTCCCTGACCAATAGCAAGGGTTGTCTTTCCTCTGCCTTCGCCGTAATACAAAAACACGTTTCCTTTTCTCATGTTAAATACCTCCAAGGCTAAAATCACGCCTAAGAAATAATATATCATAAACACGTTCTTGTCAATGAAATACCGGCATATTATCACAAAACAATTAATTATTCTACATTGTCAGCAGTCGAAACTTTTTCTATTCTTGATACCGAAATTTCATAAGCCGTTTTTTCTTCAATTCCGTCTTGTGTTTTTTTCTGATACTTTCTGCTTTGAATTCTTCCGGTAATTTTAATGTTATCTCCCACAGCAAGCCTGCCGGCAAATCTCGCATTTCTTCCCCAAACAATACATGGTATGTAATCTGATTTGTTATATGCTCTGTTTACGGCAACAAGTAAATCCGTAATTTCGCGGCCCATAGGTGTAACACGGTATACAGGCTCACGGCAAATGAAGCCATTAATCTCTATTTTGTTGTCATTTTCACCGTTGTCATAAAACAGTTCTCTTGCAAAAACAGATATAATAAGCTTACTTTTAGGCCCAGTACAATTATTATAACTTCTTACTTGACCTTCAATTTTTACATTCCTGCCAACTAATATGTCGTCTTTGTCAAAAAGCCTTTCCGAAACAGTTATAGGTATAATATCCTCACTGCCGCTTAGCCTTTTTACGGCTATATTAAAATTATAAAATCCCTCGCCATATATTTTGTGGCTGAAAACACAGTCGGACTCTATACGTCCTGAAATTTCTATCCTGTTATTCTCGTTAACATTATCCATAAGTTTTTCTCCCCTTTAAGCATGGCTGTGTAATTTACATTTATAAATATTCCGCCAGATTGCTTAATATGCTTAGGATTATATAATCGTTGCTTACAGATATAAAAATTATATCCATAAAACAAGTTATACCATGAAATTATACCAGTTTTTTACAAAAAGCACAACAAGAGTGATATAAAAATATATTCAAATGAAATTAATTTTAGCTTTATTATAAAATTTAATGAATATACACCCTAAACATGACATAAATTTTCATAAATATTGTAAATACAAATAAAATAAAAGAGTATGAAATAAAAAATGTACAATATTGGTATATATAAAAATCACTTTGCTTATAAATATGTCAACTTGCAAATACAAATTAATATTTTTCATAAACTATAGATTTTTTAAAATACCCAATAAAATTAATAATTAAGTTTTATACTTTTATATCATACTACACTTTAAATATTCATTTATACACTTTTATAATGTACTTATATGTAAAAAAAGACCCTCTGATAAAACAATCGAGAGCCTTTTAAATCTTTTTTAATTTGTGTTATCCGTTAAGTATATTTTTTGCCGTATCAACCATTTTCATGCCATGGTTCATACTGCTTTTCTGCAAAAACCTATGAGCCGCTTCCTCAGTTACTTTATATTTATTCATTAAATATAACTTGGCACGCTCAACAATAATATCATCCTCAGATGTTCTAAAGCCTTTATGGCTTTCTTTATTTTTTGTACCAGAACCTAAATGAAGCTCGTTAACATAGTTTAAAATCATATTAACTGTTTTTATAACATCAACCTTTGTAACCGGAAGGACTAATGAAAATATATCCTCATTATCCACTAAGTCAGCCTGTTTTCTTGATAACAAAACAAGCATACCAAATGTATCAGGAAGCATTTCGTATATATCAGTATGCAGCATGTGGGCCACTTTATAACCGCAAATAACAATGCCCCCTGCGCTTTCATTAGCCGCCCTTATAACTTCATCACCATTGGTGCAAATAAAAACATTATAAAACCCGTTTGCCGCCACAATATCCTTAACGGCTTCACCTTTTTTTCTGTCAGTAAACCCGATAATCACATTATCCATTAAAACCACTCCACACCGGCAGCCAATTAGTAAATATTAAGATATTTGTCAATCTCCCAGCGGTTAACAGTGTTGCAATATTCTTTCCACTCTTCTTTTTTTGCCATTAAATATTTATTATATACATCTTTTCCAAGAGCTTGTTTAATTACATCGTCTTTTTCGAACTCGCTTATAGCCTCGCCTAAAGTTTCCGGCAATCTGCTTATACCCAATTCCGCTCTTTGTTCGTCTGTCATTTCATAAATATTTCCGTTAACACAGTCAGGCGCTGTCATATTTTTTTCTATTCCGTCAAGGCCGGCTGATAATATAGCTGCAAATGCTAAATATGGATTTACCGACACATCAGGATTTCTCAGTTCTATTCTTGTGCTTTCTCCACGTCCGGAAGGTATTCTTATAAGAGGGCTTCTATTAGCAACAGACCATGCTATATAAGAAGGTGCCTCAAAACCGGTATTTAATCGTTTATAAGAATTTACAATAGGGTTAGTAATTAACGAAAGGCCTTTCATGTGGTATAAAACACCGGCTAAAAATTGATAAGCTGTTTGGCTCATACCTATTTTATGTTTATCATTCTCATCAAAGAAAATATTTTTTCCGTCTTTTGAAAGTGAAATATTAATATGCATTCCAGAACCGCTTTGTCCATTTAAAGGCTTAGGCATAAAAGACGCAAAAACACCGTTTCTTTGAGCTATTGTTTTTACAACCAGCTTAAGAGTTACTATGTTATCTGCCGCTGTTAAGGCATCGGTATATTTAAAATCCACCTCATGCTGGCCAAAAGCCTGCTCATGGTGGCTGGATTCTATTTCGTAGCCCATATCCTCAAGTGTAAGACATATTTCACGTCTTGTATTTTCGCCTCTATCAACAGGCCCTAAATCAAAATATGAGCCTTTGTCGTGTGGCTTAATAATAGGCTCACCACTGTCATTAGTCTGAAAAAGGAAAAACTCACACTCCGGCCCAACATTAAAAACGTATCCCATGCTTTTAGCCTTTTCAAGAGCATTTTTAAGCACATACCTTGGCGAACCTATATAAGGTGTTCCGTCAGCATTAATCAAGTCACAAATAAACCTTGCTACTTTGCCATGCTGAGGACGCCATGGGAAAATAGCGAATGTATCAAGGTCAGGCTTAAGGTACATATCTGACTCCTCTATTCTTACAAAGCCGTCAATAGCTGAGCCGTCAAACATACAGCGTCCGTCAAGTGCCTTTTCAAGCTGGCTTACAGTAACTGCTATATTTTTAAGGGCTCCAAACATATCTGTAAACTGAAGCCTTATAAACTTAACATCATTTTCACCTATTAACATTCTTATATCGTCTTTTGTATTACTCACAACTAATACCTCCGTTAAATAATACTATTATTATATGCCGTTAAAGCAAAAAGACGCCTCCTAAAAAGGAGACGCCTTTGTCTATTTACATTATACTGCATACGCTGTATATGTCAATACCATAAACTCAGTACTCAACACTTTTTAGCGTAAGTCCGCATGGTGGAAGTGTAATACCGGCATTTTGTCTGTTTCGGCTTTCCAAAACATTAGGTATTTCGGTATAATCAAATTCACCAGTGCCGCACTGCAAAATGGTACCCGCCATTATGCGAACCATATTATAAAGAAAACCGTCGCCTACAAATTCCATTTGTATTTCCCTGTCAAATCTATTTATGTCTATAGAATAAACCGTTCTTATTGTAGACTTTTTTGTTCTTTTATTGGCACAAAATGCCATAAAATCATGTTTTCCTGTAAGCATATCAGCGGCTTTTTTCATTTTATCAATATCCAATTTATTAGGATATTTATAAACGTACCTGCTTTCAAAAACATCTGACTGCAAGTCATTTAGTATTCTGTATATATATGTCTTTTTTTTGGCGTTATACCTACTGTGAAACCTTTCAGGAACAATAGAAATTTCCGTAACAGCAATATCACTTGGCAAATATTTATTTATATAATCCTTAATGTATTTTTCGTCAAGCTTTTCTTTTAAATAAAAGTTTGCTACCTGACCTATGGCATGAACACCTGCGTCTGTTCTTCCGCTTCCTATTACCTGTGTTTCCTCACCATTAAGCTCAGAAACTATCCTTTCAAACCGCCACTGAATAGTGTTTGATTTAGACACCTGCTTCTGCCAGCCGTTATAGTTTGTTCCGTCATACTGTATGTTTATTTTATAGTTATACATTATTATTTACTCTCTTTAATAATACCTTTATGATATGCGTCCAGCAATTCCGTAAGCTCATCAATACTTTCCTGAAGCTCAGCGCCTATATCTGTATTCATAATTCTTATTCTTTCATGGGAATACTGGAGGGCTACAGTTGATGAGAGAATGTCTTTTTCCTCCGCTATTGCTTTTTCAAGAGACTCAAAAGGCTCATGGGAAACTAAAACAAGGCCGTGTGAGTTATAAATAAGTGTATAGCCAGCTATTCCTGTTTCCTTTTGATATGCCTTGGCAAAGCCTCCATCTATTACAAAAAGCCTTCCTTCTGCCTTTATAGGACTCTCACCTTTTGAAACCTTAACCGGAACATGTCCGTTAATAATGTGCGAGTTTTCAGGGTCCATACCGAAGTTTTCAAGTATCATACGGCAAATTTCTTCTTTGTCCCTATGTTTGTAATATGGGCATCTTTCTTCTTTATGTGTTGCTTTGTCATCTATAAAGTATCTTTCAAATGTTGCCATTTTCTTTTTGCCGAAAAGCGGTGAATTTTCGCCGCACCATAAGTACCAAATATAGTCCATGCACTCACGTTTTCTTTCAGAATGCGGCTTATTAAAATACCCTTCCCTTACAGTCCTGTCAACAGCGTCAAATAATTCTTTTCCGCTTAAATACTCACCGTCAACAAGAACTTTTTTAAGAGAGCCGTCATCTTCCATTGGAATACAGCCATGGAACATAAGGTTTGTATTAAACTTTTTGTATAAACTGCCATGGCTGTAAAGCATGCTTATATGCTTTTGAAGCTTTTCACTGTTTACAAAAGAAGACTTTATTCTGTTCATAACAAATTCTTCTTCCGGTGTAAATGCATATGGGTTTTGTGGGTCAAGAGTTGGGAAATTACTATCGTTAAGCGGATACTCTACACCCTCTACCTTAACAGTTCCCTTTTCTTTATCTATTGTGCCAAGAAGCTGCCTGCTCTCCATTTTATACTCAGGATGACGCATTATAATTTGGCCTTCAGCCTTAAACTGCATTATGGAAATTGCCTTATGTATTTTTGCAATAAGCATAACGTCGTTATCGCTTAAAACATCTTCTTCCGAGAGCTTAGGCATAAACTGCACACAAGGGTCATCAGCATACTGCTGAGCCGCAAATGTAACAAGAGGTATAAGATTAATACCGTAATCCTCATCAATAGTATCAAGATTTGCGTAACGTGCGCATATTCTTACTACATTGCATATAAGCGCCTGACAGCCAGCAGCTGCACCCATCCATGAAATATCATGGTTACCCCACTGAATATCAACACTGTGATAGCTGTCTAAAAGGTCCATTATTTTAGCCGCTTTAGGACCTCTGTCGTAAATATCGCCTATTACATGAAGCTGGTCTATAGCAAGGCGCTGTATAAGGTTTGAAATAGAAATTATAAATCTGTCGGCTTGGTCAAGGCTAATTATTGTTTCAATAATTTCTTTATAATAGAGCTGCTTATCTGCGCCTGTTCCGTCTTCGTGAATAAGTTCTTCTAATATATAAGAAAATTCTTGAGGAAGAGCTTTTCTAACTTTAGACCGAGTATATTTTGAACTCATTACCTTGCATATTTTAACAAGCCTGTGGAGAGTTATTCTGTACCAGTCAGCCATATCCTCCTCGCCTTCTTTAATTGTTTCCAGCTTTTGTTCCGGATAATAAATTAAAGTAGCTAAAGCCTTTTTTTCGCTTTCTCTCAACGATGAGCCAAAAATTGCCGTAATCTGGTTTTTAATAACTCCGGAAGCATTTTTAAGCACATGGTTAAAAGAATCATATTCCCCATGAATATCGCTTACAAAGTGTTCTGTACCCTTTGGCAGGTTAAGTATAGCCTGAAGATTTATAATCTCGGTGCTGGCACTATTTATATTAGGGTATTTCTTTGAAAGAAGCTTTAAATATTTAAAATCCTTTTCTTTATATTTTTTAATACCGACTGACATTTTACTCCCTCCCAGCATTTATAATAAAATGTATCAAAAATACATATTATTCTTATTTTGATTTTTTATATACAACGCTTTTCTGTTAAGATAAAAAACCGTAATAACACTTATGATAAATGTGTATAAGAAAAATAAAATAACCATAAATAATACATCGCCTATAAAAAAGAGCTGAAGCGCGCCTATAAAAAATGTTAACGTTCTTGTTATTAAACCATTGACTATGCTTATTAATAATATATAGCCCGCTGTTTTAAACCACTTACCTTTAACTAAATCCATGCTCATTTTAAAAGAGCTTATAATGCCTGCATCATCAAAAATAATAGTGTATTCGTAAAAATACCATAAAACAAGCAAAATTATGCCCGGTATGATAAAAAACATCAATCCAATTACAACAGCAATCCAATAAATAACTGCTGAAGCCATAACAACAGTACCCTTTGAAAGAGCGTTTAAAACAGATTTTTTTGCATCAACCACCCTGCCGCTTAAACTGTCACCTGCTGCGTCAGCAACAGCTATTGTAACTAAAGGATAAATCAAAGCCTGTATAAACATAGATATAATCATAAGTGCCGATACAGTTAATAACTGCTCGGTGCTTAAGTTTTCAATAAGCTGAGCGCTTCCTGTTATTATAGATGTTATATCACCATTAGCTATTATTTTAAGTAAAATATTATCGGCAAAAGCAAGCAGAATACTCAAAGGCAGACCTAAAATAACAGTAATTTTAAAAAACTGAATAAAATTATCCCTAAAAAGTGCCCACCCTAAAGAGAATATTTCAAAAATACCAAGTTCTTTTGTATTAATTTCATTCATGCCATCAACTCCAAAACTGTGATAATTTATTATTTTTCGATAAAAACTTACATTATAATAAAAAACTTTTTATGCCTAATAAAAACATTATACTATAAACGCATAAAAATTAAAAGTGAATTATACAGTTATAAATTCTTAATAAATTTATTTAAACCTTGATATTTTATAATTATAGTTCATAAAATACAAAAAAACACAAGGTGAAAGCATGATAATACATACAGTTCAAAAAGGCGAAACTTTAAACTCTATAGGCAGGCAATATAACCTTACAGCAGAATACATTCAAAACATAAACCAGCTTCCAAATCCAGAAAACCTTGTTGTAGGCCAAAACATACTTATACTTTTTCCCAAGATACTGCATACGGTTAAATATGGCGATACTCTCTATTCCATATCCCGCCAATACAATATTCAAGTAAATACTATTTTAAAAAACAATCCTAATTTATCCGTAAACCCATCGATATCTACCGGAGATATAATAGTAATAGAATTTGACGATGAAAAAATAAAAGATGTAATAACAAACGGCTATACTTACGGTGATTTGCCTGATAATATACTGCGGGCGGCTTTGCCGTATTTAACATTTATATCACCTTTTACGTATGGAGTTGAAAAAGATGCATCTCTTTTGCGGCCTAATGCCGAGAATACTTTGTTTATTTCATCTTTTTACAGGACTCAGCCGCTTCTGCATATTTCAACAATTACATATTACGGTAATTTTAATACAGAAGCCGTTTCTGTAGTTTTAAACACTCCTTCTTTATGGGAAACTTTTTTCAACAATATTCTATATGAAATTGAAACTTACGGATATGTAGGTGTAGACATAGACTTTGAATTTATAGACCCTTCCGACAGTCTGAAATACGCTGAACTTGTTGAGTTCTTAAAAAACAACCTTAATAAATACGGCTATATTATAATAGCCGCTCTTGCACCTAAAACATCCGCTGACCAAAAAGGCCTATTATACGAAGGCCATAATTACATGGCTATAGGCTCCAGCGCAAACTATGCCTTTATTATGACATATGAATGGGGATACACATATGGCCCGCCTATGGCAGTAGCACCTATTGAAAGTGTTAAAAAGGTTCTTGATTATGCCGTCAGCGAAATACCACCTGACAAAATACTTATGGGAATACCAACTTATGGCTATGACTGGACTTTGCCTTTTATACAAAACGGACCAGCGGCAAAGTCAATATCAAACTCAGAGGCAATTTTAACAGCTTTAAATTATGGGGCGGAAATACAATTCGACTCTTATTCGCAATCGCCGTATTTTTATTACACAGATGAGAGCGGAAATATGCACGAAGTTTGGTTTGAAGACGCAAAAAGCTCTTTATCAAAACTTCGCCTTATAGAAATGTATGGCCTTGCAGGCTGCGGATATTGGAACTTAGAAAGACCATTCCCTCAAAACTATATGATATTAAACAGCTTGTATAATATATCAGAATTTCTTTTCAATTCATGAAATATACATTTTGTGTTGAAAAATAAACGTTTATATGTTATTTTATAAATATAAATTCTTAATATTTTTTTAATTTCACTATTAATTAATTTTGTATTATATATTAAATATCTAAAGCTTAGGGGGTATTCTATGGATTTAAAAGGAAAAACCGTTTTAATCACCGGTTCTTCGCGCGGAATAGGCAAGGCCATAGCTTACGCTTTCGCAAAAAAAGGCTGCAATCTTGTACTTAACGCTTCTGTCAGCTCCGATGAACTGCTTAAAACCCAAGAAGAACTTAAATCTATGGGTTACTATTCTTATTCCTATCTTGCGGACGTTTCAGACTATGCACAATGTGTTGATATGTTTAATACCATCTCTACAATTTACGGCAGTGTGGATATACTAATTAATAATGCCGGTATATCATATCTTGGTCTTTTTACCGATATGAAGCCGGAAAACTGGAACAGAATTATAGATGTTAATTTAAAATCTGTTTTAAACTGCTGCCATTTGGCTGTACCTAAAATGGTAAGCCATAAATCAGGAATAATAATAAACATATCTTCTATATGGGGCGACCGTGGTGCTTCATGTGAAGCAGTGTATTCAGCTACCAAAGGCGCTGTAAATTCATTTACAAAAGCAATGGCAAAAGAATTAGGACCAAGCGGAATAAGGGTAAATGCCATTTCATGCGGTGTTATCGACACTAAAATGAACCAGTGTTTTACAGAAGAAGAAAGAGATGTACTTACAGAAGAAATATCGCTTATGCGCTTTGGCACGCCAGAAGAAATAGCTAATCTTGCCGTATTTTTAGCAGGAAATCAATCATCATTTATTAATGGTCAGGTTATTACATCTGATGGATGCATGTTTTAAAAATCGACATAACACATTTAATAAAGCATTAAAAGCCTCCTTTTTAGCAGTTAAGCTTAAAAGAAGGCTTTTTGCATTTGCAAAAAACTCAAAAAAGGCAGGAAATATAATTTTCCTGCCTAAAAATCAATATGTACCACAAGCATAAGGCTTTTTATCCAATATTATTACCAATCGTGTATCCTTTGGACATAACCCAAAGTGAAGAAATTATAAATAATGTAATTAATCCGTAACCAAATAAAAAACCTGTTATACAGCGCTTTATGTTATTGCTTTCATACTTAGTCAGCGACTGTAAAAAACCATCAAACAGCATAGGCAGCATTAAAATAAGAGCTACCCACGCAGACACGTTGAAAAAAGCAAATGTTAAAATTCCAAATATAATTCCCATAAGCTCGCCAAAACATCTGGCGCAAATAGGGAATTTTTTCCCTTTGTAATGAAAAGACCTGCTTTCCATACAATGGCACCCAAATATAATAGGCAGCCATTTATAAAACCAGCAAATCATATTACATCATAGCAATAGAGCCGCCTATTCCTATAATAAACATAAGTGCATACCATAAAATACCTATAATTACTGAAACAAGAGCACCTATTCCGGCAGCTTTGGCTGTACGAGGCTTTGTGTCTTTCCAAACAAGGAAAAGTACAAGTCCTACAATAGGTATACAGCATCCAAGCAGTCCCCAAAGGAATCCACCTTTATCAATTACAGGCTGAGCTGACTGCTGTCCGTTCTGCGCAAAGTCAACACTTACATTTGTTGTGCTTGACTGTGTTTCACCGCATTTTGGGCACACAATAGTACCGTCATCAATTTTTTCTCCACAATTTTTGCAATATGCCATAATAATTCCTCCCTTTATAACAATACCTTTTTATGGTTAGTTTATTTGTAAACTATAATAATGTCAATATTTTAGTATTAAATTTAATTAAAGATTAAATAAAATTCTAATTAAACTGTTTAAAAACCATATTTTATAATACATATTTTTATATCGCCAGTACTATTAAAATTGTTAAGTTTAAAATATACAGCATTAGCCAATATCCATTAATAAATTATATAAAACATGTATTTTTTTTCATACTCAAATACTGAGTATTTATTAAACTCCAATGTAAAAAACCACATAAAATTCTCTTATATTTTCATTATATAGATACTCAAAATAACTATTCACAATCAAATCAAGTCTGATATATTGATAAATCAACGTATATAAAATTAAATTAGCGACATAAAGTAAGGATTATATAGCATATTTTTTTATTATTTTAAATTTTAATAAATTCAGCTTTCACTGAATACCGGCAGGCTGATATGTTTAATATAACACATCATTCTTGTTCCAAAAACAATAATAAAACTTATAAAAACAAGCAGTGTATCGCTAAGTACTCCTTTTAAAAAGAACATAATAAGGGCACCTTCAACAGAAGTTATAGCGTATATATCTTTTTGGAAAACATAAGGTTTTCGGTTTACCATAATGTCTCTTATAATTCCGCCGCCTACGGCTGATAAAAAACAGCAGAATATAACTGTTATGCAGTTATAATCCGAATTTATGGCATTTATTCCGGCAGAAACCGTAAAAGCTGCAAGACCTATTGCATCAAGGGCAATTACCCAAAAATTATCCTGTATTTTTTTAAACTTTAAAGCTGTAGTCATACCTAAGGCAATTACAATATATGGCAGCCATCCTGACAAAGCATAAGGCGATTGAGAATTTATTACCACATCTCTAAGTATGCCTCCGCCAAGAGCTGTTGTTATTGAAAGTATAACAATACCAAGGAAATCAAAATTCTCTTCTCTAGCTACTACAGCGCCTGAAAAAGCAAACATAAACATGCCGATATATTCAAATATTATTATAAAATCCATTTTTTATGCTCCCTTTCAACGTTTTAAATAATACTACCAATATGACATATTTAAACTAAAATAATGTACTTATACCAAATTAAATAAATGGTATAAGTACATTTTATTGCTCTTATTTATTTTAAATAAACCATTGCAGATTATCTGGTTAAATAAAATAATCAGTCTAAATCAAGGAATCTAAGAACGCCTTTATGTTTAAAAGTTTTATACTCTCTTTGAGTACGCCTTAATTTAAGTTCTGCTTCAACCTCGCTTTTGCTGTGTTTTTCTCCCTTAAAACCAACAACATTAATACTTTTTTTGTTAATGTCTATTTCTATAATATCCCCGTCATCAATATATGCTATTGTTCCGCCTTCTGCCGCTTCCGGGAAAAGATACCCAACACAAGGCCCGCGTGACGCTCCGGAAAATCTTCCGTCTGTAATAAGAGCACAGCTGTTGTTTAATTCTTCTTTGTTACATACAGCATCTGTAGCTTTAAGCATTTCCGGCATACCAGCGGCTTTTTGACCCACATATCTTATTACAACCACATCTCCCGGCTTAATTGTACCGTTATATATAGCTTCTTCGGCACTTTCTTCATTTTCAAATACTTTTGCTTTGCCTTCAAAATGATACATGCTTTTATCAACTGCACAGTGCTTTATAACAGAACCATTCTCGGCTAAATTACCTTTAAGTATTGAAATACCGCTGTCAATATCCTCCGGAAAATCAAAAGGCTTAATTATATCAGAAGCTTTTAAATTAAAGTTTTTCATATATTCATCACTTCTGCGGAAATATCCGATTTTTTCAAGATATTCTATATTTTCACCTAATGTATGGCCTGTTACTGTAAGAGCGTCCATATCCAAAATATTTTGAAGCTCTTTTATAATTCTTGGTATACCGCCGGCATACCAAAAATACTGTGTAGGCCATTTTCCGGCTGTCATTATACTAGTTAAAAGCGGTACTTCTTTTGATAACCTTTCAAAATCATCAAGAGTTATTTCTATTCCCATCTCTTTTGCCACTGCCGGAATATGCAAAACTGCATTTGCAGAACCGCCTATAGCTGCATGTATTTTTATGGCATTTTCAAAAGAGCTTTTTGTAAGTATTCTGCTTGGCCGCAAATCTTCATTTACCAACTCAGCTATTCTTTTTCCGGCATCAGCAGCTATTTGACTTATAATATTACTGTTAGCTGGCACAAGTGCATTTGCCGGTAAAGCCATGCCTAAAGCCTCGCTCATACACTGCATTGTACTTGCCGTTCCCATATACTGGCATGCTCCGCAGCTTGGGCAGGCATTTCGCTTAAAGTATAATTCTTCTTCTTTTGTCATTTTGCCTTCTGAAACCCTAAGATTAGTTTCATAACATGTATCAGCAGAAATAAAATTAGGCCCCGGCGCCATTGAACCACCGCATATATGTATTGCCGGTATATCCAGCCTTAAAAGAGACATTAAGTGCCCGGGAATAGCTTTATCACACGTAGAAACAGCCACAATACCGTCAAATCCTGAGGCTCTTGCATGTATCTCCACCATGCCGGCTATTACATTTCTTGATACCAAAGAATAATTCATACCAGAATGACCTGTAGCCGTTCCGTCACACATATCCGTAACTGTATAAACCGATGGCACTGCCTGAGAGGCGTAAACAGAATTTTTAACTGCATCAACAACAGAAAACAAATGCCTGCTTCCCGGATGACTGTCCCCTACCGTTGATTCAACAAGTATCTGCGGTTTTGATATATCGCTTAAACTTTTGCCGCTGCCTATCCATAAAGGGTCTATTTCCGGCCCTAAATTACGTATGCGCTGACTATTTAACATGGTTTCAACTCCTTAAGCAAATTTTTTTAAACTAACCTAAACAAAAGTTATTTTAGTTTTAAAACTCAGGCATGTTTACAATATTACCGTCTTTATCAAATTCCAAAACAAACGGTCCGCTGGCTATTTCTATATGCTTGTTGTTTTTAATTTCTTCATAAAGGGGCAGTGAAACAGCCATTTTTTCAAGTGAATTTGTATCCCTAATAAACGCAGCTTTTAAAGAAGCCATATCCTTAACTTTAGAAGACTCAAAAGCTGTTTTTATAGCATCATAGTCGTTTTGAGCCACACACGGTATTTTTGCCTGCAAAAGGCATTTAGATGTTATGCCGGTAAGAGATGTGGCGTTAATGTCTATTTTGTCGTACGCACGTTTTGTAATAACATCAACTATACCAAGTCCCATTGCATTTCCGTGGGATTCGTCGGTAAAGTTTAAAACAGCTATAGATTTTATGTCAGGCTTTTCCGGCTCTTTTTGTCCGGCAATCATTATACGACCTACCACTTTAGTATCTACGCATGTTCCTGATATGTTCTTTCCTGCGTCACGAATTATAAGAGAGTCAATGTCATCTGCCGGAAGATGAACAAGTTCTTTTTTTACCTTAGCTAATATACGTTTTTCAAACTCAAGCAAATTTTCAGGCAGTGTTGCCTCAACATAATTTAATTCATGTTTCCAGTTTTCAGTTACTGCCAAAGCTAAAAATACAGGCAATTTTTTAAGCATTAAACTTCCTGCTTCACGTATTGCCGGACCGTAGCCCATTCTTAAAGCATTGGAATGTATTATAGATGCGCCCTCAGGATTGCCAAGACCTATTGCCATAAGCTTAAATAAACCACTTTCTGTAACATCTTCAAAATCCGTATGCGGCTTAATTCTGTTTACAAGTATAACATAATCAAACTTGAGTGCCAATTTGTTGCAGTAAACATCAATATCATTTTCAGTTATACCTAAAAAAGTACTTTCGGCGCATGTCTTAATAGGCGCTTCTACGTTGCTTTCTGTTATACCTATAGACTCAAGAACTTCTTTTTGTCCCTCTGGTGTTCCGCCGCCATGGCTTCCCATAGCGTTAAATACTACCGGGCTTGCGTCATTTTCTTTTACTATTCTTACAATAGCTCTTACAACTTGGTCTATTTTGTTAATTCCCCTGCTTCCAACTGCTATGCCTACTTTTTTACCTTTAAGCTTGCTGAGCTCATCACTGTAAACATTAACGGCATCTCTTACAGCCTTTTCGGTATCGTTTATTTTTTCAGCAGGATAATTCTGTTTAATCATTACAAATTTTGTTAACATGTCAGCACCTCCGTAATTATGTTAAAATAGGTGATACTCTATAAAGCGAAAATTCTCTGTGTCCAAGCTTTTCAGCTGCCGTTTGCGTACCCTCGGCAGTATCAATTACTTTATTAAATACAATTTCGCCGCCTTCTTTTATAGAAAGCTCGCCGTCGATTATTTCAGAAAGGCACAAATCAAAGTTTTCACCCATAATATTATAAATGTTTTTATTAGCCGTAACCTTAATTACCGGCGCACAAGCAAAGCCCATAGGTGTTCCTTTGCCAGTTGTAAATATTATTATCTGCGCTCCTGCACAGCCAAGGCCAAGGCTACATGCAATGTCATTACCAGGTGTATCAACAAATGTAACACCGCTTTTTTTCGCACTTTGGCCAAAACCTATGGCATCTACAATTTTTGAGCTGCCTATTTTGCATATTCCGCCTAAAGATTTTTCTTCTATAGTTGAAAGGCCGCCTTCTATATTTCCCGGAGAAGGCTGAGTACCTCTTAAATCAACATGCATATTTATAGCAGTATCTTCAACATTCTTAATTCTGCCTGTTATAAAATCAAAAATTTCTTTGTTTTCACAAAGATTTTCTATTATGCCTTCCGCTCCCATAAGCTCGGTAGTTTCACCAAAAACAACTTTAGCTCCTAAAGAGCATATTTTTTCAGTAAAAACCCCTACTGACGGATTTGAAGCTATACCGGATGTAAAGTCAGAACCGCCACACTCAACGCCTATAGTTAAGTTTGATATATCAGTTTCAACTCTTTCTTGAGTTGAAAGCATTTTTTCAAACTTTTGACATATTTTAACACCTAAATCAACGCAATAATCCGTTCCGCCGTTTTCCTGCATAACTAAAAGCTCAGTATTAGGCTGTTCCTTTTTTATTGCTTCATAAAGTTCTTTAGGTATAATCTCCTCGCAGCCAAGGCCTAAAACCAAAACAGCGCCATTATTAGGGTGTGTTCCCATTTTTTTTAGGCAGTTAAAAGAAAGTTCCAAATCATACCCCAGCTGGTCACAGCCATAAGGGTGTGTATACGCATCGGCTTTAGGCACAAGAGAAGCTATTCTTTCCGCCACATGGTTTACGCATGCTACAGTAGGAATAACAGCTATTCTGTTTCTTACACCAAATGACCCATTTGGGCGTTGATACATTTTTATTTTCAAACTAAGTCACCCCTTCCCCTTTCACTTTCCAGATTATGAGTATGAACTCTATCACCTTTTTGTATAAACACAGAGGCCTTGCCTATTATCTGGCCGTATTTAATTACATGGCTGTCTTTTTCAATATCTTTTACAGCAATTTTATGCCCACGGTTTATATCATCTAATGAAGTTAAAACACAAACCGTATTTTTTTCAGAGTCCTTTACTTCAACGTCATCGTTTTTAATAACATCTTCAAGAACAGTGGCAACATTGTCTTTATGCGAGAGTATAACGGCTTTTTTCATTTTATCACTCCTTTAGTTTTAAAATTCATTCTAATATTAAGGATGTCATTCTATATTTGTCTTATTGACATAAAAATATCACAATTATTCTATTTTGTCAAATAAAATATAAAACAATAAGTTAATGCATATTGCCATTAAACGTAAATACATGTAAAATAAAATCATCCTTTTTGTTGGGAGGTTTTGTATTAAATAATGATAAAAGGTAGTTATAAAGCTAAATATCCTGTGCAAACAGTAGAAAAAGCCATAGATATTTTAATATTTCTTAAAAACAACTGTTCATCCAAAGGCCTTACACTTAACGAAATTTCAGAAGGCGTTAATATAGGCAAAAGCTCAGTGCATCGGTTTTTAGATACATTTCTTGAATATGATTTTGTAGAAAAAACCGATGACGGCATTTTTTATAAACTGGGCTGGGGTGCTTTTGAGTTAGGAAGCGACGTGCCTAAATTTAACGGTATGGACTCAGAAAAAATATCATCATACCTTAATGAGCTGAGTAATTATTTTGGCGAAATAGTAAACCTTGGCATTAAAAGCGGAAACTATATGGTAATAATCAAAAGGTTTTTCCCAGATAAAACATCAGGAAACCACAAACTTATAACCAATGTAAATATTGGCGAAAGAGAACCTTTGCACTGCACCGGTATAGGCAAGCTTTATTTAAGCGAAATGGATAATGAAGAAGCTGTTTCAATATTTGAATTACAGAAAAATATGGGAATTACAGAAACATCTATACGCGATAAAGACAAGTTTTTAAACGAGATTGAACATGTCAGAAAAAACGGTTATGCCGTTGACAACAAAGAATCATCAGACGATGTTTGCTGTATAGCTGTGCCTTTAAGGGATTACACAGGCAGAATAAAAGCCGGTATAAGTATTTCTGTTCCTGCCGGAAGAATATCTGAAGAAGATATGTATAAAGCCGCAGAAAAAATGAAAGATTCAGCTCTTATGATTTCTAAATCAATAGGATACGCTGAAAATTAAAACAAAATCAAAAAATCAATAATATAAATAAAGGTATGGTATTTAATGCTTAATATTAAAGAGCTTTTAAATAAGCCGCTGGGATTTACTGAAATATTAATAATTTTAGCGTTATTAGCAATACTTATATTTCTGCTTATTGCTATTGATATTTTCCGTCAAAGAGTTAAAACAAATAAATTCATTATTAAAAATCCTAATGCAGCCATTGTTTATATTTTGTCGGAAAATCAGTACATTAAAAACGCTCAAATAAGCTGTTCAAAAGGAACAGTCAGCCAAGCCTTTTGGACTAAAGCCCCATTTTTTAGCAATCAAAATAAAGTATTGGCATTTTATGCATTACCCGGCTTAACTAACATTAATATATTAGTACATTGCAAAAAAGGCATAATTCAAAGCGACACTTTTTCATTTAGTGCAGAAGCAAATGCTGCATATGAAGTGTCATTTGATATTCAAAGCAGGCATTGCAAAATCAGGTTAATAAAAGGAAATGATTTTTATTTTAAAAGAGAAAATAATTCTGCTCCATACAAACCAAAAGAAGGCAAAATTTGGAGCAATCCAAACAAATTAAACATTATACAGTTTTTTTACTCACGTGAGTTAAAAAGATTATTTACTACCACTTTTTTAATGCTGCTTTTAATGACATATCTTGTTTTTTACGGCAATTTGAAGCCATATCTTTACTTAATACCGCTGCTGCTTTTTTTAATGTCTTTTATTTTAATGATTACTAAAGGAACGAGAAACTTTATCAAAGCTTTTAACTTACTTTCAGAATATGAAAAAGCATTAACTAAGTCAGATTTTAATAAACCGCATACTGTTTACAAGCTGTTTATGGGAGATGTTCATTTGCTCTCATCATGCCTTATAGCAAGACATGGCGGCAGTCTTTCAATTATACCTTATGAACAAATACAATCTGTACGCGGCATAAAATACAGCAAAACTTACGGCCTTGCCAAAAGCTTAATAATTACATTAAGTACAGGCAAAAAATACCAGCTTGAATTTATGTGCAGACATTTTAACGAGCTTAATGAATTAAGTATATTTATTCAGTCAAAAAACAATAAAGTTCACTTCTTTTAAATTGCAAAATTCGGCTATTACTTTTATACATACAATACATTTTTTAAATTTATATTTAAAGTTTAAAAGGGTTAAAACAAATGTTTTAACCCTTTTGTATTAAATAAATCAGACTTAACTTAAATAATTCTTGGATACTAAAAACTTTATAATTTAATTCCAGCATATTGTTTATAAGCGGAATAACAGCCACAAATAATATATAAAACAAAATACAGATGAAAAATCATTTAATTCATTGTATTTTTTTTAGTAATTAATAATTAAACCTTTTATTACAAACCCCTTGTTTAATAAATTAAATTTTACTATTGATTGTAACTATTAATTCTCTTTACAAAAATATGTCAGTCTTCATAGAATATTTTAAAGTTTTCTTTAACTTCGCCTATACCCATATACCGAGCCTTATAATCATTAAAGAGTTCCATAAACTTTTTTCTTAATATAATCAAGCCTATAAGGTTTGTAAACACAGGAAGCGCAAGAACAATACTTACTATTGTCCAGAAAAGCTTAGCATCATTGCCGGATATTACTATATATCCAACAACTATAATATTCATCATTGGGAAAACTATCTTAAAGCAATTTACAAGAGTATTAGCCATCTTTAAGTTGTTTTTAAATATGTATTTAATAACCTCAGCGTAATAAGCAAACCAGCCTGCTGTTGTAGTTAAACCAAATAATATTGTCATAATACCTATAAATATTTTGCCTGCTGTGCCATAGAGAGTATCATAAGCTGCTATTGTAAGTGCAGCTCCCGGTATTCCAGAGTCCCATACACCTGTGCATAATATCGAAAGCGCTGTAACTGAGCAAACAACAATTGTATCTATAAATACTTCAAAAGCTCCCCAAAGACCCTGTCTTACAGGATGAATTGTGTTAGCTGAACCATGAACAAGAGGTGAAGAACCCTGTCCTGCTTCGTTGGAATTTATTGACCTTGAAAGACCTGAGCTTATTACAGTTGAAACAGTTGCTCCGGCAAAACCGCCTACAGCTGCTGTACCTGTAAAAGCATCGTGGAATATAGTAACAAACATAGACGGCACTACCGAAATATTAGCAATTATAAGTCCTACTCCGCCTAAAACAAAGGCAACGCACATAAAAGGAACGCATCTTGTGGCAAATTTAGCAATTCCCGGAAGTCCTTTCCAAATTATATACATTGTAATAATAACATACACAATTGTAACAGGAATCATTTCAAAACCAAATGATTCTTTCATAACCTCAGAAATTGTATAAGCCTGCGAGCCCTGAAGAAATTGGAAAAGGAATCCCAAAGCAAATACCATAGCAAGCACAAAACCGCCTTTCATTCCCTTTTCAATACCTATTCCTTTTTCCATAAAATACATTGTACCACCTGAAAAGTTACCGTTTTCATCTTTATTTCTGTAGTAGCATCCAAGTGTAACTTCAACGCATTTAACCATCATTCCTAAAAATGCCCAAAGCCAAAGCCAAAAAACAGCTCCCGGTCCGCCTACTGTTATTGATGTTGCAACACCGCCAAGATTTCCCGCTCCTACACATCCACCAATAGCTATGCAGGCTGCTTCAAAAGGTGATATACCACCTTTTTTCTTTTCCTTGGCTTCTGGACTTATCATTGCCATAAAAGTGTGCTTCATTATATGGCCAAAATGAACAACAGTAAAAAATTTAGTTCTTACTGTAAAATAAATTCCACAAATTATAACAAAAGCTATAAAAGGTATACTCCAAATAAATCCCTCTAAAGAAACAAGAAAATCAGCTATCATTTATTCCCCTCCTAAAATAAACATAACAATTTCAATTAAATATTCATTAGCGAATTTATGTCTGTATAAAATAATTTGTGTCAGTTTTCGGCAAATACTTTTGAGATGTCTAATAAATCCCAGTTACCACCAGAAAGTACACAACACACTTTTTCACCGCTGCGCACTTTTGTTTTTTTCTCTAAAAGCGCACCTATACATATTGCCGCAGAAGGCTCTACAATAAGTTTTGCGTCTTTAGCAATCATTTTCATACCTTTTTTAATGTTTTCTTCACTAACAGGTATTATTTCGTCAACATATTTTTCTATAATATGATAAGCATTATCACCTGGTATACTTACCATTAATCCATCAGCAACAGTTTTTTTAAGCGGAAGCGTTGTAGGCTTTTTATTTATTCTGCTTACGTAATATTTTTTTGTTTCCTCAGGCTCCGCGCCTATTATCCTAACAGACGGTTTAGTTTCTTTAATTGCAGTTGCTATACCACTTATAAGTCCACCGCCGCCAATTGGAATAATAATTGTATCTACATCATCTAAATCTTCCAATATTTCAATACCAATAGTCCCCTGACCTGCAATAACATAAGTATCCTCTGAAGCATGTACTGGTACAAAGCCTCTTTTTTCTGATATTTCGCAAACCGTTTTCCACCTTGCCGCTGAGTCTCCGTCTGAAAGAACTACTTCTGCACCAAGAGCCTTTGTACTTTCAATTTTTGTTGCAGGCGCCGCAGATGTAATTACAATAACAGCCTTTGTGCCAAGCTCTCTGGCCGCATATGCTACTCCTTGTGCATGGTTTCCGGCTGATGAAGTAACAAGACCTTTTGACAGCTCACTTTCAGGCATTGAAAGTGCCTTATTAAAAGCTCCTCTTAATTTAAAAGAGCCTGTAATTTGCAGATTTTCAGGTTTAAAATATATTTCACAACCAAAAAAATCTTCCATTTTTTCGCACCTAATTAAAGGTGTATGCTTTACATGTCCAGCTATCCTTTCTTTTGCCTGCAAAATGTCATTGATGTCGGGGTATTTTTTCATTTTTAATCACCTCAAATCTTTTATAAATTCAAAGTATGTCCCCAAACCGTTTTCCAAAGCCTTTTTATATATTATTTCGGCCATTACATTGTCCTGAATTGCCATACCTGTTGTATCAAAAATGGTTATCTGCTCATCACTTGTTCTGCCCTCTTTTTCGCCGCTTACTATTTGACCAATTTCTGCGTAAATATCGCTTTGAGAAATAAAGCCTTTATTAATTGCATGCTGTATCTCACCTTTTTCAACGCATTGTTTTATAGAGTCACATACAGCCGTTGCTTTTAAAAATATTTCCGGCTCATACTCCTGCTTGCCTTTTTCGTCAGTTCCCACTGCTACAATATGTGTTCCTGGTTTAACCCAGTCGGCCTCTATTACTGGTCCCTTACCCCTTGTTGTAGATATAACAATATCAGCCTTCTCAACAGCTTCTTTTTTACTGCTTTCTATTACAACAGGAATTTTAAGCTCATTTTCAATATCGTTTTTAAATTTTATGGCATTTTCTTCTATACTGTCCCAAGCATGTATTTTTGTTATATCAGCTACATTAACAGCTGCTCTAAGCTGCATTCTTGCCTGATTGCCTGTACCTATTGAAGCAACCTCGTGGGAATCTTTTCTTGCCAGATATTTAATTGATACAGCACCTGCGGCGCCTGTTCTGTAGCCAGTAATAAGGCTTCCGTCCATAACGCACAAAAGAGCGCATGTTTTTGAATCAAAAAGCAGAACTGTGCCAAGATTAGCCGGAAGATTATATTTTACCGGATTATCAACAAAACCGCCGGATGATGCTTTAAGAGATATTAACTCATTTTCAGCGCAATATCCCGCTTTAAAATCAATTCCGCCCGGGCAATCCGGAATATTCAGCCCCATATACGGCGGCAGTATTACCTTTCCTGAATTAAACATCATGTACCCTTTTTCAACAGCGGGTATTACATCTTTAATATTAATTACACTTGCTGCTTCATCCTTGCTTATAAGTAAAGTCTTCATTTCAAACACCGTCTTTCATATATGATTATAGTAATTTAACATTAACAAAATGTTGGGTTTAATATCTTTTATCCATAATTAAAGTTTAAGTAATATTAAATCATTCAAGTATAAAAGATATTATTTTTTTGCTGTTACTTCTTCATCATTTAATATCTTGCCAATCATGTCTATATCCCAATTTCCTGAGGTAAGCACAAAAGCTACTCTTTCATTTTCTTTTACTTCTATTTCTTTTCCCAGTATTGCAGCAACACCTACACATGATGAAGGTTCTGCAATAAGCTTTGCTTCGTTAGCCACCACTTTAACAGCCTTTTTAATATCTTCCTCAGTAACAGATACAAAATCATCAACATATTTTTCACATATAGGATAAGGATTTTTTCCCGGCTTCCAGCATCCTAAACCATCAGCTAAACTTGGAAAGCTTTCTACTTCTACTCTGTGTCCCGCTTTACGGCTTTTAACATATCCGTCGCTGGCTTTAGCCTGAACACCAATTACGCGCACTTTAGGGTTAATCTCTTTTATGGCTGTAGAAACACCTGCTATAAGTCCACCGCCGCCAACAGGCACAAGAACAGTATCGATATATGGCAAATCCTCAAGTATTTCAAGACCAATAGTGCCTTGTCCAGCCATTACCATATAATCCTCAAAACCATGAGCAACAGTATAGCCATGCTCCTTTTGTATTTTTTCTACCATTTCCCATCTTGCGTCGTAAAGTCTTGGTCCAAGCACAACTTCAGCACCCAAAGCTTTTGATTTTTCTATTTTAATTTTTGGGGCATCTTCAGGAAGCACAACTACAACATGAGTCCCTGTTATCTGACCGGCAAGGGCGCAGGCTTGGCTGTGGTTTCCAGAAGAACTGCAAATTATGCCTCTGTCTCTTTCTTCCTGAGTTAAAGAAAGAATTTTATTCATAGCGCCTCTCATTTTAAAAGCGCCTGTTACCTGAAGCATTTCCGGCTTTACATATACCTTGCAGCCAAGAATTTTGTCCATGGTTTTTTCTCTTAAAAGAGGTGTCCTTACAACATAAGGCTTTATGCGTTTTGCTGCTTCACGTATGTCCTGCAACGTTACTGTTGTTTTTTCCATGTAAAATCCCTCCAAACTGTTTTATTCTTAATAATATTATATTTTACATAGAGCAAAACAACAAATGCGGATGTATTATTGCAAAGTCATAACGCGTTATTATGACTGAACACACTGCTTTATGCACTTAACAAGAATATCGGCATATTCAGATAAAGCTCGGCCATTTTCAATAATATAACCAATAGTTAACAATGTATCTCCGCCTTTAATAGGAAGCTTTTTAATTTTTCTTTCATCATGCTTAGGATAATCAAAATCAATACCTATATCAACAATATCAGTATTCATAAGCAGGCTCATTGCCAAATGCTCGCTGTTTGTTGTAACATCAAACTTAATATTTTCTGGCTCTAAAATACCTAAACTAAGGTGCCTAAATTCATCTTCAATAGAAAAAAAGTCGTTAATTCTTTTTACATATTTAAAATTTGAAATTTCATTAAGCTCAACATACTCTCTATTAAAATAAGGGTTTTCCTTACCCATATAAATACAGGCATTAAGCTTTGCTATAGGCACAAAAACTATATTCTTTTTATTGATTTTATTAAAAAAAGCATTTGAAATTCTGTTCGACATACATATAATTCCTATTTCTGAAATGCCCTGTTCAACATGAGAAATTATTTCCTCCACATTGCCCAGCCTATGCTCAATACTTATATTATTTGCTTTATAAATATCTGTAATGAGCATAGCCAAACTGTGACTTTGATATGTAGAAACATACAGGGCTTTTTTAGTATTACTGCTGTTTGTTTCTAATATCAGATTTGTATTTTTAACAGCATTAAGAGCGTAATTATATATTGATTTTCCGTAATCTGTAAGCCTAAGGCCTCTGCTTGTTCTCTCAAAAATTTTACTTCCAAGTTCACTTTCAAGAGCATATATTACCCTGCTTACATTAGGCTGAGTTGTATACAAACGTTCCGCAGCTTTTCCAAAGCTGCCGCATTCAACACACATAAGAAAAAATTCCAGTTGTTTAAATTCCATTTAAGTGCCTCCTACATATTTTCAGCTGTAAATTAGCTATAAAACTTCTTTATTAAACATAATACAACAAAAAACATACTGTGTGTTTAAAAATAAATTTAATAAACTAATAGCATTGAATGAATTATTTTACTTTTGCCGAAAACTTTTATATTAAATTTCGTTTTTCAACTTTATTGATATAAAAATAAAATTCTTATTATAAACATACTGCAAAATAGTTTGACTGCTATATTGTATATTTTGTATAATAAAACCTGTATAAATAAGTTATGGTAAATTAAAATTAAGGAGGTAAAACATGTTAAACAAAACTTTTCTGCGTAAAAGTCTATCTGTTATACTGGCACTTTCTTTAAGCATGTCAGCTTTAACATTTAGCGCTTTTGCTCAAGAAAAAACAGCAACTATACAAATAGTTCACACAAATGATATTCATGGATACTATACAGAAACAGATAACGGAACACTTGGTTTTTCTGTATTAAAAGAAATTATCGATAACGAAGGCGCCGACTTAGTTCTTGATATTGGCGATAGTTTCCATGGTCAGGCTTTTGCCACAATAGAGCAAGGCAGAAGCATTGCCCAGCTTATGAAGGCAGTAGGCTACGACGCTGTTACACCGGGCAATCACGACTGGAGTTATGGAGCAGAACAGTTAAAAGAGCTTGAGGAAATAGGCGGATTTAAAATACTTGCTTCCAATGTGGTAAAATCCGACGGAACAGAATTTTTTGATAATGATTATTTAGTAAAAGATGTTACAGCCGATGACGGAACAAGCTTAAAAGTTGGTGTTGTAGGTGTAATTGATGACGCTTTTTATTCTTCTACTCCTTCCGAAAACTTAGAAGGATTAAAATTCCAAGAAGAAGCTAAAGAAGCTACCGAAACAGCAGAATATTTAAGAGATACCGAAAAATGCGACATAGTAATTGCTATTACTCATCAAAGTGATTGTGAAGGCTTTGTATCAAATATAAAAGGTATAGATGCCGTATTTGCAGGCCATGAGCATATTGTGCTTGATGAAAGTTATCCCGACAGCGAAGGTAAGCTTGTACCTGTTGTAGAGGCAGGATATTATTTCTATAATGTTGGTGTTATGGATTTAACTGTTGATGCTGATACAAAGCAGGTAACATCCGTTGATGAAACAGTTTACAGTTTAGATACACTTGCTGATAAAACAGGCAATGCAGCTGTTGAAAATGAAATTTCGCAAATTGAAAACCGCCAGCAGGATATATTAGCCCAAACAATAGGCTATGCCAACCAAGTATACCCATATTCATGGGAAGACATTAGAATATCACAGCAGGATATAGGTAAATTAGTAACTGAAAGCTATATTGCACAAACAGGTGCAGATATAGCTTTTGAAAATGCCGGCGGTATACGTGCAGGCATAGACTCCGGCGAAATTACATATCAGGATATAATAAGTATTTCTCCTTACGGCAATGTAATAGTTACCAAAAAACTGACAGGTAAAGAAATAATAGACATATTAAATAAGTCCCTTGCTATAGGCAAAGAGTGCGATGATGTTTATTCAATTCAAAAAGAAGCAGTTCTTAAAGGAGAAGACCCATATCAGTACCAGTGGCCTGATGACAGCGGTTCTTACATACAGTTTAGCGGCATAGAAATTGAAACTGACGAAAATAACAGCATTGTTTCTGCTAAAGTAGGTCAAACTGCCATTGATGAAAACAAAACATACACTGTTGCTACAAATAACTATTTGTCAGAGAGCGAAGATTACCCTGCTTTAGCCTCAGCGCCGCTTGATAAAGAATATGGCACATGCGAACAGGCCCTTATTGCATATATAAGCAGCACATCTGCGCCAGAAGAAAACACAGAAAATACAGAAAACATAACAGAAAAATCAGACGATGAAGAAGCCACTCGCGGCGAAGTAGCCCAAATGCTTGTTATAGCTGCTGACGACTATAATCCCGGTGTTGAAATAACAGATATTCTTAAAGGTTATAATGACGGCCTTCTTCACGAGGAACAGCCTGTTACAAGAGCTGAAGCTCTTGTTATGTTAAAACGTGCTTTTGGCGAAATTCCTGTACCTACAGGCACCAACGCTATTTTAGCCTACCCTTCTGAAGAATTTACAGATATACCTGACTGGGCTGAAACAGAGCTTAAAGATGTATTTAACGCCGGAATAGTAACAGGCACATCAGAAGGCACATTTTCACCTGACGAACATGTTACAATAGGTCAAATGAAGCTTTTTATAAGCCGTATGTTTGCTCTTTACGGAAGCAATGAAAAAGACGATTTTTATTCTACCGCAAATAAAGAATATCTTGAAAACTGTGAGATTAAGCCGGGACGCTTAATATCCGGTCTTACTTATGACTTATCAGACACAGTTATGGAGCAGACAGAAGATATAATAAATGAGGTTTTATCTTCACCACATGAAAAAGGTACTCCGGAACAGAAAATAGCCGACTTATACGAAACTGTAATGGATATGGACGGCCGAAACAAAGCCGGATATGAGCCTTTAAAGCCTTATCTTGATTTAATTGACAGTGCTGAAAATATAGATGATTTAATTTCAATGCAGTCAGTTTTAAAAGAAGAAACCGGCACATATTCATTTATGGATTTCTATTTATCAGTTAATTACACAGACTCTACAAAAACAAACTTATTTTTTGCTATATCCACTCCGGATATGGATAAAGCTTTTTACTCAAATGCAGATGAAGATACCAAACAGCTTTATTTTGATTTTATAACAGACCGTCTTGCTCTTTTAGGTGATAAAAGCGGTGTAACAGCTGAAGAAATTTTTGAATTTGACAAACAGCTTGCAGAAAAACAGCTTTCACCTGAAGCCCAAAGCGATGTTGACCAAATAAACAACGCGTTTACATTTGATGAGATAGCAGCTTTATTCCCAAATGTTGATATGGAAAAAGTACTTAGCGCAACCGGTCTTAAAAAAGAAGATAAAATTATTATATCCGATGTAGAAATTACTAAGGAATACGCAAAGCTTTTTAACGACAGCAACATTGATGTATTAAAGGCTAAAGCAAAATTAGAATTATTCAATGATTTTTGTGGTTATTTAAGTCAGGACTTTATTGATTTAATGAATCAGTTCAATTCTGATTTTTATGGTGTTGACGGTTCATATACTATTGAAGAAATGGCAAATTTAGCAGTACAGAACAACTTAAGCCAGTATGTAGGTAAAATTTATGCCGAAAAATATTTTTCACCTGAGGCAAAAGCTGATGTTACAAAAATGGTAGAAGACATAATTGCCGTTTATAAAAACCGCATTAAAAACCTTGACTGGATGAGCGATGAAACAAAAGAACAGGCTTTAAAGAAACTTGATACAATGGGTATTAAAGTTGGATATCCTGATACTTGGGAATCTATTGTGGACAATGTAGAAATTAAGTCTGTGGAAGAAGGAGGCTCATATTTTTCAAATAAAGTAGCTTTATTAAAAGCCGTTAAAGATAATATGGTAGCCAACCAAGGCAAACCTATTGATAAAACTCAATGGGCAACCCCTGTTTTTACAGTAAACGCGTTCTATACACCATCTTATAACGACATTACATTCCCGGCGGCATTTCTGCAAAAACCGATATATGACCCTGAAAAATCATACGAATATAATCTTGGCTCAGTTGGAATTACAATTGCTCACGAAATAACTCATGCCTTTGACAACAACGGCGCTAAGTATGACGAAAACGGTAATGCAGCTAACTGGTGGACAGAAGAAGACTATGCATCTTTTGTTGAATTATGCAATAAAATGGCTGAGCTTTACGACGGTTATGAATACGCTCCGGGAATAGCTATAAACGGAACACTTACACTTAGCGAAAACGTAGCTGACCAAGGCGCACTTTCATGTGTACTTGAAATAGCCTCCGGATTGGAAGACCCTGACTATAAAGAGCTTTATTATAGTCTTGCAAGAATGTTCTCTTTTGCAACAACAAGAGAATTTGCTGAATACGTTTCAAATAACGATGTTCATTCTTTTGGCAGAACAAGAATAAATCCGCTAATTTCAAACTCCAGTGAGTTTTATGATACTTTTGGTATTACAGAAAAAGACGGAATGTATATTTCTCCTGAAAAAAGAGTTAAAATTTGGTAATTAGAATTAATTAAAAATCAATAATTAATATTAAAAGACAGAGCCTATTTTTCGGCTCTGTCTTTATTATTATAATTTTATAAGACTAGTATTTTTTATTACGGAAGCTGTTTTATAATATCATGGCAGTAGTTATCAGCAATCATACCAGAAAGGAGTACTATTTGTTCTATTAATGCCTTTTGCTCATCTTCACTGCCATATATATATTGGCATGTACGCACACTAATATCACCTGTATTCGGGTCAATTTGGAAACTTCCTGTTTTAAGCTGATAATTTATTTTCATTAGATACTCACTAATAAGTGCCCTATTCTGCGCTTCAACCCTTATATTGCAGTCAACAAAAAAAGCCAGCATCCTTTCTTCTTCCATACACATGGCAAAAGCGTTATACTTTCCCTTTTCACCACTTATATAAAAAGATAAAATATCGCTTCCGTTCTCGTTTTTCTCATACAAAGGCAGGTTATATTTTTCAGCAAATGCCAAAAATCCGTCACGAACGGTCATTGCAATTCCTCCATTTAATAGTTATTATTCAGTATCTTTAATTACTTTAGGAATACTCATTATATCATTTTGTGTTTTATCAAGTACATTTTCGATATATTCGTTTGTGCTTTCCTCACTAGCAAATACAGAGCTTGGGTTATTTATAACATTTTCCGTATCATGTATAACTTTCAGACACTGCTCCGACTGCTGAGCCAAAAGCATAATCCTATCCAATGTGTCTGTTTCCAGCTGCTTCCATTTCTTTTGCATATCTTCCTGATTTTCTTTTTCTTTTGTTTCATAAGAAGTCAGTTCTTCTGCCATTGATTTAGGGTCGAAAGTTATTTTAGAATAAAGCTCATTATATATCCTTTCAACTTCTTCTTTGGCTGGCTCAAAACGAGTACCGTCATATGCACGAATTTTGTCCTCATCCGTCAGGTTTTCGTCTGTTGAAATAAGCTCCTCAATACGTCTATCATGGATTGACATTTTAACCGACTGCCGCAACTCCTCTGCTGCTATAATGTCGTTAAGCGAAATTTGCAGGCTGATGTCACCGCCTACTTTATCAAATCTCTTTGCTGTTTCGGCATATTCTTTAGCTGCCTGAGCCTTTTCTTCATCTGTTCCATTTTCAGCTGCTTTAAGAGCCTCAATACGGTCATAATGTTTTTGATAAATGCTCTGCATTCTGTTTCTTTCGTATCCCAAAATCATATCAGGTGTAACCCAGCTGCCAGCTTCCTTTTGTTCATGCTTCAAAAATGAGCTGCCTCTGCCCATACTTTTATACACTTTAAGCATTTCAGGATAGTCGTTTATTTTTTCAATAGCGTCCAAAACAGCAACATGGTCCGCTTTGGTGTCTGACCCAAAGTCCGCCGCTGCTGCCCTGTGAATTTGGTATGTATAGTATCTGTCCAAATCCTCGGCTGTATATTCTCTCTGGCCTTTTGACTTTAAATAAGTTTTTAAAATATCCCTATTTTTGTCGTGGTCTATTTTAGTTCCACTTTTTCTGCCATAGGCCCTAATTTGTTCATATATGCTGCCGCTTTCTTTGCGCAGAGCCTTAATATCTTTACTTTCATCAGGAATCCATTGTTCACTTCTAAATAACCTTTGAACCGATGGGTCGCCTTTTTCAGCAAGCTCAATTACATTATCCAAAAAACCTGCTGAGCTTGTAGCTTTATTCTCAAAACTAAAATACTGATGTATAGCGTCATATAATATTTTTTCTGCTTTTTCAGAATTTTTCTGTGGGTCTTCCGCACGTATTTTTTCGGCTTCGTTCTTTTTCATCTCTAAAAAGTTAAGCCTTGCTTGGTGTTTTTGTTTTTTATCAGCTGCAAACTTTTTTCCTTCAAGGCTTGCTATACGGTTTCTTTCGTATTCAATAATATCATCAATTGTTAATTCGCTTTTAATGGAGTCATATACCCATTTTTTATTTTTGCTATTTTTATTTTCTTCTTTTTTTCTTTTAATCAATAGTTTTAAAGCTTCTGCTCTATCACTTTGGATTAAAGCCTCTATTAAGTCATCAGTAGTTGCGGCCATGTAATATGCTTTTTTATCACCTGACATTTGAGTTATACCAGTAGCAACAAGCTCCTCAAGTCTGGCCTGCTGTATTTTATCCCTTACGCCTAAAGTCTGAAGTTCCCTTATTTCGCCACGTTTTTCAAAAGCATTTTTTCCATCTTCATCAGAAATTAATTTTTGACTTAAAATACTTCGCTCGTAAGCCAAAAGTCTTTCTCTGTTGGAATATGTATCCAATATATTTTTAAAATGCTTTGCACCTAATACATCAACATAGTATTTATAAAATTGGGCATTAGGCACATTTGAACCGTTTTTAACTATTTCTGGGAACTCAACAGATAAGTCGTTTATTCTATCTACATGTGACCTATACTTTTCAGCCGCATAGCTGTTTACATTTGCACTTTTTTCTCTTAATCTTTCTTCCTCATATTTTCTTAAAGCAGAAATATCGGTAAAAGCCGCTTTATTTATTGCCTTACCGCCAAGGCTTTTGTATTTATTTAACAACTGGCTGCCTTTAGTTGTATCGCCCTCCGAAACGCCAAGGCTTTTGGCAAAGGCCCGCATCTGCTCTATTCGCTCGTTTGATTTTCTTGTAAGCTCATTTCTTCGGCTCACTTCATAACTGATAAGCGAATCAACAGTTACCGCCTGACGCTTTGACTTTTCTCTTAAATAAGCATCAAAACCTTTTTGGTTGCCGCCGCCTGCCACATAGGCATCCATTAAATTTGCGCTAGGTGTGCTGGTTGGTATGCTAGAGTTCGTCGAATTCTGCTGAATTTTTTCCAATGATTGGGCAATGGTTGCAATATTACCTGAATGTCTGTTTATCTTGCTTTGTATTTTATCTCCGACTTTTTTGTAGTCTTTATCCTTTTTTAAATCTTCTACTTCCTGCATTTGAATAGCTATAGCATTTTCGTTGTCACGCAGCTGAACATAAAACCTGCGCTGAATATCCCTTATGGCATCGTTCATATTTAAAAAACCTGAGCCAACATCTTTTAAATTTACAAACATAGGCTGGCTTTTGTCATGGTAGGCCATAAGTATATTTTTAGCATCCTCAAATGAGCTTTGGCTTGCATCAAAGACCTTTTTGCCGTAAGACGCGTCCTTTTTTTCAAACATCTTTTCCAAATCGTCGCCGCTTTCAAGGCCACCTTTAACCTTTCCAGCAAGGGCCCTGTAAGACATACTGGCTTCTGACTGCCATTTTTGTCCGTTTTGTTTTGTGGCTTTAATTTCAGCCGCAATAGCAGCAAGCTCCCAATCCTTGAAAGTATAGCTGCAAAGCGTTTTTTCCCAGCCTAAAATTTGAGCATCTATGCTTCCTTCCACAAGGGCTCTGAGCCTAAGCTCACCTAAAGCATCAAATTCAACTTTCTCAAAGTGCGGCATTCCTCTGCGGCCTTTTTTAAACTCAGTATGCACTCCGGCTGAAAGTACGTTGTTGCCCTCTCCACCGGTTAATGCTATTTTTGCGCCTATATTGGCACTTACATTCATTAAAAATGATGGTCCTGCTGTAATACCGGCTTTAAGCCCTGCATAGGCACTACCTGTAATAGCTGCACCAAGGTCAAGGCCAAATGTTTCGGACTGCTGATTTTTTAAAGCCCCTGCAACGTTGTTAACAGAGCCCCTGACTTTATACCCTACACTTGCGCCTGCGTTAAACTTTGCATCTACCGAAACCAAGCCAGGAATAACCGGAAAAGTTAAAAACGTAACGCTGTAATTAAACTTATTGTTCTCGTCTTCGGCTTCTTCTTCGCTTTCGCCTTCTTCATCAGGGTCATCTTTTATAATATTAAAGTATTTAAGTACTGTTGTTGCTAAGTCAAAATAGCTGTCATCATCGTCATCATCTTTGCCAATTATGAGGTTAGAAAATTCAAATTCTGTTGTATTGCCTATTTTAAATTCCCAATCATCGCCTATATCCACACCAAGGCGTGAATCTCTAATTGAGCCAAAGAATATACCGTCTTCTGTTATTTCCAAATCCCTGTAACATATTTCGTTTGTATCGTTTTCAGCCTTATCAAATCCGGCTAAACCTAAAATTCCGTTTAAAATACCTATTTTATCTTCTAATTCAACAGTTAAGCTATCTGCGGTATATTTATGCTCAACATCAGTTTCGCTAATATCAATTTCATTTTCTTTCCCTTTAACTACTATAATAGCCACAAGACCGCCGTTTCTACGCTCAACTGAAAAACTATCGTACCACCCCATTTTTATGCCTTTTAGTTTTGAGCGGAATCTTCCGCCGGGCGCCATAAACAGTATACGGTCAGGTGCTTTATATTCCAATTCCTTTTCCAGCACTTCATCAGGTGTTTCTTCCTGAGCAGTAGTATCAGTTGCCGCTTCTTCAGGTGCGTTAAGGCGCAAATAGTTTGTCAGCAGTTTAGGTGTTATTCCGCTCTCATCTACATAAACGTCTTCTGGAACAGGAACAGAGCTTTCTTCATCTTTTTTTGTATAAACCAGTCTTGGATTAACAAACTCGGCTTTATCCATTGTAACATGAATTTTTTCAGCCGTTAAACGTATATGGCTGCCATGAAAACCGCTTCTGTTATTAAGTAAAATATCGCCATCTATAAAATTTTCTTTAAGCTTAATATTATTAAAAGGCAGTGTAAGGCCCTGATTAAACTTTTGCGGCATTATAGCCAATATACCGCCTTTACCGCTTGCTTCAGGCGGTTTAAGGAACTTTTTTTCACCTGTAGCATTTAAGCTAGACAAATCAATAGCTGCACCGGCAAAAAGCGGTATAGCGCCGCCTTTAATATGCTGACCTTTAGCCCCAAATATAGGTCTGTTATTTATTTTGAAAAATACTTTGTTTGAGTTTCTTGTTAAATTCCTGTTTCTTATGAACTGATAGAGCATTTCATTTTCCTGTTCCATAAGTTCTGAATCAGTTTCAAACTCCATAGAGTCTACACCGTCTTCAGCTTCGTGCCTTGCCAAAGCCAATTCTATTGCCGAAACAGTCGGCTTATCTTTTGCCATTTCATTAATTAAAGTTTTTGCCATTTTCAACCCCCCTGTATTTAGGCAAGGTAACCAAAATCATCTTTAGTCAGCTGTTTTCCATATTTTATGTAGTTCCATGTAATGGCTTCTTTAATTTGCTCATTTCCAAGAGGTTTATTGTCAGAAACAGCTATATATGCCGCATTAAGCAAAATTTCCTTAATTTGGCTGCCTGAAAGCTCAAACTGTTTTGCAAAAAAGTCTAAATCTATGCCTTCATCAAGTGGTGTTTTTTTAGGTATTAAAGAATGCCACAATTCTTTTCTTGTTTGCTCATCCGGAAATCTGAAAGGAACCATAAACTTAATTCTTCGGCGGAAAGCATCATCAATCTGGTCTACAAGGTTAGTTGCAAGAATTACCATTCCGTCGTATTCTTCCATTTTTTGCAGTAAATGCGCTGTTTCGGCATTGGCATTTCTGTCGTTAGAGTCCTTTACCTCGCTTCTTTTAGCAAAAAGCGAATCGGCTTCATCAAAAAACAGTATAACATTCATGTGTTTTGCCTTATCAAACAATGCAGATATATTCTTTTCTGTTTCACCAATATATTTGCTTACCATTTTGGATAAATCAATACGGTAAAGCTCAAGGCCAAGCTCAAAAGCCATTATCTGCACAGCCATAGTTTTGCCTGTTCCCGGCGGGCCGTAAAACAGTACGCTTACACCCCTGCCATACGGTGTCTTTTCAAAAAAACCCCATTCTTCGCCAACAACGTTCCTATATTTTATCTGGTTACAGATATACCGCATCTGTCGCTTAATATAGTCATCTACAATAAGGTCATCCCACACAAAAGAGCCTGTAATAAGCGATGCATAAGACCCTAACTTTCCCATGCCTCTTTGCTTTACGGCATCGGTTATATACTCAGATTTAACATACTCAGCATTTTTAGAAACTGCTGTAAGATATGCTGTTGAAAATGTGTTTTCTATTTCGCCCACACTCATAACATATTTATTGCCGTTTAAACTGGAATCAACATCATTGCCAGCATTATATAAATTGCTGTAATGTGACCAAACATAAATTTTTTCAGTTGCCGAAAGGTCCCATAATTCAAGAGATATAAAATTTTGGCTAAGCCACACAGGAAAATAATACTTGCCTTCGCCCAAAACAACCGTAAAACCGCTTATACCAATTAACTGAGAAAAAAGAGCGCAGTAACCTGATTCTTTTTCATCAGAAAAGTCAGGTATTCCGTAAAGGCACATGAACCCGTTTTCAAGACGCAATTTAATACTTATGTTATCAAAAAGCTTTTCTTTTTTATCATCAGGCATATTAACAATATCATCCCATTTTAAGAAAAACACAGGAAGGCCTATAATTTCCGATAAGTGTGAAACTAACAGCTTTTTGCCGGATTTTTTCATTCCATGTATATATAGTGCAGTTTGTTTATGTGTAACACTGCAATTATTAGCCACATTAACAGCCTTTTCCAGCACATCATTATATATCAAAAGTTCCGGCAAAGGCTCATTAAAATGCGGCTGTTTATATGCAACATTAAAGCTCTCACCCAGCAGATATGATAAAAGTGCGCTTTTAAGGCGTAAGTTTTCATGGACAAAAGTTTTATTTTTATTTAAAGCATTATCTTCAATACAAAGTTTAAAGTTGCCTTTAATATCAATTAAAAGCGCTGTTTCTTTTAAATCGGGCTTTCCAAGCATACTATAAAGCCTTAAAATCATTTCAACTGTAGGGGTTTGAACATTTTTAGCCTTTTCCTCAGAGGATAATACAAAATTAAACTCATAATCCGCTCCGGCACAGCCTAAAAGTACAATAGCAAATCGTTCTATAGGTTCAAGTTTAAATTCATCAAAAAACTTTGCCGTATGCAGTTTAATGCCGCTTATTGCCGACAATTTCATTCTGCGCTTAATAATTTCTTCAGCGTATTCAATTTCTTCTGTTACATTAAGGCAAAAAGCATCGGCAAATTCTCCTTGATTTATAATTTTTTCTTTCTCAGATGCGGCCCAAAGAAGATATTCCATTACGGCAGTAAAATCAGACCATAACTCACTATCCCAAAGGTATGGTATATTATTATCCTTGTTTATCCCACAGTTAATATTGTTCAAAAGCGTTCATCCCTTTTTCTTTACCCGATAATTTGTCGCTGCATAATTTTAAATAACGTCCTGCGGCCATATCGTCTTTATTCATGCGTAAAACACGTATAAAACATTCCTTTGCCTTGGTATAATTACCTGAATGAAAATAATCAACCCCAGACTCAAAATCTTCTTTAGTAAGCTGTTTCAGCTTTGCAATTTCTGGCATTTGCCCACCAAAAGCCTCATATATTGTCCTGCTGGACTTAATGTTTCCGGAAAAACTTATTCTGCCTATGCGTCTTATGTTTTCTTTTTCATTAAACCGTTCAACACTATCCTTAAATGTTTCATCAATCAATATGCCAAGGTTATAAATGCCGCTTACTTTTTGCAGGTATCTTGCAAAGGACATTTCAGGTGATACTGCTCGTATTTCCATTCTGTCCTCTGCACCTATTACGCCTACATTTATATCGCCCAAAATCATACCGGCGCTGAATACAATTTTTTCACCTTTTTCACCGCCTAATTTTTTAGGAAGGCACTGCAAGCTTTTTTGTATTTCCACAGCAGCTTTTAAGGCCTTATCCGGCATATTTTGGAAAAAAGCAAACATACCTGTATCGGTAAACTGCAAAACAACTCCGCCTTCGTTTTCTACGCCTGATACTATTTTTTCCAATGCGCTGTTAACAAACGAAAACATTTCCTGAACATCAGCTTTTGAAACAGCTTTAGAAAATCCCATAGCATCTAAAACTAATATAGCTGCGTCTTTTATTGTTGTTTCATCTTCCGTAGATATTTGGCGTATGTCATTTTTCCCAAAAAGACTTATAAGCTTTTGCGGTATATAAGGCTCATATGCCTTTTTAAGCTGGTCTACATTATACAAATGTTCTTTTACGTTAACAGTCAAATTATAAAATAAATTCATCATTTCGCTAATTTCGCTGCCTCTGCCGCTTTCCGGTTCTTCCATATCAATACCTACAGAAAAATCTGCCAAAGCGCTTTTTATTTTGTTTAAAGGCCTAAGAAGCAAAAAGCTAATGACTGCCAAAAACAGCACTATACCAAATAGGAAAATAAATATATTATAAATAATCTGCGGTTTTTGTTCCCTTATATCTTCTGTTATGGATTTTTCCATATAAAGTGTTCTTATAATACCGGTTACTTCATCATTTTGAATTACAGGATAATACAAAGCCAAACATTTGCCCATGTTATAAGTGTTTATAACACTTTTTACCGGTATTTTAATTTCACAGGCTTTATTAATAGATTTATATTCATTTTCATTATCCAACAAAACTAAAGGCTCACAAAAAAGTCTGCCTGTATCCATACTGAAAAAAGTTCCGTCTTTATAACCTAAAACCGAAACATAACCTATTAATCCTTCAAAATCACTTATCAGCTCACCTTTATAGTTGTATATAACATCATGTATTGTGCTGTCAGCTATGTTTTCATATACGTTAACAGCTTGTCCTTCTAAATACATAGACTGCAAATTGGCATTATTATTAACAGTGCCGGCTGTATAGCGCATTTGTGAAAAAATACGGTTTTCAACATCGTCCTTTAAAAGCCCTTCTATTGCTATTTTAACTGCAAAACAGCTTAATATAAGCAAAGGCACAGAAATACTTATTATTTTAAGCTCAGTAGGAAATGATTTACGTATTTTTCTAATGAGAATATAAACAATAAATATTAGAGCAATTAAAGCACATGACAATGCAATAACTATAAAAAACGCCTGCTGTGCTGGAATATTCAGCCTTTCAATAGGTTCAATGCTTTTACCCATAACCATAGGCAAAATATGTGAGTCATTATTATAAAAACTTGCTGTCCACGTGCCGTCTTTTGCTTCGCTTAACGAAATAAGATTGCCAAAAGAGCTTATATCGGTATCAAGTGGTATACTTTCGGCATTCTTCATAATTCCATCACTGTAAGGTATTATATAGAATGAATTATTTTCTGAGTTATAAAAATACAAACCATCTTTACCAAATGTGTAAGCGCTGTTTTTTTCTGAAATAGTGCTACCGTCATTTGAAAATAACAAAGTTCCGTTTCCTATACCGTTTTTCCAAACGGAACCGTTATTTGAAACATACCATGTATCACTGCCTATTTCTTTTTTTATGTATACATTATTATCCTCAGTAATATCAGCAATTTCTTTTTCAGCAATTTGTTTTTTATTTAAGTCATAACTAATAAACACATATTTATTTTGTTCAGTTACTTCTTTAGACTTTAAAAGCAAATTACACATACCGTTTTCTGATATACTTAACTGCTCCACGCCGTATAATGCCGCATTTTTGTCATCTGCTGAATATACAGTTTTAATCCATGCATTATTGCCATATTCATCACAGGCAAAAATACGTATATTGCCGTTTTTTTCATCAGCACCGTATAAAATACCATTTTCCCAAACAGTATGTTTAACGTATCCTATATCCCAAACAGGCAGTTCGTGAACAAATATCGCGGACAGCACTATAACAGGCAATACCAAAACCAATTTTAATTTTTTTAAAAACCGTCCGCCTATCACAGTTTTACCCCCGTTCTAAAACTTTCTAAGCCAAGGCTTAACAGGCTCGCCTTTTATGCTTTTATCACATAATATAACGTACTCTTTTGCGGCTTTATCTTTGCTGTCGCGCTCAAGAACATTTATAAATCGTTTTCTGGCATACATAAAAGATTCTGCCATAAAAAGCTTTACACCTTCTTCAAACTCAGCTTTAGTATCCAGCTTTAACCTTTGGCGTTCTTGGCTTTCACCGTTTAATATTTCATAAACTGCCTCTAATCGGTTTTCCGCTGTTATGTACAAATAGCCTATTGTTCGTGTGCTATACCGTTTAAAAAAGTTTTCTATGTCATTAGCCGCACCTGACGATATAAGTATTCCGGCGCCAAAGTCAGATGCCATTTTCTGCAAGAACCAAGAAAGGCTTCCATGTTCCGAAATTGTAATGGCTACCATTCTTTTCGGCAGGCCAATAACACCAAACCTTAAATCCTCTTTTGCAATACCTATGCAGAATCCTTCGTTTTTGTCATTAAGTTTCTGCATTAATTCAATGGCACATTCGGCTGCGTTATTTTTAGCTTCTTTTGTAAAAATTGTTTCTTCTCCGCCTTCAAATATACGGCGCACAACTCCGCCAAATGAGTGAATAACAGGTATTTCTTTAGGCAGATATTTATTGCTGTATGAAAACACCTCGTTATATTTCTTTAAAACAGCCGTTTTGTATCCTGCTGAATTAACAGCCATAACAGTTGCTGTAAAGTTTTTTCCATCTCCAGCAAAGGCACCTTTTATTCCGTTTTTTCTTAAAATATAAAACAGCTTAGAAGGCACAAAAGCCTCATACTTCTTTTGGAAAGTTTCTATTTCTGATACTCTGTTTTCTATTACTTCGGCCATTTTGTCAAATTTATCGGCAATAACAGCTATTTCATGATTTCCCTTAATATTTGCTCTTGCGTGCAGATTGCCATTTGCCGCCTCTGCCATAGCTTGTCTTAAAACTTTGAGCGACCTTGTATTTATCCAAAGAACTATTTGAATTAATAAAAATATAACAGCCGCTGCCGTCAGCAGAAGTTTTTTGATTGTTATGGCATTATTAAGTATATTAAGCTCAAGCACAATTATATTTTCGCTAACTTCAAGAACACCTATAACCTCGCCTGAGCTGTTTTCAATTGGCGTAAATACTGATATAAATCTTCCTGATATATCGTTATATTCCGTATAAACAACTTTATTTTCTTCAGCAGATTCTTTTAAACAGTCATAAACATTAGATGTAACCTGATACTTTACAGGCACGCCCAACTGATAGTAATGTGAAAGGCTGTAAATATCTCCGTTTTTATAAAAATACATATTAGGCGTTATATTCTTATCAAATTCATCGCTATTGCTTTCCAATGAATTCAAGTCCTGAGTTTTCTTAAAGCTTTTATTCACTCTCAAAAGCTCATCCATTGTAAGCCTGTCTTTTTGCCTGTATAGCTCAAATAATTCAATATTAATATTTTCTTTTATTTCCTCGCTTATTACAGCCAATTCCTGAATTTTCTGTTCTTTTTCATTAGACGGCTGTTTATCTATAAAATAAAACAATCCCGCAGTTCCTGCTGCTATAATAGGTATAATAAGCATTGTTGCTATAGCCAAAACAGGTGCGCCATATTTTCGGTTCCAAATTCTATAAAAAATATAAACATATACTGCCAAAACAGCAAAAATACTTAAAGACATAACAGCCGAAACAAAAATTACCTGACCGTCACTCCAAGTAAGCTCATCTAAAACATACTCTTTTTGGCCGCATATAGCCGGAACATTTCTTCCGTCTTCTAAAGGCAAAACACCGCAGTATATTCCGTTATTTTCATTTATGTTATACATTTTAGAAGCGTTAAAAGATTCTGCGTAAGCTACTTTATGGTCAAAACACAGCTCAACTTTTTCATAATTCGTTTCTTTTGTTATTTTATAGTTATAGCCTGTATCAAGATTAAGGAAATGCAGTTCGTTTTCATCAACTTCATAATTAACATTTTGCGTACCTATCTGTGAACCGTCATTTATAAACACCATACGTTCTTTGCCCGTTTCGTCAATAGTGCTTATGTCACCATTAATTGTTAAAATAAAAAACCTGCTGCTTCCTCCATAAATTAAATACGCCGAATTCTGAATTTTGGTTTCGCTTATCTTACTGGAAGTATTATCTGAATTAAGAATGTACTGCCTTATTATAAAATTATATGAATCAAATGTAGTAAGCAGTGTGTTATTTTGTTTATCAAAATTAAAAATAAAAAATGGCTCATCAGTTATATCTGTTATGTTCCATAATGTATCAAGGCTTCCTGAATCAAAATTGCAGTAATCTATAGTATCTACATATTCTTCTCTTTCTGTTTCATACTGTTCGCGATGAATATATATATTACCATCGCTTCCCATAACCATATTATTTAAAACTACCATATTATCGTTATACTCTATAGGGTATGTAAAATAATCATTTTCACCGCTTTCAATATTATACCGAAAAATATAGTATTTGTTTGATGCCATGTCTATGCCGTAAATATACCCATTTTGGCAATAAGCCATATTAACTGACTGAATTTTATGTATACTATAATTTGAAACAAAACGGTATGAAAATACCGATATTACAGCTAATATGAATATAGAAAATATTACAGCTAATTTTTTAACCATATGTACCATCCCTGAAACAGAAAATTATAATTACTGCCTGAAAATAATAAACATCAGAACACTTTGCCTTTATTTAACTTGAATATTAGTTGTGCCGGGGTTTTTGATTTCTATTATGCCGCCATAGGCACAAGTAAGCTTGCAGTTTTGGTTAAGTGCCGGTTTGCCGCCAACTAAAACTGTAGGTGAGCCCGGCACCCAAGTTCCTGCAATAACAGGAAGACACGGCATAGGCGTTAAAACACCAAAAGCCGCAGCCGTAGCCGATGCAACAGTAGGATTTGACATACTGGAGCACATGCCAAAAGGCATAATATTAACCATAGGCACACAGTCAGAAATCGAAGCCATAGGCACTGAAGACATAACTCTTGAAAGCGGCAGTACATTTAGCACAGAAGGTGCCATACCAAAACTGCACTGCAAAACCGCTCCACCAAGCACACCGTAAGGCATAAAATCTCATCTCCTTAAAACTGCATAATTATTTCATCTATTTTTTCGCATTGAGAATTTAGAATAATATATTTAGCTTTTTCACTGCGTTTTAATACAGCTATTTCACAATTTCCAGATTCATCAGCCGTAGCAGTCATTAATTTATAAAGCCCGGTTTTTATTTTTTTATGGCTTTCTTTAAGAGGTTTATTCAAATTACAAATGCCGTTTTCTAGGCATTTAATACTTATTATCTCAAATATTTTTGCATTTTCTTTTGAATAAAGAAGCATATCCGCTCCGTCTAAATTAAGCTTTCTTTCCTGATATATTTTTAAAGACACATCATTTTCTTTCGCATTTTCCAAAAGGCGTATATGCGTTTCACAATCATATTCAAAAGCATATATCTTTTCATACGGCTTTGCCGATATTTTAATCCAAGCTATATTTCCTGCCAAAGAATAGCCTTTTTTTGGCTCAGCCCATAAATTAAGCACAGTATTATCTTCTTTTGAATATAAATCTATACTCATGTCTTTATAAAACGCACTTTTAGCAGTAATGTGTTTTGGTTTTTCACTGCCTACCACTACAAAAAATCCTTCTTCCTTAGGCAGTATTTTAGCATTGCCGTCGCATGAAAAAACAATATAGTTTTTATCAACTGGTTTATATGTAAAACTGTCAAACAATCTAAGCACAGCCTGAACACGTATGGAAAAACTATCTTTTATCATTACTTTATTCCTCCGCATTATCTTTAAGCTCTACTGTAAACTCAGTTACCCTGCTTATTCTTCTTGCCTTAGTTGACTCAAGCTCTATTGGAGTAACTCTATAACAAAGTGATGTTTTATAAGGCTTAGTAGTATCATTCCATAACTTCATTTTTTCTTCGGTACTTAAATTCAAAAGTTCTATTCTAATATCTGCACCCATGGTATCATTGCCGAAATCTTCTCCGCTTATTATTGAGTTATCCGCCAGTATCTGCATAACGCGGCCTAAAATACGCTGTTCCTGAACAGCTCTAAATTTAATGTCGCTGGCAGAATATGCCGTAATCATATAATACAGGCTTAAAACAACAGGCGGAAATTTCTGCTGGTCGTAACTGTAATTAATCATTCCGCTTCGTTTAAAATCGTTGTTTTCTTCAATATCATACAAATAAATGCCAACAGAAAAATCACCTTTTTCATCTGGCCCGCAAAGACCTATACCGTTTTTATCCGGTATCAAGTCCGGAACCATCCCGTCGCAAAGCAAGCTGACTATTTTTTCGCTTATATCAGCAATAACCGTATATCTTCCCATAGGTATCCCCTTTAACAACTTAAATTACAAATCAATCTATAGCAGAGACAATAAATTATATAGCTTAAATGACATGTTTTAATTATTAATTTCATTATCGGCTTTTTCACTTTCAATATCTTCTGAAGTTTGAGTATCCGTATTTTGTTTTTCTTCATAAGATGCGTTCTCTGATGAACTATCATCAGATTTAGAGCTATCTCCTTCTGTTTTGGCTGAGTCCGTTTGTTCTTTCTCATCAGCGCTATCTTTTTCTTGCTGTTCATCACTAGCAGCTAATTCTTCTTTAGGCGTTACAAGAACTCCGCCGCGGAATTCGCCTTCTTCAATTACAGCTCCTGTAGCTGAATCATACAACACACCTGAACCGCTGTACTGTCCAAGTAAAAATCCGCCTTTATATTTTACGGCTCCGTTAGCATCATATAACGTACCTTCACCATCGTATTGTCCCATACGGAAACTGCCTTCATAAACTTTAAAATTAGTTTCAGCATTATACAGCGTTCCGCTTCCGTCATACACGCCTGCTGCAAAGCCTCCGCTGTAAACTAAAGAACCGTTATCTGTGTTATAAAGCTTACCTTCACCGTCGTATAATCCATCTTTCCACTGGCCGTCATAAATTAATACATCTTCTTCATAAGCTTTGCCCGAACCGCTTTTTAAACCTTCTTCAAAACTGCCGCTGTATACAAGCTGGCCCTTCTCGTCGTAGAGCTTACCTTCTCCTTGGAAATTGCCGTTTTCATAACCGCCTTCATATCGTATTGTACCGTCTTCATACCTTAATACAATATTGCCGCCTATAAGGCCTGTATTGTCATTCTCTCCCAAAGGCCCTATAATGCCGTTTTCGTCATAAGCAACAACTACATCAGGCTGCACATTTTCAAACTCGCCTTGATAAATTATATTTCCGTTTTGATAAAGGGTGCCTGTTCCGCTATACAGGCCGTTAGCAAAGTTGCCCTCATAGCACTTTAAGCCGTTGCTGTATAAAACACCCATTCCAGAAAACGTACCCTGAGAAAATCCACCGCTGTAAACAAGTACACCCTTTGTGTCATAAAGATTGCCTTGTCCATTATAAACACCGTTAGTAAACCCGCCTTCATATAATTTAACGCCGGTTGGGTAATAAAGTACTCCGCTTCCGTTATAAAGCCCGGCAGTAAATCCACCTTCGTACTTTTTCTCTCCGTTTTCATAAAACAGTGTTCCGTTTCCTTCATATTCATTCATTGCAAAATTGCCCATATATTCTAATACACCGTCAGGATAATACAGCTCACCATACCCGTCGAAAGCCTCCATTTGCAAAGAACCGCTGTAAACTAAATTTCCCAGCTCATCATAAACAGTGCCTGAGCCTACTATTCGGCCGTTTTCAAGAACGCCTTCAAAACGCAGAACACCGCTTTTTCTGTCTATAAGGCGTACCTTTCCGCTGTAACCCGGTATTTTATCTGAATCTATAGGCATTGTTTTTACAAGAAACTTCTGCTCAATAATTGGGTAAGCATAATTTAAAAAAAGCGCCGGCAGTACAATAATAAAAAGCAGCAGCAGAAAAAGAAGCTTTTTAGCCACATAATGCTCACCTATTAAAACATAAGCCTTAATGTTCTGCGGAGCTTTTTTAATTGATTTTATCTCCTGCATAACATCATTTGTAGCTCGTCTTGCAATAGAGCTTGGCTGGGCAAGGGTTTTAACTTTACGCACAGCATTTGACAAAGGCATAAATATTGTTCTGCCCATACGTTTTATGTATATATCCATGCTGTCTTTGAAATTTGACGAACTTGAAAATTTCATGCCTTACTCAACTCCACTCGTATCCGCTTTTTCCGTCTCTGCTTCTTGTGATGAATTATCAGTAGCTGACTGTTCATCATATCCCATATCTTTATCTGTTACAATAACAGTACCTATTGATTTAAAGTTCTCATTAACACCATGCTCAGATAAAACACCCATTATAGATACAATAAGGTATCCTATCGCAAGCATTAAAAGGGCCGGCTGTATCAGTTTTTTAATAAAAGAACCGACTTTTTTGATAATATCCCAAATTTTAAACTTTAAGCTTCTCGGCTCTAAGTCTTCCTGCTTTATGCCGAAATAAATTTGGTATACCTGCCAATATTTTTCGTAAATTTCCAAATATTTTGTCATACCGTTATTACCAAGGTTATAAACAAAAGTTTCTAACTCAGGCATAGAACGTTCTTTAAGCTCATAAGCAAATACAAATTTTATAACATTGGCAAGTGCCTTAGCACCATTTTGGAACTGAACTGAATCAAATTCAACTATATTTCGGCAGTCGTATGTAAAATAAACTTCATTGCTTTTTGTTATTATTATCCTACTTACATCCATGGCCGATGCAAAAAAATACACCGGCATGTTTAGTATAAGTATCTTTTCCAACAGGTTTTTAATTATCTCAAGCCTTTCATCTAAACTGCATTTTTCAGATGCAATCTTATGCCCTAAATTATTACCAACATGATGCTTAAGGAGTACGTACAAACAGTCATCATTTATAAAAAAATCCGTTAAATCTGAAAAATTTTCATTTTTCAGCTCTTCCATAAGAAATCTTATCTCTTCACCCCTTACGGATGAAAGTTTCTGGCATACAGCGCAGTACTGGCTTTTTTCCGGCACATCCAGCTCATAGCAAATATACTGGCGCACATCTTCATTGCCCAGATATTCCTGCGTTACCATATATTTTTTGGTAAGATTTCTAATAATCATTTATAATTACTCCCTTACAACTATAAATATAGAAGCTTTAATTTCCGGCGCTTCCTGACACTGCGCTGTTACCTCATAAACTCCTGGTATGTTAGGTGCTGTATATGTTCCGTCAGAAGCAATGCTTCCGCTTTCTTCACCATTGACACGCCAAATAATTGTGGCATACGGCATATTTTCACATATAGCTTTTAAATAATATGATTCCCTAACTTTTAATTCCAGCTTATTAGGTACAATATACATATACCTATTTTCGCTTTCATCATCCTCCGGCATAAAATCTGCCTCAGCTCTCCAACAAACATTAATAAACTGTCTGCTTGTAGGCTCTGTAAGCCTTACGCCAATTACAAAAGACCCTTTTGATGTGTCAAGTCTTGCCGCAAGCTCAGCGCATACTTCCATATCATCAAAAATCTCGCCTGAACCAAAATACATTAAATCATCCTGCTGTATTGAAAGCTCAATGTTAACAGGGCCTATACCAAGACCATGTATAATTTCATGAGAGAAAAAGCTTTGCTCGCGTTTTCCGCCGATGCCTAAAGGAATTTGAACAACACCTTGTGCTTTTCTTGTACTTATATTTTCTTTAACTGCTGTTTTTTCATCTGGCTTATTTTCAGTCTCCAGCATTTTACAGCTGTTTTTTAATGCTTTAAGTTCCTGCCTTATGCCGCCTGTTATTCCCATTAAAAGGAATGTACTGTATAAGTATTGATTAAACGGCACTTGTGTTACTTTTTCTATCATATAAGAGCTGTCTATTTTAATAAGTGAGATTTTGGCAAGGTATATACCTTGAGGGTAATTATTGCGCACATTTTTTTCCATTACAGACTCAAAATATCTTTCTGTCATAGCTTGGATATTATCTAAATGAGTTAAAGGAACTTCCACTGTTTTTTTATTTTGCGGATGAAGCACTTCTCGGCCTTCCTGAATTTTTATATTTTCAGGCACAATATGTATACTTACACTGCCATACTCCAGCTCCATAGCCTGAAGCACAAAAGTTTTGCTTTGCTTTTCTCCTCTTTCCACAATAACATTATCCCACTTAGCTTTTAAAACAGTATTACCGCCGCAGAACGCCTTTGAAATATCTTCCTCTATGTCAACTGAAATCTGTGCAGCATTACCTATATTTTCAAGCACTATAGTTGTTTCCATTACACCGCCGCTTGTTACGCTTAAAGGGAATATCTGTGTAATTCGTATTTGATAGTCCTCATATATAATCTCTTTTTTCTCAAATAAGCCTTCCAATGTCATATCGTTATTGTCCGGCTCTTTATCGGTTAAATAAAGATGATATTTTTCACGCGTTTTATCAAATGTATCTTCCTGTTTAAATTCTCCTGAAGCTATGTTATGAGATGGATACTCCCCCTGTTCATCATATGAAATACATAAATATGCATAATCCCTATAGCTGTTTTCCATAATAGCGTCAAATCCGTCAATAGTAGAAAGGCGGTAAACTGACGGAATATCAACTAATATTTCTCTGCCTGAAAAATCAAAAGCCACCCCATCTTCAACTGAAATGCTCTTTTCATCCACCATAACTACACGCAAACCGGCCGCAATACCAACACCATGCAGAAAACGGTTATGCAAGCGTCTTTTATCATTAAAATATTTCTGTTCCTGTATAAAATCCTGTTCAGTCAACAGCTTACCATAATAATATCTGTTTCTTTCAAAAGGAAAATATTTAAGGTTGTTCATAATACGGAAGTCCTCCTTCTATTCATTCTTTCCTACCGATGCAAGGGATACCAAAGAAAGTCCGTCCAAGCGCATTGGCTTATAATAACCAAGAGCGCTGTTAATTCCTAAATAAGTATGTCCGCCTAAACTTATAAACTGTCTAAGTGCCACAAGGCGCGGCTGAGTATGTGCCGGTGACATATCTTGAATTAAGCTTAAAAGTGCCTCCTGCTCTCTTTTGCCTGAGCAGTATTTTTCTTTAACCAAAACTAAAAATACATTCTCATCCGTTCCGTAAAGCCTGTCCAAAACTTCTTTTGTTTCACTGTTTTGCCTAAATTGCCTTACCTGCCACTGCTCTACAATAAACGGTTTCTCCCCTGTAAAAAGCTCAATAATTTCTATTAATCCACTGCGTGTACCACGCTTTTTAAAAAGACTAGGCGCCCTACGTATAAGCTTTCTCAGCTTGTCTTCACTCCAAATATTGGTATTTGTAATATCCAGCCATTTGGCTATATATCGAAGAAAAGCTGTATCACATGACAGCGGCTCTAGCATAACAGTACTGCTTTCGTACTTATATTCAAAATCATCATACAACGACTGGAAAATGCTCAGGTATTTATCCAAAAATATTGCGCTTTCACGGTTCTTTTGATAAATAGACGGAAGATAATTTATCCAGCCTTTATAGGGAAAATAAACAAATATGTTCTCAACTCCGGCATTTTCTTCTTGTCCTGAATAGATTTCTATACAAAACCAAAAGTATCTTCCTTTAATGCCATGAAGCAATGTATCCGGCTGATTAAGAAAATTTTCTTTTAAAAAAGAACCGCATGCCTTTCTTTTTAACTCTGGTGAAATATCAGAAAATAATATATCTTCTATATCTGTTTTTGTGCCGTTATAAATTGTTTCCCTCTTGTCAGAGCAGTATAGCCAAAACCGTACACCTACCCTAGCAGTTGGTATATCACAGGTCATTCTGTGCCATAAAGTTTCTTTTTCACCGCTATCCAATATTTTTGAAAAAAATACACCTTTTTCACAGCCTTGAGGTAAACTGATTCCATGCTCAGTACAGAAACAGTCTTTCATATATCCTCTTTTGTAGTCCATAGGCTTATTAAAAACAAAATATTTCATATTCAGTCACCTAATCCATTAACGAATTACAATGCAGTCCACATTTTTAAGCAGTAACACACCAAGAGGAGGCAAAAGCACATCTCCATTTCGGTTTCTCGAAATTCCGCCGCCTCTGGCATCAATATACAACATGCATACTTCCATTACTTCTTCAAGGCTGTCTATACTGGCAAATAATGCGCCATAATTAATTACAGGGCCAAAACCATTAAGCTTTAAGAAAAATTTCTTTACAACAGATTCAACTTTTTCCTCAGCATAAATATACTGCGGATTTACACGCAACTCGGCATAAACCGATACCTCTATATAAATCGGTGAATATAGCCTTACAAAACTGCCTATAAGCCGTTTATCCATAATTTGGTTTAGTATGTTTTTTTGATATGCATCTGACAAAACTGCATATCCATTTTCTGAATATGGCCTAACAGCAATATGCACTTCGTTCTTATAATGCTCATCATTAAAGTTTGCTAAATCCAATACCTTGCAGTCCCAAATACGCAGTCCCGGGGTTTTAATAACAAGCTTTTCATAATCCTTTTCACTTACGGCTCTTTCATCATCATTGAGCATATTACGCGCTCTTAAAAAGCCATCCTCCAAGCTTTCCGGCTCAGCACCGCCTTTTGAATCCACAGTGCTTACGCCATAAACATATTCCGGCAGTACATCGTTTTTGGCTTCTTGCCCCGCTTTAATATTTCCGCCGCTTCCGGCACTAAACTGGCATGATATAATTCTTATTTCATCCTCCGGCATTCTGCCTCTTATGCCGTTTCCAAAATAAATACAATTATTATCTTCATCAATTATATAATGGCAGTCATCCGGTCCTGAACTGTCAAAATCATTAACCTTAACCCATTCCCGCATGAACCCTTTATCTTTAACGCTTGAAACTAATATTCTAAAAGAATCGGACATAACACCTTTATCAGTCAAATCATATTTCTGATTAGGCAGACCGTTGCCTATAGCTATAATGCGGTTTTTATAAAAATTGCTTTCATAAAGAGCAGCTTTTTCCGCTTTATCGGCTGTTGTTTCAATATAGCATCCATTAATCTCGTTCCAAGCGTAGTAATCAATTTTAAAATTATCACTTTGCCAAAATTCTACTTGGCTTTTATCAAGAAATATAGCTTTTGTATCCCTTTGCACCAACGTTATATCATTAAAGCTGAAATCCTTTATTGCAGGCGCAACATCTAAACTGTCTTCAATAAGTGTAAATTTTATAAAATATCCTTCTATTCCGTCTTTAACCGAATAGGCCATATCACTTTTAATTGAAAATTTGTATTCACCACTGCGAATCATGCCCAAAGTGCTGTCATCGGCACAAATTTCGGTTTCCCCGGAATAATCAAAATATGTAATTTTTATTTTAGAAAGTGGTATAAACCGGCTTATATCTTTAACCGGATTTCTTTTAATACTGTAGTGCTCATCTAATAATATTGAAAGCCTGTATGTTTTACCTGTTTCAAGGCTCTTTTTAAGGCATATATAAAACTCACTTCCAACACCTGTTTTCTTGCCGAATGGGTATATAACCATACCGCTCATATCGTCTTTTTGCAGCATATCCAGCTTAAATACGTTGCCGTATTTGGGCTTTACCATTACAGCCTTTATTATATTTGCCGGTATATTTTCAGCCTCTGTGGTTTCAAAACACAAGCTGTTAATATAAAATTTTGTTCCAGCCGGAATTAATGTTGGCTTTGTGGTATTAATTCTTACAGTTGTTATGGCGGATTTTCTTTTTGCAAGACTGATTCCAATTAACTGAAGAAATTTTTTGCGCATATCATCGCTTATCTGGTCTATATAAAACTGCTGTGCTTCCTTTAAAAAAGCGAACAACTCCAAAATAGTAATTCCCGGGTCATGGTAATTATAGTCCGTCCACTGAGGATACACTTCAGCAATTTGGCTTCTGGCTTTTTTTACAATTTCTTCAAAATTAGTGGTATCCAAGCTTATTTCAGGCAGCATTGGCCCAGCCTCCTTATTCTGTCCTTACAAAAATTCGGTGATTTCCGTTTACAGGGAGAGCAAACGGGAAATTTTTTATTTCTTCCGTATTAATTTCTATCATTTCTCCGCCTTTAAGTATTTTTCCCGATACAACAAGATTACTTATCTCTTTAACCGAAGGTATGGCCTTAATAACTGTTTCTATCTGGTTTCTGCTTGGCATTGCTCCAGCATTAAACCCTTTTGAATTAAAATTGCCGCTAACAGGGTTTAAAAATTCTTTAAGGCGTTCATTTATTCTACGTTTACAACTGAAAATTTCGTTAAAGTCATCAACCTTGATGTCAGCGCCCACCTGTATCTCAATAAAATCAGGTGATATTATCTGAAGGCGGTTTTGTGCAATAAGATTTCCAAAAACTTTATCTTTCAAGTAATCCATAACTATCTCTTTTAATGAATGAAAATAGTAATGACTGTTTTCAAAATTCTTTTGCAGTATAACAAGCGTAATATATCCGCTTTTCTTCTTGCCTTCAGCTGTTATGCCTGTAAAGCAAAAAGCTTTGTGTATCATTCTTGAGGCTTCTTTTGCCAACTTTTCATAGTCCTCCGCCGTAACAGCTTTATAATGATGTTTAAAAGCCCTGGCTGTTCTTTCTATGGCTTCGTCAACAGTTTCTCTGCCGCATCCCCCTGCAAAACCTACAGGATTATATGCGGAATTTATAAAACCATAGTTTAACTCCATACCATTTACAGAACCTTTTTTAATGTTGTCTTCTTCCCCGCCGCCTATATTCATTTTTACGTATATACCATTTGCAACTCCCGGAGGCGGCAGACGATAATTAGTGCCGGCAGAAAATGTAAGTATACCATTTCCTTTATCTAACATGTATTTTCTTCCATCACCGGCTTTATCATAAAAACTATCTGTTCTTTCCCATAGCACCCAAGTTTGCGCCTGTAAGTCGTTATCGGTTGTAACCATAAGCCGGCCTTCTTTTTTAAGCCTTATTTCTTCACCTTTAGACAGTGTTCCGGTTTCGTTTACCCAAACCTGTTCATTATATACCGGACGGTTTAAAAGCTGAAACTCTATGGAAGACTCAAAATTCTCAAATGTAATGTATTCCTCTACATTTGTTCTTAATGTCCAAGCTTTAACACTGTTAATAAAAAGCCCTTCTACAAGCGGCAGATTTTCCTTTTCGGCACCATTATAGCCGTTGGAAACATCCTGAATACGTATCCAGTAACCATCTTGTCCAAAGCACTGTGTTTTTTCAAAATCTGAAGCGCCGTTAAAGCTTATAAGCCCGCTGTTTTCAAAGCCTCGTGTTTCATCGGCAGCATTAATATCACGCCATTTCCCGCCACCAAAATACTGCCAATTCAAACGTGGTCTTTGCCAAATGCCTGAATTGCCCAAAAGCGCCAATATGCGTATAGGCCCGTTAATAAGCGGCATACTAAAACAACAGTACACAGCCGGAACCTTATCACCAGCTGGTCGTATAGGGCTGTATCCACCAAGCTGGCTTAAACAGCTTTGGGCGCTTTTAACACTTCCTACACCGTTATTCTGTTCATATATAAATTCTGGGTTTACACCTTTTCCTTCATATTCATAAGAAAAATATGTTTCCGAAATCATAGGAGTTACATATTGTCCTGTTGTTTTAAACCTGTTGTTTAAATTAATTATTCTAGCTCTTATAAACCTGCCTTCTGCTGAATTAACTATAGCTGATGACATATCATTTGGGCAAATAAAGCGCAGTGTTTTTTTCTGTCTGCCTGTAAACTGCTCCGGGGTAAACACACTGTCATATCTGCTATCTTCAAATAACCTTGCCCAGCCTGTACCGTTAAAGTACTCCCATATTACTTTAGAAATAGTAACATCATACTCCGGCTCTACTTTAACAGCACTTTTAGGCATAATTAAGCGCCAGTCTATTTCTTCTTTTTCTGTAATGTTTAAAGGTATCTTTGTATAATCCAACAAAAAAGACATTGTAATAAGAGCGCCTTTTTTGCTGAAAGCCTCGTCGCATGAAAAATAAACTTCCTCATAAACCGAAAGCTGTTCTCCAAACGGAAAATAAAAGCCACGGCTGTCTGCCTCTGTTCCGGCGGCATATACAGACTGCGGCGGTATCATAGCCGCCCTGCTTTTAAGCCGTATATCCCCAATAGCCATGTCATAAAGCGCTTTTCCGTTATCAATTTCGTATTTAATCCAATACTGATTTACACCGTCTATATCAGTTTTGGCCCAAGGCGGCTGACTGCTTGACTTAACAAATACAAAAGCACTGCCTTTACGATAAAATTTTTCAAATGGCACAAAACCGTTTTCGGCTGAATAATAAAACTTACCTCTTGAACTAAGTTTATATAGTATTTCTTCCGGCAGGACATGGTTGTCTGCTGTATAAAACTCAACTTCAATCTCGCCGCCTTTAGTTATGGCAAATATATCGCTGTGCCCCATTAAAAAAGCATGCTTTTGAATATTTTCACCGTCAAAGCCAAACATACAGAAATTCTTATTTTCAGTTTCATCCCAAAGCTTGCCTATATAATCTAAAGCGTCATTGCTTTCATATATTGCTTGAATATGCGACGGTGCTACAAAAACATCATCTCTTGTTTCAACTGGTATTATGTTTCCAGCTTTGTCTGTTATATCAACAGTAAGCTTTGTTCCGGCAGGAAGCTCAGTTCCGTTTACTTCCTCACTTACAGTATTAAACGAAACATATCCAAAAGACGGCTGTTCCGGGAGCAAAGAAGCATGCAGATTATTAAAATACTCCGTGCGCCACTTTAAAGGCAGTTCATTATACCGCGATAAAGTATCCGCATGCATACCAGCAAAAATAACTGCTAATGCTGTTCCTAAATCCGGATTTGACTCATCAAAGCGCCATTGCGGCGTATATGACTGTGATAAAAGCCTTATCTGTTCAATTATTGTTTCTTTGCTGTCATTATTTATATTTGGTATTTTATCCATCTGCATACCTCCTTTCTTATCTTACAGTTCAATACCCTCATTAATAAAGAACGGAAATACCAAGTTATACGGGTTATTAGTGGAACGAACAACATAAGAAATAGAAATAAAAGCCTTTCCGTCTTGAGGCGTATCCTGAGATACCTCTACTGAAATATCGCGTATTCTAGGTTCCCACTTTATCAGCGCTTCCCTTATACTTTTTTCCATTTGCGAAACAGTGGTATAGTCAAGAGAGGCAAAAGCAAAATCATGTATTCCACAGCCAAAATCAGGGCGCATAAGGCGTTCGCCTTTTTTAGTCATTAATATAATATAAATAGCTTCTTTTATATCTTCCTCAAAGGATGATGACATAAAGCGGCCTGTTGCCGCATCCGGCATAACAGGAAAACTAAATCCTGTTCCCAAAAACTCCATACCGTTTTTATTGTCTCCCATATATGCCACCTCTTTAATTTATTTTAACCATACTGCCCTTTATCTCCGTTATACCGCTGGAGTTTATTTTTAAAGAACCTTTGGAGTTTACCTCTGTAGTGCTTCCCTTAATACTTACCGATTGGCCGTTTACTTTAAAATTCTGTTTAACGCTTATGTCTACTGAGCCGGTACTAACTGTTTCTTTATCGCTTTCGAGAGTAACTATAGCTTTATTATTTACTTTAAGCTCTATTTTTTTATTGGCGTTAAGTGAAATACTGCCGTTTTTTGCATCTAAAATAATACTGTTTTTGTTATCCTTGTCTGATATAGATACATTGCTTTTTTCATCATTAATACTTATTTTCATTCCGGAAGGAGTTGTTATTTCTATAAACTGCTTCTTATCCTCGTCAGAAAATTTAACCTGACTTCCGCCTTTTGTTTTTATTGTTTTATATATATTTTTTTCATTAGGCAAGTCCGCCGGTATAGGGCTTTGCTTATTCCATAATGAGCCTATAACAACAGGTTCATCCCAGTTGCCCATAATAAAAGATATTATAACTTCCGTCCCTATCTCCGGCAGAAAATATGAGCCGTAGTCTTTTCCTGAATAAAAAGACGCAACAGGAATCCAGCCGCTTTTATTTTTTCCCGCTTCACCTGCACCATACTCAACTTTAACCATTCCGGGATATTCTTTATTGTAATTTTCAAGCACTATTCCTGATACTAACCCAGGAGCTGTGGATGCCTTCTTTTCAACATTAAGCAGTTCGTCAAAAAAATCCATTACTCCCATCCCTCCGTAGTAAAGCTAGTTAAAAACCCGTTATAATTTATTGTGTGGGTTACATCTGTAATATAAAACTTTTTATTTATAAGGCTGTCAACACCGGAAATTTTTATAAATCTTCCCGGCACAATTTCCGGAAGGCCTATACATGTGCCATAGGCTTTTTTATTCTCGCTTTTTGCCTTTTCAGCCATACTTTTTGCCGCTTCATTTGCGTCTGTCTGTGTTTTGCAGTCAGGAAGAGCCACAACCTCAATACCGGCTTTAATTACATTAACCTGATTATCCCCGTTTTTAGCAGTGCTTGATGCAACAATATGTGTTTTAGTATCCGGATTATATCCATGTACTTCAAAAACCTTGTTAAGGTAGTTTAAACTGCGGTTAAAGCTTTTAAGGCCACTGTTAATCCCAAGTGTTAATATAGGTGTTTTAACACTTTGAACCTTTCTGAAATAAGCCTTATCTGCCACAATAAAAAACTCACGGTCAACCTTTCCGCTTTCTATAAGTTTTTTAGTAATAAAATCATAGTCAGATTCTCTTTGGCATATAGCATCTTTCAGCTTATCATCGGTAGCGTCACAGTCCAAAGAGCACAGCGCTGAGTAACGCGACATTATTGCTTTTACTATATCCGAATAGTTAGTCTTATTATAAAAAACATATGGCTTATTATCTGTCATCATAAGCCGCCTTGCATCCATAGCCATAATAGTAAAAAATATGCCGTTTTCTACATCAAGCTGTATATCAACCGAGGCTATAAAGCCTTTAAATACCACTAAAGAAGAAGACATATATCCAAGCTTTACTGTTACGGTTTTACCCGGTACAGCCTTATCTTTTAAAACACTGCTGAAACTGCTTTTTTCATAATCATAACCGCTGTTTATGGTAAATGATGCACTGCCGGCATTTTCAACAGAAAGCTTAACCTGAACTTGGTTTACTGATACGCCTTTTTGCTCCAGAAGCGAAACGCCGCCTATATTAAGCTCAACTTTTGGTGTTGTAAAATCATTATATTTTTCTCTCAGCTCGCTGTATGTATAGCTGCCGTCCATTAATCCCATATATTCGCCGCCTTTTACAAATAATTAAAGCGCAGGGATTTTTAATACCTGCCCCGGATATATTTTAAGCGGGTTAAGAAGGCCGTTTGCCTTTGCTATAACACGCCATTTTTCACAGTCGCCGTATTCCTCATAAGCTATATTCCAAAGGCTTGTCCCCTCCAGAACGGTTCTGTATTTAGTCCTGTCCGGTGACTCAAAAGGTTCTGCTTTTTTAGTCAAGCCTTCTTCCTGCGCCTCTTTAATGGTTAAATCCATTTTGGCTCGTATCGGTTTACCAAATGTATCAAACATTGTAAATGTTTCCGTTACGGAAGTAATAACACCTTTAAAACTTAAGTTACCCCATATAAAAGAAACCAGAGGCGGTTTATGGTCACTGCCTGAAACCTGAACTGCTGATGTGATTTTTTTCATTATATCCGTTACCGGCTTAACAGAACCGCTTGAACCAACAACGGCACTGGCTATGCCTATTAAGCTTTGTGAGCGGCCTTTTTCTCCTTCACTGTCAAAAAACAGTGTTGTGGTAAACTCCTTTTGTGCACCGGATAAAAAAACCATTCTTGATACATCCGTTCCTAAAGAATTGTCTTCTTTATAATTGGCTGTGCTTTTTATAGTGTATTGTGACGGGTTAAATGAGCACTCAACTTCTTCTTTGCTTTTTCCGTTATTTCTATATATTATAATTTTGGCTTTTTTAAGCGTTCCCATATTGGCTCAGCCGCCTTTCTTAAAGTCCTCTGCGCATTTTCTCAAGTCTTAGCTGAGACTGCATTTGATTCATTACTTTTTCAGCAACTACAGAAATATCCGTTATTTTAAGCATTTGTCGTTGGTTAGTTATAATATTTTCAATTTCTTTTTGCTGTAAGTTAATGCGCTTTGTAAGCTCATAAATTGTTTTATTTTCGCTCTGCTGAATTTCTGAGCTTTTATTAATCTTTATTATATCGTTTACTTGTGTTTTTACTGCCTGTTGAACCTGAGTTGAAATATCCGGCATTTTAACTGGATTTTTTACAGCTCCTTTAGTATTATTGCTTTTGGCTATAACTAAATCAGCTGTTGTATACTGACTAATTTCATTTTCGGCAGTGCCGCCGTTAATGCGGTTAATTAAATTCTTTGAAAAATAATTGCCGTTCTGAGCCATTGAAGTATTAATTTTTTCATCAGTATAAGCTGAATTTATATTTTTAGCTGTATATGATTTACTTATAATTTGAGGTACGGCTTCTTTTGGCTTTTGATATATTCTTTCAAAAGACATATTGTTTATGCCAGATGCATCATACAAAGTATTTTCTTCATATTTAACTTCATTTTTAAATTTATTACTAACTTCTTTTCTAACTTTATTTCTAACTTCACTTTTAACTTCTGTATTATAAACCCAGTTTGTAATACGTTTAATGGTTTCGTTATTTGCTTTTGTTATCTGCGCTTTATTTGAAGCAAGTACTTTTTCTACATCACTGGTTTTATAAATTTCTTCTGTTTTACTTAATGAATTTATTTCAGCTTTTGTTGCTAAATCAGTTATAATGGCATTTATTTTTTTATTTTGTAATGCCAGCTTTATAAAATTGCCGGCATGCTCCTTATTATTAACAATCAGCTTTATAAATTCTTTTTTTTGCTCTTTAAAAACCTGTTCATCATTTTCCGCAGACTGGATTTTTGCATTATCCAAAACCGGCTTTAAATACTCATTATCATTTTGTGTATTAATAAATGCTTTAATATCGTTCCACTGAGGTTTTGTAACATATTCCATCCATTTAGCAAGATTTTCTGATGAATTGGTTATATATTTCCCGTTTAAATAAAAACCGGATGCTTCGGATTTTTGGGCGTTTAAAAAATTCTTTTCTATTTCAGCTTTTGTATTTGTTTTATATTTATTTAACTTAAATTCTTTATTCTCTAATACTTTTAAATCAACCCAGCCCGTCAGTTCTTTTTTTATTTCTTCATTTTGGCTAAGTTGCTGAATTATATCAACACTAACTTTTTTATTCTTTTTTATATACTCTATTACGCCGCGCTTTTCTGCTGAAAACTGCGGCTCTATTTCTTCTGATTTCTGATTTTTTATAATTTCCAGCACAGGCTCTACGTACTCTGCTCCTTCATTTGTAGCAATAACGTTTTTTACCTCATTCCACTGGCTTTCTGTTAAATAGGATAGCCAATCTGTTAACTGTGATGACGCGTTATTTATTACTTCACTATTTTCGCTTATTTCTTCAGGATTTTTATTTATCTCATAATTTTCATTTAATATATTTTTACGGATAGTTTCGTTAAATTCCCTTGTTTTCTTCTCCAATACTTTTAAATCAACCCAGCCTGTCAGCTCTTTTTTTATTTCTTCATTTTGGCTAAGTTGTTGAATTATATCAACACTGATTTTTTTATTGTTTTTGATATATTCTATTACGCCGCGCTTTTCTGCTGAAAACTGCGGCTCTGTTTCTTCTGATTTCTGGTTTTTTATAATTTCCAGCACAGGTTTTATGTACTCTGCTTCTTCATTTGTTGTTATAACGTTTTTTATATCATTCCACTGGCTTTCTGTTAAATAGGATAGCCAATCAGTTAACTGTGATGATATGTTATTTATTACTTCCCTGTTTTGGTTTATTTCTTCATGATTTTGATTTATCTCATAATTTTCATTTGATATATTTTTGCGGACTGTTTCATCAATTTCCGTTGTTTTCTTCTCCAATACTTTTAAATCAACCCAGCCTGTCAGTTCTTTTTTTATTTCTTCATTTTGGCTAAGTTGCTGAATTATATCAACACTGATTTTTTTATTGTTTTTGATATATTCTATCACACTGCGCTTTTCTGCTGAAAACTGCGGCTCTGTTTCTTCTGATTTCTGGTTTTTTATAATTTCCAGCACAGGTTTTATATACTCTGCTTGTGTATTTGTTGTTATAACGGTTTTTACCTCATTCCACTGGCTTTCTGTTAAATACGTCATCCATTCTGTAAGTTTTGATGACATCTCGTCAGTTTCTGACTCAGAAAAATACATAATATTTTGATTAAATTCATTAATCGAATGTTTATAAAATTCAGATGACTTAACAGCTTCATTAACAAACGGCGCATATTTATTATTATAAACAAAATTAATAAATTGCTGTTTTTCTATTTCCCACTTTGTAAGTGAGTTTTTTTCTTCAGCTGTAGTTTTAAAAAACTGTTTTAAACTATATAAGTTATTATCAGTACTATTTAAAAGCGCAGTTTTAAAATCAAGCCATTGGTTTTGCGTCATATCTAATACATAGCTTAAATTATGGTTTTGCTCAATATAGTTTTGCAAATTAACATTATCTTCAGATTTTTTTATATATAAAGTCACTTGAGGAAGCACATTTTGCAAAAAAACACTCCACTGTTCTTTTGTCATTCTTTTAACTGAAGCAATATCGTATTCAGTCATTGAAATAGTTTTAAGGAACTCTTTCTTCTCATTTTCCCTCATAGATTTATATATATTATAAAATTCATAGGCGTCTTTCTGCCAAGGTTCTCTATTAGACGATGTAATAATATAATTTACAGGCTTAAAAATGCTATTTCCCAAAACAGAAATATTATTTATATTTTTGGCTGTATTAAATACATTTTTAAATGATTTTGCTTTTGATAAATTAAAATTAAGCTTTTTAATATTTGGCTTAAAACTATAATTATTAAACTGATTATTTTTTTGTTTACTAACATTAATAATAGTTTCAGCCTTATTTTTAATATTTTCAATGCGGCTGTTCCAGTAATCAGTTTTATTAATAAAACCGTCATGCGATATGATTTCGGCAGTTTCTTTATAAATATTATTTATCAATTCTCTGCTATCACTTGTAACAGCATTTACAGCTTCTTTCAGCTCCTGAAGAAGCATTCGCATTTCAAGCTTAACAAAATATAGGTTTCTATTTTTAATGTCATAATTAAAAATCTGGGAAATCAAATTATAAACCTGCTCTTCTGAGCCTACACTGTCCTGTTCTTTTTTTAATATCAAATAAGGCTCCGGAAACATGAAAATATCCCCGTTTTCTATTGCTGTACCTAAAGTCAGTTTAAAAACAGCAGGCGATATAAAGTTAGTTATTTGAGATATATTACGAGCAGTTGTTCTCATAAATGTTCCCTTCTTTAGTACTTAATAACAAATAAAAATTTAAACCTCAATTAAACCTGTATGTGATATTTCAATACGTCTTATAAAAACATCTGACCTTAAAGCGTCAAGTCCGTTTGTTTCCCATTTAGTAATTAAACCGTATTCAAAAGCATAAATTTTGGCAATACTGCCGTTATGCATAACCATTATAGCGCCTGCATTAATAGCCATGCCTACTTTTAGCTTTACTTCCATGCTGGATGTCTGCACACCTTTTTCAAGGACTAAAGTGTCAAATGATGTTTTTGGTTTTCTCAGTATTCTTGGGCTGTCGTTATAGCCGCCTTCCTCAACAGCTTCCATTTCTATATTACCGGCTATGTTTGTAACTTTTGAAAAACTGAATACCAAAAGATTAAGTGAAACTATAAAATTGTTATTTGTCACAATGGAATTTTGTATGCTGCCCATTTTAAACGCCTCCGCTTTTAAATTTTAAACATATTCTCCGGTTCATCATTAAGCTTACGGTTTATGCCGGAAATCTCATTACACCAGCGTATTCTTTCAAGGTGGCTCATACTCATAATTTCATCATGACTCCAATGAACATAATAAGCTATAAACGCTGCTTCTTCGTATATTTTATCTGCCGGATATGTTTTTATAGACCGGCTTGCATAAAATTTATAGGAACTTCTATCTCCTTTTTGCAGTGAGGACACACGGCTTTATAAACAGGGAATTCCATTGTGTTTATTCTCTGGTATAAATCCTGAAGATACGCCAAGTCCATAGTAAAAAGATTTTCTATAACCCTTGTGTCAACAGCCGGCATAGAGCCAAGTCTTGTAACAACACGGGCTAAAAGTATAATAGTAAGGTATCCCGGGTTTTGCTGAACTCTTGGGTCTTTAAGTGGAAGTATTTCGTCTGCTGCATTGGCAAGACGCATAGTGCCTTCTTTATGAATATTTCCGTCTTTATCTATATAACCTTTAGGCAGTACAAAATCAAATTCTGTTTGAAAAGCCATATTATATTTCACCTCATTTTTGAAAACAAGACCGCACAAAAGCCAATATTCTTATGCCGCCTCATGTAATAAAATTCAGCCGAATAATATTCTATGAGCATAACCGGAACAGTATTTTAATTAGAAAAACCGGCTTTTTATATAAGATATGTGCTTTGTGCAGTCTTTGCATTTTATTATTATATTATGATACTCTTGTCATGCCTTCATGAACAATTTCAAGTGTTTCAATTGCTATTTCTGAAGCAGAAGCATTAAAGTCTGGCGCTGTATATTTTGTAGGCCATGCGTTTATTATCTGCCATGAAGCTGCCGGAGCCTGTGTTTCGTTTAATAATGTAATAGTAAGTGTTTTACGCTCTATCTCGCCGTTTATACCTGTTGTTATCCAGTCATAAAGTACTCTTGAGTCTGTAACACCCTGTTTTAAAGTTATGTTTCCGTATTTTTTAAGACCAGTTACTTTCATAGGTGTTTCAGCTGTCATATCGCCTTCCCTGTATTCAATAGGCTCTATTGTAGCATCAAAGCCTGTAACTTCTGAAAAACCACCGGCCTCCAAACCGTCAATTTCAACCTTATATCTAAATTTTGCCTGAGGATAGCCTGCCATTTATATTTACTCCTTTCGTGCTTTAAATTAATTATTCTGCATCTGCTGTTTTCTGAGAAATACGGAATATTACAAATTCTGCCGGTTTTACAGGTGCTACACCTATAACACAGATAAGTCTTCCGTTATCAATATCGTCTTGGCTCATAGTATCTCTGCCTATATGAACAAAAAATGCTTCTTCCGGAGAAGTTCCTGCAAGTGAGCCGCCTCTCCAAAGATTTGTTAAAAATACACTTATTGTTCTCTGTACTCTTACCCAAAGAACTTCATCGTTAGGCTCAAAAACAGCCCAGTTAGTGTTAGCCTTAATTGATTCCTCAATGAATATAAAGAGTCTGCGTACATTTATGTATTTCCAGCTGCTATTGCTTGTTGCTGTTCTTGCGCCCCAAACACGTATGCCCTGTCCTGCAAAAGCTCTAATAAGGTTAACGCCCTTAGGGTTAAGTATATCCTGTTCACCTGTGTTAAACTGGCACTCAAGACCTATGCAGCCCCTTACTACTTCGTTTGCAGGAGCTTTATGCACGCCTCTTGTGTTATCGCTTCTTGCGTAAATTCCCAGTATTGAGCCTGAAGGCGGTATTGAGATATTTTTCTTATCAAGCGGATCAAAAACTTTGAGCCATGGGTGATAAAGAGCAGCATAATTTGTATCGAATATATTTCTGTGAGCTATAATATCTTCTACCTTTTTAGCGTCTTTTGGAATATCAAGTACTGCAAATCTGCTGCCTGTGTTTTCACAGTGTGCCACAAGTGTAAGCTGAACATTAGGGTCAGTAACACCCGGTATAGCAATTAACGAAACAACATCGTTATCCAAAAATGCCTGTATACCAGTTCTGCTGCCTGCGCCTTTATCCTCTCCTATAAAGTCTGCTGCTGAAATGTTTGATACACTGCCGTTGCTTCCGCCTGTAAATACAGCAGAACCTACGGACTCTTCTTTTCCTGCTAACTGCTCAAAAGGCGGCTCTACTACTTTGTTATCGCCTAAATAATGTACTTCTACTAAATCAGATTTAGCCATTTTCTTATCAACATAGTTTGGTGATTCTACGTTAAAAGACATCTGGTCATAGAACTCAACTATTTCGTTAAAGCTTACTTCCATTGCAAACTCACATGTTGATATAATTTTTGTAGGAAGTATTGATTTATCAACAACATCAATGTCAAACTCTTTTTCAAAAGAAATAACATTGTCACGGCTATTAACGACTTTATTATACACAATTTCTGTGCCGTCTGTATACATTACAATATCTCCGGCATAAAAACCTGCTCCGTTTTTAACAAGATATTTATTGCCTTCGTTTGTTTCAATAACTTCTAATACCTGTGTTTTAGCTTTGCTTGAAGGTGTTACAACAACACGGATATTATTTCCCCACATACCCGGGTTTTTAGCTGTAAGCTGTAAAACAGCCTCATCTTTATTAGGCATAAAACCTGAAGCGCAAGCTGAATCCTGAGGTGCAACTCTGCAAACAAAACATCTTGAACCGCCGTTTAAGAAAAACTGTTCTACAGCATATGCCAAATAACGGTATTCGCCAAACTCGTTTTCAGAAAGATAGCCTCCATACATTCTGTGAAAATCAGCTGGATTTGTAATAAGCTGAGGTACTCCTTCCACAGGTCCTCTTTCGGCAAGACCTATAAAGCCGGCAGTACTTGTGCTTACGCCCTCCATAGGTTTAGAACCGGATTCAAATTCCTCTACATATACTCCTGGTGACAAATATTCAGCCATTTTATTTCCAATTCCTGTGTTAAAATCAGGAACTGGTTCCTCCTTTCTTTTCTGTTTTTATATAAAACCAATAATGCCTTTTAAAAAAATAACTTAGTATTTAAACAGCAATCAATGCTCTATTATTTTTATAAATTACGCATTATTTTGTGTTTACACTTAATTTAATAAATCACCGTTTTCATCGTTATTTTCGCCATTTTCATTTCCGCCCTCATCAGCATTATTTACATCGGCATTAACTATATTAAAAACACGTTTAAAAAACGGTATTGCTTCTGATTCTTTATTGTCTTTTTTATTAAGCATTTCAACAGATGCCTTTATGTTTTGAAACACTTTTTTCTCAACACTTTGTTTTTGCGGCATCATTTCATTTAATGTAAGCTTATTTCCTTTTTGTGCCGCATATTTCAAATCATTAAATATTCTTTCAGCCGGGGCATTTTTAAAGCTTTCTTCAAAAATCACAGCACTTTCTTCTTTTTTATGGCTGTCGGCATATAATCGGCCTCCCGTTATTTTTTTCTCATTAATACGGGTTTCATTAAGTTTTTCTCTGCTGTTATCAAATGTTTCTTCTTTAAACTCGCTTTTTCGGCTTACCATAATGGCATATTTATCATTTTTTGTACCGAAAACATACCTGCCGTAAGCATTTTCCAACATTCGCAAAGGTTTTAATGTGTCTTTTTGCTCATAGCTTTCTTTATAACTTGTTTTATTTATTCTTTCTTTATTTTCAATTTTACGCTGAGTTACGCTTTCCCTTAAAGATGATGCTGATTCTTTCCAGAATTCTCTTTCCATTGCCATAAGACCTTTCGTATTTTACTGTTTTATATAGTCAGAATATATACCGGCTTCAGCAACAGAAAAAAGCTTTCCTGTTTTTTCATACTCACGTTTTACAGCTAATATAAATTCTTTCATACCTACAGTTTTTTGGTTTGCGGCGGCAATAAAGGCCGCACTGTAAACGGCATTTTTTATTCCACTGCCTGTAAGCTGAAATTTTTCAGCTAAAAAGTCAAAATCCACATCATTATCAATAGGCATTGCCTCCGGCACAGCTTTTTCCCAGATTAAGCGCCTTTCATCTGCTGAAGGAAAATGAAACTCTATAATAAATTTCATTCTTCGTTTAAAAGCTTCGTCTATATTTTCAACAAAATTAGTAGCTAGTATAACCACACCGCTGTAGCGCTCCATTTCCTGAAGCAAAAAAGCGGCTTCCATATTACTGTATTTATCGTGAGAGTCTTTTACCTCGGTACGCTTGCCAAACAAAGCATCAGCCTCATCAAAGAACAATATTGCTTGGCTTTTAGACGCATCTTCAAATATGCGTTTTAGGTTTTTTTCTGTTTCACCCACAAACTTGCTTACAACAGATGAAAGCTCAGCTTTATAAAGCTCCATTCCCAGCTGAGAAGCTATAACCTGCGCCGCCATAGTTTTGCCTGTTCCCGGCGGGCCATAGAACAAAACCGTTATGCCGCCATAGTCATTTTTCCGGCCAAGCTCCCATTTTTCCATAACTATATGCCTTAATGAAACCTGAAAACAACATTCCTCTAATTTTGATTTTTCTTTTTCAGACAAAACCAAATCATCCCATGTATATATGCATTCAACCCTTTTGGCTCGGCTTTCAAACTGATGATTTAAAACATCATGGACACCGGCATAAAGTGTTTTTTTATCAATATATTCTTTGCCATCTACAGCTCGTCTGCTTTCAGCATTATAGAAACTATCCCGTATTTCGCCGTAAGTTAGATTATACTGATTGGCTAGCACTTGAAAATCAACACATTTTTCAACGTTATATTTTTTAGCTTCTGTTTTCCATATATTATATTTCTCACGCATATTTAACGGTGAAAAGAAAACAGGACAGGCCTTAATGCAAGTAGGCATTTGTTCAAATATCCATATATAAAACGGAATATATGGCAAATAATCTTCTGTTGCAGTAATCATACTGCTTTTGCATAATGCAACTGCTCTGCCGTAAACAACCGACAAAAACATTTCACGTTCCACAATATCAATATTATCAATTATTACAGGAACATAGCCTTTATACTGTGATAAAAGCTTAAAACATGTTCTTTTTCCTATTCCCTTTTGGCCATAAAACAAAAATGTTTGGTTTACATCTTTTAAACTTTCAAAAATCTGCAGTGCCCTTGGTGAAATATCACCGTTTAAATCTATAGCCTGTTCCCTAACCTCATTTTCATAAATACCGCTTAAATAAGACGAAACTATGCTTTTAGGCTTTAATCCGCCTTCTTTTTCAATAAAAAAGCGATATAGTATTTTATTCCTTACTGTTGCCTTTTCTTTATGATTTTTTTCCCACATGTCTCTTGCAAGAATTTCTGTAGGCATACCGTCTATACCGCCAAAAAGAGTAAAAACATCACCAAAACGGCTGTCCCACAAAGGCAAAAGCGAAAGAAAAATAAAATAAACTTCCGCAGGATAAAGCCCAAACTTTTCTGCCATATTCATTAAACGCATGTATTCTTCTGTATTGCTGTTCCATATTTTGTCCACAGCGCTTTTAACTTCATCATCTGTATATTTGGCCTGAGGGTATTGCTTTTCATCAATGTTTATGCCGGCTTGTTTGGCATAGCATATTATTTCTATGTATCCTGCTTCCTTTATAAACATTTCTCAAGCCTCCAAAACACATATACGCTGTTAGATTGTTCTCTTTTTGTATTAACAAGATATATAAAATTCTTTAACTCATTCGTTTTTACCAATATAAATTTAATTTTAATTAAGGAGAAATAATATTTGACATAGTACATAAAACACTACATAGACTTTCAAATATTTTAATGATGATTAAAAGTTGATTTTGCTGGCAATTAAATAATTCAAAGCATTTTATATATACAGCGTTGGTTTAAACAAAGTTAGACTATAATTTTACAACAAGCACATAAACAGTTATTTTAACTGATTAAGGCATAATAAAATCTGCTTTGGGAATATAAAAACTCATAAACATATGACGACAATATTATACAAAACAATGCTTTATTACGCAATATTTTAAGAACCAAAAGCATTTTTAATGTAACGAAAACGCAAAAAATAAAAAAACAGGCATATAGAATATACCTGTTTTTTTAAGTATTGCAACACTTCATTAACTCATCACGAATTTCTTTATATCGCTTTTTAGGTATAGGAATTTTGCTCCCGTTTGCCATAATAATTTCGTATTGATGAATACGTGATATATATTTATTATTAACTGCAAAACTTCTATGAACAATACTAAAATCATCACCTGCTTTATTCATAAAATCCGTAATGCCGTTTTTGCTGCGAATTTCAGTACCTAAATTTGTATGAATTATACTGTTTCTGCCTATTGCGTTAACATATACTATTTCATCAGGCATTAGAAAATGGACCTCATCTTTATTATCCCATATAACTATACGCCGTTTATCCTGAAGGGCATTTATACGGTACAGCCAGTATTTTTTTGACATCTCACCAAGAGCATTGGCAAATTTCTCGCCTTCTGACAGCTTTAATTCCCCCATTGGGTTTGAAATATGGCAATGTTTAATTTTAGGCGTTCCATTTACATATTCCCAAACAAAAGTACATCTTTGCTGAACCTGAAAAAAATACCCAACATCATCATCAGTAGTTGTGCAATATCGACCTGAAACAGTACATGCGTTTCCTGAGTTTTGTACTGCAATAAATTCCTGCTTTAACAAATGGCATGGTTTTAATTCTTTAATTATACTTCTGAAGTCATTTACCACATTTTCATATCCTTGAATATATTGGCTTTGAGCAGACCCAATCCAAACAATATTTTTATCAAAATAACTTATTGCAAACTCCGGGTCTAATTGCCAAAAACGTGTAATACATTCTTGAGTAAGATGTATAATCTCATTCAGAGCTTTTTTATTCATAACATTCGTCCTTCACAGCAGAATTTTATAAAAGTATAGCATATAAAAGAGCTTAAAGTCAAAAAGACCTGATTTTTTACAACAAAAGGCTTAGCCAAAAATTTAGCCAAGCCTTTATTAATTATGTATTTTATTATTTATACATTGGTTTTAAAAACAGAAACTGCATTTTAGATAAAAACAATAATTTTTAATTATTATTTATTTTTTCTCTTTATCCTTATTATCAGGAAATTCATGCCATTTTTGTGCATCGTTATTTGACATAAACATGCTTTTAAATTTATCTAAAACACTTTCTACAGTATTAAACCATATATTGCCGAATATAACTAAAACCAAAAGAAAAAGCAGTATAGCCCCAATTTCTATTAACGTCATTTATATCACTTCTTTACAAAATGATTCATGAAAAAGTCAGTAAATTCAGCAAGTTCCTTTTCTTGAGAAACGTAAACATAGAGTTTCTCATCCTCTAGCCAGTCATATGCGTTAATAGCTATATAGCCTTTTTTGTCAGGGTAAATAACAAAAGCGTCTGTAGGGTATTTATTACGATATGCCTTTAAAATTTCTGTCCAGCGGTAATATGTAGGCTCACCACAGCCTGAAAGCTCCGGAACTGTTGGAACAACTACTATTTCTTTGTTTTCTTCATTCCAACCTACAATTAAGTTTCCTATTTTTGTTTTGCTTCCATGAACAAAACCATAGTTAAACCTAGAAACATCCTCGGTATAACCAAATATCAATTTATACTTGTCACCGTTTTCCACAACATGGTTAAACAATACACGCATTTTTTCAGCATTTGCATTGCTTTTTTCCATATCAATTTCCGGCCCTTTAAATAATTTTCCAAATAATCCCATTACTTTTCCCTCCTATTAATTTAATAATTTACTAAACATTTAGCTGCGGCTTATGATTTACCGCTACACTGCTTTTATAAAATAAATACAATTTATAAATTTTGTATTTATTATTTTTAAAAATATATCTGTCTAGATATTATGCCGAAACAAAATATCCTGACAGATACAAATATTCGTATAATGTTAATATGCCTATTCCTTTAGTTTTTCCAAACAATCTACTATAGCATTAATCTGAAAATTTACTGTTTCTTCTGCAGCTTCTGGTACAAAAAGTGGCAGTGTTTCAGGAATAGCACGGCGTATAACCATTACAGTTAAACTTAAATTAGTAAAAAGGTTAATTTTTGCTTTATCCGCTTTAATGCCAAAACATTCTAATATTGAACCAAAAAGCCTAACCTGTCTTTCACGAAATATATTATAGCTTTCTTTTGACAATCTTTTAAATATAAGCTGTTGTTCTTCTATTGTTAAAACAGCTATGCCGTTTTTTTCGCCATAACAGCATGAATAAAAAAATTGTCTAACAGCTTCTTTCCAGTTTAAATTAGGGTCAGCCATAAGTTTTTTAGCATATGATATAATTTTAGGCTGCTGGAGATATAATGTTTCCACAATTAAATCCTCTTTAGTAGGAAAAAAAGAGTAAAAAAACGTACGCGAAATACCAACCTTTTTATATATTTGCTCAACTGTTGTATGCTGTATTCCTTGTTTACTCATAAGCTCAAGTCCTACTTCAATTAAAGCTTTGCGGATTTGTTCTCTTTCTTCTTCAGAGTAAGCTACCTTTGGCATATTATACCTCCAAAAATAAAAACAAATTATAAAATTTATCTTTATTCTACCATATCGGACAAAATGATACAAGAGCTATACATCTAATTATTTTAAGCAGCACAATTTAATGTTAATAGTCACATAAACATAAAATAATTTTTTACATATTTCACCAGTTTAATTTACTTAATTTAAAAAAAGCCTTTTAATCATACATTTACAATACAATTAAAAGGCTTTTTGAAAATTCATATTTCTTTTAAATTATTCAAATATAAACTACCAGTTTACATATCTGTTTGCAGACTTTTATCAATAATTAAGCATTAAGTTCAATGCCCTTTCTACAACAAAATTTCCTTTTTTTATAACCACATCAGGATTTTTAATTGCCTCCGCCATACTGTCAGCCGGGTCTTTTTTTAGCAAAAGTATATCCGCATATTTATTTTTCTCTATAGAGCCAGTTTTGCTGTCTATACCAAGGGCTTTGGCGCCGCGCAGTGTAGAAGCATGTATTAAATCAATGCTTTTGGCGCCATCATCTTGCATTACACAAAGATTGTCATAAAAGCTGCTTTTAAAATCAGCCGCACGCCAACCTGCATCAGTTCCTATCACATAAGGCACATTTCTTTCCATTTGAAATCTAAAACTTTCATTTACCAAATTATCATAGTTTACATTGCTTTCATATGCCTTTTTGTCACTGTCAGTAGCTAAATTGGATTTTATCAATTTTTCAAGACGGTGTATCTCACCTTTAACACAGCATATAGTATATGTTGCATATATATTTTTGCTTGCCATTCTCTTTGCAGTTTCATCATCCAATATATTTTTGGAACAGTCCGACGGACACATTACCGCATGCTCTATTGTATCAACACCAATTTTTGATAATTTCTCTGTCATTTCAAATGTGCAGCTGTGAACAGCAATTTTAAGCTCTCTTAAATGTGCTTCATCAACAGCAGCCATTAATTCTTCATCGCTGAATGTGAGAGTTTTTGTAATTCCTATTGTACCGCCATAAGTACCCATTAATTTTACAAAATCAGCCCCAGCTTTTTGCTGCTGACGAATTTTTTTTCTAATTTCCCAAGGCCCATCTGCTTCTCCACCCATATAATGGCAATGACCGCCTGTGCATGTAAGCGGCGCTCCGCAGGATAGTATATCCGGCCCTACTATATTTTGGTTAGCTATAGCTTTGCGGACATTAATTGCCGCATAATTAATAGAGCCGCAATCTCTCATAGATGTAACACCATGACGCAATGCTTCCATGGCATTTCTATACGCCATAATGTTTATTTCTCCATCACTCCATTCATTTGCTATGTATTCTCCTAATGTATTGTTTCCGGGAATCATTAAGTGCACATGGCAGTCTATAAGGCCTGGCATCATGTAATATTGAGAATAGTCCAGTACATCAATATTATTATAAATTTTATATGTCTCAAACTCATTTAATGAAAGTATTTCTTCTATATATTCTCCGTTAACTACAACAACACAATTATCAAAATAAGTACCTAAGTTTCCGTCATACAGTTTTTTAACTTTAAATGCTTTCATATTTCCGGCACCTCTTTTAGAAATACAAATAATAAACATAACTTTTATATCTTATTTTGCATAAAGTTTAAGCTTATATATTAAATTTAAATACTTTTTTTATACAATTTACTATATTACTAAAACAATCATGCCATTTCGACATGATTGTTTTGTTTTAATTATTTAATAATATAATATACAAGAAACTTTATGATTTGGAGAAACCTCTACTTCCTTAATTTTACCCTCAAGACATTCAGGTTTAGCATAAGGGCATCTTGGAGCAAAGCGGCATCCCGGAGCAGGGTCTATTGGGCTTTTAACCTCACCTTTAATAATGTTTTGCTGCTTTTTAGCACCAATTTCAGGAATAGGTATGGCGTCAAGAAGCGCTTTTGTATAAGGGTGCAATGGGTTTTCATAAAGCTCATCTGTTTCAGACTGCTCTATACATTCACCTAAATACATAACCATTATTCTTTGGCTTATGTGCTTAACAACGCTAAGGTCATGTGTAATAAACATATAGGCAAGGTTTCTTTCTTCCTGCAAATCCATAAGCAAATTCAATATCTGTGCCTGAATGGAAACGTCAAGAGCAGAAACAGGCTCATCACAAACTATAAATTTAGGGTTAAGAGCTAATGCTCTTGCTACACCAATTCTCTGTCTTCTTCCGCCGTCCAGCTCATGAGGATAAGCATTATAAAAACGAGGTGCCAAACCAACTATATCCATCAGTTCTTTAACCTTATGTTCTCTTGCCTTGCTGTCTTTTTCTGTTTTACACACTATCATTGGCTCAGCAATAATCTGTGCCACAGACATACGCGGATTTATTGAAGAATACGGGTCCTGAAATATCATCTGAGCATCTTTACGAAAATGCTTAAGCTGCTTTTTATCAAATGTATTTATATCCTTACCTTCAAAATAAACTTTTCCCTCTGTTGCGTTTATAAGACGAATTATAGTTCTTCCCAGAGTTGATTTTCCGCAGCCAGATTCACCAACAACTCCAAGAGTTTTTCCTTCCGGTATTCTGAGATTTATATCATCAACAGCATGAAGCATTCCTGACGGCGTTTTAAAATACTTTTTTAAGCCTTCTGTATAAATTAAATCGCTCATAATTAAAAACCAGCCTCCTTACTTTGATGTGAATAGATGGCATTTTATCATATGCTCTCCGCCCATCATAATACACGGAGGTTCTTCAGTTTTACAAATATCCATACAATGTGGGCATCTTGGGCTGAAGGTGCAGCCTTTAGGCAAATTAGCCGGGTCCGGCATTAATCCATCAATAGGTTTAAGACGTCTTGTTTTTACTTTCAAGTTTGGTATAGAAGCAAATAATCCTACTGTGTAAGGATGATGTTTATCACCATTAAATATATCTTCGGCACTGCCTTTTTCTATTATAGAACCGGCATACATAACAGCTACATCCTCGCAAGTTTCCGCAACTATTCCAAGGTCATGAGTAACAAGAATCATTGATGTACTAAGGTGTTCCTTAAGGTCATTCATAAGCTTAAGAACCTGAGCCTGAATTGTAACATCAAGAGCAGTTGTAGGTTCATCAGCCAAAAGCAGCTTAGGTTCGCAGGCAAGAGCCATAGCTATAACAACCCTTTGCTTCATTCCGCCTGAAAATTGATGTGGATAGTCATTTTTTCTTTCTTTAGGCAAACCAACAAGCTCCAGCATTTCTTCTACTCTTTTGTCAATTTCTTTTTCATTTTTGTATATACCATGATATTTAAGCGCTTCACCTATCTGCATACCAACTGTATAAACAGGATTAAGGCTTGATAACGGGTCTTGGAAAATCATGGCAATATCATTTCCTCTGATTTGACGCATGTCTTCTTCATGTAAGTCAAGCAGATTTTTTCCATTAAAATAAATTTCGCCAGATGTTATTTTACCTATTTTATCAGGAAGCAGTCTAAGTATACTAAGGCATGTTGTTGTTTTACCTGCACCAGTTTCGCCAACAAGGCCTAAAGTTCTTCCTTTGCTAAGAGAAAGTGACAAATTGTTTACCGCGTAAACAACGTCATCATCTGTATCGTATTGTGTATATAAACCTCTAATATCTAATAATTTTTCATCATCCACGGCTATATCCCCTCTCGTATCAGTTTTTCATTTTTGGATCCAAAGCGTCTCTTAAACCGTCACCAATAAGAGTTAATGACATAACTGTAAGAACGATAGCAAAACCAGGTGCGTATACAAGATACGGATAGTTTATCATCTGTGTTTTTGCTTCTGAAAGCATAGCGCCCCACTCAGGATTAGGTGGTTGAATACCCAAACCGATAAAGCTCATTGAAGCAATGGAAATAATGCTTCGTGCTACTGATAATGTGCCTTCAACTATCATAGGGCCTACAGCATTAGGCAGTATATGCCTAAACATAATACGGGCATCACTTGTTCCGCAGCTGATTGCAGCTTCAACAAATTCTTGGTTTTTAAGTGAAAGAACCGAAGACCTAACAATTCTTGACATTTTAGGCATTGTACTTATACCTAAAGCCAGCATAAGGTTAGGAATGCTGTTTCCAAAAGCTGAAACGAGTGCTATAGCAAGGAGAGTACCAGGAATAGCAAGGAACATATCGCATAAACGCATTAAAACGTTATCTGCAATACTGCCTTCATAGTATCCTGAAATGGAACCTATAATTGCACCGCCGCCGAGGGAAATTGCAACAACACCGATACCAACGAACATAGATGTTCTTGAACCCCAAAGTATTCTCTTAAATATATCTCTACCAAACTGGTCAGTACCAAAAAGATGTTCAAGACTTGGACCTTGAAATCTATTTGATATTTCCTGAGTAATAATATCAGTTTCATAATCAAGTATAAGGGGTGAAATAAACGCTATAATAACAAGCGCTGCAAATATTATTAATCCTGCCAAAGCAAGCTTATTCTTTTTAAATCTGAACCAAATAGAAGCTATTTGGCCTCTTCTTTTAACTTCACCTGTAGCTTCATCAATTTTGTTTCTGTTTAAAGAAATTTCAGCCATTAGACTTCACCGCCTTTTTCTTTGCTGTTACAAATTGAGCACGTAAGCGTGGATCTATGTAAGCGTAGAATATATCCGTTGCAAGGTTTATTATTGATGAAAGAGTTGCAATAAACATAACGCAGCCTATAACAATAGGTATATCCTTAAGCCTTATGGACTGAATCATAAGAGAACCTATTCCAGGTATACCAAATACCTGTTCAATAATAATTGTTCCGCCAAGCTGCCAGCCCATGTTTACACCAACAAGTGTAACTATAGGCATAAGAGCATTTTTGAATATATGTTTAAATATAACATCTCTTTCCGGAACACCTTTTGCTCGAGCCGTTCTTATATAATCCATTCTTGATACTTCAAGCATGGAAGAGCGCGACATTCGGATAGTATTTGCCAAATAATTGGCCGCGGCAGTAAAGCCGGGCAGAATAAAGTGTTTCCACGAAGTTGCTCCTGAAATTGGAAGAACTCCAAGCTTAACAGAAAAAAGAATGATAAGCATAAGTCCGAGCCAGAAATCCGGCATGGATGTAAGTATTAAAGTTATTGCTGTAATTATATTATCTGTTTTGCTGTACTGCTTGATAGCTGAAACTATACCAAGAAGAACACCTAATATAGATGAAATAGCAATAGCTGTAAAAGCAAGCCTTACTGTATAGCTGAATCTTATGAAAATTTCGTCAAATACAGGGTTTTTGGTACGATAAGAAAAACCGAAATCACCATGAAATATAATATTTCCTATGTAATTAAAATAACGCTCAAAGAATCCCCCGTTTAATCCCAACTGTTGCCTAAGAGTTTCTACAGCTTCAGGAGTAGCACTGTCTCCCAAAAGAAGCGTTGCCGCATCACCAGGTGTTAAGTTCATGATGGAAAAAAGAATAAATGATATACCTAACAGAACCGGTATGAGCATTAATAACCTTTTAATAATAAACTTTACCATAAGCTATGTCCTTTCGTTCTGTTCAAATTATCCGCACTGTTATATTATCGTATATCTTTGTTAACCCTATTTAATAATTTGACAAGCGGAATTTTCCGCTTGTCAAAATTTATTTTTATATCAGATTATATTTTATCCTTATATTAGCTCCACGAATAGAAAGCAGGATTATAGTAACCTGAAGGAATAGGAACAACATTTTGAAGGTTCTTATTTATAACAACTGAGTTGAAAGAAGTTAAAATCATAAGATACCATACATTTTCCTTATTCATTTCAGCAAGCTCTTTATAACACTCTAAACGTTCATTATCATCTAATGATGTACGTGCTTTAAGGAGAAGCTCATCAACTGCAGGGTCATTTACACCAGCAAAGTTCTGCATCTGTTTGCCGATACATTCGCTGTGGAATTTACCCCACATAACTGGGTCAGCATCTGGGAAGTCGCCCCATGTCATATAGTAGCACATCTCATAATCAAGCTGTTCCTGTGTTTCCTGAAGGAATGGAGCACGCTCCATAATTTCAAGATTACATCTAATACCAACCTGACGAAGCTGTTCAACTATAACCTGTGATGGGTTTGAATACCATGAGTCAGAAGCTGTTTTAAAGCTTACATCAATACCATCTGGGTATCCTGCCTCAGCAAGTTTCTGTTTAGCCATTTCTGGGTCATAAGGATAAGGTTCAAATCCCTCAACAAAACCAAAGTAGCCAGGTGTTATAGGGCCAGGTGTTACTTCACCTACGCCGTTCATACCGCCCTGAAGTATTTCTTCACGGTTGATAGCGTATGCAACTGCTTCTCTAAGTGCAAGATTATCTGCGAAAGGACCTTCCTGAAGGTTCATTGCTATAACATATGTACCAGCTGAAGGCGCGTCAACTATAGTAAGGTTTTCATTGCTCTGGAAACGAGCTTTATCAGCACTGTTCATACCGATGAAGAAATCAAGCTCTCCGTTTTCAATCATAAGTCCGCCTGATGTTTCATCTGAACAAAGTTTAATTTCTACATTTTTAATTTCTGGGGTTCCTCTGTGCCACTCATCATAAGACTGAAGAACCATTTTATCTCCTGTTGTCCAGCTTACAAGTTTATAAGCACCTGTTCCGTTTTCAATCATACCGAAGTTTGAACCGTCAGCTTGGCATTTTTCGTATGTAGCTTTAGAAATAATTGAAAAACCAGGTGTTGCAAGTATCTGGAGAATTGGTTTATATGGATAAGCAAGTGTTAATCTAAGGTTATTATCACCTGCGTCTTCCCAGCTCTGAAGTATGCTGGCACCGCTTGAGTTAAGTCCCTGCTGTGTAGCATAAGAAAGTGAGAAGAGAATATCGTCCATTGTAAGTGGTGTTCCGTCATGGAATTTAATATCATCACGGATATGCATTGTAAGCACGGTACCGTCTTCATTAAAGCTCCATTCATCAGAAATAGACGGAACTATAACTGACTGGTCAGCAGGGTCTTTGCCAACAAGACAGTCATGAAGCATAGCAACAACCATCTGCGCATTAGTTTTAGAATCTGCGCCAGGAGCAACAGAGTCAGGCTCTTTCGTATAGCCCATAATTAATGAATCCTTCCCACTGGTAGCAGAAGAACCTGATGCTGTAGCACTTCCAGATGTGCTGCCGGAAGAACCGCAAGCGGTTAAACTCAAAAACATTGCTACCGTTAATGCTAACGATATTGCCTTTTTGAAATGCTTCATAAAAATCCCCCTTTTGAAAATATAATTAATTAATAATTAATATATAATAAATTATGGTCACATATAATTTCTTCAATTATAAAACTCATAATCTATTAACTTTATTAATACATAAACCCCAAATATGTATATCTAATTATTACTTAATAATATTTAATTGATTGAAAATGAAAGACTTATCCCCGATAAAAAACATTATGGCTTACAAGTAATGAGTTGGTATACAAGAAAATTAAATTATATTTTAAGCTATATGCAGACATTACACATCACGTTTTCCACATATACACTAAAAATTTTTTCATTTGTCAAAAACCGTCAAAAAATCGATTAAAAATAGATTAAATTAGTACGTTTTTACAACTTAATTACGGACAATAAAAATTATTGATATTAATATAGCATATTTTTTGAATTTTTTCAATTATTTTTTATATTTTTTTTCATATATCATAATTAATTTAGCTTTTACATAAATACTGAAAAATGAAAAATATTTCTATATTAAATTATGTTAAAATATATTAAAATATTAATAAAATACAAAAATTACTTTTTTATGCTCTTTTATTTCTTTATAAACATTGCTTATTACTGCAATTAATTGGAACTTGTGCCGCAATATCCAATAATATTGCTTATAATGCACTTTTTGCGGCATAAACTGATTTCGAAATTTATAAAGGTATATTTCTATTTGTGTTTACAAATATTACGGTTTTATTCCGTTATTAATAACGAGTTATCAATTAAGAACATAAGCATTTTAAAATTTATTAAACAAAAAATTTTTAAGCCTTATCAGAAATTTTTCATAAATTAAGACTTTAGTAAATAGTCTTCCTTTACTTTTTGTGCTTTAAAATAAAGCATTTTAAAAAATTAAATTTGCATTTAAGTAATTAATGGAATTATTGCATCAAAACTAATTCTTATGATTAATTAAAAATTCTTATTTTTAATTATAACTTTCCATATAAGTAAACCAAACATTTTATAATACATCTAAAAATTTCTGCACACAAAAAAACCACGGTCAGCATTACTGCTGCCGTGGTTTTTATTAATTATTTTCCCCAATTAGGGTCATCTAATATTTCTTTATACCACTGAACATAAAGTTCAGGTCTCCAGTCTGTGGCATTTATTTCATCATTTTTCATATAAAGATTCCAATCCGAAACATTATCAGCAAGTGAAAGGTCAACAGTTGCCGTAAATGCTTCTTCCTCATCGCCGCCTTCTGCATGGAAAGGTTTGCCGGCATAATAATGTATATCGCTTATATGCGTAGAAGGTCCAATTATACTGCTTCCGCCAACACCAAAGTTATACGCACCTTTTCCAGCAACACCTGCACTGGCTATAAATATATTGTTAGCTATAACGTTTGCCTCAAGAGTTACCCTGCACATATCTCCCGGAACTTCTTCTTTGCATACAATAGTCGGGTTAAGATAAAGCCTTGCGCCTTTTGCCCTTGCATATCTTATAACCTCTGGGAAAAAATAAGAATCGTAACATATACCTACACATACCGGGCCCCATGGAGTGTCAATAATAAGCGGGTCTTTTCCGCGTCTTGCCCACAGTACTTCTTCTTTTGGAAGATGAATTTTTCTGTATTTACCTATTACACCTTCCGGTCCGCATGCTGCTATTGTGTTATATACCTCACCGTCATCTCCTAATTCCGTCATACCAAAAACAACATAAACGCCGTATTTTTTTGTGAGCTCAGCCACTTTATTTGAGCTTGGGCCGGGAACAGGCTCTGCCAGACGCACCTGCATTTTATCTTTTCTCTCTTTAACATCGCGCTCATTTTCGTAACCCACCAGCGCTGTTTCAGGAAATACTATAATATCACTGCCCCGCCTTGCAAGGCAGTCTACATAATCGCATATTCGTCTGAGGTTTTCCTCTTTGTTGCCCCAAACAATTTTAAAATTCACAACCGAAATATTGGCAACGCTTTTTTCATATACTCTGTTATTGGTATATCCCATTTAAACTCCTCCTTTATTATTTAGTCGGGAAATAAACCTCCATTTCTTCGTCTGTTAAATCAGGTTTTGAAACTGCTGATACAGCAAAGAATAATATAATTGATAAAATTACCGCCGGTACACTTGCGTCAATATCACCCATAGGTATTACTGTTTTACAAAGAAGGAATACTATAAAACCTCCTATAGAGCTTGCCAAAGCACCTGCTTTATTGCCTTTTTTGTAGAAAAGACCGCCTATAATAGGCATTATAAATACAGCCTCAAGTCCGCCTGTGGCAAAAAGGTTAAGATATGTAATAAGTGAAGGCGGTTTTACAGCTATTGCAAAGGCTATTGCGGCAAAAGCTATTGTAGCTATTCCTGTATACAGCTTATAGCGTTTTTCATTTTGAGCATTAGTCAAAAATTCCGGATTATTTTTTTCTTTGCTGTGGAGCCATATATCCTTAATGGCTGAAGATACACAGTTTACAAGTACACCGGCAATAGTACTCATTACAGCCGCCATACATCCGGCAATGAATAATCCGGCCAAAATAGATGGCATATACATAGTTGCAACTGTAGGAACCACTGAATCAGATGTAGGTACAGCGTCCGGCATTATAAACGCTCTTGAAAGTCCGCCGCAAAAATGTGTTACAAGCATTATAAATCCAAGAACTATAGTACTTACTATCATGGCATTATGCAGGCTTTTGGAATTTTTAAAAGACATGTTTCTTACCGCTGTTTGAGGAAGTCCGACACAAGCATATCCTACAAGCATCCAGAAACACATGGTGTAAAGTTTGCTTTGCCCTTCATGAACAGCATCGGCCCAGTAAGGCATTGAAGCATCAAGGTTTTCTTTAATGTTCCACATGCCACCTCCGGCATGCACTACACATACAAGCAGTACACAAGCACCAGCACACATAACAACACCCTGAATTGCATCACCAATAGCTACAGCTTTAAATCCTCCAACAGCTGTATATATAACAATAACAACAGTAAATATAATAAGCCCTGTTAAATAGGGAATTCCGGTAACAGCAGATAAAAGTATGGAACCGCCCATAAGGTTAGCAACCATTATTGCCTCAAAAAACACTATCATGGCTATTGCGGCTACCCAAACTAAAAGCTCTGAATGAAAACGATGTCTTAAGTAATCCGGTATTGTAACAGCGTTTATTTTTCTTGCTACCATATTGAATTTTTTTCCGAAACTTCCAAGTATAAGGAATGTAAGAGGTGTTTGAATCATTGCCAAGTAAACCCAAGAAAGCCCCTTTGAATAGGCAATGCCCGGACCGCCAAAATATGAGCTTGCCTCATAATATGTAGCTATTGTTGTCATAGCAAGTACAAAACCACCAAGAGAGCGTCCACCAATAAAGTAATTTTTAGAAAATCTATGCTTTTTAGTTCCTGTTTCTGCGGACATTTGCTTGTTTCCAACCTTTACAGCCAACCATATGCAAAGTATTAAATATAATGCTACAGGTACAAGCATCTGAATTTGTTTAGACGTCATACTTTACTCCTCCTTTACATCTTTGGCTTCGGCAGATTTAATGTCTGCTTCTTCTCCAAGGTCAAAATCTTTAAAAAACACTTTTACAACAAACCAAACCGCAATAATACATAAAATCCATCCCACAATACTGCTTAATACAAACCATAAAGGAAGACCACAAACCCATGTATCGTTACCACTTTCCCAAAGGCCAAACCCTGTGAAATACCACCATACAGCATAAGCAGTAAAAACAATTAATGTAATAATGGCCTCTTTATCACATTGCTTGTATTTTTCTTTTTCTGTCCAATGTTTTACCTCTTTCATATACAAACCCCCTTTAACAGTAACTAAAAAGACCTTTTTGTTTATAAATTAATTATATTAACGCGTAAACATCCTGTCAATACTAAAGTAGGATGTTTATAATACTCCTACAATCAAGAATCAAATTTTAATAAAATACTTAATTTGTATAAATTTATTATTTTATTTACTTATTAACATCACTAATAATGAATTTAAGCAAGTTTAAGTATCTGAAAATATTTGAAAATTATAAAGCTATTGAGGTTTTTTATTTTTTTATTCGTTTAAATTGAGTCGTGCAATTAAAAAATATACCTAAACTTGAATTTTAATTTAACTGCTTTAACAATCCATGACAAAATATAATCTAAGTATTAAACAATGCTTTATTTTTGTTTAGTATATATTGCTCATAGTATATTTATAATTTACTAATTTGTGATATTTTTAAACAATTTAATGCTTAACATCTCAAATAACTAATTAATTTTTAAATAATTAGAATAAAATTAATAATTAAAACCAAAATTAATTTATTTCATTATTTTTTTGTATAAACCAAAAAACTCTGCTGAAATAAAATGTATTTCAACAGAGTTTTTAGTTTAGAGCAAAAAATAGCTATAAAACGTGAATTTTTTTATAAAAAAGCAATAAATCGTATACTTTTGTTTAATGTGAGCATTACACGTTTCAGCTTATAACATAATGTTTTAGCTTGTTATTATTAAAACAATAGGTTATAATATATAAAATCTTATGCAAGTCAAATCATGTAAAAATTTTGCGGCAGACAAGGAGATTTTATAATATGTCAGGTTTAGGATTTGATAATATAGTTCAGCCTACAATAGCACAAAGAATAGTTGACCAAATATGTCAAGCCATATCCGACGGCAGATACCGCCCTGGAGATAAACTACCTACAGAGGTTGAATTAGCACAGATGTTTAAAGTCGGACGCAACTCTGTTAGAGAAGCTATAAAAATGCTTGAGTGTCTTGGCCTTCTTGAAATACGCCGTGCTGAAGGAACTTTTGTTGTTGACAAACCTACAAAAGGAATGGTAAACCCTCTTGTATACGGAGCCATACTTGGCGGACGTGATACTGTAGGCGAAATGATAGAGTTCCAAATAATGATGGATAAAGCTACTTCTCAGTTTTGCGCCATTAAAGCAACACCTGAGGAAAAAATGGAAATTAAAGAAGCCCACGATAAGCTTCAGGAAGCTTTATCAAAAGAACCTTATGACATGAACGAAATAAATATAGCCGACCGTAAATTCCATAAACTTATAGTTGAATATACTCATAATGAGTTTGCAATTATAGTTACAGACGCAATTTGGACGCTTCTTGACAAAACAATAAATAAAGAAATTGAAACTATAATGAAAAATGACCCAACATATATGAAGCGCCTGCATCAAGGCATTTTTGACGGTATATTTAATAATGATGCAAAAGCCGCCGCCGATGCTATTCCTTTTGATTATTTTATTGATAGGCATAACCTTAGACAACAAAGCAATGATTAAAGAACTCTAAGCTAAAACAGTACACTCCTATTCTAAGCTTTAGTTCTTTTAATCATTTTTAGGCTAAGCTTTACTATTATATATAAATTAACAATTGTTTAAAACAAATATTATATACTGTGTTTATATATTGCGTTATACAACATAAGTAAAAGAGTAAACTTATAATATACTGTGAATAAATATATGTAAATTTAATGTGAATTATATTATTTTACATAAAACACTAATAAAACTTATAATAACTGTCTCTAATATATTATAATCTGACTGATAAGCATAATATTATTTTATATCAATCAATTAAAGTAATTTCAGCCTGAAATTAAATTTTTTAATTTTAACATGGCTTTTTGAGTGTTTTCCCTGCTTGAAAAAGCAGTCAGTCGAAAATATTTATCACCGTTTTTTCCAAACCCAGCACCAGGAGTACCTATAACACCTGCTGAATAAAGCAGCTTATCAAAGAACTCCCATGAGTCCATATTGTCTGGGCATTTCAGCCAAATATATGGCGAATTTATACCGCCGTAAAATTTAATGCCAATATCGGATAGTGTATTTGTAATAATGCCGGCATTTTGACGATAGTATAAAATGTTTTCTGCAATTTGTCTTCTGCCTTCTGCTGAAAAAACGGCCTCTGCGCCTTTTTGCACAATATAGGAAACTCCATTAAACTTTGTAGTTTGCCTTCTAAGCCAAAGTTTATTTAATTTCATACCACTAAAAACAAGTCCGTTAGGAACTACTGTATATCCGCAGCGCACACCTGTAAAACCAGCTGTTTTAGACAGAGAACAAAATTCTATTGCACATTTTTTGGCACCTTCAACTTCAAATATACTTCTTGGAAGGCTTTTATCGGCAACAAAAGCTTCATAAGCTGAGTCAAACAGTATTAAGGAATTATTTGATATAGCATAATCAACCCACTTTTGCAGCTGTTCCTTATTATAAACAGCGCCTGTAGGGTTATTTGGCGAACAAATATATATAATATCAGCCTTAATGCTGTTATCCGGCATTGGTAAAAAGCCGTTACTTTCATTAGCATCAGCATAAATTATATTTCTGCCATCCATAATGTTTGTATCAACATACACCGGATAAACAGGGTCCGGAATAAGTACAGTATTGTCTTTTCCTAAAATATCCAATATATTGCCAAGGTCGCTTTTAGCTCCATCTGATATAAAAATTTCGTTTAAGTCAAGCTCAACATTATTTTCCGCATAGTAGTCCTTAATTTTTTCCCGTAAAAAATCGTATCCCTGTTCTGGGCCATATCCGTGAAAAGTTTCAGCTTTTCCTAAATCTTCTGCCGCCTGCTTCATAGCCTCAACAACAGCAGTACATAACGGCAGAGTTACATCGCCTATTCCCATTTTTATAATCTCTTTTTCAGGGTTTAAATTTGAATATTCAGCAACCCTTTTGGCTATTTCAGAAAATAAATAGCTATCTTTAAGCTGATTATAGTTTGTATTTGGTGTCATTGTTCCTCAACCTCACATTCACAAACAGTTTTTGCCGGGCCTGTCATCATAACCGTGTTGTCCGGAAGTATCTTTACTGTTAAATCGCCTCCGTCTAAACAAACTTTTACATCCGAATTTTTATCACAAAATCCTGACTTTATAGAAGCGGCAACACTTGCGCACGCTCCTGTTCCGCAAGCCATTGTAACGCCGCTGCCTCTTTCCCAAACACGCATTTTTATTGTATTTCGGTTTATTATTTCCACAAACTCAGCATTTACCCCATCTTTAAAATATGAATTATGCTCTATTTCTTTGCCATAGGTTAAAAGCGGTGCTTTCTCTGCTTTCTCAACAAAAGTAACAGCATGAGGATTACCCATATTAACCGGCGTTACTTTAACATCGCCATAAGAAATATGCAGTACTGTAGGGTTATATACAGCGCATTTGCCCATATTAACTGTTACTTCTTTAACTTCGTCATCATCAGTTTTTAATGTTAAATACTTAATACCTGATAATGTTTCAATAGCAAGCTGTTTTTTATCTGTATACCCTTTTTCATACACATATTTACCTACACAACGTATACCATTTCCGCACATAAGCGCTTCGCTTCCATCGGCATTAAATATACGCATTTTAAAATCAGCTATATCAGAATGAGAAATTGTTATTATTCCGTCTGAGCCTATGCCAAAGTGTCTGTCTGACAATTTAATTGACCAATACTGAGGATTATTAAGCTCACCGTAAAAATATAAATAATCGTTGCCAAGACCATGCATCTTTGTAAAGTGCATATAAACCCCTCCCATAAATAACCAAACAAAAAGCATTCATTATAAAATTAACTAACTGTTTTTTTAATAGAAAGCTTTTGCTCAAACCTATCTTTTCTTGTATCTTTTGGAACAGGTGTAGGATAATCTCCGCTGAAGCATGCACTGCAATATTTTGTGTTGCCAATCATGTTTTTTAACTCCTCAACAGGTAAATATCCAAGTGTATCGGCTCCTATAATTTTTGCTGTTTCATCAACTGAATACTTGCAGGCAATCAGGTTTTCTTCTGAGTCAATGTCTGTTCCGTAATAACATGGATGCATAAATGGCGGTGCTGAAATTCTCATATGTATTTCAGCGGCTCCGGCTTCACGAAGAATTTTAACTAAATACCGGCTTGTATTTCCGCGTACTATTGAGTCATCCACCAGTACCACTTTTTTACCGCAAACTTCATCTTTAACAGCACTTAATTTAAGCTTTACTTGGTTTAATCTGCTGGATTGCTCCGGCGATATAAACGTTCTTCCTATGTATTTGTTTTTTATCAATCCATTGGTATATGGTATTCCTGAAGCTCGGCTAAAACCAAGTGCCGCGTCTATTCCTGAATCCGGCACGCCTATAACAATGTCTGCATCTGACGGATGGCATTTGGCAAGAATTTCGCCAGCTTTAACACGTGCTGAATGAACAGAAACTCCATCAATAACAGAATCAGGACGGGCAAAATATATATACTCAAATGAGCAAAGCTTTTTTTCTTTCATGCCACAGTACTTTTTATAAGACTGGATTTTGTTTACATTGTTAACATCAAATACTAATATTTCCCCCGGCTCAATATCTCTTACAAATTCAGCCCCTACAGCCTGTAAAGCTGTGCTTTCAGATGCTACAACATACATATTATTCTGTGTTTTTCCATAGCAAAGCGGTCTAAAACCATAAGGGTCTCTTGCACAAATCAGCTTTTGCGGCGACATAAGAATTAAAGAATATGCTCCATCTAAAATATTCATTGCTTTACTTACAGCTTCTTCTATTGATTTTGAATTAAGTCGCTCTTTTGTTACTATATATGCAATAGTTTCTGTATCGCTTGTTGTGTGGAAAATAGCTCCGGATAACTCCAATTCATCTCTAAGCTCAGCGGCATTAGTTAAATTACCATTATGCGCAATAGCCATTCTGCCCTTTTGATGATTAACAACAATAGGCTGGCAGTTATTTCTGTTATTTCCGCCTGTAGTGCCATATCTTACATGGCCAACTCCAATTTGGCCTTTTGGCATTGATGAAAGTATATTTTTTTGAAATACTTCTCCCACAAGACCTAAATCTTTATGCGCCGTAAATACACCATCATCATTAACAACAATACCGCAGCTTTCTTGACCTCTGTGCTGCAGAGCATAAAGCCCAAAATATATAATTTGCGAAATATCGCATACATCCGGCGAAATAGCGCCAAATACTCCGCATTCCTCATGAATACCCATGTTTACACCTCTTATATGTAAATGGTAAAACCATAACTATAAGTCATGGTTTTACCTGAAAATAATTAAGTTTTTTGCAGTGCTTCCGTAATTTTATCTTTTGTATACCTAACCACAACCATAAAACCAACATTTTATATAAATAAATTTTTTTAATAAGAAAACAAACTACAAAAAACAATTATTGTTAAATAAATTTTCAGCATGATATTATTATTTAACGCTAAAGAGCAATTCTCCGTATGTAGGGAATGGCCAATATTTCTTAGCAGTTAAAGTTTCGGCCTCATCACATGCTGTTCTTAAATTTTTCATTATATCAAGCAGTGAATCGCGTATTGCGGCAGACTCATCAATTACATTTTCTATTGAGCATATTCTGCCTGTTTCTTTTTCCAGTTCATCTGTGAATTTATATATTTTTTCTGTAATTTCAGATAACCTTTTTACTATGCTGCTTTCATAAGAAACAGTAATATTATTATCAAGTGATTTCTTAAGAGAAGCTGTTTTTGCCATATCGTTTATATACTCTTCAACTGCCGGAGCTATTTCGCATCTTGCCATATTAACCATTGTGTTGGCTTCAATAACTATAGTTTTGCAATAGTTATCAAGAGTAATCTCACAGCGTGAATTAATTTCAGCTTCTGACATAACTTTATGACTTGTAAGCAAATCAACATTTTTCTTATCTAATAAATGAGGTATACAGTCTGCCGTTGTGCGATAGTTAAGGAGTCCTCTCTTTTCAACTGCTTCTTCTATCCAAGAATCATCGTAGCCGTTGCCGTTAAATATAATGCGTTTGTGGTCTTTAATTGTTTTTCTAATCATCTCATGCAAAGCTGTTTTAAAATCATCTGCTTTTTCCAAACGGTCTGCATATATCTTAAGTGACTCAGCAACAGCAGTGTTAAGCATAATATTGGCACATGCTATGCTGTTTGATGAACCAAGCATTCTGAACTCAAATTTATTACCTGTAAATGCAAAAGGCGAAGTACGGTTTCTGTCTGTTGTATCCCTTGTAAATCTTGGAAGTACATTAACACCTAACTTCATTTGTGTTTTTTCTGATGCATTGTAAGGTGCACCTGTCTCAATAGCTTCAAGTATTGCATTAAGCTCATCCCCAAGGAATATTGACACAACAGCAGGAGGAGCCTCATTAGCGCCTAATCTGTGGTCATTTCCGGCTGTGGCAACAGAAATTCTAAGCAAATCCTGATAGTCATCAACAGCTTTAATAACAGCACAGAGGAAAAGAAGGAATTGTGCATTTTCATAAGGTGTTTCACCAGGAGAAAGCAGGTTAATGCCAGTATCTGTTGATATAGACCAGTTATTATGTTTTCCGCTTCCGTTTACTCCGGCAAAAGGTTTTTCATGGAGAAGGCAAACCAAACCATGACGGGCAGCTACCTTCTGCATAATTTCCATTGTCAGCTGGTTATGGTCTGTAGCCACATTAGTAGTTGTGTATATAGGCGCTAATTCATGCTGTGCAGGAGCAACCTCGTTATGCTGTGTTTTTGCCAAAATTCCCAGTTTCCAAAGCTCATTGTTAAGGTCTTCCATATATTCGGCAACTCTTGGTTTAATAACACCAAAGTAATGGTCATCCATTTCCTGACCTTTAGGTGATTTTGCGCCAAAAAGTGTTCTGCCTGTAAAAATAAGGTCCTGCCTTTTGTTATACATTTCTTTGTCAATAAGGAAGTACTCCTGCTCAGGCCCTACAGATGTTCTTACACATTTAACATTGTCGTTGCCAAAGAGACGTATTATTCTCATTGCTTGTTTGTTAAGCGCTTCCATGGAGCGAAGGAGCGGTGTTTTCTTATCAAGGGCTTCTCCGCCATATGAACAGAAAGCTGTAGGTATACATAATGTTTTGTCTTTAATAAAAGCGTATGAAGTAGGGTCCCAAGCTGTATAGCCTCTTGCCTCAAAAGTAGCTCTAAGTCCGCCGGAAGGGAATGAAGAAGCATCAGGCTCACCTTTTATAAGCTCCTTACCGGAAAACTCCATAATTACTCCCCCGTCAGGCGAAGGCGAAATAAAGCTGTCGTGTTTTTCCGCCGTAATGCCTGTAAGCGGCTGGAACCAGTGTGTATAATGTGTAGCACCATGCTGTACTGCCCAATCCTTCATAGCTGTTGCTACAGCATTTGCCAAACTGATATCTAAATTTTCTCCTTCGTCAATAGTCTTTCTTAATGAGTTATAAACCTCAGAAGGCAAGCTGGCTTTCATTACTCTGTCATCAAAAACATTGCAGCCAAAAAATTCCGGTACTGTTTTCATACTTAATCAATCCTTTCCAAAAAATTAAAGGCAAAGGTGTCTTAAATGTATAAACCATCAAAGACGCCTTTGCCTTTATAAACTCTGTATTAAAATAATTTTCTGCCCCTAAAAGCAAGTTTTAAGCTTTATATGTTTAAATTACTAAGCTTTAAAATAATTATGCTTTTATTAAGCTGATTATAACTTAATTCATTTCGCCAATTTGCCGGCGAAATAAAAAGAGGCAAAGATACTTGATGTATTAAACATCATCAGCGTCTTTGCCTTTATGGAACGGATTTTACGCCTTAAATCTTAATTTGTCAACCCTCTTTTTTGTATTTTTATTCGAGCAATAAATTTATAATTTGCTCATTGACAAAATAATAAAATTGCTATACAATGCAACCAACATGAACAAAGGCGTTCATTTTGAAGCAAATTATGTATGTTTCAAAATGAGCGTCTTTTTTGTTTAATGGAATATATGTATGAAAGGAACGGTTTAATATGAATATAGAAGGTCAAGTACGTATTCCATCCGGCTGTGCCATTGCTGCCGTCATTTCAAAAGAAGGCAAAAAAATGACGGGAGAAAAAATAATAGAAGCAATGAAACCTATGCACGATCGTTCCAACGGTCTTGGCGGCGGTTTTACAGCCTATGGTATTTATCCGGATTATAAAGATTTTTACGCTTTCCACATGTTTTTTAACGACAGAAGCTGTCGTAAAAATTGTGAAGTCTTTTTAAAAGAAAGATTTGAAATTATAAAATCTGAAATAATACCAACAAGAAAAATTCCTTCTATTACAGACGAACCTATAATATGGAGATATTTTGTTACTCCTTTAAGGTCTATGCTTGCATCTCATCAGGTTGACGAAAATGAGTTTGTAGCCCGTACTGTTATGAAAATTAATTCCGAGATGCTGGGCTGTTACGTTTTTTCAAGCGGCAAAAATATGGGCGCATTTAAGGCTGTAGGTTATCCTGAAGATGTAGGTGTATTTTACAGACTTGAAGAATACAAAGGCTATTCATGGACAGCTCACGGCAGATACCCTACAAATACACCGGGCTGGTGGGGCGGCGCCCATCCTTTTACACTTCTTGATTATTCAATAGTACATAACGGCGAAATATCATCTTACGACGCTAACAGGCGTTTTATAGAAATGTTTGGCTATAAATGCACATTACAAACTGATACTGAAGTAATAACGTATATTATGGATTACCTTCTCAGAAGACAGAAATTATCCCTTCAGGATGCGGCCAATGTAATTGCGGCGCCTTTCTGGAGCACTATTGAATCTATAAAAGACACAAAAGAAAAAGAGCGTCTTAAATTCCTTCGCACTGTATTTTCAAGTCTTTTAATTACTGGTCCTTTTTCCATTGTTTTTGGCTTTAACGGCGGATTAATGGCATTAAACGACCGCTTAAAACTCCGCTCTATGGTAGTAGGAGAAAAAGACGATAAGGTATTTATAGCCAGCGAGGAATCAGCTATACGTGTTATGGAGCCTAATGCTGAAAATATATACGCTCCGTCCGGCGGAGAAGCCGTTATTGTTAAAGTAAAGGATGGTGCAATCTAATGGGAATAGAATTCATATATCCTGATTATGAAGTTATAAGAAATGACAACAGATGTACTCGTTGCAGAATTTGCGAAAACCAATGTTCAAACGGAGTGCATATTTTCGATAAAGAACACAACATAATGAATGCAGATGAAACAAAATGTGTTAACTGTCAGCGCTGTGTAGCTTTCTGTCCTACTCATGCCATTAAAATAGTTAAAAGCGATTGTAAACTGCATGAAAATTCCAACTGGACAAACGATACTATAAACGAGATATATAAACAAGCAAACAGCGGCGGTGTACTTTTATCATCTATGGGTAATCCAAAACCAATGCCGGTTTATTGGGACAAAATTTTAATAAACGCCTCACAGGTTACAAATCCGCCTATCGACCCTCTTAGAGAGCCTATGGAAACAAAAGTTTTTCTTGGCAAAAAACCAAGCCGCATTGAAAAAGACGAAAACGGTAAAATAATTTGTAATTTAGAGCCGCAATTGGAGCTTTCAATGCCGGTAATGTTTTCAGCCATGAGCTATGGCTCCATAAGTTATAATGCGCATAAAGCTTTAGCTTGCGCCGCACAGGAGCTGGGTATACTTTACAACACAGGCGAAGGCGGTTTGCATGAGGACTTTTACGGCTTTGGCGATAACACCATTGTTCAGGTTGCATCCGGCAGGTTTGGCGTATATAAAGATTATCTTGAAGTAGGCGCCGCTATTGAAATTAAAATGGGCCAAGGTGCAAAGCCCGGCATAGGCGGTCACCTTCCCGGCTCAAAAATAGTAGGCGATGTATCAAGAACACGTATGATTCCTGAAGGCTCAGATGCTATTTCACCGGCTCCGCACCATGATATATATTCTATAGAAGACCTTAGACAGCTGGTATTCTCATTAAAAGAAGCTACAGAGTACAAAAAACCTATTATAGTAAAAGTAGCCGCCGTACATAACATAGCTGCCATAGCAAGCGGTATTGCCCGAAGCGGAGCCGATATTATAGCAATAGACGGTTTCCGTGGAGGTACAGGCGCAGCACCTACAAGAATACGAGATAATGTAGGTATACCTATTGAATTAGCTTTAGCCGCAGTAGACAAACGTTTGCGTGATGAAGGAATACGTAACAACGTATCTCTTGTAGTAGGCGGAAGCATAAGAAGCTCAGCCGATGTAATAAAAGCCATTGCCCTTGGTGCTGATGCATGCTATGTAGCTACAGCCGCTTTGTTGGCTCTTGGCTGTCATTTATGCAGAACCTGCCACTCCGGAAACTGCAACTGGGGTATAGCAACCCAAAAGAGTGAGCTTGTAAAAAGACTTTCACCAGAAATAGGCAGTCAGCGCTTAGTTAATTTAATGACTGCATGGAAACATGAAATTAAAGAAATTATGGGCGGTATGGGTATAAATTCCGTTGAGGCACTTAGAGGAAACCGTTTAATGCTCAGAGGAATAGGCCTTACGGCTAAAGAGCTTGAAATACTTGGTATTTCTCATGCCGGAGAATAAATTAATATAATGTATTTTTAAATCCGCTGTTGTTATTAAGGCATAAATTTTAATATAACATAAACAACAATTAAACCTCTTTTTAGCGGATGTATAAAAATGCTTGGAGGTGTGAATTAATAAATGCTTATAAATGCAGAAAACATGGACTTTAAAACATTAAATCAAAAAATACGTGAATGTGGGCATGAATGTCATATAACAGGCTGCTGCGGTCAAAGATTTATAGGTTCCGGCATGATGGATAAAGAAATAATAATTGACGGAATTGCCGGTAATGCCCTTGGCGCTTATCTTAATGGTGCCAATATTACATTAAACGCTAACGCACAGGATGCCGTTGGCGATACAATGAATGAAGGAACAATAATTGTTCACGGAAGTATAGGCGATGCCGCCGGATATGCAATGAGAGGCGGAAAAATATACATAAAAGGAAACGCCGGTTATCGTGCCGGTATTCACATGAAAGAGTATAAAACCAAAATACCGGTTATGATTATAGGCGGAACAGCCGGAAGCTTCCTTGCGGAATATCAAGCAGGCGGAATTGTAATTGTGCTTGGAATTAACAGCAATGGCAGAAAAATTGTAGGAAATTTCCCATGCACAGGTATGCATGGCGGTAAAATATTCCTTCGCGGCAGTGTAAACGACATTGTATTTCCGGATAATGTATGTGTAAAGACTGCTGAAGAAAGCGAATTAAAACAAATAGAACCTGAAATAACTAAATTTTGCAATACTTTTGGATACGACTTAAAAGAAATATTAAACTCTCAATACACCATTATAACCCCTGACAGTAAAAACCCATACAAACAGATGTATGTTGCCAATTAATAGTATTTGCAGAAAGCGACTGTAAATTTAAAAATTCAGCCTAAATTATACTTTAACCAAAATTGTTTAAAATCCCCAAATATAGCCATTTAAAATAACCATTAAAAAAATCACCCTTTTGTTTTTAACCTGCTATAACTAAACAAAAGAGTGATTTTTTGCGTGACTGATATTTATGACATATACTTTATACTAAATTCCTCAGCATTAATGGGTTTTTCATAAAAGTAACCTTGGCCATAATCGCAGTCTAAAGATTCCATATTGTTTTTATCTTCCTGTGTTTCTATACCTTCAGCCACAGTTGCTATTCCCAGTTTTTTTGCAAAGCGTATTATCTGTTCCAATATAATTTGACGTCGTTCATTATTATCCTGCGAAACTTTACGCAAAAATCCTCTATCCAGCTTTAGTTCATCTATTTTCAGCTGATAAAGCATATTAAGTGAAGAATAGCCGCTGCCAAAATCATCCATAGAAACTTTAAATCCCTTTTCGTGCAAAGCCTCTATCTGCTGATTAAGAAAATCCATATCACTTGTAGCAACACCTTCCAAAATTTCTAAAGTAATAAGAGAAGGCGGAACATTATATTTTTTTGTAATTTGCTCCAAATTGTTTGGATAATTTCTGTCCGAGAACAAAAGTTTTGACTGATTAACAGAAATAGGTATAGGTTTAATGCCTGCATCCATCCAGCTTCTTATTTGTTTACAAACTTTTTCTAACATATACATATCCAGTTTTAAACAAAAACCATTGCTTTCAAAAAGCGGTATAAACTCGCCCGGATACCTATATGAACCATCAGGATTTTGCCAGCGTACAAGGGCTTCTGCACCAATTAACTTATCATTTTTAAGGTTATACTTTGGCTGCAAAAACAGCTTAAACTCTTTGTTCTTAAGAGCTAAATGCATATTGCTTTCTATACTGTTCTTAATTCTAATTTCATCATGCAGCGCTTTATTATAAAAAGCAATATATTTTTGGTGTGAAAGCTTTATGCTTTGTAAAGCCACTAACGCCTTTTCTCTGTCTCCCATAACAGCTACACCGGAATAAAGCGACAGTTCATAGCTGTAGTTTCCATACATAACAGATGCCTCTTTTACACCAGTAATAATTTTATTAAGCCTATTGCTGATTTCTTTTTCGTCTGTATCTAAAAACACAATAAAAAACGTATCGGCAGAACTGCGGCAAAAGAATTCCCCTTCTTTCAAGCTGTTTTCAACCACACATTTAATATAACATAATACTTTATCACCATGAGATTTACCAAATAAATCATTTACACCTTTAAAGTTATGTATATTTAGTGCTATAGTACTGTATTTTTTTTGGCTTTTCTGCAATTCAATAAAATTCTGATCAAACTTCAATTCATTTTCAGAGCCTGTTACTTGATCCCAATAAGCCAAATGAAGCAGATTTTTTATATTACCTCTAATCTGTTTATAGCCAAAGTATAGCAAAACATTAAATAAAATAAGTATTATTATTAAAACTGCTCCAATAATGCTGTATATATTCTCCATTGAAAGAGAATAGCTCCAAATTTTACTTGCGCAAAACAGGTACCAACCGTTTAAATCAAGTGATTCCATATAAAAGTGATATTTATTATCTAAATATGTAAAATCACCAAAAACGTTTTCATTATTTAAAAGAGCTTCTTTAGTTTTTACTTTTGTTTTATCAGATAAATATGGTCCTTCAAAAATATTGGCATATGGTTCCTTTATTATTGACCTTTCTGAGCGAACCAAAAAATCTCCTTTAGAATTAATAATATGAATGTATCCAGTTCCATCCATAACGGAATTTATATTTGCCACATCAGTAAAAATCTCAATAGTATCATTTGCGGCTATAACACCTATAATCTCGTTGTTATCATATACCGGCACAGCGTATAAAAATAATTTACCGTTATAGTATTGGCTGTCGTACATTTTAGATACAGCATTTTTTCCGTTAAAGGCCTGTCTTATGGCAATTTGTGCGTATATATTCAAATCATCTAATATTATATCATTTTCAGTGCCATATCCCATTATATTAGTAATACTGCTTCCGTCTTTTTTTATATATGCCAAAGTAATAAAATCGTTTTCGGAATTAACTTCTGTAATTACTTCTTCTATTAATTCAGATTTTAAATTTGTAACACCAGTAACTTCTAAAGTTTTTGACAATGAGTTTAAAATCTGGAAATTTTTATCTAGCTGTTTGGATATTCTATCTTTATACTCCTGCGTTTCTTCCTGCATTTGTATGTGGTCAGCCTTATGTGCGGCATTTCCTAAATATGCTATAAGGCCTATGCCTGCCAAACTTATTACAATACTGCTGATAATAGTAATTATTGTAATTTTCATCAGCTGTTTTTTCAGTTTGTTTTCGTCCATAATTATCTCCTACTTTATACCAGATTACTTAAATCCATACAGCATTTAGTGTTGTTATCAGCCAAAAAATTCTTCTAAAATCCTGTCCTTAGCTTTCCAGTCAGGCATAGGAACAAAAAAGCGGAAGCCTTGAATTACATCACATCCCATAGCTTTTAGTTCTTCTGCCTGTTCATCAGTTTCTACGCCCTCAGCTAATATTGTCATATTCAGATTATGTCCAACCTGAACCATAGCCTTTAAAATTGCATTGCCGCTTTTTGAAAACATGTTGTCAACAAGCCCTTTATCAAGCTTAATACCGTCTATTTGATATTTTTGCAGGTCATAAAACGATGTAAAGCCCTCTCCAAAATCATCCAGCGCAATACTTACACCGTATTTTTTCAATTCCAAAATATTATTTTGAATTTGAGGAATATTTTTTACATAAGCGCTTTCTGTTATTTCAAAAATCAGTAATTCTTTAGGGAAATTATACTTGTTTATAATATTTTTACATTCAGATGCAAAATTGTCAGCAGAAAATGTTTCTCTTGAAAAATTACATGACACAAAAAACGATTCCACTTTATTTTCTAAAAGGCTTTCCAAAAATTTGCATGATTCTTCCAAAGAATAATAATCCAGCCTGCTTATGTTTTTTTCTTTTTCCATTAAAGGTACAAATACATCAGGCATAATAATGCCCTTTTGCGGATGATTCCATCTGGATAAAGCCTCTCCCCCTACTATTTTATAGGTATCAGGCTCAACATAAAATTGTATGTATAGCTGAAATTCATGCCGCGCAAAAGCCTGCTCAATATTAGATTGGAGCTGTCTTTTTTCTGCAAAAGAACGTAATATTTCTTCAGTGCAGATTAAATACATCTTATCCTCTTTTTGAGCCATACGTGCGCATTGCATGGAATTAAAAACTATCTCTTTAATATTCCTGTCGCCTGACTTAATTTGGTAAACACCGGCGCTTACACTTAAGCCAAACGGTTTAGAATGTGTTTTTGTATACGAATTGATGTCTTTAAAAACCAAGGAAATCCAACTGTCCAAATTTTCAGCATTTTTCATATATTTTAATATCACAAATCCACTGTAGGACACTTTTGCCAATATATCATGGCCTGTTACATGTTTTTGGAGAATTTGTGCGCAAAACTGAAAAAAAGCATCTACCTCCTGACTGTTTCCAATTCTATGCAGTCGGTCTGTATCAATGTATAAAAATACATTTTGATAAAAAACTTTTTCTTTGTTATTAATAAGCTGTTGAAATTTACGGGTTAAATATTCTGTATTACCAATGCCAGTCAGTTCATCTGTTTCTATGTACTTATGTACTGTTTTTAACCTCTTTTTATATCTGCGCACTACGAAAATAATAGTACAAATCAATAATATAATTATAAAAGACATAGTATAAACTGTCAAATTATTGGATGTTTTATACTGTATATTTTCAGTTGAACCAATTAAAAGACCACTTACTTCCTCTTGGGACATATGGTTTATAAATGCATTTAATTCTGATTTAAAGTCTTCCGGAGCTGTATCAGTGTAGCAGATGTAATACGAAACTGAATTATTATCAATAATTGCATTAAAGATTTCTTCTTTTTGCGTATTATCAAAAAACTCATCGCCTTCTGCAAAGCCCGATACAATATCCACTTGTTTGTTTTCGGCAAGGTGTTTACGATTGTCATTGGTATCGCCTTGGTAATAAAGTACTTCAAACCGGCTTTGATTAGAGAAATCTTTAAAAATCTGCGGTATTACGCCTTTATATGTTTCTGATTGACTGTCATAATACTCCAGCGGATACGCATCCGGATTTCCGGCAACATATATAATTATTTTGTCTTCCACTGTTTTCTCCTTTTATTTAACCTGATACTTCTTTTTTTCGCTCAAACAATGACATATTTTTACCCGGGCATGCTTCTTTTATATTTTTTATCTCTTTTTCGAAATTCTCCATCTGTCCGTCTGTATCATTTAATATATTAAAAATTGCATTTCTAAGGTTTACAATCTGTTCCTGATACCGTTTTAGCTCCTGATGTTTTTTGTATAAATCACTCTCAAACTGTTTCCGGGCCTCATTTTCTTTTTCTTCTGTTTCTTTTTTCAACTGTTCCGCAAAACGCTTTGCTTCTATAAGCGTTGAGGCTACCACTGATTGTTCGCCTTTTTGTTCTTCATATTGCCGTTTAATATCTTTAAGTTCTTCCTCCAAAATATATATTCGCGATAAATACAGCTCCTCGTTCTTTTTAAGCTGTTCATCTTTTTCAATAAGCTTAGACGAAAATTCTTCCTCAACCGAGGCTATGTACTGATAAACACTTTCTTTTTTATACCCGAAAAAACCCTTTTTTAATTTTTCAAGCTCCATAATATACCTTCTTTCATTTTACTTAAACTCTATTCTTTTGCGCTCAATTTCTCCCCATGAATGTTTTTTATTTTTATAACCTATAAGTGCTGAACTGCGGGTCCACGCTAAAATAAATCTAAGACATGAAACTTCCAAAACGCAAAGCCCAACAGCTTTTATAACATCTGTAACAGCAAGCTTTAAATCTATTGTATGTATACGCGAGAAAAAAGCCGTTAAAGATAAAATAGCCGAATATGTTACATATATAAAGAAAAACAAAATCATAAACGGCACATTAATAAGGTCAACTGCAAATGCCAGCAAAACTGTAAAAATGCCAAAAATCTCAATATACGGCGATAAAAGCTCATAAATAAGAAAATACAGGTATGATACAGAGCCTACCAAACCATATTTAAAATTCATAAACATTTTTCTGTGCTCAAGCATGCTTTGAAACAAACCTATATGCCATCGCCTTCTCTGCCTGCATAAGTCCGAAAGCTTTTCCGGTGCCTGAGTCCAGCATATAGCATCTGTGGCATAGCGTATTCGGTAAGGTATATCATGTTCACGGCAAAAAACATGCAGTTTAACAACTAACTCCATATCCTCACCCATTGTATTTACATCGTACCCGCCTGCATCCACTACAATGCTTTTCTTAAAAAGACCAAATGCACCGGATATAATAATACTGCCATTAAACTTATCAAACAGAATTCTTGCCGCAAGAAACGAGCGGTCATATTCCAAAACCTGCATACACGGCAGTATTTTATTAGGCATTCTATAAGATATAACCCTTCCGTTTTTAATCTCTGCACCGTTACACGGCCGTACTGCACCGCCTACGGCAATAACATTACCTTCCTCAAGTACCGGATTTACAATTTTGGTTAATGAATCATACTGCAAAACGGAATCCGCATCCATACAAATAAAATAAGGGTATTTGGCGGCATTTATTCCCATATTCAAAGCGTCTGCCTTTCCGCCGTTTTTCTTTTTAATAAGCGTTATTGGTACTTTATACTCATAAGTTTCATAAATTTCTTCTTCCTGCCGGCAGTAGACTTTGCGCTGTATAGGGCGGTTTACAAGCTGCATATTAAACGCACTGCAAACAGCTTTAGAAGTATTGTCGTTGGAGCCGTCGTCTACAACTATAATTTCGTAAAGCTTGTATTCAAGGGCAAGCAAAGAACGTATACTTGATTCTATTGTAACTTCCTCATTATAAGCAGGAACTATAATACTTACCGGTACATAGTATTCTCCTGACAGCTCGTTTTTTAGTTTATTTTGGCGTTTTAATTTATAAAGCATTGATGAGCCGACAGCCACTGACAAGAACAAAAAACTGGCATAACCAATCATATAAATAACAAAAAATATACCAACATAATTAAAAAAAGTTTTAAATGCATCTGTCACTGTTTGCCGCACCCCGCTTTTTGAAGTTTACCGGACTCCAAACGATACGTCATCATTTCTCTGGCGTACCTGTCACTTCCGTTAATAATGTCAAACAAAGCGTTATAATTCAAATGCTGAGCATCAAGACTTTGAGCTGCTTGATAGCGTATATACCAATTTGGGCTGTGTATAGCTTTTTTAAGAGCTTTTATTACATCGTCTCCGCTGTATTTTTCTAAAGATGAAACAGCAACAGTGGCATACTCCCACATTGAAGCATCATTATTTGACACAAAATTAAGTATGTATTTAAGTGCCGGCTCGTAATAATATTTTCCAAAATACCTTATAGCCGAAAGCCGAATTTCTTTTTCAGCAGTATCATCCAGCATTATTGATAACATTTCTTCTTTATAATCCCCTGTTTTAAAGCGAATATAGTTTAATACTGCCAGTTTAGTATGCTCCGAAAAGCTATTTAAGTTTTCCCATAAACTACCAATAAGCTTGTTGTGATTTCCGGTAAACGAAAGCAGTCCTTCTGTAAGTATTTTTTCGTTTATGTATATTACTCCATCATCCTGCGCCTTAATTGCCGTTATAATGTGCTCTATATTTCCCATATGGTATAAGGCACTTAATGCATTAATACGGCAGTAAAGGTTATCTTTTTTTACATAAGAAAGCAATATGTCCTGAAGAGAGTCTATAGGCATTTGCTTTTTTGCAGCATAATTTGCTAGAAAATACGTAAAATATCCGGCCTGCATATTTTCCCTGTGAATATATAGCATAGCCAAATACAAAATAACAGGCTGCATTTGACTTAGGTAATTATTAACTTCATTTTCATTACCATTATTTATGGCGTCTTTTAATACTTTTTCAAAGGCAATAAGATTATTAATTCGGCTGAGTATGTGCTGCATATCTCTCAAATGCTTTTGCTCAATTTTGCCATTGGTCTTTATGGCATTAAACTGAATATCTACTTGTTTTCCGATTTTTTCACAGCGCTTTTTCAAGCTTGACTCGTTTTGTTTTAAAAGTATGTTGTATATTATATTAAATACAATCATGCTTACACATACGGCGCCGTAAATATAAATTATTGATTCAACTTTCATATAAAGCCCCCCTGCGCCGAAGTTTTAACTATTATTTATCCGACCAATAATCCTTAATCATATAATAGGATTCTTTCAGCCTTTCATGATACGTAACTTTTCTTCCCCAGCCTTTAAGCTGAAACGGCTCCATATGTATTCTGTATTGTGTATTCTCTTTATCTGAAATCCCTACAAACATTTTATCTACCTGAATGTTCTCAACCCCGTAGCACTCATAATAGTCGTCATGAATCATCATTTCGGAAGGGTTTGAAAAATTAAGCATCTGCCATGGAATTTTAAGCTCTATATAGTCACCGGAAAATATAAAATCCGCCAATGAGTTAAAATCTTCTGCCTCAGGGTTGGCATTGCCGTAAGTTAACAAACCTGTTTCATAAACTTCTGCAGATGCTTCCCAGTTGCCTGTTAAAAGCGGTGTGGCAGTTTGAAGCATAAGGTTTATTTTTTTAAATACCGGCGTATCTTTATCCACAGTATTTATATAAGCATCCCTATTTTCAGTTTCATGCAGAAACATCGCTCTCAGAACTTCATATCTTTCCTGAACCAGTACACGGCTGTTGTCTTTCCCATTAATTACAATTAAAAAATCACTTGGCCTTTCAAATGTAATATCGAAATTTTCACAGTACGTACTTCCGGTTTTAGGCGTAATATCTATAGGGATATATAATATATCCTCTTGAGGTGAAAAGTCTTTTTTATAAATAAGAAAATATATAAACTTTTCGTCATACTTCATAGAAACAGCTGAGTTGCTATTTTCTATAACCAAATCATCCTCGTTCCATTCGGATAAATCACCGTCAACATAGCTTATGCTTTTTTCTTCTCCCGGGTCAAAGGCCAGTAAACCGAAATACTGCTCATTAGTCTGATAATCGCTCCAATACGGAGTATTTAGCAAGTCAACGGCATGCATTGTGTTCCATGTACGCTTAAACCACTCGTCCTGCCAAGTAAAAATACAGCTTCCGGCACATCCGGCTTCCATAATATCTTTATAGCAGTCAATAATTGCCTGCCCCTGCTCATTTTCGGACATATTACCTTGGTTCCTGCCGGTATTGTAATCCCTTTGGGCCATACCTCGGCCTGTTGATACACCGTATTCCGAAATAACAACAGGCATTGTGTGGTGCTTAACAATACGTTTTAAATATTCAAGATATGTATTTAATTTTCCGTCTTCAGTAACTGCAAAACCTGATTTAAAATCAAAATAGTTAAGATAGTCCGGATAATACGGATAAACATGATACGAGGCAAAACAGCCGGATATAAACTTATCTGTAGACGCAATATGCTCTACATCAACTTTGGCACATTTCATAAAGTACACAGTTATATCGTAAGGATAATCAAAAGGGTCTGTTGTAGGCCAGTTTGAAAAAGCCACAAGCCTCTGCTGTTTATACCTGTTTGACTCATACTCAATTATTTTGTCGCCAACTTCACAGAGCATAGCCTCAAAAGGTGAGGCGTTTTTTGTTGTATACAAATACGTTCCTTGGTATTGATTGCGCTCCGGATACTTGTTATTTGTATAAGCAACGGTAACATCTTCCCACTCAACACCAAGTATGTAGCCTATAACCCATTGGGATACATCCTTTCTGTATGAGCCAGAGCCAACACCATAACCTAAATTTAAGCTTTTATTGCCATGCAGTATATCAACTACTGTTCGGCAATCATCAATAAAAGCCTGCCTGAAATCATCATCATAGGCGTCCCTGTGTGAGTTTTGCACATAGTCATTTATCCAAACACCATGAATTAAATACAGCGGTTCTTCTCTGTCTTTGTTATACTCGTAAAAAGCATTGTAAAAATCATCCTGCAAAATTGTATATACACGGATTGTATTTACTCCCATTTCCTGTATCCATTTAAACCACCTTAAATAAGTTTCCTTATCAATGGCATAGTCAGTTGCCCATTTTCCGGGCAGGCCTACACCTAAATTAACGCCCCTTATTTCAAAAGGCACTTTTTCACCGTCTTTTTCCATATATATGGTGTCTTGGTCAGTTGTCATAAATGTGGTAACAGGAACATCTGGGTTTAAGTCTATATAAATTCCTAAATTATAATAAGCAACATTTCCTGCAAAAATAAGCAGAACTACCACACAAGATATGATTATGAATTTTTTCATGGTATCTGCCTCCTTTGCAATTAGTGGTTAAACTTTTTATTTTTTGATTCATGGCCATATTGAGTAATAACCTCAATATTCTCGTCCAACCATGCACCACGCTTTGATATAAAATCTTTCATTTGTTCTATAGCCTCTTCATGGCTTTTAATGTTCCTTTCAGAAGGCTTTAGCATATCCATTTCAAATGTATTTTCCCATACTTCGAAATTCCGCTCTACAGCATCGCCTAAATACGCCACAGTATCATCAATGTACTGGTTTAGGTATTCATCACTTAAATATGTTTCTCTTAACTTTTTATAGCGATTAATAATTTCGTCATCAAAATGCTCATCTTTCATAAGCATAAAATACCAAACAACATTCTGCATTTGAAAACCTTCGGCAGGAAATGCGTAGGCAGCATAATTATTACAAGATGAATTAAAATCCCATATAACCATATTGTATTTTCCGCCTATATCTTTATAAATATATGTAGAAAGCCATCCGGCATCGTAGTTTGATGTAAACTCGTTAATTATAAAGTAATCAGCAAATGACTGAACGTTTATATTATGTGAGTAACCGTAGTTTTCTGTATCATAGTCATAAGAATACAGGCTTTTTTCAAAATCCGAAAAATCCTGAGCAATAGCCTTTGCCAATTCGGGCGTTAATTTTCCTGAACGCGGATACTCAATATCAAAATTTTGTAAGTTACGGTATGTATAATTTGTAAAAGTCTCAATATTTCTAATTTGTGTATGGCTGCCTCTATCCAAACGAAGAACATAACCTGTTTTATCTGTACCGTCTACAGGTTCAGATATGTTTACTCGGCAGTTATCACCATTTGTTATGGTTTCTGTCATAACGTAAAGGCCCTGATAACGACCATCAATTATAACCTCGCAAAATCTTACATTAGGCGCATATTCCATAAATTCACCGGCGATATTGTACCACATATAATTGCGTATAAGAGATTTATCCAAATACGGCCCATGCAGCGCCCATTCATAATGCGAGTCCATTCCCAGCATTTCTTTATTTTGGTAATTTCCATTTTCATCAGTCAAACGAATTAAATAGTTCTTTTTATCAAAGTACCTTGATGAATTGCCTCTTATTCGTATTAAAATATTGCTTTCCAAATCAGGTTCATCAGATGGATGATGATTTTTAGTTTCATCGCTTATAACAGATATTTTAGAAGAAACCATTTCCTCATTTTCATCTGTTGTTACATACCCCAACTCGTTTCCAAATTCATCTGTAATAGGTTCGCCAGGAATTGTATTGCCTTCAGTTTCTATTAACACAAGAGGAAGATGTGTGCACAGCTCGCTTCCGTCACATGAGCATCCTTCATATGGCTGTCTTGACTCTATATGCTGATGATAACGATTTGAATTAGTTTCACTGTCTAAATTTGCAGCAGCAAACACGGCAAAAACCATAATAATTGCCGCAAATATACCTATAATGGAATACTTCATATTCTCAACCTTTCAAAACTGCTGCCTTAGCCGCTTATTTCATCATTTTGCATTACCATATTGCAGTACTCAATATCTCCCGTTTCGTATAAAGCATCTGTAATATTAACACTGTTTCCGTTGGCTTTTGCCATTTTTTTGGAACGCTCTAATAAACGTTTGCTTATTTCATATATAAATTCTGTACTGCTGTCAGTCGTGTTTTTAACTCTTAAATCTGCCTTACGTGAAAAATACTGAAACACAACAGCCTCCACACGTTCTTCATTTACACGGGAAGTTCTGATAATTAAAAGTATTCTGTTATCATTTTTAATACGGCCAAATATAAGCAGAACAAGAAATGTAAATGCACTGCCAATGCCAGCAACGTAAAAATCACCAACACCACAGCAAATGCCTGTTACAATAGTCCAAAATATGTATATTGTATCGCGCGAGTCCTTTATTGCCGTTCTAAAACGCACAATAGAAAGCGCACCAACCATACCTAATGAAAGCGCTATGTTATTGCCTATAACAATCATTACTGTTGTTGTAATAACAGTTAAAGCTACAAGAGAAACATTGAACTTTTTGCTGTATATACTGCCCTCATGTGAAAGCATATAAGATAAATATATAAAAAACGCAATTATAACAGCTACAGCCAAACGTAAAAATATATTTTGAACATCAAGTTGGCCGGAGTTTTGAAACATTTCAAATATCAGTTTTTTCATAAATCGCACCTCTTTATAGTTTGAATTTCAGGCTTGCACTTCTTGCCAAACAGTATTTGCTTACGGAAATTTCCGACTTATTGGCTTCACTAACCAAGTTTTTAATATAACTGAGTAAAAATCCGTTATATTTAACCTCTAAAACTCCATTAAACATATCTAAAACAGGGTATAAATTAATTTCCGGCGAAAACAACTCAAAGCTTGATTCCGTAGCCCTTATATTGTAATCAAATGTTATGCGTATTTTATTTTCTTTTGCAACATACGCTTTTCTTGTATACTCAACAATTGCTTTTGGCCTGTAACAAAACATGCTCATAACGCCAAAACACTCTGCCGCAAAAGGTTCTTTGTAATTTAAAAGACTGTCATACTTTCCCCTAGTCATTTCTATAGCATCTTTTTTACTAACCTTAAGAGACCTTTTTTTCTGATAAATCCCATCTTTTTGCTTCATTTCAAGCATTGCAAAATCAGATGATGTATCATAAATACGCAGTCGTATTTTACGCCTTACACTCACTCCGTCTATTTTTTCGTTAAAGTCTTTATTGTTAATTGTGTCAAAATACAAAGACCTGATAGAATATCCATAAGCACCGTTATGCGAATCTTTAATCATTGCCGACTCCAATAAATTGGAAAGCTTTTTCATATCAAACAATGTCATAAAATACTTTTTCTCCTGACGGTACACCTCATTCATACAAATCACCCCAATAAAAAAAGCTGCAAAATCTTTAGTTTTATTATTACTAAAGTTTTTGCAGCTTGACAATCGTAGCAATTTTTTTGCCGTAGACTCATAGCTTTGCGTCGCCGTTTTTCAGCGGTTTTGCCCAGTATAAATTACAAAATAAACTATCCTAAGTATATTTTACACTAAAAATAAATATATTCAAATTAAAATTAAATAATTAAATCGCACTTCATTTGTTTTTTGCCTACTTGCTTAGCTTGATATAGGGCATTATCTGCCTTTTTATATAAATCAAAATATGTATATTTATTTGAATCTGCAAATGTCAAACCAATACTACAGTTTACATCCAAATCAATATCATTCCATTTAATCTGAGGTATTTTACTTAATAACTCGTTGCCATAATTACAAAATCTAAAAATATCCTTTGTAACCAGCAAAGCAATAAACTCATCACCGCCTATACGCCCTATTCTTGTGCCGGAAGGCGCAGTATTTCGCATAATATTGGCAACTTCTTTCAATACATAATCCCCGGCAGGATGACCATATCTGTCATTTATATTCTTAAAGTCGTCCATATCAATAATCATCATTGCCAAAAGGTCACCGTTTTTAAGATTTTTCAGTTCTCTTTCACCGTAATACTCTACAGCAGTTTTGTTAAGAAGCCCGGTAAAAAGGTCCATTCTTGTTTCCTGTTCCAGCTGAGTAATCTTTTCTTTAAGCTCGGTAATATCAGAAAGTATGCCTATGCCAATAGCCGGCTCGCCATTGCTGTTTTTTTGAGTTATAATTCTAACTTCAAACCATCTGCTTTTTCCTGTAGTCAGTGGAAAAAACAATTCATATTTTTGAAAGTTAACGCCTTTTTTAATATTCTCTATACAATCTATAAGTATATTTTTCTGTTCTTCATCTATACTATCTAAATTTTTTATCTGCTGGCTGAAAGAAGAAATAAATTCTGGATAATCAAAATAATCCTTTATTTCTTTTGAAAAATATATGCAGTCATCTTTAATGTTCCATTCAAACGTAATATAACCGCTGTTTTCATGTATAAGCTCGTATTGTTCCAAAGACATACTCAAACTTCGCTGAGAATCTTCCAATTTGCTTTTCATATCATCCAGCATTTTGCTTTGGGAAATTTCAAAGCAAATATCCTTATATCTAGCTATATAAATTATAACACACAAAAAAGCTGTAAACGAAAAATTAATCATTGCCGTTACGTTTGACGTACTGTTTAAAAAAATAATAAATATAATATAACTTAATGCTAAATTTATTATCTCATAAACCGGTTTCATTGCCAGCAATGAAGAAAAAATAACAAAGGCTGTTATAATTGTTATATTAGTAAATCTTTCGTCTACGCCTGTTATGTATATCTCCCATATATTAATAAATGTATACCAAAATAAATATATACTGCTTGTCAGCATATATAGCCTATGCCTTGCCTTAACGGACATTTTAAAAGCAAAATCAATAACAAGAAAACCAATACTGCAAACCAAATTAAAAATATAAAATCCCAAATATATTCGGCTATTAATAGTTGTAATATTGGAATCAGTAAAAAATAACAGCCTTGCAATATTAAATATTTGAGCAAATGCCGCAAAAGCAGACCATGCACGAAGTATTGTTCGGTTTATAGCAACAGATTTGTCTAAAACATCCATTTTTGACACATTTGTTCTAAATAAAGAGTTCATATACCACCTTTAATTTCTAAATGATATCACAATTTACAACAATTTTTTTAAAATCAATGCTGTCAAAGTAAAAACAACTTCTGTTTTTATGAAGATAGTTTTATCCACACCTGATGAACTTCTGATTAAAAAACACAAATTAAACCGTTCTTTTCTCAGAATTTATATAAAATATAGTACATTAGCAAATTATAAAAGTCAATTATTTTATTAATGCAACTTTAATTTTTTATTCAATTATTCAAATTTAATATTTATTATAAAAAAATAACTACACATATCAAAAAATACATTGTTTTTATATATTACAAAATTATATATGGTTGGAACATACTTCTTTTTCTATTATTTCTAATTTTAATTAAGCATATATTTTTCTGAAATTTAAAAATGATTTACTAATTTGAATGATTTAAACAGCTCAATTATAATAACATATTGAGTTATTAATTAATAATAAATAAATCCAAAAATTTAAATTATAAGAATATTGAATAACTATTAATCATTCTTTTTTATATATTTTTTCAATAAGTTCGTAGCCCTTGTTTGAGATATGGAAAGAGCTTTTGCCACCTGCCGCGTTGTTTTATATTTTTTATATGCCTTTGCAATAATTTTAGATTCATATTCTTCTATGGCTTCGTCAAAAGTTGAATTTAAAGCTATATCATCTCTAATGTTTTCATTTTGATAAGCAAAAACATCCGAAGGCAAGTCTGACGGTTCAATTTCGAAATTCTCTGTTATTACAACCATCCGCTCTATAGTATTGCTCAGCTCCCTTATATTGCCTCTCCATGCGCTTGATTTAAGTATTTCAATTGTCTTAGGAGAAATTTTATGCGATAAGCTGTATTTTTTTGAGTACTTATTTAAAAAATAAAATATAAGCGGTTCAATATCTTCCTGTCTTTCTCTTAAAGGCGGCAGATATATTTCAAACACTTTTAATCTATAATACAGGTCCTCTCTGAACAAACCTGTTGCGCATAATTTCTGAAGGTCACGATTGGTTGCCGCTATAATTTTAATATCCACCTGAACCGGTTTATTTGAGCCTACAGGGAAAAATGTTTTTTCTTGTATAACTTGAAGCAATTTAGCTTGAATAGCATAAGGAATTTCGCCAATTTCATCCAAAAGCACAGTACCGCCTACAGCCGTTTCCAAAAGACCCTGCTTACCGTTAGCATTTGCGCCTGTAAAAGCGCCTTTTTTATAGCCGAAAAGCTCTGACTCCAGCAAATCAGCAGGAATTGCCGAACAGTTAATACTTACAAACGGCTTATCTTTTCTTGGGCTGTGGTCATGAATATATTTAGCCAGCATTGTTTTGCCAGTTCCTGATTCTCCCGTAATTAAGCATATAGAATCTATATCACTTAGTTTTTCCGCAATTCTCAGGCATTTTTTCATAGACTCACTTACACATATAATATCCGAATAATCAAAAGGATTTTCTTCATAATCACTATGTATTAAAATATTATCAAAAAGTTTATCTCGCACGCTCATTGCCACAAACTTTATTTCATTGTTTTCATCAAAAATAGGCGTAGCGATATTAAACAATTCAACCCCAATGTTGGAATATTGGCGAATAGCATATATTTTTTTGCTTTTGTAGACTGTAGGCAAAACAGAAGGCTCCCAAAACTTAAGCATTTCATAAAAATTTTTACCTATAATATCTTCCGGATTAAGGCCATAATGCCTCTTTACAGCTTTATTGACGTAAACAATTTTATAATTGTTGTCATAAACCCAAATTTCGTCATACAAATTGTCTACAATATTAAAAAAGTCGTCATAATTCAAATCATGAGTCATAACCCTTCATCCCTATCCTAAGTTAATCACTTATAAAACGCCAATAAACAGAAAAAATATATATAAATACAAAAAATTGCTTTAATACTTTATTATCCCAAAAATATATATCAAAATCAATGTTCTTCACTAAACCGAAAGCCTAAAGGCATAAGTTTTACATAACCATGCCTTTAGGCGGATTTTACCTGTAAATTATATTATGATTGTTATTTAAAATTGTAATTTACAGGTCAAATTTTGAAATACTGCTTTTTACATAAAAACGAATTATAAAATAATGGTACATTCCTTTACAATATCACAAACAGCAAATTTCTTTCCGTCTGACATACCAGGAATTATTTCATCTGCTCTATCCAAAATCTCCTCTCTTGTAAGTATTTCGTTTGGCTCCTCAAGCCATTTTCGAGTTATGCCTATACTGTTAAGTTCAATCCAAGCACGGTCAACAATATTGTCATAAGCAATCTCAAAGCCCATGGCTTTTGCTACAGCAAGCACAGCTGGGGAACAGCCCAAATCCCTGCCCGGAACCAAACCTATTTCAAGAGCGTCTATTATATATTCAGCAAAATCCCTTTTAACTGCAGTTATAGCCGGATAATCACTCTTTACTGTTTTTGCATATATGCCCGAATTATGTCCTGTTTGTCCGGCACCATATGAACGGTTAAAAATTCTTCCGTTTGTTTCAAATACAATCATGCCAATTCCAACAGATACTTCAGGTCCGGCAATACCAATTAATACGTCGCCTTTTTCTTTCATAATCTGGAACATTCCCGGCGCCATAATAAGTATTTCTTCCATGTTAACAACGTCTAAAACTTCTGAACCGGTATTGTTGTTTGCTATTCGGCCTGTTATTGTTTCTGTTTCATCAAGTATGTTCCTTGGAAACCGGTCATTTCTGTTAGGACCGCGGTAAAGCCTTTTTCCCGGATGCAGAGCATCCCATTGTTTCATGTGCGGTTCTTCATCAAGCAGTTCTTTGGAGTATGGCATTTCCGAAATCTGCATAAATCCCACATCTTTATTTACAATTCCATAATCGCATGATGCAATAGCAACTACCGCAAAATCGAGCATAATTCCGTCACTTGATACTGTTACTGCGTCCATATCAATAATATCTATAGAAGCAGGGCCATTAAAATCTTTGGCTATAATCTCGCAGGCCTCTCTGTAACCTAAATGAGCATTAACAATATCTTTTTGATTAACAAAAATCATATTTACCGGAACCCGGCCTTCAGCCGCTCCCTTAGGTATAAGCTTATATTTAAGTTCTGCCATTTGTTTCATCTCCCTTACTTAATAACAAATTTATACTTAATCTTTTGGCTGAATTAGTTTAACTCTATGGTCAATTACTTCTTTGGAATTATGGTAATAAAACTCAGGTCCCGGCTCTGATATGTACTCTGTTTCCAAATATGTTCTTAAAATACTGCCGTTTTTATCCACGCCGTTTATAATTACAGTGTATAAAGCAAGGGGTAGTTGTGGCATAACTTTAATTTCTACTTTTTCAATATCATTAAGCTTAGTCAGGTTATAAATATCTTCCTCTATCATTCCGCATGACGCTGAGGCAAGCTTTGCCGATTTGAACTGTTCCAAACCTGTAATTGAAACAGGAATATCTTTGTTATTAGTTTTTCCGGCATTAATCAATTTTTTAATAAAATCGGGTAATCTTGTGTGCATAAACCGCATATATATTCCTCCTTTTAGCTTAATTTAAGCTGTTTATTAGTTATTTACTTTTAAAGCATAGGTACAATCATGTCGTTTTCTTCATTGAATTGGAATTCATACGGATTATCAAAAACCTCTAATTCCGGTTTGGCTTTAGCCTCTTTTAAAAGTGCCTCAGATATAAATATAGTTTCTAATTCCTTTGTATTTTTGATATATACTAATCGTGCATCTAAAGGCTCAACTGCTCCTATGTTTCTGAATGTCTGCTCAATCATTTCTTTGTCGTCTTCCAGCAGACATGGGAAAGTAGCATATTCCGGTGTCATTGAAACAACACAGTTAACTACCGTATCGCGTATAGCCTGCCGGCTGCTGCATTCATCAAATACTTTAAGTGTTGAAAAGTCACCAAGGCCAAGGCCGCAGTAGTTTCCATGAGATTCCGGTGTAACGCCAAATATAGATATGCGCTTGATATCAGGAAATTCAGGGTCTTTTTGACCTAGTTCCCTTATTCTGCCTATTACTTTACTGTCCATACCGCCGCCGCTTATATTTTTGCCTATCTCCTTTACAAGAAGTATATCGAAAACATCAAAAGGTATTTTAGCCGCTTTCTTTTTAGCCAATGCCTGAAGCTCAACTTCCCTGTCCCAAAGGTCTTCCGGTTTTATGGCCTCTATTGTATGTATGTCGCACAAAGCGTTCTCTACTATAGCAATGCCGCATATAATATCAAGGTATTGCTTCACAACTTTAGCTATTTCGGTTATGGCATGAAAATATCCGTATTTCATGGCGTAAATATGGGCATTGTCAGCGCCTTCCAATGTGCCTAAACCGATTGTCATCATCTTATGCAGACCACTTTCAATAATTGCCGTAAAATCCGTATGCTCTTTAATACGGTTTAAAAGTATAATTTTATCAACTTTCTTTACCTGCTCATTACAGAATGCCGGAATGCCTTCTGGTGTTTCGCCTATTCTGTCAGCATGTATAGAAGCAAGTATAGGACAACCCATTGTTTCTTCTGTTACATTTAATCCTTTTAATATTGCAAGCTGACCTTCAACTGTACCGCCGCCATGAGAACCCATAGCTGCTATTAAGTACGGTTCTCCGCCATAATGCTTTATATAATCAATAACAGTTTTATACATAATATCAACTTTTTTAATTCCGCGGCTGCCTGCTGTAATGCCTACTTTTTTACCTTTAATTTGTTCAGGCGCTCCTACACGGTCAAGTTCTTCTATTATGCGCTTTGGTATATCTTCTACAATTGTAGTGTCAAAGTGCTGTTTTACTTTATAAAGTTTAGGAAAATCCATATTTATACCACCTTTCGCCTATTGTTTCTCCTTTGAGTCATTTTCTTCATCATAATGAATAATAATATCCCCATTTTCGGCAGTAGTAGCTTTCTTCATATCTTTCTTAACCCACTTAAAAAATGCAATCATAATAATGACATAAAGAATAAGCATAGGGAATCCTGCCGCTACCGTTACCGATTTAATAGCCGAAATTGAACCTCCCATTAACAAAGCAACTATACTCATGCCGCCAACTGCAACTGCCCAAACAATTTTAACAGGATTAGAAGGCTCCTCTTCAACAGACATGTTCTTTGATGACATCATTGAAAGAGAATATGTAGCCGAAGTTAATGTTGTTGACATTAAGAAAAATTCAACAATGAGGAACACAACAAGTACAATGCCGCCCAAAGGGAGTGTTTGAATAAGCTTTATAATTGCAGGTGATGTTCCCATTTCATTCATCCATTCAATTAAGTTATAAACACCCGACGTCTGCATACCAACTGCATAACCACCAAAAATACCTGTAAAGAAAGAGCATCCGGCACTTCCGGCAATTACACAAGTTAAAATCATTTCTTTTAAAGTACGGCCTTTTGAAATTTTAGCTAAGAACAATCCCATCATTACAAGGTAAGCAAAATACCATGCCCAGTAATAAACAGTCCAATCATGAGGAAATGGGCTGCCGCCTACAGGGTCAAGCCATGTACTCATACGAAAATAATTTTGGAACATAACTCCTATACTGTCTGTATAATAGCTTAGTATAAACTGACTTTTTCCAAAAATTAAAACATAAAGGCCCAAGCCTAAAGCGGTATAGGTACAAATATCACTTACCTTTGCAACACCTTTTTTAATTCCAAAAAGTACTGTAATAGTAAATGTTAAAACAAAAGCAAGAACTACCAAAAGCTGCGAAATAAGATTATTTGGTGTTCCGGCAAGAGTATTAAAGCCTGAGCAAATTAAATCAGCGCAGAACCCTATTCCTGTAGAAACAGCACACATTGTTCCAAAAACAGCAAAAATATTAATAATATAACCTAAAATACCGTTGGCATTTTTCTTTCCTATAACATCTTCACAAACATTGCTGAGTCTTAACTGTTTTTTATTTCTACAATGAAGATAATAAGCAAAAGGAATTCCAGGTATACAATAAATTGCCCATGCGGTAGGTCCCCAGTGGAACAGTGGATAAGTAAAAGCCCACATAGAAGCTTGAACAGAACCAGCTTCTGCATACATAGGTGGGTCACTAAGATAATACATAGGCTCACCCATGGCCCAGTAAATTAAGCTTGAACCAACACCAGATGTAAACATCATAAAAGCGTATGTGGAAAATGAAAATGCCGGTTTTGCATCTTCTCCGCCTAAACGAATTTTTCCGTATCTACTTAATGAAATCCAAATACAAAGTATTAGAGCCGCTAAACCTGCTAATAAAACAAGCCAGCCCGCGTCATAGCACACCCAATGGAACATAGCCCCAAAAACCGCCTCTGCACTTGAAGGATTTAAAATGGTATAGCATAAAATAATTGCTGTAAAAACAACGCTTAAAGTAAATAGAGGCTTGTCTAATTCAATTTTTTTCATATAGCCATCTCTCCTCACTATATTTATTAATGCAGTTATTTTAAATTTTGAAAAATAGTTTTGTTTAAATTAAAGTCTATTTCATACCTCCCATATAAACAATATATTTAATTTTTTACTAGATAGCTATCTGACTATTAAAAGAGCAATTTCTATGCCAATTAACAAATAAACACAAAACAGTTGCAAAATTATAAACTTTCAATAAATTACATAATTGATTTTTATATAAAATTCCAGCATTTAAAGCTTATATGCTAATTTAAAAGGCTATTTATCAATTTAAAACCATATAATAATATTAAAATAAGAACTTCTTTTAATTCATTGAGTTGATTTTAATTCAAATTTTATTTAATTTGCGTGTTTTTAACATGTGCAGTTTCAAATAATATAACAATATAGCAATTAAACACATATTCTTAATAAAAATAAAATCTTTTAAAATATAAAAACTATATATGTAAACTAATCAACAAATAAAGTTATAGGTAATTTGGGGATAGGAAAAGGAATTAATAATTAAAGAGAGAGAATATACAACATCAAAAAATAAAAAAAGATGCAGACTCATCTGCATCTAATAATATATGGGAATTACAGGGCTCGAACCTGTGACATCTTGCTTGTAAGGCAAGCGCTCTCCCAGCTGAGCTAAACTCCCGAAATATTCATTTAAAAAGCAAAAAACAATCTATTAAAGATTGTTTTTTGCAAACGACTCAGGTGGGGCTCGAACCCATGACCTCCGGCGTGACAGGCCGGCGCTCTAACCAACTGAGCTACTGAGCCAAAATAATGGGTCTCCAGGGACTTGAACCCGGGACCGCCCGGTTATGAGCCGGATGCTCTAACCAACTGAGCTAGAGACCCATTTTAAAGCCGATGAGCGGACTCGAACCGTTAACCTGCTGATTACAAGTCAGCTGCTCTGCCAATTGAGCC
>JAHZEA010000007.1:6719-121672 GCA_019422065.1 Lachnospiraceae bacterium | reverse complement strand
CGTTCTTGCAGTTCCTGTATTTACAAACCTTGTTGCTCTTGGTTTCCTTCAGGGCAAATTCTGGCAGCTTTTCAAGGACTATAAAGCTCGTTATCTTGGCGTTGGTCAGGTTGACCCAAACTTCTATGTTTTCTATGAAGATGACCCAGAAGTAAGAGCACGTGAAGAAGCTTTAAGAAAAGACGTGGAGCGTTAATTATTGTATTAATATTTTTTGGCTGCCCTGTTAAAGGGCAGCTTTTTTAATTATTTTTATATATTAAAAGGCTTTAAAATATATCTAAACAAAAAACAAAGGTCCGTGTTTATCCGAACCTTTGCAAAAATCTTTTATTATTTTTTATTAGAATTCCATTTTTTCTTTAAGATAGTTTTCAAGTTCATCAATTTTAATTCTTATCTGCTCCATAGTATCTCTGTCACGAACAGTTACAGCTCCATCTGTTTCTGTGTCAAAGTCTACTGTAATGCAGTAAGGTGTACCAATTTCGTCCTGTCTTCTGTATCTCTTACCTATGCTTCCAGCGTCATCATATTCCACATTAAAGTTTTTGGAAAGATTCATATAAATTTCGTCTGCTTTTTCTGAAAGCTTTTTGCTGAGCGGAAGAACAGCAGCCTTTACAGGTGCAAGTGCCGGATGAAGATGAAGCACTGTTCTTACATCCTCTTTTCCGTCTTTAACACTTACTACTTCCTCGTCATAAGCATCACAAAGGAAAGCAAGTGTTACACGGTCTGCACCCAAAGAAGGCTCTATGCAGTAAGGAATGTATTTCTCATTTTTCTCCTGGTCGAAGTATGATAAATCCTCTGTTGAGTACTGCTGATGCTGTTTAAGGTCAAAGTCTGTTCTGTCAGCAATACCCCAAAGCTCACCCCAGCCAAATGGGAAAAGATATTCAATATCAGTTGTAGCTTTGCTGTAATGGCTTAATTCCTCTGGGCTGTGGTCACGAACACGTGTATTTTCTTCAGTCATGCCAAGCTTTTTAAGGAAGTCAATAGCAAACTGTTTCCAATACTTAAACCATTCAAGGTCTGTTCCCGGCTCACAGAAGAACTCAAGTTCCATCTGCTCAAACTCTCTTGTACGGAAAGTAAAGTTGCCAGGTGTAATTTCGTTTCTGAAAGATTTACCAATCTGGCCAATACCAAAAGGAATTTTCTTTCTTGTTGTTCTCTGTACGTTTTTAAAGTTTACAAATATACCCTGTGCTGTTTCCGGTCTTAAATAAACAACATTTTTGCTGTCTTCTGTTACACCTTGGAATGTCTTGAACATAAGGTTAAACTGTCTTATATCTGTAAAGTTATGTCCGCCGCAGGATGGGCAAGCAATGTTGTTTTCTTTTATAAACTCAACCATTTTTTCATTTGACCAGCCGTCTGCAACTTCACCCATATGACCATGTGTGTCAAGGTATTCTTCAATAATTTTATCTGCACGGAATCTTTCGTGGCAGTCTTTACAGTCCATAAGAGGGTCGCTGAAACCGCCTACATGGCCTGAAGCCACCCAAGTTTGAGGGTTCATAAGTATGGCACAGTCAACGCCTACATTATATCTGCTCTCCTGAACAAATTTTTTCCACCATGCTTTTTTAACATTGTTTTTAAGCTCTACACCTAATGGGCCGTAATCCCATGTATTTGCAAGTCCGCCGTAAATTTCACTGCCCGGATAAACAAAACCTCTTGCTTTTGCCAAAGAAACTATTTTTTCCATAGTCTTTTCAACTGCCATTTAAAATTCCTCCTTAAAATTAAGCAAATAAAAAACCTTTCTCCCCTACTTATAAAAGTAAGGGACGAAAGGTCTAATCTTCCGCGGTTCCACCCTTTTTGGCATTTTGTAATTTTTTATAACACTATGCCCTCTTTAAAATAACACTGCTCCAAAGCGCCTTCACAGTAAAAAGACATTTCCTTACACCAGCCGGAAACTCTCTAAAGACTTTCTATCCGTTACTACTCTTTTTCATAGCAGAACCTGTATTAATTTACTAAACAATCTACCAAATTAAAACTGTTTTGTCAAGCCGCCTGAACAAAATATTTATTGTGCCAAACAAGGAACATGTAAATTGTCCAAATTTTACGACTGTTATCAGCTTTTCCTTCTTTGTGGTCAATAAGGAACTTCATAATTTCATCTGTTTTGAAAAATTCCTTAGCTTCGTCACTTTCGAAAGCTTCTTTTATTATATTAAAATACTTGTCCTCTTTAAGCCAAATCCTTATAGGCACAGGGAAACCGAGCTTTTTCTTTTCAGCAACCATATTAGGCAAATATCTATTTGCGGCATGACGCATAGCAACCTTTGTATTTTCTTTTGTAACTTTATATTTTTTAGGTATGTGTCTTGCGGCCTCAAATACCTTTTTATCAAGGAATGGCACACGTACCTCAAGGGAATGAGCCATACTCATTTTATCAGCCTTTAAAAGTATATCGCCTATAAGCCAAAGATTAAGGTCTATATACTGCATTCTTGTAACATCATCTTTCCCTTTAACTTTGTCATAAAGCGGTTTTGTAATGGATTGAGGAGTATATTTTCCGCTGACTTTTTTAAGTATTTTGTTTCTTTCAGCAACAGAAAACATATTTGCGTTTCCTATAAATCTTTCCTCTAAATCCTTGCTTGCTCTTATAATATAATTTTTGCCTTTAAACTTAAAAGGAAGTGCCTTTACCACACCGGCAGCAGCCTTTCTTAAAGGTTTTGGAATCCATGCCACAGGTTTAAGAGCGTCAGGCTCTTTATATATGTTGTATCCGCCAAAAAACTCATCGGCACCCTCACCGGAAAGAGCTACTTTAACATGCTTAGCCGCTGTTTGGCTTACAAAATAAAGTGCTATAGCCGCAGGGTCTGCCAAAGGCTCGTCCATTTGATACTGTACTTTAGGTATTACGTCCCAGTACTCATCTTTAGATATTAACTTGCTGTAGTTATCAATTTTAATTTTTTCCGAAAGTTTTTTAGCGTAATCAATTTCGTTGTATTTTTCGTAATCAAAGCCTACTGTAAATGTTTTGTCGCCTTTAAAGCATGCGGCAACATAGCTTGAGTCTACACCGCTTGAAAGGAAAGAGCCAACCTCAACATCACTTATTTTGTGTGCCTTAATTGAATCCTGCATTGCAGTATCTATAATTTCTACTGTTTCGTCAAATGTTTTATCTTTTCCGGCATCATCAAACATAGGGTCCCAGTAGCGCTCAATATTCATTTTGCCGTCTTTAAATGTAAAGCAATGTGAAGGCATAAGCTTAAATATGCCTTTAAACATTGTTTCAGGCAAAACAGAATACTGGAAAGAAAGATAATTTTCAAGAGCATCCCTATTTACTTCTCTTTCAACACCCGGATACTCAAGTATGCTTTTAATTTCGGAAGCAAAAACAAGGTTTCCGTTAACTATTGTGTAATAAAACGGTTTAATACCAAAAAAGTCTCTTGCACCGAAAAGCTCTTTCTTTTTGGAATCCCAAATAACAAAAGCAAACATACCTCTTAATTTATTAAGCATGTCCTTGCCGTATTCCTCATAACCATGAATTAAAACTTCTGTATCGGAATTATTTTTAAAAACATGGCCTTTTTTAATAAGTTCTTCTTTAAGCTCTTTAAAGTTATAAATCTCACCATTAAATGTAATTACAATACTGTCATCCTCGTTATACATAGGCTGTGAGCCAAAGCCTAAGTCTATAATAGAAAGCCTTCTGAAACCTAAGGCTACATTTTCATCTATATGCTTTCCGGCGCTGTCTGGCCCACGGTGAATAATTTTATTCATCATATTTGTAAGGACCTCATCGCTTTTAACAAGCTCACCGGTAAAACCGCAGAATCCGCACATATATTACTCTCCTTTATAAATAAATACCAAATTTAACATTCAAATTTTAACATACTTTTTGTGCCATATCAAGGCATGTGCCTACTATATTAAAAACACAATATAAAAAAACGGTGTATACCAATATTTTAATTGGAATCACCGTTTTATATACAAACAAAATATAAATTATAAAATACCGCCAAGCATTAAATTTTTGTATCCAAACTCAAATAAAAGTCCTACAGCAAACCAGCAAGGCGCATAGTCAAGACGTATAAGCCCGCAAACATTATATCTGGCGCTGCTGTAATCCCAAGGACAGCTTCCTATAATTTCTTCAAGGGCAAAGCCGGACAAAAATTCTGCCGCAAAAATACATGTCATGTATATCAAGCCTCTTATAAAAACCGGTAAGACATAAATAATACTATACAATGGCTCAAACATAACGGCGGAACCATATATAGGCATCATCCAAAGTGACGTATAGCCTATCATTCTTTTGTCACCCCTTTTTAATGAAGCCGCCGCTGTCCATAGTATTTCTATTACCCAGCCCGCAATACCGTATAAAAAAAATCTTGTAATCATACTTGTATTTTTTATTTTTTGCCGCATTTTATTCAGACAATATTACCCTGCTTAAAATGTCTGCTAAAGGCTCCATTGAGTTTTTAGCCTCTTGTTTTGTATTAGTCTGGGCGCCAACTTCAATTAAAAGAGATTTCGGCTTCATATGCAAACTGTATCTGTAAGCATTTATGTAAATTTTTCTTGTAAAATCCGGATAAAGTTTATTTGCCGTTACCTGCAAATTAAAACTTAAAGCAAGATTTTCTTTTAAATATTGGTTAGGAAGGCTTGTTATATCGCTTAAAACGCCGTTTTCATTAAGCCGGCATAAGCCGTTAAAAAACATAATTTTGGCGCAAGTTTTGCCGTTTACCTCGTCTATAAGGTGCACATCTTCGTTAACACCATCTCTGTGCATATCTATTACCAGCTCAATAGACGGATATTGTTCCAAAATTTTTTCTATGGCCGGCTCCATTCTTTCGTACGCGCCTAAAATCTGATTTTTACCGTCTACTACATCATATCTTCCTGTATCGTGCAAAACTTCAATACCATACTTATTTTCAAGTATATTTTTAAGCTCCTCACCTACACCCCAAATACCTTCTTCTACACCCTTTGACGGGTCACTGTCGGCATACATTTCGCTTGAATGGGTATGAAATATAAGCACCTTAGGTCCGTCGGAATTTTTATCTATAGTTAAATCCATATTCAAAAACTCATCAACATTTATATCACTTTCCAAAAGGTCTGTTCTTTGGTCAACTATGTAAAAATTACTTTTAAGATAACTAAAATCTTTAAGTTTATTTATATCATCTTCTGTAAGGCTGACTTTCTTTATATCTGTAGCATAATTTGTATCGGTTTCAGGCTGAAGCTTAAGTTCTTCTTCCGAAAGAGTGCTTACAAAAACCGAATTTTCAGTATTTTGTTCTGCATTCGAGGAAGATGCATTTTGAGTATTTTCAGTAGTTACAGACGCAGCCATGTTGTTTTGGCTATCAGATGTGTTTTCAACTATTACGCCTGTATTTTTAACTGAGTTTGTAGGCATTGGCGATGCGTAAAACTCTGTCATATATCTTAATGCAGCCCCAAAACAGACAGCTACAACCATTAAGCCAAGTATTGTACTGCGCAAAAACGCCGCAAGTTTAAAGTTGTCCTTTTTTCTCACACTTCTCATCTCCAAAACTTTATTGCGCCATGTATAAATATATTCACAAAAGTTAAAAATATTACTGTAAAAACTACCTTTTTAAAGGAGAATATATATGAAAAAAACAATTATTATTACAATTTTATTCTCACTTTTACTTACTTCATGCAATGATAACGAGAAAAAGGAGCCTGCTGTTTTTGTAAACAACACTAAAAACAGCCCGCCTGTTAACGAAGAAATTTCAGCAGAAAACAGTTTCCAATATGGCCTTGCATCTCAAAGGTTTATTAATGCTGACAATATAACTTCAACAGAAAAAGAATTAGACAATATTTCTTATTATTCAGTAAATGTTGATATAACCGAGCCTTTTCCTTCAAATTTCCTGCTAAAATGCTTCAGCGAAAGTAAAACACCTATTATAACAGTAAACTACAGCGAAAATACAGCCGATATGATTCGTTTTGCTAACCAAGCCGCAAAAATAAATATACCTGCAACTTATAATGTTTTCCCCTGTTATGGTGATGTTGAAAGCAGTAAATACAAAACCGATTTTTCAAATTTTGTATCTTTAATAAAAAAAGCCTCTCCCAATTCCAAAATTATTTGGAGTTTCGATGCATTAAATAATATTTCTTATAGCGAATATTTTCCTAACAAAACTCAAATTGATTTTATAGGTTTAAACTGCATATTTTCATCACCTTACGACTCCATAGAAGAAATACAGAATTTTAAAGCATTATGCGAAAATTCCGTACCAGAAAAACCTGTAATTATCACACAATTCGGCGTAAACCATTTTGATAACTATGAGCACACATACATGATTGAAGGCGCCGAAAAGTTCATAGAATATTTTTATAACGATTTATGCTCTTTGGTTCCTAATTTATCCGCCGTTATATATTTCGACGAAAATATGCTTGATACACAAAACAAAAATATAAAACCATGTGATTACAGTATATTATCAGTACCCGAATTAAATTCTGCTTTTGCTGAAATTACAAATAAATGACAAAATTTCTTTTTTATACTCCTGTAATGTTTTATATGTTAAAATATCATTAAGAACATGAAAGGAGTGTTTTTTATGCCATATCACTGCTGTTTTAAATCAAAATTAGGCTTTGTAAGAATAGAAGGAAATGACGAAGGCATACTTTCAATAAAAACTGTTGATATTCCTGATAAAGACTCAGAATATATAACAGATGAAATGAAAAAATGCATAGTACAGTTAGAAGAATATTTTGACGGAAAGCGTAAGGAATTTGACTTAAAGTTAATACTTAACGGAACTGAATTTCAAAAATCCGTTTGGCGTAAGTTAATGGAAATACCTTACGGAAAAACAGTAAGCTATAAAGATGTGGCAATAGCCATAGACAAGCCTAATGCATGCAGAGCCGTTGGTGGAGCCAACAATAAAAACAAAATTTGGATAGTTATACCATGTCATAGAGTAATAGGCTCAAATGGCGATTTAGTAGGCTATGGCGGTGAAATATGGCGCAAAGAAGCCCTTTTAAAGCTTGAAAAAGAAAACAGTTAAAAATTTGAAAAACTAGAGAATATAAGCAAAAATTTAAGGAGGCGAAATTATGGATAATAACGAAAACCCTAAGCCTAATAAACCTAAAAAGAATATAACATTGATAATATCTGTTCTGTGTCTTATACTTTGCGGACTGACTTATTTAAAGACATTGTCTTTAGCTGACCAGATTTATTCAATGCAAACTAGATTAAATGCATTAAATGATAATTTAAACAGTGTTAGCGGAAATATAGGCTCAATTTCAACAGATGTAAGAAACTCTTTAAACGAATCGGCAAGCATACTGGCAAAAACCGATTACGATATGGGCAAAATAAATACCGAAAATAATACTGTTGAAGTTAATTTCAACATTACACCTAAGGAGTACAAAGAAGGTTCAACAGCCAAAATATACATAAACAACGTGCCTTATGATATGACATATTCTAACGGAAATTTTGTTTATACATATACTGGCTCTGTTGAAAAAGATATAACCCCGAATAAAATAGAAATATTAAGCAATGGCGTTTCTTATTTTGAGTCTCTTGAAAACTTAAGCATAAACGCAAAAGAAACGTTTTTCCCTTACATTTATGCTGACTTTAATTATTCAAAAAGCGATGTTGCAAACGGTAAACTTACATTAGACGGTGATATAAACGCGAACTATGCAAAATACTCCGACACTGATTATGAAATAGTAAGTGCAAAAGCAATAGCCTTAGTAAATGACAAAACCGTAAAAGAATATACCGGTGAATTAGAAAACAATGGTGATGTTTACTCATATATCCACATAAGCGATACATTTGATATAGGAAACAGCGGAAAGTTCAGATTAATACTTGTTACAACAGACAGCCGTGGATATATTTATGAAAACACACTTTTCGGCTTAAGTACTAATACCAGCGGAACAATCTTAAACGATGGAAACAGCAACGAGTATTATTTAACAAGAGTATATGATAAAGACCATAACTTTTTATTTGATAAAGAATATTAATCAATACAAAATTCGGTTTATAACTGCTTTTTAACCTAAATAAGTTAATCCTCTGTATAATTACAATATACAGAGGATTTTTTATTAATAAATAATATCAGCTATTTACTGCTAAACTACTTTTACAAAATATTAAATTTGAATTTATTTGTTCCAGCTCATAATAAATTCTTTTTCATTGGTACTATGGTCAATATTTTCGGATTGAATAATAAACTTTTCTCTTTTATAAAATGATACTGCTCGTATATTTTTCTGATATACACTTAAATCAAGGTATGTTTTAATTGTTTTAACATAGTCTAATAAATGTTTTCCTACACCTTTTGACTGTGCATATTCTTTTACAAAAATTCCAGCAACATAATTTCCCGTTAACCCAACAAAGCCCATAATTAGGTGTTGATAATCATCCTCATACACATATACTTCTGCTTTTGGCAATATTTCTTTTACTGCCGCATAATTATCAAGCCAGTATTTTTGTGGTATAAATTTATGCGCTTTCACATTTGTATCAAACCATATCTGCATAACTACAGACAAATCACTATCTTTAAATGCTCTTATCATAGTATTGCTCCTTACTAGAGATTATAACTATTCATTAACTTACTGAACTAAATATATCAGAAAAATACATAAACTTCTGTTATTAAAACAAATAAATGCCCGGAAATTAAAAACATTCCGGACATTTATGTATTCAAATAATTAATATTTAAATTTTATAATCATCTACATTAAATATAACTTTTATTTCATTCTACTATAAAGTTATCTATAAGTCTTGTTTTACCTATGTAAACTGCAACAGCCACAAGAGCAGGCCTGTCTATTTTAGCAATATGCTCTATTTCCGGAAAACTTACAACATCAACATAATCTATTTTAGCAAGCTTTTCAGTATTTATAATATCGCTTACAGCTTTAATAATTACAGAAGGCTCTTTTTCCCCTGCTTTTACCATTTCCTCACCTTTTGTAAGGGCTTTATGCAGTATAACTGCGGCCTTTCTTTCTTCAGGGTTAAGGTAAACATTTCTGGAGCTTTTAGCAAGACCGTCTTCTTCTCTTATTATAGGACAGCCTATAATTTCAACATCAACATTTAAGTCGCGTACCATACGCTTAACTATTGCCAACTGCTGAGCATCCTTCTGGCCAAAATATGCCCTGTCAGGCTTAACTATATTTAAAAGCTTTGTAACAACAGTGCACACACCTCTGAAATGAATAGGTCTGCTTTTGCCGCAAAGCTCCTTTGTAACATCACCAGCATCTACATAAGTAGAAAAATTATCAAAATACATTTCTTCCGGTGAAGGATTAAATATAAAATCGGCACCGGCGTCTTGGCAAAGAGCAAAGTCCTTATCTATGTCCCTTGGATATACTGACAAATCCTCATTTGCTCCAAACTGAATAGGGTTTACAAAAACACTTACAACAACTCTGTCGTTTTCTTTTACAGCACGTGTTATAAGGCTTTTATGCCCCTCGTGAAGGAATCCCATTGTTGGCACAAGACCTACAGTAAGTCCTTCTTTTCTCCAGTTTTTAATGATTTCACGCGTTTCATTAATAGTGTGTACTACTTTCAATTTTTACGCCTCGCTTTATTTTATTTTAAAAAAGCATGCTTAATTTAGCATGCTTTTGTTATTATATTCTGTAACTGTATTTTTTTCAATACAAAAAGTAAAATTTTTACTTTTTTGTCATTTAATTATTATAAAATACAATATTTATCCATATATTCTTCCATATGCTTAAGTACATCGCCGTATGTTCCTTTTGTTTTAAGGTACTCGTGTATATCAGCAACAGTTATAATTGCATGAACATTAAGGCCAAATTCTTCCTTAACTTCCATAACAGCTGTTTTATTGCTGTTTGCACCAACTTCACAGCGGTTTACAGAAATAAACATATCTGTAACTTTTACATCTGCGGCTGATTTAAGTACAGGCATTGTCTCTCTTATGGCAGTTCCAGCTGTAATAACATCTTCTACTATTACAATCTTGTCGCCGTCTTTAGGAGCGTATCCTACAAGATTACCGCCTTCGCCGTGGTCTTTTTTCTCTTTTCTGTTAAAGAAATATGGTTTATCAATTCCGTATTCTGTGCAAAGATTAGCCGCTGTTGCAGCCACAAGAGGAATACCCTTATAAGCTGGGCCAAACATAGCGTCAAAGTCTGTGCCGCATGTATCTTTAATAAGTTTTGAATAAAATTTTGCTAAAGTAGCAATCTGTTTACCTGTTTTGTAGTTGCCTGTATTTACAAAATACGGTGTATTTCTGCCGCTTTTTGTAACAAAGCTTCCAAACCTTAAAACATCAGCGCTCATCATAAATTCTATAAATTCAATTTTAGCAGAATCCAGCATATTTATCCCCCTCATCAGTCTATAATGCCTCGTATTTCAGACAAATCTTTAATACCGTTTTCAATCATATACTTTTCAATTCCTTCAACAATCTCCACTGTGGCAAAAGGATTACTGAAGTTTGCCGTACCTACAGCTACAGCTGTTGCACCTGCCATTATAAACTCAATGGCATCTTCATAGTTAGATATGCCACCCATACCTATTACAGGCACATTAACAGCTTTGCATACCTGATAAACCATTCTAACAGCAACAGGCTTAACTGCCGGGCCGGAAAAGCCGCCTACTTTATTGAAAAGCACCGGTTTACGTCTTTTAATATCTATTTTCATGCCTAAAAGAGTATTTATTAACGATAAACCGTCAGCGCCGCCGCTTACTGCCGCTCTTGCTATTTCTGTAATATCAGTTACATTAGGTGTAAGCTTAACTATAAGCGGTTTTTTGCAGTATTTCTTAACTTCTGATACAACTTTTTCTGCCATAGAAGGCACTGTACCGAATGTTATTCCACCTTGGCTTACATTAGGACATGAAATATTAAGCTCAAACAAATCCACATCACTATCTGAAAGCATTTCAGCCGCCCTGCAGTATTCCTCTATAGAATGGCCGCAAATATTTACTATTATTTTAGTGTCAAACTGTCTTAAAAACGGAATATCGTTGTTAATAAAATACTCCGCTCCCGGGTTTTGAAGTCCTACAGAATTAAGCATACCGCCGTAAACCTCGGCTATTCTTGGCGCATTATTACCTTTCCACGGTTCTGCCGCAACGCCTTTAACAGTAACGGCTCCCAATTTATTTAAATCAACAAATTCCGAAAACTCACGGCCTGAACCAAATGTGCCTGAAGCTGTGGTAACAGGGTTTTTCATTTCAACGCCGCATATATTAATTTTCGTGTTTATATTACTCATCCCACATCACCTCGTCCCCCATAAATACAGGTCCATCTTTGCAAACTTTCAAGTTCTGCCAGTCGTTTTCGCCTTTTCTTTTGATTTTAACAACACATCCTACACATGCACCTATACCGCATGCCATTCTTTCTTCCATTGATACCTGAACAGGAATGTTATTTTCACTTGCCCATTTAGCCAAGAATTTAAGCATTATTTTAGGTCCGCAGGAATAAATCATATCGCCGCTTGGCTTAATTTCGTTCATAAGCTCTACAACATTGCCTTTAAAGCCTATACTGCCATCATCACTGGCTATATAAACCTCGGCACCTAATTTTCTGAATTTATCTACAAGCACAGGATTAGACTTAGCACCTAAAAACACTGTAACTTCGCCTTTAAGCTCTTTGCAAAGCTGAACAAGTGGCGGTATACCTATTCCGCCCCCTACAAGTATATGCTTTTTAGCACAGCTTTTAATTTCAAAACCATTGCCGCAAGGACCCATTATTTTAATTAAGTCACCTACAGGGCATTGGCTGAAATACTCAGTTCCCTTTCCTACTGTTTGGTAAACAAGTGTAAGTTTTCCGTTCTGGCTGTCTATCTCACTAATGCTTATAGGCCTTGGGAGTATATACTCCCCAAGGCCTGTATAAACTTCAACAAACTGTCCTGCTTTAGCTTCTTTAGCTATAGTAGGCGCAAAAAGTGTCATTGAGTATATGTCATCAGCAATTTTGTCATTTTCCAAAATTTCAGCATACTCTATTGTTTTCATTTAATATCCTCCAATGCTATTACATCTACACTGTCGGTTGTAATATCGCTGTCCATTACATCAACAAGGGCATTTGCTGTATCAAGAGATGTCATAAGAACTATAGAACATTCTGCAGCTGTACGTCTTATTTTAAATCCGTCACTGGCAGCTCTGTTGCCCTTATTAGGTGTATTAATAATAAGGTCTACAACACCGCTTCTAATTGTATCAAGAACATTTGGTACACCTTCGCTTATTTTTCTAACAACTTTAACGTGGCTTATACCGTTTTCCTCCATAAATTTAGCTGTTCCGTCTGTAGCAAGGAATCTGTAGCCAAGCTTATCAAGCTTTTGAGCTATAGGAAGGAAGTCTGGTAAATCATGCGGCTTAATTGTAACAAGAGCAGTTCCGTTTTTACGCGGTACAACTGTTCCGGCAGCTAAGAAACCTTTATAAAGCGCACGTTTAAGTGTTTTGCCTACACCAAGTATTTCACCTGTTGAACGCATTTCAGGTCCAAGTGAAACTTCAACCTGCGGAAGTTTTTCTGTAGAGAAAATAGGCACTTTAATGCATACCTTATCAGGCTCTTTGCAAATTCCGCTGCCATAACCCAAATCTTTGAGCTTAGCACCAAGCATAACTTTTGTTGCTATATCAATAATAGGCACACCTGTTACTTTACTAATATAAGGCACTGTACGGCTTGAACGTGGGTTAACCTCTATAATATTAAGCTCTCCATGGTAATCTATAAACTGAATATTAATCATACCTATAACTTTAAGAGCTATTGAAATTTTTCTTGTTTCGTCAACAATCTGTGCCTTAATAGCCTCTGAAATATGCTGAGGCGGATAAATTGAAATTGAGTCACCGGAATGAACGCCGGCTCTTTCCAAGTGCTCCATAATACCAGGAATAAGTATATCCTCACCATCGCAAATAGCGTCTACCTCTATTTCGCGTCCAAGAAGGTATCTGTCTATAAGAACAGGGGTTTTGCTGTCTTTTGCAAAAGCTTCTTCAAGGTATTTAGTAATCTGTGCTTCGTTGTATGTTATCTCCATACCCTGACCACCAAGAACGTAAGACGGGCGTACAAGTACAGGATAACCTAAACCGGCAGCAGCCTCAAGGCCTTCATTAACTGACCAAACTGCTTTGCCCTTTGGTCTTTTAATATTAAGTTCTTCAAGTATAGCATCGAATTTTTCTCTGTCTTCAGCAGCGTCAATCTGTTCTGGTTTTGTGCCTAAAATAGGAATGTTCATTTCACGAAGGAATTTAGCAAGCTTAATAGCTGTTTGTCCGCCAAACTGGAGTATAAGTCCGTCTGGTCTTTCCTTCTCAACAATATTTAAAACATCTTCTTCTGTAAGCGGCTCAAAATAAAGCTTGTCTGATGTATCAAAGTCAGTTGAAACTGTTTCAGGGTTATTATTGATTATAATTGTCTCTATGCCTGCTCTTTTAAGGGCAAGTACGCTGTGAACTGAGCAGTAGTCAAATTCAATACCCTGTCCAATTCTTATTGGGCCTGAACCAATAACAATAACTTTTTTGTTATTACTTACAACAACTTCATCTTCTTTGTCGTATGTTGAGTAGTAGTATGGTGTAACGGCCTCAAACTCGCCGGCGCATGTATCAACCATTTTGTAAACAGGTATTATGCCGTATTTAACTCTAAGTTTATAAATCTCAGGCGGTTTAACACCAAGAATATCTGCCATTCCCTTGTCGGAAAATCCCATTTTTTTGTATCTTCTTAAAGTTTCCTCATCCAAATCGTCTATAGACATTTGTTTAAGGTCTTCTTCCATATCAACAATGTTTTTGATTTTCTTAACAAAGAATTTGTCCATGCCTGTAATTTCACAAACCATGTCAATTCTGTAGCCGCGTCTTAAAAGCTCTGCAAGGTCAAAAAGTCTTTCGTCATCAGGCACTGCAACTCTCTTTTTAAGCTCTGCAAGTGTTTTTGAGTGGCTATATTTTCTTTCAAGTGTATACTGTCCTATTTCAAGTGAGCGCACACCTTTTAAAAGCGCTGACTCAAAGTTATTGCCTATAGCCATAACCTCGCCGGTAGCCATCATTTTTGTACCAAGGTTACGTTTTGCTGTTTTAAACTTATCAAAAGGCCATTTAGGAATTTTGCATACAACATAGTCAATAGCAGGCTCAAAACATGCATATGTCTTTTTAGTTACTGCATTTTTAATCTCATCAAGTCTGTAGCCTAAAGCTATTTTAGCCGCAACCTTAGCTATAGGGTAACCTGTAGCCTTTGAAGCAAGAGCTGAAGAACGGCTAACACGAGGATTAATCTCTATTACTGCATAATTAAAGCTGTTAGGGTCTAAAGCGAACTGAACATTACATCCGCCTTCGATTTTAATAGAGTCAATAATATCAATAGCGGCTTTTCTAAGCATCTGATATTCATGGTCGGCAAGTGTCTGAGCTGGTGCAACAACTATAGAGTCACCTGTGTGTACGCCTACAGGGTCTACGTTTTCCATAGAGCAAACTGTTATACAGTTGCCGGCACCGTCACGCATTACCTCAAACTCTATTTCTTTCCAGCCTTTAATGCTTCTTTCAATAAGAACCTGACCTACACGGCTTAAATGAAGTCCTTGGGCAAGTATCTCCCTTAACTGGTCCTCATTGTCAGCAATACCGCCGCCTGTTCCGCCAAGAGTATATGCAGGACGTATAATTACAGGATAACCTATCTTATCAGCAAAAGCTACACCATCTTCAATATTTGTAACTATTTCACTTTCTACAATAGGCTGGTTTGTTTTTTCCATAAGTCTTTTAAATGAATCTCTGTCTTCTCCTTCTTTAATAGACTCAATAGAAGTACCAATAACTCTAACACCGTATTTCTGTAATATTCCTTTATCGTAAAGCTCGCATGAAAGATTAAGGCCTGTCTGCCCGCCCATGCCGGCAATAATGCTGTCAGGACGTTCTTTTGCTATAACCTTTTCAACAAAATCTACAGTAAGCGGCTCAATGTATGTATGATGAGCCATACCACGGTCCGTCATAATAGTAGCTGGGTTGCTGTTTATAAGCACTACCTCTACGCCTTCGCTTTTAATAGCCTCAACAGCCTGTGTTCCAGAATAATCAAATTCGGCAGCCTGTCCTATAACAATAGGACCTGAACCGATAACAAGTACTTTTTTAATGGTATTATCCTTAGGCATTTTCATTACCCCTTTCAATTACTTCTAAAAATCTGTCAAAAAGGAATCCTGAGTCAAGCGGACCTGGGCAGGCTTCCGGGTGGAACTGTACGCTGAAAATAGGTAAAGTCTTATGCCTAATTCCTTCTATTGTATCGTCGTTTATATTAACAAAAGCAGCCTCTACGCCATCCGGAAGGTCGCATACAACATATTCATGGTTCTGGCTTGTAATATATACTCTGCCTGTTTTAAGGTCTTTTACAGGATGATTTCCGCCGTGATGACCGAATTTCATTTTTTTAGTATCTCCGCCTAAAGCAAGGTTTATAAGCTGATTACCCATGCAAACACCTATAAGCGGCTTTTTGCCAACAATGGCTTTAACCATTTCTATTACTTCCGGAACATCTTTAGGGTCTCCAGGGCCGTTTGATAAAAATACACCGTCCGGATTTACGGATAAAATTTCTTCTGCCGAAGTAAATGCTGGGAATACTGTAAGGCGGCAGCCCCTTTGAGCAAAGCCTTTTATAATACCCTTTTTAGTACCTAAATCCACAAAAGCAATATGCTTTCCTGAGCCCGGTATTTCGTATTTTTCTTTTATAGTAACATCTCTAATTACATTTTTATTATTAAGGCTCTCGAATTTTCTTTTTATCTGGCTTTCTGTAAGGTCGGCACCTCTTAATGTTATAATTCCGCGCATTGTGCCCACATTTCTGAGTGTTCTTGTAATGGCACGAGTGTCAACACCTTCAATACCTGTTATTTTATTCTGTCTTAAAAAATCATCCAAATCCATTTCACATCTGAAATTACTTGGATAATCGCATTTTTCACGCACAACAAAGCCTTTAAGCTTTGGTCCGTCGCTTTCCATATCATCAAGGTTAATACCGTAGTTTCCAATAAGCGGATATGTCATAACAACTATCTGTCCGGCATAAGACGGGTCTGTAAGAAGCTCTTCATAGCCTGTCATACCAGTATTAAAAACAACCTCTCCCACTGTTTCTTTAATATAGCCAAAAGCTCTGCCGTCAAATCTCATACCGTTTTCAAGTATAAGCTCGGCTTTAACAGTTTTCTCATTCATATCAAATACATCTCCTCAAATCAGCTTTCATGTCAATAACAGCCTGCCTTGCAGCAAGACCAAATTCTTTTTCTGTAAATTTGCTGTACTCATCTTTTTTATACGCCGCTATAATTCCCCTTGATGAGTTTACAATGGCTCCAAGGCCGTCTTTATCAAAACATACTGCTAAATCCTCAGCTTTACCGCCCTGAGCGCCATATCCAGGCACAAGGAAAAATGTGTGCGGCATAAGCTCTCTTAAAATTTTAGCCTCATCAGGGTGTGTAGCGCCTACAACAGCTCCAACACTTGAATATCCGTTTTTACCCATAAGCTTTTCGCCCCAGCTTTCTACAAGCTGGCCTACTTTTTGGTAAAGAGTAAGACCGCCTACATCAAGGTTCTGGAACTGACCGCTGTTAGGGTTTGAAGTTTTAACAAGTACAAAAAGTCCTTTATTATAATTTTTGCAGTTAGCCATATAAGGCTCAATAGAATCCCAGCCAAGATATGGATTAACAGTAATAAAATCCTCATTAAATACTTTATGCTTAATACCAAAACAATCTATTTCGCCTATATGTCCATCGGAATAAGCTTCGGCAGTTGAAGCTATATCGCCTCTTTTAATGTCGCCTATTATTACAAGTCCCTTTTTAGAAGCATAATCGCAAGTTTTAATAAAGCAATCTATGCCGTCTACTCCAAGCATTTCATACATTGCAATCTGAGGCTTAACAGCAGGAACTAAGTCATAAACACTATCTATTATACCTTTATTAAACTCAAAAAAGCTTTCAGCAACAGCCTTTGGTGTTTTGCCGTATTTTTCAACACACTCATTTTTAATAAACTCCGGCACAAAGTTTAAACGAGGGTCAAGACCTACAACTGTAGGGTTTTGAGTTTCTTTAATTTTTTCGATTAAAACATCAATTATCATTTATTTTCCCCTTTTCAAAAACAATTCTTCCGCCAACTATTGTATATTCAACACTGCCTTTAACTTCATATCCGTCAAAAGGTGTGTTTTTGCCCTTAGAATAAAACTTTTCTTTATCTATTTTAAATACCTTTTCAGGATTTGTAATTGTTATATCAGCTGCTTTTCCAACTGAAATATCACCTTTATCAATACCCAGTATTTTAGCCGGATTATAAGACATTTTTTCTATTAAAGCAGAAGGTGTAAGGTATCCTTCTTCTACCAATACAGAATTGGAAAGAGCAAAAGATGTTTCGCTACCTACTATACCAAAAGGCGCCGCCTGATAGTCTTTTGCCTTTTCTTCTGCACTATGAGGAGCATGGTCTGTAGAAATTGTATCGGCAATACCGTCTTTAAGAGCTTTTCTCATAGCCTCAACATCGTCTTTAGAACGCAAAGGCGGATTCATTTTTGTATTTGTATCTTTACCGTCAACAGCTTCATCAGAAAGTGTAAAGTGATGAGGTGTAATCTCACCTGTAACATTTACGCCTCTTTTTTTAGCCTCGTTTAAAAGCTCAATACTGCCTTTAGTACTCATGTGGCACAAATGAAGCTTAGCGCCTGTACTCTCAGCAAGAACTATATCTCTTGCCACAATAACATCTTCGGAGTCGTTAGAAATTCCTTTTAAACCAAGGCTGTCACAGTGAGCACCTTCGTTCATACAGCCACCTTTAACCAAAGATTTATCCTCACAATGGCTTAAAACAGGTATATTAAGCTCTTTTGCCTTAATCATTGCTTCTTTTAAAAGCTGAGCATTCATAACGCTTTTGCCGTCTTCGCTTATAGCGCATATTCCGGCTTTATACATGCCTTCAATGTCAGCAAGCTCGTTTCCTTCCTGACCTTTTGTAATTGCACCTATAGGAAGCACATTTACAACACCATTTTTTTCAGCTTCTATCCTTATATACTCAACTACTTCTATATTGTCTGTAACAGGCTTTGTGTTAGGCATACAGCATACAGTTGTATATCCGCCTGCTGCCGCCGCACGGCTTCCGGTAGCTATTGTTTCTTTATGTTCAAAACCAGGCTCTCTTAAATGCACATGTAAATCTATAAAGCCCGGTGTAACCCACATTTTATTAGCATCAATTACTTTATCGGCAGAAGTATTAATGTTTTGTGAAATTTCTTTAACTATGCCGTCTTCAACAAGCATATCGGAAACTTTATCCATTCCATCTGCCGGATTAATAATTCTTCCGTTTTTAATTAATATTTTCAAAACTTCAGCGCCTCCTTATATATAAATCCGTTATTATTCTTTCCATTAAAAAGCCTTGTATTACTTCAAAACTTTTTTCCCTATACAAAAATAAAAGCAATAAAAAGACTTACGCCTTTTTATTGCTAAAATTATTAATACAAATGAAAGAATGTTTATATTCCTCTTTTTTATATTTAAAAACACTAATTCCGTATTCTTTAACATTTACTAATAAAGTGTTTTTAAAACGGAACATAACCATATCCTCCTGTTAAATTATCATTATCTGCACACATTTTGCTTATTTTAACATATCACGTATTTTTCTGTCAATAAAAACACATTGATTTTAAGTATTTTCATACAACAGCCAAAATTAGAAAATAAAACATAACTGTATTCTGCAATGTGACGGTATAAAAATATAAATAACATAAATTATTTATATAAAAAATTAAAATATAATCAAATTAATAATTAAAACTATTAAAAAGTATTAAACTTATTTTGTTATATTGCCTTTTACCCCTTGACCTTAAAACATAAAGTATTATATTATATTTCGGTATGAAAATAATAACAAGGATATTTAATAAGGAAGGAAAACAGAAATGGCTTCACAGGAACTTATTGATTCTATTAATAAAAGACGTATTTTCGGCATTATTTCTCACCCTGACGCCGGAAAAACAACACTTACAGAAAAACTTCTTCTTCACGGCGGCGCCATTAGGCAGGCCGGAACAGTTAAGGCAAGAAGGAACTCCAAATTTGCTACTTCTGACTGGATGGAAATAGAAAAACAAAGAGGTATCTCAGTTACATCATCTGTTATGCAATTTGAATATAACGGAAAAATGGTATCAATTATGGATACACCGGGACACAACGACTTTGGCGAGGATACATACCGCATACTTACATCAGTAGACAGTGCAGTTATGGTTATTGACGCCGCAAAAGGTGTTGAGGCTCAGACTAAAAAACTTTTTAAAGTTTGCTCTATGAGAAAGATACCTATTTTCACATTTATTAATAAGCTGGACAGACAGTCAAGAGACCCTCTTGAGCTTATGGAGGATTTGGAAGAAGCCCTTGGCCTTCCTTCAACTCCGGTTACATGGCCTATAGGAAACGGCCTTACATTTGAAGGCGTATACGATATAATTAAAAATCAGGTTCACCTTTATAGAAAAGATACAACTATAGAACTTGGAAAAGACGGCATATTCGGCCCTGAAATAGAAGGCAAAATTGATGATACAAACCTTAAAATACTTCGTGATGAAATAGAGCTTGTTCAAGGTGCTGGTAACGACTTTGACCTTGAGCTTATTAAAGCCGGTCTTCTCACACCTGTATTTTTCGGTACTGCCCTTGCGGATTTTGGCGTAACAGAGTTTTTGGAACATTTCCTTGAGTATTCACCTGCTCCGGGAAGCAGAAAAACAACAACAGGCGAAGTTTTGCCTACAGACGACTTTTTCAGCGGATTTATATTTAAAATACAGGCAAACATGAACCCTGCTCATCGTGACAGACTTGCATTTTTAAGAATATGCTCCGGCACATTTGAAAGAGGCATGAGCGTTACACTTTCAAGAACAGGCAAACAAATGAAAATAAGCCAGTCCACTATGCTTATGGCAAACGAGCGGGAAACAGTAGATACTGCCATAGCCGGAGATATTATAGGTATATACGATACAGGCAACTATCAGATAGGCGATACACTTACAACTTCAAAAAGCAAACTGTTTTTTGAACCACTGCCTACGTTCCCGCCTGAGCTTTTTATGCGTGTTCACCCTATAAACTCACTTAAAGCAAAGCAGTTCCAAAAAGGTGTAACACAGCTTGCTCAGGAAGGCGCTATACAGGTTTATACTAACGAATTTAATGATGTTATACTGGGTGCTGTAGGAGAACTTCAGTTTGAAGTTTTTGAGTACAGACTTAAAAACGAGTACAACTGCGATATAAGAATGGAAAGCCTTGACTTTAGCTGTGTACGCTGGGTTTACAACATGGATATTGAGAAAATAAAAGAATACGAAACATCAAGAATAATGCTTGTTTTCGACCATTTCAAACGTCCTCTTTTACTTTTTGCAAACCAGTATACACTTGATAACTTTGCTCAAAAACACGAGGATATGACACTTGTTGAAGCCCTTGATGTTGAAAGCGAGTTGGAAGAATAATGGCAATACTTGTAAGTGCGTGCCTTTTAGGAATTGGCTGCAGATATGACTGCAAAATAAAAGCCAATGAAAAAGTTATGTCTTTAAGCCAAAAAGAAATTCTTATTCCTGTTTGTCCCGAGCAGTTGGGCGGCAGACCAACACCACGCAATCCTGTGGAAATAAAAAACGGCCGTGTTTTGGAAAAAGGCGGAGCTGACCACACAGAGGAATTTATAAAGGGTGCTGAGGAAACATTAAAAATCGCAAAGCTTAACAACATTAAAAAAGCGATACTAAAAAGCAACAGCCCTTCCTGCGGTTTCGGCAAAGTTTACGACGGTACATTTTCCAAAACTTTAACCAACGGAAACGGCATAGCCGCTGAGCTTTTAAGCAAAAACGGAATAGAAATAAAAAACGAAAACAATTTTGATTTAGAATAATTATTATAAGCAAAATAAGCAAAAACAGCATGAAATCATTATCAATTTCATGCTGTTTTATTTTATATATTATTTACAATAAAAAATACTTAATTTATGTATTCATCACATTTATAATTATTATATTGTTTCTTTATTTTAATTATAATTGAGCCGTCAGGCTGTTCTTTCTCATCAACTATTTTATATTTGATATTGCATCTTTCCATTTGTTTTTTATATGTTTCGTAATCTTCTTTTGCATTTCTTACTGCAATACTTTTTTCAACACCGTCTTTTAACTGAAAATGAATAGTCTGCTCAAGGCATGCTGAAATTATTCGCTTCATATAAATCCCTCCATGACTTTTTGTTTAAAAATAGTTTATCACCTAAAAATTCAAATTTCTAACAAAAATTACATGTTTCAAAAAAGTTTGTCACATAAGCGCATATAATATAAAGCATTTTTTGTGCAGTTTTTTACAAAAAGCGGCGGACTTTAATAATAATTAAAGCCCGCCTTATATATTAAAATTCCATTTCGGTTATATGCTTTCTAAGTGAAAGTATATAAACCGGGGAAACGGAAAGCTCCTCTATGCCCCATTTAATAAATTTTTCTGTGAGGCGCTTGTCTGCTCCAAGCTCACCGCAAATACCAACCCAAATACCTTCCTTTTTGGCGCTTTGCGCTGTAAAGTGTATAAGGCGCAGTATTGATTCATGGTCAGTGTCAAATTTAGAATTTACCATATTGTTCTGTCTGTCAACAGCCAATGTATACTGAGTAAGGTCGTTTGTACCTATACTGAAAAAGTCACATTCTTTAGCCAAAGACTCGCTTATAAGTGCCGCAGACGGTGTTTCAACCATAATTCCCACTTCAATATTCCTGTCATAAGGCACAGACTCAAAATCCAGTTCCAGTTTTACTTCGTTTAAAATATTTTTAGCTTTTCTCAATTCTTCTAAAGTACAAATCATAGGAAACATAAGTGCTGCTTTTCCATAGTGTGACGCACGCAGAATTGCCCTAAGCTGAACCTTAAATATATTAACCCTGTCAAGGCAAATTCTTATTGCTCTGTAACCCAATGCTGGATTTTCCTCATGTGGTATATTAAAATAGTCAACCTTTTTATCAGCGCCTATATCAACTGTTCTAATAATAACGCGCTTACCGCCCATTTTTTCAACAGCCTTTTTATATATCTCAAACTGCTCGTCTTCAGATGGAAAAGTATTTCTTCCCATAAATATAAATTCTGTTCTGAAAAGTCCTATACCTTCAGCATCATTTGCCAATACCATATCTAAATCAGTCATGTTTGATATATTGGCATAAAGCATAACGCTTTTACCGCCTTTTGTTTCGGTTTTAACACCTTTATACCTCTGCAAAAGCTGCATTTCTGTTTCTGCCTTATTTTTTTTATCTTTTAGACGGTTAATTGTTGTAGCGTTAGGCTCAATATATATTGTTCCGCTGGAGCTGTCTACAGCAGCAAAACGTCCATCATAAGCTTCATCAAGTATACCTTTTACACCAATAACAGCCGGAATATTCATTGTTCTTGCAAGTATGGCTGTATGAGATGTAGCAGAACCGCCTTCTGTTACAAAACCAGATATATTTTTATCCCTCAGTCCTACTGTTTGGCTTGGTGTTAAATCATAAGCTACAATAATTGTTTTCTCTCCTGATGCTGACTTGTCATCATCTTGACCAAAAGCCTCAACTATTCTTTCTGCAACATCTTTAACATCAGCCGCTCTTTGGCGCATATATTCATCACTTAAAGACGAAAACATTTCAGCCATTTCTTCTCCGGCTTCGTGCACGGCTGCTTCGGCATTTATTCCGCCGTCAATTTTACTTTCCGCTAAAGCAACAAAGTCATCGTCATTAATCATCATTGAATGGATTTCAAATATTGCGGCTTCTTTTTTGCCTATTTCATTGGCTGTTTTTTCCATAAGTTTAATTGTTTTGTCATAGGCTTTTTTTCTAGCTGCTTCAAAACGCTTTTTTTCTCCTGCTGTATCAGAAGTAAAATACTTTTTAACTTTTTTATCACCATTAAATATTTTTATATTTCCAAAGGCAATACCGCCGAAAACACCTTTACCGTTTTTAGTAATCATAAAATGCCTCCTACAAATTTTCTTTAATAGCGGCACTTACAGCCTTAATAGCTTCTTTCTCATCGCTTCCATTAGCTGTAATTACTATTTTTTCACCACACTTGGCTGCAAGGCTCATAACGGCAAAAATGCCTTTGCAGTTAACTGTTTTACCTTTGTTTTCCATTGTAATGTCACTTTTAAATTCCTTGGCAGCTTTTACAACAATGCCTGCCGGTCGTGCGTGTATTCCTTCTTTATCCTGTAAAATATACTCAAAGCTTTCCATATATCATTCCTCCACTGGTTTTTTAAATATTGCAAGAAGTAACATACCTATAGCTGAACCTATAACAAGTGACAACAAATACCCTGTCCAGTTGCCTATTACCGGTATTACAAATATTCCACCATGAGGTGCCATTAATGTGCAGTTAAAAAACATTGAAAGTCCGCCAGAAACTGCTGCGCCAATTGCACATGCAGGTATTACTCTTAATGGGTCAGAAGCTGCAAAAGGAATTGCACCTTCTGTAATAAATGAAAGTCCCATAATATAGTTTACAGCTGCACTTTTTCTTTCTCTTGAGGTAAACCTGTTCTTAAAAAATGTTGAACAAAGAGCTATGGCTATAGGCGGTACCATTCCACCAATCATAACTGCTGCCATAATGTCATACCTGCCCTCTGAAATTGCCGCTGTTCCAAAAACATAAGCCGCTTTATTAATAGGTCCGCCCATATCTACAGCCATCATTCCGGCTAAAACAATGCCCAAAAGTACACGGCTTGAGTTGCCCATACTGTTAAGGCCGGAATAAAGCAGAGCATTTAAAGCACTTACAGGCGGATTTAATATAAACTGAATAACCGCACCTGTTATTAATATACTTAAAAGCGGATAGAGCAATACACTTTTAATACCGGAAAGACTTTCCGGCAGATTATCAAAAGCTTTTTTAATTCCAATCATAACATAACCTGCTAAGAATCCGGCTAAAAGAGCACCTAAAAATCCACTGCCGCCCTGCTGAGCCAAATATCCACCTGTAAAACCTGCCGCAAGCGCCGGTCTGTCGGCTATACTCATAGCTATATATCCAGCTAAAACAGGAAGCATAAAGCCAAATGCCGCGCCGCCTACTGTTTTAAAAAACGCCGCAACAGGAGTATTCATACCAAAGTTTGAAGGGTCTATAGTATAATCATCAAGCAGGAAAGAAATAGCTATTAATATACCTCCGCCTATTACAAAAGGCAGCATAAAAGAAACACCATTCATTAAATCGGTATAAATACTATGAAGGCCTTTTTTTTGGCCTGTACCGGAATAAGTGCTGTTTTCGGCACTTTCGCTATGCCTATATATTTCTGTATTTTTATCAAGCGCTTTTTCAATTAGCCCCTGTGCATTATTTATACCTTGAGAAACTTTAGTTATAACAATAGGCTTACCGTCAAAACGTGCCATTTCAACTTTTCTGTCTGCTGCCACAATTACAGCTGAAGCATTTTTAATATCTTCATCAGTAAGCATATCTTTTATACCGGAAGCGCCGTTTTTCTCAACTTTAATTTTAATACCCATTTTTTGTGCTGCTTTTTCAAGACCTTCAGCTGCCATAAACGTATGGGCAATACCTGTAGGGCAGGCAGTAACAGCTACAACATCATACCTGTCAGTTTCTTCTTTTGCGCTTTCTTCTGCCCGCTCTTGACTATCGTCTTTTTCATATTTTTTGATAATTTCATAAAACATTTCTTTATTTGTAGCAGCCATAAGGTCATTTATAAAATCCTCATTCATAAGCATTGCGGAAAGCTTGCCCAAAGCATCAAGATGAACATTTTCTCCACCCTGAGGTGCTGCTATTACAAAAAACAGTCGGCTTTTTTCTCCGTCTTCAGCGCCGTAATCAATACCATTTTTAAGAAGCACAGCGCCAATAGCAGCCTTTTTTACAGCAGAGCTTTTTGCATGGGGTACTGCAATACCTTCGCCCACTGCTGTAGTAGACTGTTCTTCTCTTTTTTTCAAATCCTCTTCAAACTTTTTTCTGTCTGTTACAATTTTAGAGTTAAACATTAATTCCGAAAGATAAGAAATCATTTCGTCTTTACTTTTTACTTGAACGCCCGTTCTTATCCTTTCTGGGTTTATAAGCTCTGTAATTTTCAATTATATCAACTCCTTATATTGATATTTTCTCAAAAAGTTCCATAACTTTTTCTTTTGATGCAATATTTTCCGAAAAAGCTGTTGCAGAACCTGCCGCTACAGAAAGCAAAAAGGCTTTTTCATAATCTCCGTACCACATGTATCCGGCAGCAAATCCGGCAACCATTGAATCACCTGAGCCAACAGTGTTAACTTTTGTGCCTTTTGGTGCAGGCAATGAATAAACACTGTTATCTTTGCAGGCTATAACAGCGCCCTTGCCTCCTCTTGAAACAAGAACGTTTTCAGGGCCTTCTTTTTTGAGTTTTACAGCAAGGTCTATTATTTTTTCTTCATTTTCGGCCTTCTCACCAAAAAACTCCTCCAGCTCGTAAACATTGGGCTTTACAAGAAACGGCTTATACTTTAATACACTTTTTAAACTTCTTCCTGATGTATCGGCAATAAATCCAACACCGGCATCATTAAGACTTTTAGCCATCAATTCATATAAATTATCATAATCGCTTATAATTTCGGAGCCGGACAAAACTGCCAAATCGTCTTTATTCAGTTTTTGAAGCATATCAAGCAGTTTATCAACTTCTTTTTTTCCTGCTCTTGGTCCGCAGCCATTTATTTCAGTTTCATTTTCGCCTTTTAGTTTTACATTTATTCTTGTTTCACCTTTGGGCAAACGTATAAAGCTTTGTTTTATTCCCATAGAAGTCAAAGTGTTTTCTATCATTTCGCCTGTAAAACCGGCTGTAAAGCCAAGGCATATGCTTTCAACAGCTAAATTTTTAAGCATTGCTGAAACATTTATACCCTTGCCTCCTACAAAAAACGACTCTTTAGCGCTTCTGTTCAACCCGCCGATTTTAATATCTGAACATTCCATAACATAATCAACAGACGGATTAAGCGTAACTGTATAAATCATTAAAAATCACCCCGTAAATTTATATTAACCAAAGTAACATTTACTATCCAAAATTATAAATGTATATTTTTGTAATCAATAGAAATTTTTAATATTTTAATGTTTTAAAGATATCAATAGTATGTTATAATTCTTTGTGTTTATCAGTAAGTTTTTAGTATGGGGAGAAGTATTATGAAAGAAAAAATTAAGGGACCGTTATTTGTTTTGGTTAGCGGAACCTGCTGGGGATTTTCAGGCACATGCGGCCAATATCTTTTTAATTATAAAAATGTAAATGCGGAATGGCTGTCATCTTACAGAATGCTGTTTGCTGGAATAGTAATGGTAATACTTGCTATTTTTACACAGAGAGAAAATATTAAAGGCATTTTGCATAATAAGCTAGACCGTATTGCACTTTTAATATTCGGTATAGCTGGACTTATGACATGCCAATATACATACTTTGCCGCTATTGCTCGTTCAAATGCGGCAACCGGAACAGTCTTACAGTATTTAGGCCCGGCACTTATACTTATTTATATGTGTCTGCGCTATTTAAGATTTCCTAAACCGCGTGAAATATTGGCAATTGTTTTTGCAATTTCTGGTACTTTTCTTATAGCTACTCACGGAGATATAAATAATCTTGCCATATCACCTTCAGGATTGTTTTTTGGGCTTTTGTCAGCTTTCACACTTGCAGTTTATACAGTGCTTCCCGGAAGGCTCATTGAACGCTGGGGAAGCCTTACAGTAACTGGCCTAGGCATGCTTATTGCCGGCGTTGTTTTCACTATTGTAATAAGGCCATGGAATATGGAGCAAAATATTGATTTTACAACAGTTTTTTTAGTTGCGGTAATAGTAATTATAGGTACTGCCATGCCATTTACTTTATACCTTAAAGGTGTAAGCATAATAGGCGCTTCAAAGGGAAGCATGCTGGCATGTATAGAGCCTGTAAGCGCTACTGTTTTTTCTGCTTTGTGGCTTAAAAATAAATTTACAGTATTTGATTTAGCAGGCTTTGCCCTTATAATTACTACCGTTTTGCTTCTTTCATTAAAGAGTACAAATAAAAGCACTGAATAAAAAAGGCGGTAAAAAAATGAAACCTGAAAACTATATAAAGCTTAACAACTTTATTAAAAGCCATAAACAACTTGAAAAAGCAGTTATATTTATTGATAAAGGCTTTCCAAAACCTGTTATGTGGATATTCTATTCAATGCTGTTTTTTTTAGCTATTAAAAGAGATAAAAGAGTTTTTGCCTGTGCCTCTATACCTTGGATAGATTTTTATTTAGTTACTAAAATTCGAAATAAAATCAATCGAAAACGGCCTTTTGAAAACATTGGCTTTGAACCTATAGTGCCGCATTCAAAAGGCAAGTCGTGCCCAAGCCGACACGCATCAAGTTCTGTAATTATAACTTTTGCTGTATATTTTATATCACCTTTTTGGGGTATAATCACAGGAATTATTAGTTTTTTTGTTTGCTTTTCAAGAATTTTAACCGGAGTTCATTATATAAGTGATGTTATTGCCGGTATGGCTATAAGTATATTTATTGGTACTGCAACATTTTTTGGAATATTACAGAAAAAATAATTCAATAGAAATAAAGAAAGCTGGTTTAATACATGAATAGGGATTTGACAGACGGAAATATAACTAAAACCATGCTGATATTTGCTCTTCCAATGATAGCAGGTAATCTTCTTCAGCAGTTTTACAACATAACAGACACATTTATAGTTGGGCGCTATGTTGGCTCTAACGGCTTAGCTGCCGTAGGCTCGGCATACTCACTTATGACATTTATTACATCAATAATTATAGGCCTTTCTATGGGAAGCGGAGCTTTGTTTTCTATTTATTTTGGTCAGCGTAACTTAGATAAACTTAAAAATTCTATATTTGTAGCTTTTATAATTATAGGCATAACAACAATTGTTTTGAATATACTTTCATTCGCATTTATCGATGGAATACTTGTGTTTTTAAGAACACCTCAGGAAATATATTCCTTAATGCGTGATTATGTTTTTATTATATTTATGGGCCTTATTGCATCTTTTATATATAACTTTTTCGCCTCTGTTTTAAGGTCTATAGGAAATTCGTTCATACCACTTGTATTTTTGGCTGTTTCTGCGGTTTTAAACATAATTCTTGATTTAGTGTTTATTATAAACTTTAATTGGGGTGTCGGCGGAGCGGCAGCAGCTACAGTAATAGCACAGTATGTCTCAGCTATTGGAATATTGATTTACACAGTCAAATATTTTCCTGAAATACGTGTTTCCAAAAAGCATATGAAAATAACAAAAGCCTCTGTTTCTGAGCTTTCACAGTTTTCATTTCTTACATGCTTACAGCAGTCGGTAATGAATTTTGGTATACTTATGATTCAGGGATTAGTTAACAGTTTTGGAACTGCTATAATGGCAGCTTTTGCCGCTGCTGTTAAAATAGACTCTTTCGCATACATGCCTGTTATGGATTTTGGCAATGCATTTTCAACTTTTACAGCTCAGAATTATGGCGCTAAAAAAACTGAAAGAATAGAAAAAGGCATTAAAAGTGCTGTATTAACAGCCGCTGTATTTTGTATTATAATATCTGTTTTAGTTTGTGTTTTTGCAAAATACTTAATGCTTATATTCATCAATCCGGAAGAAACAGAAATAATTGCAGCCGGAGTACATTATTTAAGAATTGAAGGTGCTTTTTACATAGGTATAGGTTTCTTGTCGCTCTTTTACGGTTTCTATCGAGCAATCAAAATACCAGCCATGTCTGTTGTTTTAACAGTAATTTCTCTTGGCACACGAGTTCTTATTTCTTATACTGTATCTTCAATACCTTCCATAGGTGTTACAGCAATTTGGGCTTCAATACCTATAGGCTGGTTTTTAGCTGACTTTGCAGGATTTATATACTATAAAATGCATAAATCAAAAATAGAAAAACAAATTTTAGGTTGAATACAAGTAAAAAAGCAAACCAAAATATGGTTTGCTTTTTTATTCTTCATAGCCCTTTGGATTAAGTTTTTGCCATGACCATTCATCAAGGCACATCTTTTCTATATTTCTTTCAGCTTTCCAGCCTATTTCTTTTTGCGCCATAGTAATGTCAGCAAAACATGTACCTACATCACCTTGGCGCCGTGGCGCTATTTCATAATTTATTTTTATTCCAGATGCTTTTTCAAAGCTTTTAACAACTTCCAAAACACTATATCCGTGCCCACTTCCCAAATTAAGTGTCAGTACACAATCATTAATAGTATTTAACTTTTCAAGAGCTTTAATGTGTCCTTCTGCTAAATCACATACATGAATATAATCCCTTACACCAGTTCCGTCAACTGTATTATAGTCATTACCAAATACATACAGCTTTTCAAGCCTTCCGGAAGCCACCTGAGAAACATATGGCATAAGATTTGAAGGTGTTCCCATTGGGTCTTCACCAATCAGTCCACTTTCGTGTGCTCCAATAGGGTTAAAATACCGCAGTATAACAGCCCCGGCTTTTTCAGATTTTGCAAAATCTGATACTATATATTCCTGTATCATTTTTGTTCTGCCATAAGGGTTGTACGGAAATAGTGGTGCTGTTTCTTTAATGGGGTTATTGTCTGTTAGGCCGTACACAGCGGCTGATGAGCTTAATACTATTTTTTTTACATTGTATTTTTTCATAGCATAGCAAATATTCATTGTACCTATTACGTTATTTTCGTAATATTCCAAAGGATGTGCTACAGAATCAGGTATTGATTTAAGCGCCGCAAAATGAATAACCGAATCAATATTTTCTTTTTCAAATATTTCAAATATTTCTTCTTTATTTCTCAAATCAGCTTTATAAAAAACAGGCTTTTTACCTGTAATTTGCTCTATTCTATTAAGCACTTCCAGACGGGAGTTTGAAAGATTGTCCGCTATTACCACATGGGAACCAGACTCTAACAAACTAACACATGTATGGCTTCCAATATATCCAGTTCCTCCTGTAACCAAAACCCTCATTATTATATCCCCCATTTAATATTAATTAACTAAAATTTTACCGTATTTTACATTATTTTACAATTTAATTTTTAGTTTAACGCAGTAAACAGCGCAAATAAGTGTTAAAAACTCAACACATGGCATAACATACCATATACCATTACTGCCAAACAGCAGTGGAAAAATCATTACAAAAACAGATGACAAAGCAAGTCCTCTTAAAATACATATCAGCATAGAATAACCGCTTTTCATAACAGCTTGAAAACAGCCGCTTATATAAATATTGCTTACTGCCATAAGGAAAGATATAAAATATATCCTAACTGCCATAACAGCTATGCTCATAAGCTCATTATCTGCATCAACAAACATATTTATAATAAATTCCGGCTTTAACTCGCCAAAAAGCGTAACCGCCACAGATATTATAACCGATGTTATTATTCCTGCTTTAAAAAGAGATGATACCCTTTCTTTATTTTTTGCACTGTAATTAGCCGCAATAAGCGGCTGAACAGTTTGTGATACACCATTTGAAAGAGAATTTACCACAAGATATGAGTTTTCAACAATTCCATATGCCGTTATGCCTACAAAACCTATTGTGTTTCTAAGCTGAATATTAAAAAGGCTTATAACAACCGCATTGGAAATTTCTATAAAAAAGTTAGGGAACCCGCATTTAAAAACATGACTTATGCTGTTTAAATTAATATCGCCAAATACCAGCTTAAGCCTGTTGTTTTTAGTTAAAAAATGTGTTGAATAAATAATTAAAGACAAAACACTTCCGGCAAGAGTAGCCCACGCTCCACCAGCTATACCCATATCAAACGGAACAATAAAAATATAGTCTAAAACTACATTTGTAATTCCTCCGGCTATTACGCCTGCCATGGCTCTTTTAGGTGACATGTCGTTTCTTACAAAGACTTGAAGCATTGCAGAAAATATAAAAAGCGGCACACCACTTACAAATATATATCCATATTGACTTATATAACTGTAAATTTCATCACTGGCACCTATAAAGTACATTATAGGTTTAAAAAACGGCAATAGAACAGACGCATAAATTACAGAAAACACAACACCAAATAAAACTGAAATTGTAAAAAAGTTTTGGCCTTTTTGTATTTTCTTTTCGCCAAATGCCGCCGACATCATAACAGCTCCGCCTACACCTAAAAGATATCCTGTGCCATAAAAAAGGGAAAATATAGGCGTTATAACATTTAATGCCGCCATTGCTTTTTCACTTATAAAGCGGCCAATTATAATAGCATCGCCTAAAATATAAATAGATGTAACAAGGGTTGCAAATATAGTAGGTATAAGAAATCTGAAATATAACTTTTTAATATCATCGTTTAATATATCCATAATTACCTGCCAATTATTAATTTATTTACAAAATAAAAACGGGATATTTGTTAATTATTCCCGTATTTTAGTATTATACCACATTAAATATCAAATTACACTTTATTTTTAAGTTATTAAATTTTTATAACTTAAAATTTAGATTTAATTACCTAAAACAAAAAACAGCAGGCCCCAATAATATTATTAATTGAAACCCACTGTTTAATTCAGTTTAATTTATATACAGTGTTTAATAACTGTAATTATTTAATTACTCAACTACAAGCTGATTGCCGTTTACACCAACTGTAAGAGTTGTACCCGGAGCTACGTCATCGCCTATTATCTTCTTAGCAATAAGTGTTTCAACGTACTGCTGGATATATCTCTTTAATGGTCTTGCACCGTAAATCATGTCATAGCCGTTATCAACAATAAACTTCTTAGCCTCGTCTGTAACAATGCATGTAAGCTGTTTGTCTTTAAGACGTCTGTTAAGGTCAGCAATAAGAAGGTCAACAATAGATGTAACATTATCTTTTGTAAGAGGTTTAAACATTACAATCTCATCAAGTCTGTTAAGGAATTCAGGTCTGAATGAATGTTTCAAAAGAGCGTCAACTCTGTCTTTTGCTTCTTGGCTTATTTGGCCGTCTGCCTCTATACCTTCAAGCAAATCCTGTGAACCAAGGTTAGATGTAAGAATTATAATAGTATTCTTAAAATCTACTGTTCTGCCCTGTGAATCTGTAATTCTACCATCATCAAGCACCTGAAGAAGGATATTAAATACATCAGGGTGAGCCTTTTCAACCTCATCAAAAAGTACTACTGAATAAGGTCTTCTTGCAACAGCCTCTGTAAGCTGGCCGCCTTCTTCATAACCTACATATCCCGGAGGCGCTCCTATAAGTCTTGACACTGAGAATTTCTCCATATATTCAGTCATATCAATACGAATAATGTTCTTTTCATCATCAAAAAGACTTTCTGCAAGGGCCTTAGCAAGCTCTGTTTTACCAACACCAGTTGGTCCAAGGAACATAAACGAACCAATAGGTCTGTTTGGATTTTGTATTCCGGCACGGCTTCTGAGTATAGCCTCTGAAACTTTTGTAACAGCCTCGTCCTGACCTACTACCCTCTTATGAAGTATGTCTTCCATGTGTATAAGTTTTTCTCTTTCGCCTTCTACAAGCTTTGCAACAGGTATACCTGTCCATCGCTCTATAATTTTGGCTATTTCCTCATCTGTTACTTTGTTTCTTAAAAGAGTATTTTTAGCTTCTTCTCCGCTTTCTTCTTCAGCGGCTTTAAGTTCTTTCTGTAACTGTGGAAGTTTGCCGTATTTAAGTTCTGCCGCCTTATTAAGGTCGTACTTCCTTTCGGCCATTTCAATTTCTGCGTTTGTCTGCTCAATCTGGCTCTTTAACTGCTGAACTTTATCAATTGATGTCTTTTCGTTTTCCCATTTAGCTTTAAGAGCGTTAAATTCTTCTCTTAACTCTGCAAGCTCTTTCTGAATTTCGGCAAGATGCTCAACTGAAATCTTGTCGTTTTCTTTCTTAAGAGCTGCTTCCTCAATTTCATGCTGAATAATTTTCCTTCTTATAACATCAAGCTCTGTAGGCATTGAGTCAATTTCTGTTCTAATCATAGCACAGGCTTCATCAATAAGGTCTATAGCCTTATCAGGAAGGAACCTGTCTGTTATATATCTGTTTGAAAGTGTAGCAGCGGCAATTATAGCTTGGTCCTGAATTTTAACTCCGTGATAAACCTCGTATCTTTCTTTAAGACCACGAAGTATTGCAACAGTGTCTTCAACTGTAGGCTCTGCAACCATAACCGGCTGGAAACGTCTTTCAAGGGCAGCGTCTTTTTCGATATACTGCTTATACTCGTTAAGTGTTGTTGCACCTATACAATGAAGCTCTCCACGGGCAAGCATTGGTTTAAGAAGGTTGCCTGCGTCCATAGCTCCGTCTGATTTTCCGGCGCCTACTATTGTATGAAGTTCATCTATGAAAAGTATAATTTTGCCTTCGCTCTTTTTAACTTCGTTTAAAACAGCTTTAAGTCTTTCCTCAAATTCACCTCTGTATTTAGCACCGGCAATAAGGGAACCCATATCAAGGGCAAATATTGTTTTGTCCTTTAAGCTGTTAGGAACATCCTCGCTTACTATTCTTTCTGCAAGACCCTCGGCAATAGCTGTTTTACCAACACCAGGTTCACCAATTAAAACAGGGTTATTCTTTGTTTTTCTTGAAAGTATTCTTATTACATTTCTTATTTCATCATCACGGCCTATAACAGGGTCAAGTTTTTTGCTTCTTGCCCTTTCTACAAGGTCATAACCGTATTTATTAAGAATGTCATAAGTATTTTCAGGATTTTCACTTGTAACTCTTGCGTTGCCGCGAACAGCTTTAAGCTGTTTCATAAACTCGTCTTTTGTAATGTTGTATTTTTTGAAAAGACGTTTAACTGCATCGTTTGGGCTGTTAATAAGAGCCATAAATATATGCTCAACTGAAACAAAATCGTCCTTCATGTTTTCAGCCATTTTTTCAGCCTGTTCCAGAACCATGTTAAGCTCTCCCGAAAGGTAAAGCTGTCCGCTTCCTGAACCGTAAGGAAGATTTTTAATTTCTCTTTCACAATCGTTAAGAAGACCGTTTACACTTACGTTCATTTTAACTAACATCTGTGGAATAAGACCGTCTGACTGAGTTAAAAGACCATAAAGCAAATGCTGCTGGTCAATTTGTGTGTTTTTATGTTCTAAAGCCGCACTCTGAGCACTTTGAACAGCCTCAAGAGATTTCTGCGTAAATTTCTGTGTATTCATAAGCACCAATCCTTTCTAATGGTGTATCATTAACAATAATAATATGTGTTAACATTTATTTCATCTAACATAAAAGGATTATAGCACTGTTAGCACTCAATGTCAATGAGTGCTAACAAAAAATTTTAAATATTTTATGTAAACTTTTTGATTTGAAAATTAAAGCAATTTAGTCAAAATTTAAAATATTTTATGTAAACTAATTAAGAATTAATAAAATTTTTAAATAGGAATTATTTTTTGTACTTAATTTTATACATATTTAATAAATATTAATCATTTTGGGTTAATTTAATTAAACAACCTCCAAAATAATCATTATCTTTTTTTATTAAATCTATTTTTCCTGTATTTATCAAATAGCTTATTCTCTTATTAATAAACCAGTCATCACCAAAAATAGGAATCATATTCGCTAAAACACAACCCACTTTTGTTTCTCCCTTTTTTAAATAATTAAGTATAAAACTATCATAAAAGCTTTCATCAACACTTATCACTCTGCCATTTAAAAATACTCTTAAAGAAGCATTTTCTCTTTTAAGAATTGACCATTTTTAAGACAGTGCATTTAACTCGTTTTTAGTAAATACCCTTTTATTAAACAAATTATTCTTTAGCTCATTACAGCCAAATTCTCCCCAATTTATATAATCCACCACTGTTCCGTTATTTTGTTCTTTATATCTTGGTACAAAAACTGCCTCAAATTTTATATCTTTATGTATTAAAATATCTGCCACATACAAAAGAGAGCATAAACTGTCACAGCTGTAATCCATCCACAAAATCAAATTTTCGCCTTTTTCCAAATTTAAAAGCGTATTATAATCATTAACTGCACTTTCCCAATCTTCTTTAGCTGATTTTAAAAGTTCTTCCTCATTTACAAAACTGCCATATAAAAATTCTGAATGTCTTTTAATAAAATTCTGTTTCCTTATGCTGTTTTCTGCAAAAAAATCCTCATCAATATTACCTACAGAAAGATTAAGCGGTAAACAAAGCACATCTTTTGAATTTATATCAAACAATGGTTCTTCATCTTCTATTTCTTCTTTATTTTTATATATTTCATGTTCACCAAGTGACAAATTATTATCTTTTTGATTTTCACTGTTTATTATTCCTATTATGCAATCATTTACCATATTGCCTTTTAATTTTTTCCCACAGCAATTTATTTTTAACATTCCTTGTACAGACTTATTAAAACACAGAAAGTACACTGCCTTCATCTCCTTAAATTTAAAAAAGCACAAACGGAAATCACTCCGCCTGTGCCTGATGCATAAATTTTTCTGTTTTCTTTTTAACCCTTTGCAGGGCATTGTCTATTGATTTTTCAGGCTTTCCTGTAATTTCAGCAATTTTGCTGTAGCTTTTCCCCTGCAAATAAAGGCTTAAAACCTTTGACTCAAAAGAACTCAACGCCTTCGAGAACTGGTCTAATATAAAGTTTTTGTTCTCTATTCCTATAAATATGGCCTCCGGACTTGTGGCTTCTTCTGTTTTTAGAAAGTCCATATAAGTTTCTTCTTCGTCACTGCCGTAAACCTGTTTATTAAGTGATATTGATGAGTTAAGGGGTATATGCTTCTGCCTGCTTGCTGTTTTAATAGCCGTTATTATTTGCCTGTTAATACAAAGGTCGGCAAAGCTTTTAAAAGCTGCATTCTTATCCGGCTGATAATCCCTTATGGCTTTATATAGGCCAATCATGCCTTCCTGAATAATATCTTCACGGTCGGCACCCATTAAAAAATACGCTCTGGCCTTTGTTTTGACTACGGTTTTATATTTATTAAGCAGAAAGTCTTGTGCCGTTTCATCACCATTTCGTACAAAATTTATTAAATCCTCATCACTATACTGCTGATACTGTTCTTCACTCATTATTTCTCCTATCACTTCTGCCTGCGCATAATCTCAAGCATGTTCCTTGTATGTTCATCAAGGTTATCCATAAGAAGGTTGTTTTTAGGCGGCTTATTTTCTATAAATTCCTCTCGCATGATTTTTTCAGCGTCTTTAATTTCCAGCTTAAGCTCACGGGCAGACATTCTGCTGGCACCGTTTCCAAGTATTATAAGCTGTTCCAGTCCGTCTGATGTAGCCACACGTATTTTACATTCCTTAGGCATTTTGTTAACAGTTTTTTCTATATAATGGTCGGCTGTTTCTGCCTCTTTAGTATATACAACATATATATTGTTATACTCAAAAGCTGTGCCTATGTTTCCCTTTACAAGATAACCGTCAAAAACAACTATAACACACAAGTTGCTTTTAAATCCTTGATAGTTGCTCATTATATCCATAAGCTTATGTCTTGCACTTTCAAGGCTTACTTGAGATAAATCCAAAAGCTCATCCCATGCGTGTATTATATTATACCCGTCTACAAGTAGGTACTCCCTTTTCAAGTCAATCCCTCATTTCAGGCATTGCCTCTCTGGCGTACAACCTCGTACATAAAAAGGGCTGCCGCTACTGAAGCATTAAGGGATGAAATTTGGCCAAACATTGGTATTGAAACTGTAAAATCGCATTTTTCCTTAACAAGCCTACTAACCCCGTCGCCTTCACTGCCTATAACAAGGGCAATAGGTCCTTTAAGGTCGGATTCAAAATAGCTTTTTCCGTCCATATCAGTGCAGGCTATCCATAAACCGGCCTTTTTCAAATCTTCAATAGTATTTGCTATATTTGTTACCTTAGCAACCGGCACATATTCTATAGCACCAGCCGATGTTTTGGCAACTGTTGCTGTAAGGCCTACAGAGCGTCTTTTGGATATTATAACGCCGTCTGCTCCGGCAGCATCTGCTGTTCTTAATATGGCACCAAAATTATGCGGGTCTGTAATTTCGTCCAGTATAATTATAAAAGGGTCTTTTCCCTTATTTTTGGCTTTTTCCAATATATCTTCAACTGAAACATAGCTGTGGGAAGATACAAGGGCTATTACGCCCTGATGATTTTTTGTTTGGCTCATTTCATCAAGGCGCTTTCTTTCCACCTGCTGAAGCACTACACCTTTATCCGCCGCCATAGCCATAATGCGTCTAATAGTGCCTTCTGTATTGCCCTTTGCTACAATAATTTTTTCTATATCGCGTCCGCTTTTAAAAACCTCAAGCACGGCGTTTCTGCCCTCTACTTGGTTTTCGTTAAATTTCTTTTCATCAGTATTTTTATACAAGTTTATTCTCCTTTTTCTATATCAAGCCCGGCTTTAAACAGCTCAACAGCTCTGTCAATTTCATTTTCCAAATAGAGATAACCAAAAAGCGCCTCAAGACCGGTAGCGTGTCTGTAATCGGTAATATCCGCATTTTTAGGCGATGTAAAGCTTTTGGCATTTCGGCCTTTTTTCATTATATTAAGCTCTTGGTCAGTAAGCATTTCTTCTATTTTAAAATACATTTCCGCCTGTGTTTTAGCTTTTACAATAGCACTGTTTCTTTTATGAAGCACATTAACCGGCGCATTGCCTTTTGATACAGTCATTGTACGGGCTATAATTTCAAAAAAAGCATCACCTATATAAGCCAAAACCAAAGGCGAAAGTTCTCTTGCCTTAATTTCTTTAAATCCGTTTAAAATACAGTTTAACTCGCTCAAAATCTCAGCTCCTGAACCACTGCACACCCTGACGAGTATCCTTTATTGTAACACCCATTTCAGTAAGCTTATCTCTAATAGCATCAGCCTCTGCAAAGTTTTTGTTCTTCTTAGCTTCTGTTCTTTTAGCTATAAGCTCCTCAATAAGCGCTGTGTCCTCGTCCTCAACTTTTTCTTTTTCCTTGTTAATGCCAAGAACACCGCAAAGCTTGCCTAACATTTCCATTTCTTTTACAGCAAATTCTTTTGAAACATTGTCTTTAATGCTCTTGTTTATAAATCTTACAAGCTCATATATAGCTGAAATAGCGTCAGCTGTATTAAAGTCATCATCCATTGCTGTTTCAAACTGAACTCTGAATTTGTCAAGCTCGTTTAAAAGCTCTTTTTCATTGTCTTTAAGTGCTGTATCCTCGCTGTTATCAATATAATGCTGTAAGTCAGTATTGCAGTTTTTAATTCTTTCAAGTCCGTTCTGGCATGCCTGCATAAGCTCTCGGCTGAAGTTAAGCGGGCTTCTGTAATGTCCGTTAAGTATGAAAAATCTTATAACCTCATAAGGGAACTCAGCAGCTATTTCTCTAACAGTAAAGAAGTTTCCGGCAGATTTAGACATTTTCTCGTTATTAACCATTATAAAACCGTTATGAAGCCAGTATTTAGCAAAAGTCTTTCCGTTTGCGGCCTCGCTTTGAGCTATTTCATTTTCGTGGTGAGGGAATATAAGGTCCTCTCCACCAGCATGAATGTCTATAGTATCACCAAGATATTTTTTAGCCATTACAGAGCATTCAATGTGCCAACCAGGACGGCCTTCGCCCCATGGTGAATCCCACTTTGGCTCACCCGGTTTATATGGTTTCCAAAGTACAAAGTCAGTTGTGTTTTTCTTAGCGTCGTCTTTGTCAACTCTTTCGCTGGCGCCTTCTATAAGTTCATCAAGGTTCTTTTTAGAAAGCTTGCCGTACTCTGGGAATTTTTTTGTATCGTAATAAACAGTTCCGTCATTTTCATAAGCATAGCCCTTATCAACAAGAGTTTTAATCATTTCAATAATATTGTTCATTTCTTCTGTAACTCTTGGGTGATGTGTGGCACGTTTTACGTTAAGTCCGTCAGCGTCTGTAAAAGCTTCCTTAATATATCTGTTGGAAACTTCTTCCATGCTGGAGTGTTCCTCATTTGCTTTTTTAATTATTTTGTCATCTACATCTGTAAAGTTCTGAATATATGTTACATCATATCCTTTATATTCAAGGTAACGGCGTACCGTATCAAAAACAACATAAGGTCTTGCGTTTCCAATATGAATGTAATTGTATACTGTAGGACCGCATACATACATTTTTACTTTGCCTTCTTCCTGAGGCACAAATTCTTCTTTTGTTCTGGTAAGTGTATTATAAAGTTTCATTTAAACCACTCCTTTTAAATTATTCAGCTTTTTTAAGCTCTATCTGTGTTTCATCATTTTCTTTATCAGCAATTCTTTTTTCAAGGTCGTCAACTTTCTTTTTAAGTGAGTCAATCTCGTCCTGTAAAATATCAGGTACTTTTAACTGGTCAATGTTATCTGATGGATGGTCATTTTCAGAGTTCTTTTCATATTTATTGCTCCACCTTGCCGGAACACCAACAGCTGTTACATTATCAGGCACATCTTTTAACACAACAGAGCCAGAACCTATTTTTACGTTGTTTCCTATTTTAATAGGTCCTAAAACCTTAGCTCCAGAGCCAATCATAACATTGTTGCCTATTGTCGGGTGACGTTTTCCTGTATCTTTTCCTGTTCCGCCAAGTGTTACGCCTTGGTACAAAAGAACATTGTTTCCAATCTCGCATGTTTCACCTATTACAACACCCATGCCGTGGTCAATAAAAAAGTTTTTGCCAATTCTTGCACCCGGATGAATTTCAATTCCTGTAAGTGAGCGTGAAAGCTGAGATACAAGCCTTGCAAGGAAATATTTCTTTCTTCTGTAAAGCTTATGAGCTATTCTATGGTTTAAAACTGCCCAAAAGCATGGGTAAAGCAAAACTTCTATAGAACTTTTAATTGCTGGGTCTTTCTTTTTTATTACTCTTATTTCTTCTTTTAAAAATGACATTTTAATACCCTCCCTAAAACTAACTAATAAAAAAGCTCCGTCTCTTTTAACAGAGACGAAGCATAAACTCCGCGGTTCCACTCTAATTACAGCAAAACTGTCACTTTCAGTCTTTAACGGAACAACCCGCACTTAAAGTGAGACTCCAAAACGCACTTCATTAAAACATCTTACAGGCCGCTTTCAGCAAATCACAGCCCTCTCTGAGAAAGACATTAAAATTACTCTTTTTCTTCAACGTCGTTATCTTTTTTCAATTAAACAAACACAATTAGCCGCTATGCCTTCTTCTCTCCCTGTAAAACCAAGGCCTTCTTCAGTAGTTGCCTTAACATTTACAGTATCTATATCTATTTCAAGAGCATTAGCAATATTACACCGCATTTGGTCTATATATGGCCGCATTTTAGGCTTTTGGGCTATAATTGTAGCGTCGAGGTTTATTATACAATAATTATTATTATTAATCAAGGCTAAAACTTCTTTTAAAAGCTTAATTGAAGAAATACCCTTATATTTATCATCGCTATCCGGAAAATGCTTTCCAATGTCCCCCAGCGCCGCAGCACCAAGGAGCGAATCCATAACGGCATGAAGCAGAACATCGGCATCGGAATGACCTAAAAGACCTTTTTCATAAGGTATATCAACACCGCCTATAATAAGCTTTCTGCCTTCAACAAGTTTGTGAACATCATAGCCATAACCTATACGCATTTAAGCACCTCTTTTTAAGCGACTTTCGTCTATAATAAATCAGAGACAGCATTTTGTCAACATAATACTTAAAAATAAATCTATGTATTATAATTCTAAAAATAAAAAAAGACAAAAAACAGCGGCTTTAGACATTTAAGTTTAAAACCGCTGTTTTCAGTTAAATTAATATTCTATGTAAATTTAGAACCAAATTAAATCATCAAATATTATTATTTCATTCTCATATGGCTTCTGAGCTCAGCTCCTACGCTTTCAGAAAGGTGTTCTTTCTGTATTCTTCTCATAGCATTAAAGTGAGGACGGTTAGCCTGATTTTCAAGTATCCAATCTTTAGCAAAGTTGCCCTGCTGAATATCATTAAGTATGCCTTTCATTGCTTTTCTTGTTTCATCTGTTATTATCTTAGGGCCTGCTGTGTAATCGCCGTATTCTGCTGTGTCGCTTATGGAATTTCTCATAAATGACATACCCTCTTTAACAACAAGGTCTATTATAAGCTTCATTTCGTGCATACACTCAAAATAAGCACTTTCCGGCTGATAACCAGCTTCAACAAGTGTATCAAATCCGGCTTTCATAAGGGCGCATACACCGCCGCATAAAACAGCCTGCTCACCAAAAAGGTCTGTTTCTGTTTCTTCTTTAAATGTAGTTTCAAGAACACCTGCTCTTGTGCCGCCTATAGCATCAGCATAAGCAAGAGCTGTTTCTTTTGCTTTTCCTGTTACATCCTGATAAACAGCTATGAGCATAGGCACACCAAAGTCCTCAAGGAACTGGCTTCTTACTGTATGACCCGGAGCTTTAGGCGCAATCATTATAACATCAACATTCTTAGGAGGCACAATCTGGCCATAATGTATATTAAAACCGTGGGCAAAAGCAAGTGTAGCGCCTTCTTTAAGATTTGGCTCTATTTCTGTTTTGTAAAGCTTTGCCTGTATTTCATCGTTTACAAGTATCATTACTATATCAGCATCTTTAACAGCTTCGCCTGTGTTTTTAACTTTAAGTCCGGCTTCTTCTGCTCTCTTTTTGCTTTTTGAGCCTTCGTAAAGACCAACTGTTACATCAATGCCATTGTCTTTAAGGTTAAGGGCATGGGCATGACCTTGGCTGCCGTAGCCTATTATTGTAACTTTCTTATCTGCTATAAGTTCTCTGTTTGCGTCCTGTGTGTAATACATTTTTGCCATGATTAATATCTCCTTTGTATGTTTAATTATTTTTTATATTAATGCCTCTTTGGCATAAGTTACGCTGTTTTTGTATTGTTTTCATTATCTTTTTTATGTTCAAAAAGGCACTGTTTGCCTCTCTGAACTGCAATAAGTCCTGTTCTGCAATATTCCAGTATTCCATAATCTTTTATGTAGTTTAAAAATGCGTCTATTTTGCTTGTTTCACCTGTTATTTCTATACAAACTGAACCAGGTGACATATCTACTACTTTGCTTCTAAAAACAGATGCCGCGTCAAGTATTTCTCTTAATTTTTCGCCGCTGGCGCTTACCTTAACAATTAAAAGTTCTCTTAAAATTGTATTTTCCGGCTGCATAACCTCTACTTTTTTAACATCATAAAGCTTAGAAATCTGCTTTATCATCTGGTCTTTTTTTCTGCTGTCACCACTGGCTGTAATTGTTATTCTGGCATAGTCGTCGTCTTCTGTTTTTCCCGAGGTAAAAGTGTCAATATTAAAATCCCTCTGGCTGAAAAGTGAAGAAATTCTTGTAAGCACTCCCGGCTGGTTTGTAACAACTATTGATAAAGAAAATTTTTCGTTCATATACTTTTACCTCCTTATTTTATTATCATATTTTCTACTGAACCGTTTGGCGGAACCATTGGAAGAACATTTTCGTCATTTGGTATAATACACTCTATAACACAAGGTGAATTTAAAGCAAAAGCCTTATCAAGAGCGCTGTTAAGCTCTTCCATATTCTCAGCCCTGTAACCCTTTGCTCCAAAAGCGTCGGCAAGTTTAACAAAATCTGTTTTTCTGTCAAGAACCGTTGCCATAAAATGATTATCAAAGAATAAACTCTGCCACTGTCTTATCATTCCAAGGCGGTTATTGTTCAGCACAACAACTGTAAGCGGAAGATTTTGTGAAACAGCTGTAGCAAGCTCATTAAGATTCATTCCAAAGCTTCCGTCACCTGTAAACAAAACAGTGCGTTTTTTTGTAGCCATACAAGCTCCTATAGCTGCTCCCATTCCGTAACCCATTGTTCCAAGGCCGCCGCTTGTAAGGTGTGTTCTTGGTTTTTTGAATTTATAATACTGTGCTACCCACATTTGGTGCTGACCTACGTCAGTTGCTATGTTTGTATCATCTGAAGCTTTTTTATTAACAGCTTCTATTACATTCCAAGGCATTAAGACATTTGTTTCAACTCTGTTTTCATTTTCTTTTGCTTTATAGGCTTCAACTTCTTTGTCCCAGTCTGGGTTTGATTTTTCATTTACGTTTTCAAATATATATTTAAGGGATTCTTTAAGGTTTCCCAATATTTTCAAATCAGCATCTATATTTTTTCCATGCTCTGCCGGGTCTATGTCTAAATGAATTATTTTAGCGTGCTCGGCAAATTTTGCTTTGTTTCCAGTTGCTCTTTCTGTAAATCTAACTCCAACTGCTAAAACAAGGTCTGCTTCTGTAAGTGTTTTAGTTGCCGCATATCTTCCATGCATACCGCTCATTCCCAAGTGTCTAGGATTTTCACAATCCATAGCCGTAAGACCCATCATTGAAAATACTCCGTAAGCACCGCATTTTTCTGCTAAAGGTTCTACATACTCTGAGCAGTTTCCGTTTATTACTCCGCCGCCGCAGTATATAACCGGTTTTTTGCAGTTATTTATAAGCTTTACTGCCTCATCAAGAAGTTCCTTATCCGGGCTTATATCAGGTGTTTTTTCAACCTCGCCCATAGGTTCATACTCTGTTTTGGCTACCTGAACATTTTTAGGTATATCCACAAGCACTGGTCCCGGACGTCCGCTTTTTGCAAACCTGAAAGCTTCTCTTAATGTGTAGGCAAGTGTATCTATTGATTTAACAAGAAAAGAATGCTTTGTAACCGGAATTGAAAGGCCTATAGCGTCTACCTCCTGAAAACTGTCTGTTCCTATAAGCTCCATAGGCACATTTCCTGTAATTGCTACAACCGGTATTGAATCCGCATGGGCTGTAGCTAAGCCTGTTATAAGGTTTGTAGCTCCCGGTCCGCTTGTTGCTATACATACACCAACTTTTCCGCTGGCCCTGCTGTATCCGTCTGCGGCATGGCTTGCGCCTTGTTCGTGAGCTGTTAAAACATGTTTAATTCTGTGCTGGTTTTTATAAAGCGCATCGTAAATATTTAAAACCTGTCCTCCGGGATAGCCAAATACAGTATCTACCCCTTGTTCGGCCAATACCTCCATTATTATTTCACAGCCAGTTAACAACATTTTTCATTCCCCTTTCACATTCCCTAATTCAAGTAAATAAAAAAGCCATACCAGCGTTTGGCTGATATGGCTTTGAGTTTAATTTGTTAGTTTTTAAACCCATGAAATCTTTAACCTTACCAAACGCTTTTTACCAACACAAATAGCCTCATCAATGATGAGGTTAATAATGCTAATAATGACGATGGCAGCGTTAAAGTTAAACATTGTCTTTTTCTCCTTCAATTTATTTACCATAAAGTTTTACTCGAAAAAATAAGATATAAATTTATAGGAAGTATAAACCTAAAAATTACAAATGTCAATAGTTTTACTAAATTTTTTTAATGTAATAACAATAATTTTATTCTTAAAATATTTCATTCTTACTTAAATATGGCAATAAGCGGCTATAGCACAGTCATTAGGTATTTTATATTCTTTTTCTGGCTCCTCAACAATCCACTTAATTTTAAACACTCTTTCTGTAATAACAGCGGCAAAATTAAACATTACAGCTCCGGCATCTATTTTAGCTTCATATATATTTGTGTACTCGTCTTTTTTTATAACAAGTACAACAAACTCATTATCAAGTATAAACCTCCAAGGCTGTCGGTTAAGTGCTGAAGGCGCGTGCCTTGCGGCATAAAACCCTTCCTCTATGCCACTTGAAGCCAGCTCATCCATAGTAATATTATTGCCATACTCGTTCATATAAACTATTTCAGTAACTTCTTTTCGAGCTTTATTGTCAGTATCAATATTAATAACTTTCAAGTTATCGTAGCCTTTGCCCCAAATCATTTTATTTATTATTTTAGGGTTTTTAAATTTCTCACCATACCCTGCTGCTATTAAGCCTGTCATTCGCATTTCATTTTCAGGCTGTTTTATTACATAGTCCTGTTTAAGTGTTATCCAACAGCTGTCTATTCCCATACTTGTAAGCTTAAATATAATACTTTCACCCATATACCCTGCATTTTCAATAAAGCATGTCTTTTTTTCGGAATATATGGCAATATAGTATGGCGCTTCAATTAAAAAACCGTTATAACCGCCATTTTCTTCAGCTTCTTTAGGCAGGTCTTTTTTATCAAAAAGCTTTACTTCTGTTTTTATACTTTCGTCAAGTTTTTCGCATTTTGTAAAAAAATCAAGTATTTCATTTTTTGTATTTTCATCAAATGATTTTTTTGTGAAATCTCTTACAGACTTTCTTAAACCCGCAATGGAGAACATATCCATAATATCATTCCTTTCATAATACGATATATTTTAATTATTCCATGCGGCAGAAAATAAATTCAAAAACATAAGTTTAAATATGAATTACCATTTTTTACACAAAGTATTTAATAAAAAAAGTAATGCCCCAAAAACAAACTGTTTATAGAAGCATTACTTTATAATTTTATAATTAAATTAACTAATAACCTTATTTTTATTTTTCAGCCTTTTATTTACTGTTCTTGAAAGCAATGTATAAAGCACAGAGCATACCGGAACACTTATAAGCATTCCTACAATACCAAATGCACTTCCGCCAACAGTAACCGAAAGAAGCACCCAAATACCAGGAAGCCCTACAGATTTGCCAACCACACGAGGGTATATTAAGTTTCCTTCCAGTTGCTGCAAAACAACGATAAATATTACAAACCATACAGCCTTAATAGGTGCAACCATTATAATAAGGAACACACCTACAAATGTACCTATAAAAGCTCCAAAAACCGGTATAAGTGCTGTAAAGCCTACTAAAACAGATATTATAAGAGCAAATGGTATTTTTAAAATAACCATTCCTATAAAGCACAGAACACCTATAATAATAGCCTCTGTAAACTGACCTGTAACAAAGTTAGTAAATGTTTTATTAGAAAGACGCAAAATTTCAATTAAGCTTTTAGCCTTACTTTCAGGTAAAAAAGCATATATAACTTTTTTACATTGTTTAGCAAGGTTTTCCTTGCCCATTAAAATATATACGGCAAATACTATGCCAAGGACAATATTAAATATAAGCGAAAAAATAGAAAAAGTAACTTCAAAAGTCTTGTTTATTAAATAATTACTGCTTTCTTTTAAAAATTCTTTTATATTTTCCGCTATCTCGCTTGAGCTGCTCTCAAACTGCGGCAATGTTATAGAGTACTCACTAAGCTTTTCAGACAACTCAATCCATTTCTTTTCTATCTCATTTATGTATTGAGGTACCATGTCAACAGTCGATACAATGGTTTTGTTAAGTTCTGGTGCAATAATAAATATTACAACAAACAATACGCTGAAAACAAGCAGAAAGCTTATTAAAACACAAATAGGCCTTTTTAAACTGCTATTAGCTTTTATGCCTTTTTTATTCTTAAATATATAATCCCATATATTTTCTATAACCCTAAGTATAACATTAACTACAAAAGCTATACATAAGCCAAGTATGAAAGGAAATAGAATTGAAATACCGTACTGCGCACCATCAAAAATTATGTCATAATGGTTAAGCCCCCAAAATATAATAAGGCTAATTGCTATAATAAATATTATTCGCTTAATATTTTCTTTATTCAGTTCCAAATAAATTCTCTCCAGTCTTTAAATTTTTAATGCTGTATTTTGAACCTTACATGAATAAACTTAAATGGTATTATACCATATAATAAGTGATAATAATATCTATATAGCGTTTTTTAACCTAAATATTATACTGCAAAAAAGGATACGCTTATTTTAAGCGTATCCTTTAAAAAATTCTGTATTAATTAGTTCATTGCCTTAGCAACTTCTTCAGCGAAGTTTTCTTCTTTCTTAGCAAGGCCTTCGCCTGTTTCGTAACGAACAAAACGAGCAAGCTTAATAGGAGCGCCTACAGCCTTAGAAACAGAATCAATGTACTGCTGAACTGTCATATCGCCATCTTTAACATAAGCCTGATCAACAAGGCAGAATTCCTTAAGCTCTTTTTTAAGTCTGCCTGTAACCATTTTTTCAAGAATGTTAGCTGGTTTATTAGCATTCTTAGGGTCTTCCTGAGCCTGTTTAACAAGAATTTCCATTTCGTGGTCAATAAATTCCTGAGGAACATCAGACTCAGCTATAAACTTAGGGTTAAGAGCTGCAATCTGCATAGCAAGGTTCTTTCCAAGCTCCTCAAGCTCAGCATCAGCCTCTTTTTCGCAAAGAAGCTCAACAAGAACACCAATTCTTCCGCCGCCATGGATATATGATACAAGTCTGCCTGTAGACTCTTTAACATATTTCTCAAAACGTCTGATTTTAAGGTTCTCACCTATAATAGCTACTTCCTGGCTAAGTGCGTCAGCTACTGTAAGAGATGGGTCTTCTTCCCATTTTTCAGCAAGGAAAGCGTCCATATCTTTAGCTTCTGAAGAAATAGCCTGTTTAGCTACTTTATCAACATACTCTCTGAATGTAGCGTTTTTAGCAACGAAGTCTGTTTCTGAGTTAACTTCTACAATAACACCTTTTTTATTGCAGTCTGTAATGAAAGTATATACAATACCTTCAGCAGCAATACGTCCAGCTTTTTTAGCTGAAGCAGCAAGGCCTTTTTCTCTTAAATATTCAATAGCTTTTTCCATATCGCCGTTTGTTTCAGCAAGCGCTTTTTTGCAGTCAAGCATACCAACGCCAGTAGTTTCTCTTAATTCTTTAACCATTGCAGCAGTAATAGCCATTTCAAATTTCCTCCTTAGAAAATTATAAAAAATTATAATTAGCCGCCGTATCGCATAAAGCTTTTTTGGTATTATTCCCAACAATTATGCTTTATACGTCCGAATATATAAAATCGCTTAAAAAAGCTTCAGCCAAAGCTCTCCGGCTGAAGCTTAAAATACAAATTATTCAGCGTCTGCCGGTGCAGCTTCTTCTGTCTCGGCAACAGCATCCTGCTCACCCTGTTTTGCTTCAATAACAGCGTCAGCAATTTTACCTGCTATAAGTTTAACGGCGCGGATAGCGTCATCATTACCAGGGATTACGTAATCAACTTCTTCTGGGTCGCAGTTTGTATCAACAATAGCAACAATTGGAATACCAAGTGTATGAGCTTCCTGAACAGCGATTCTTTCTTTACGTGGGTCTACAATGAACATAACATCAGGAATTCTTGTCATCTCTTTGATACCGCCAAGGTTTTTCTGAAGTTTATCCATTTCATGAAGAAGGTTAGCAACTTCTTTTTTAGGAAGTACATCGAATGTACCGTCTTCCTGCATTTTTTCAAGAGCTTTAAGTCTTGCAATTCTTGTTTTGATTGTTGTGAAGTTTGTAAGCATACCGCCTAACCATCTCTGGTTAACATAGTACATGCCGCATCTTTCAGCTTCTTCTTTAATAGAATCCTGAGCCTGTTTCTTTGTGCCTACAAAAAGGATTTCTCCGCCGTTTGCTATAATATCAGATACAGCAAAGTAAGCCTCGTCAACCTTCTTTACAGTTTTCTGAAGGTCGATGATGTAGATACCGTTTCTTTCAGCGAAGATATAAGGAGCCATTTTAGGGTTCCATCTTCTTGTCTGATGTCCAAAGTGAACACCTGCTTCTAACAACTGTTTCATTGAAATAACACTCATTTTAAATCCTCCTATTGGTTAATCCTCCCCATTTCCCTTCGTCGCGAAACTCATACAAAATGAGCACCATAGCAATAACGGAAATAGGTGTGTTTTCAGTAACGTATGGTATTTTACCACAAGTCAATTAAAAAAACAAGTCCAAAGCTGTAAAAATAAAGCAAAAGACTTGTTTTTTATTACCAAAAATTATATTATTCCTGTGCGCTTTCCTGAGGAGCGTCTTCTGAATATCCGCATGTTTCGTTTGAACAAAGGAGTTTTACATTTTTTGTGCCTTTTTCAACCATGTAGCTTCCGCATCTTGGGCATTTTTTGTCTACCGGTTTATTCCAGCTTACAAAAGCACATTTGTCTGGATTATTCTCGCATCCATAGTATTTTCTGCCTTTTTTGGTCTTTTTAATAAGCACTTCTCCTCCGCAAAGTGGACATTTAACCCCTGCACTTTCAAAAAGCGGTTTAGCGTTTGAACACTCCGGAAAGTTTGGACAAGCTAAGAACTTGCCATATCTGCCGTATTTTATAACCATGTTGCTTCCGCATTTTTCACATATAACATCTGTAACCTCATCTTTAATAACGAGCTTGCTTAATTTTTCCTGTGCGTTTTGAAGCTCTGAATTAAATATAGGATAAAAGCTTCTTATAATCTCTTTCCATTCTATTTTTCCATCTTCAATACTGTCAAGGTCTGTTTCCATAGCTGCCGTAAAATCAGCGTTAACTATGTTTTTGAAATATGTTTTCATTATTTCGTTAACAGCCTCACCAAGCTCTGTTGTGTAAAAAAGCTTCTTTTCTTTTGTTACATAATTTCTGGCTATAATTGTAGCTATTGTAGGAGCGTAAGTACTTGGGCGGCCTACACCGATTTCTTCCAGTGTTTTAATAAGTGACGCATCCGAAAACCTTGCCGGCGGCTGAGTAAAATGCTGAACAGTGTTAATACTGCTTGCTTTAAGCAAATCACCTTCATTTACAACCGGCAAAAGGACTGCTTCCTGATTGTCGTCTATACGGTTATATATTTTAAGGAAACCATCAAAAGCAAGTATTGAACCTGTAGCCTTAAACACATATTTATCAGCCAAAAGAGTTATAGCCTGTGTTTCGTATTCCGCCGGTTTCATCTGGCAGGCTATTGTTCTTTCCCAAATAAGTTTATATAGCTTATATTGCTCCTTTGTAAGAGAGTCCTTTATTGTCTCCGGCTCTAAAGATGCATGGGTTGGACGTATACACTCATGGGCGTCCTGCGCGTTATTTTTTGATTTATAAACGTTTCTTTCCGGCGCCAAATAGTTTTCGCCGACATTCTCATTTATATAATTTTTAATATCCTCATAAGCCTCGTCTGAAATTCTTACAGAGTCAGTTCTGATGTAGGAAACAAGACCTATTGTGCCCTCGCCTTTAACATCAACACCTTCGTAAAGCTGCTGAGCTACCATCATTGTTTTCTGTGCAGTAAAGTTAAGATACTTGCTGGCTTCCTGCTGAAGTGTACTGGTTGTAAAAGGCGGATATGGTTTTTTAATGCGTTTGCCTTTTTTAATTTCTTTAACGGCAAAATCTTTGTCTTTAATTGAATCGGCAATACCGTTTGCCTCATCTCCTGTTTTAAGCTCTATTTTTTTGCCTTCTATGCCATAGAATTTTGCATTAAATTTCTTTTTTTCATTAGATAAAATATCTGCATCTATTGTCCAGTATTCTTCAGGAATAAAAGAACGTATTTCTTCTTCTCTATCACATATCAGTTTTAAAGCAACAGACTGCACACGTCCGCCACTTAAACCTCTTTTAACTTTTTTCCACAAAAGGTCACTTATAGAATAACCCACTATTCTGTCAAGTATACGCCTTGCCTGCTGAGCATTAACAAGGGACATATTAATATCCCTAGCCTCTGCTATTGACTTTTTAACGGCGTTTTTTGTAATCTCATTAAAAGTTATTCTTCTGTATTTATCTTCTTCAAGTCCTAAAGCTGCCACAAGGTGCCAGCTTATGGCCTCTCCCTCACGGTCGGGGTCAGTTGCAAGGTATACTTTATCTGCCGTTTTAATTTCTTTTCTCAGCTTTGCCAAAAGCTCGCCTTTTCCTCTAATTGTAATATATTTAGGCTCAAAATCATGTTCAATATCAACACCAAGCTGACTTTTAGGCAAGTCACGGACATGCCCCATTGAAGCTTCAATTTTATATTTGCTTCCAAGGAATTTTTTAATTGTCTTAGCCTTAGCCGGAGACTCTACAATAACCAAATTCTTATTAGCCATTTAAACACCTCATGTTATTTTCTAACGAACCTGTCACCAGGCAGTTTTTCAATTATATTTTTAAGCTCAAGCATAAGCAGTGCGCTTTGTAAATCGCCTACAGCAAAACCGGTACCACCGGCTATATACTCAAAACTTACAGGTTCACTGCCTATAAGAGCAAGTATTTTATTTTCATTATCTGTTGTTTTGCTGCTTACACTGCTTTTACTATCGCCAGTTTTGCTTTTTTTGTTAATAATTTTATATCCAAGCTCAAATAAAATATCTTCCGTACAAGTAACCATAGCACAGCCTTGCTTTATTAGATTATTTGTACCAACACCGTTAGGGCTTGTAATATTTGAAGGCACAGCCATAACATTCCGGCCGTACTCACAGGCTAAATCTGCTGTAATAAGAGCGCCGCTCTTTTTAGATGCCTCAACTACCAATACGCCGTCAGACAAGCCAGCAATTATATTATTCCTTTTAGGAAAATAATACGGCTCCGGTTCTGTATCAGGAGGATATTCACTTATTAAACAGCCTTTTTCGGCTATGTTTTCCATAAGGCTTCTATTTTCAGCCGGATAACAGCAGTTATGCCCAAAACCGAGAACTGCGGCAGTAAAGCCTTCATTTTCCAAAGTAGCAGCATTGGCTATTGAATCAATTCCAGCCGCCATACCGCTTATAATACAAATCCCTAATGAAGAAAGCTCTCTTGCAAATTTTGCCGCTGTCCTTTTGCCATATTCAGAGCATCGCCTTGAACCTATTATGCTAACTGTTATGCAATCATTACTGATTTCTTTCTTACCTTTAACATATATACCAACAGGCGGCATAGGGATATTTTTAAGTTTATTGGGATAATTCTTATCAAAAACCGAAATAAACTTTACTCCGCTTTTGAACAGTTCTGCTTTCCATTCTTCTATTAAATCTTTGTTTTTAATAAGTATATCAACCTTTTCAGCTTTAATGCCCTTAAGCTTTAAAAGCTCACTGCGGTTAGCTTTAAATATATTTTCAGGCGTTTTAAACTCATCAAGCAGATAATAAACTTTATTGGAATTTTGATTAAAAGACCTGCTCAGCCACATTACATAATCATTATTGTCCAAAACATTCGCCTGCCTTTCTTAAAGCTAAGTCCATATTAATATATGCTTTTTTAAATACAAATTCAAGAAAATTTTTTTCATATTTTAAATAAAATTCGGCCGACATATAAAAATGACCTATTATTGCAAAGCCTTAATATACATATTCAACATTAAAACAGATAAATTTTTATATTTTTTATGCTTAATTAACAAAAAACTATACTTAAATATAGTTTTTTTAATATACTCATTATATTTTTTATTACAACACTGCATATTGTTAACCTTAAAGCAAAAAAGCGCTCTATATGCTTTAAATACTGCATAAGAGCGCTTTTATTTAAAATACTATGCCTAACTGTATTTAATTGTTACTCAATTATTTTTGTAAGTGTTTTTGTAGATGTAGCTTCATCAATTATATACTCACAGCTAAAGCTGTCTCCCGGGCTCATGGCACTTAATTTTTTTGCCACTGCTTCGTCATAAAACTGGAATACCTCAACTTCGCCATTAAGAATAACTTCTACACTATGTCCGTCACCAAGACCTTCAAACTCACATTGTGCTGTTTTTGTATCTTGTATTACGGTTTCATTATTTTCTTCACTTACCAAACCGTTATACGGCTCATCAGCCGGAATAGTAACACCCAAGTCGTCTATAGTAATAGGCTCACCATTTTCAGTGCAGAAATAAACATCAAGTTCTTCAGGCTCGCCTAGTTCAGGGTCTACAAAGTTATACTGCAAAGTATGCTTTACACTGTCAAATATTACCTGACAAAGCTGTTCCTTGTCATAAACAAAATAATCTTCATTCTGTTCCTCAGGCGGACCTGTAAATATAGATGATGTTTTGGCGAAGCAAACCGTCATTCCGCCTTTTCCCGTTGTCACATCATCAGCCAAATCCAAATTCCATCCGGTAATCTCAGACATCTTTTCAATAAGCATTTCCGGTGTTATTTCCTCGTCTGTTAAAACCAGACTTTCTTTATATTCCGTTCCGCTTCCTATGTAAATTACCGCTTCATTTTTTTCTGTTTCTTCAGATGTTGTTTGACTTGAAACAGCAGATGTTGAAGATGAAACATTCTCATCTGATTTGCCGCATGCCGATAATACTGAAACAGCAATTATGGCAGAAGATAAAACTATAATCAATCTTTTCATATATATCCCTCCTTTAACAGTATCGGAAGTGACAAAAGCACGTAAGCCTTAATCTACAGTTTAAAAAACCCACCGATACCTTTTTTAAGAATAAGACATATAAAAGCTCGTCCTATTTCTAACTATATTATACCATAATACTATTACTTTTCTATTGAAAAATTATTACGAATTTTTACAAATTATTTTATATCATGCCTTTAAGCACAAGGGCCAAAAGCACACCTGTTGCAAGTACAAACAAAGAAACCAGTGCTATGCCTGTATTATTTACTTTTACAGGAGCACTCTTAGATTCCTCAATAAGTTTTGCTTTTCTTAATGTATTTACTACATGCTTATACAAAAGCAGTGTTAAAGCCGAATTTATTCCACCTTTAAGCAAATTAAAAGGAAGAAAAGCCGGAATTAAAAGCTCAACTACAGCTTCTCTTGGATACCCAAGGTAAATAGGCGTAATAAGATAATTCCATAAAAGCATAATGCCTGTCATTAATAATACTCCGCATACGAGTCCTATTATAGCACCCTTTAAAGTATGGTCTTTTTTATAAATTACAGCCGCAGTGCAGGCAAATGCACATGTTGAAAGTATGTTCATAATACAGCCTATAAAGCCAGTATCACTAACTGTTACCATTTCTATAAGTGAAACTATGAGTGAAATAAAGAATGCCGAAAGCGGCCCAAATATAAATCCGCCTATTACTATTACAACATCTTTAGGGTCATATTTTAAAAACAGTACAATAGGCACCCTTCCAATTACCATAACAGCAAAAGCAATAGCGCTTAACATACCTATCATAGTAAGGCGCTTGGTTTTCTGATCCATTGAGTTCATTTTTATCCTCCATTAAAATATATAACTTATTCTTCGGGTTATTATAATAACACTTAATAGTATAAAATTCAATAAAGCATGGCAAAATAACAAACTTAACTCATATATTCGCCTTAAAACGCCTTTAGGGTTGCATAAATTAAAAATTTATTATATTGTATTTATTAATAAAATCAATGGGAGTGATTAATTTGAACAAACTATCAAGAAAGGATTGTATTTTTGTCGGTATAACACTGTTTTCAATGTTTTTCGGCGCCGGCAATCTTATATTTCCACCGTTTTTAGGTTCTCAGGCAGGAACAGGAACATGGGTAGCTATGGCAGGGTTTGCTTTAAGCGCTATATGTCTTCCTATTTTGGGCGTTATAGCAGTTGCCAAATCAGGCGGCCTTCCATCTCTTGCCGGCAGAGTACACCCTAAATTCGCTTTTATATTTACACTGCTTATTTATTTGTCAATAGGCCCGTGTCTTGCTATTCCACGTACAGCCTCTACATCTTTTGAAATGGCTGTAGCGCCTTTTGCTGCATCAACAACTTTGCGTGTTATTTATTCTCTTATATTCTTTGCTGTTGCACTTTTTCTTGCGCTTCATCCTGAAAAACTTTCAGACAGGCTTGGAAAAATACTTGGACCATGTCTTTTAATACTTATATTTGTTATAGTAATAGGCTGTGTTCTTCATTCACCAGGCGGTTACGGCACACCAACAGGCACATATGAAAATAGCCGTGCTGTACAAGGCTTTTTGGACGGATATCTTACAATGGACACCATTGCCGCTCTTAATTTTGGTATAGTAATAGCTCTTAACATACAAAACAAAGGCGTTACAAATGAATCATCTATAGTTAGCTATACAATAAAAGCCGGATGGATAGCTGGAGCTGTACTTTTAATTGTGTATGCAGCTTTGGCTCATATAGGCGCAATTTCTGGCGGTTCATTTGCAGGAGCAACAAACGGCGCTGAGGTTCTTACAAATCTTGTATCATATCTTTTCGGAACTGCCGGAATAATTATACTTGGTGTTATATTTGTAATTGCCTGCCTTAACACATGCACAGGCCTGTTATGCTGCTGTAGTGAGTATTTTTCAAATACTTTTCCTAAGCTTAATTACCGTACATGGGTAATAATTTTTGCTGTAGCAAGCTTTTTTATATCAATAGCAGGCTTAAACGCTATATTGGCCGTTTCTGTACCTGTATTAAATGCTATTTATCCGGTAGCTATTGTACTTATTGTACTGGGGCTTTTAAACAATGTATTTAAAAAATTTGCCTATGTTTACCCTGTAACAATTACATTTACAGCCATTATAAGCATATTAAGCGCTTTGCCTTCTGCAAACATAGTAATACCATCTTTAAATAAATTCTTAGGCATGATACCGCCTTTTAACACAAACCTCTGTTGGATACTGCCTGCTGCAATAGGTATTGTATTAGGTATTATACTTTCTGTAATAACAGGAAAAACAACTGAATAATAAACTTAAAGCCGAAACTTATTAAAAGTTTCGGCTTATTTTAATTAATACTAAATTAGTTTTTTATCTGAACTGCATGTTATAATATTTTGCGTATGTCCCGTTCTTTTCCAAAAGCTCTTTATGCGTTCCTTTTTCTTTAACCCTTCCGTTTTCTATTACATAAATAATGTCGGCGTTAATTATTGTGCTAAGCCTATGAGCTATAACAATAGTTGTTCTGCCCTTTGCCAGTTCATCAAGGGAGTTTTGAATATATCTTTCACTTTCGTTATCAAGAGCTGATGTAGCTTCATCAAGTATAAGTATCTGTGGATTTTTAAGGAAAACTCTTGCTATAGAAATTCTTTGCCTTTGTCCGCCTGAAAGCCTTACGCCTCTTTCACCAACCTGTGTGTCATATCCGTCAGGAAGGCTCATTATAAAGTCATGGATATTGGCTTTTTTTGCTGCTTCAATTATTTCTTCATCAGTTGCACCTATTTTTCCGTAAGCAATATTTTCTTTAAATGTGCTTCCGAACAAATACACATCCTGCTGAACAGTGCCTATGGCTTTTCTTAAAGACTTTTGAGTTATATCCCGTACATCTTTCCCGTCAATTTTAATACTTCCGCCTGTAACATCGTAAAACCTTGGCAAAAGAGAGCATATAGTGGTTTTGCCGCCACCTGAAGCTCCAACAAGAGCTGCAATTTTTCCCGGCTCTATGCTAAGATTTAAGTCCGAAAGAATGCCGCTTACACCGTCATAAGAAAAGCTTACATTCTCATAATCAATTTTTCCTTTCACATCTGTAAGCTCCACAGCATTTGGCAAGTCTTTTATTTCTGTTTCAGTGTCCATAATTTCAATAAATCTTTTAAAACCGGCAAATCCTTTTTGGAATGTTTCAAGAAACTCAACCAAAATATTAATAGGCGCAACAACTACGTTAATGTATAAAGCGTAAACCGCAAGGTCTGTTGCTTTAATTTTTCCTTGGGCTACATAGTAACCACCGGCAACAAGCACTGCAACATATAATAATCCCTGCAAAAATCCGTTTCCGGCCTGAAAAGAGCCCATTACCATGTATGAATCTTTTTTAGACTTTAAAAAAGCATTGTTAGCTTTATCGAATTTTTTAGCTTCTGCTTCTTCGTTGGCAAATGACTTAACAACCCTAATACCTTCAATGCTGTCCTGTAAGCTTACGTTAATACCCGAGATTTTACGCCTGTTATCCATAAAAACACGGCGCATTTTAATATTAAGATTACCACTGAATATAATTATAAATATAATAATGGCTAAAAGCAAAAGTGTTAAATTAACATTTATAGTAAGCAGAATAATAATTGAGCCTGCTATTTTAATAAATGACAAAAACAAGTTTTCCGGCCCATGGTGTGCTAATTCCGATATATCAAATAAGTCAGATACCATACGTGCGTTCATATCACCAGTGCTGTGGTTATCATAGTAAGAAAATGGCAGCTCCTCCATTTTGGCAAACAAATCTCTACGCATGTCACTTTCCATACGTGAACCCATTATATGGCCCCACGAGCCAATAAAATACTGGCACAACATCCTGATTACATACATTACCATAAGTATGGCAAATATATACGGCAAATACCCAAGTATTACATATTTACTTTCCAAAAATAAATCATTGGTTAAAAATCTCAATATCTGGGGTATGGAAATATCAACCATAGAAACTACAAAAGCGCAGAACATATCAAAAGCAAACAGCTTCCAATGCGGTCTGTAATAACTTATAAACCTTTTATATATATTCATAATAACCTCTCCCGCATTAAATTTATTAAAACATTAAGTTAATTTAATCTATCTTATGTAAAATTTAATACAAATACACTTTATTGTCAAATAAATTTAATGCATTAAACGGTGCTGGAAATAAAATTCCAGCACCGCTTAATAAAACTGATATATGTACTTAAAAATTCTACATAAATTCGCACTCACATCTTAAGCCAAAATAGATTATAACATTGAAAGATACTGTAAGAAGTAACCAAAGCTTATAGCAACAGCAGTACCAATAAGGTCACCAAAGAAACCAAGAAGGATACCAAAACCAATCCAGTTTTCGTTATAAGCAGCTGCTATAGCAGGAGCTGATGATGTACCACCGAAGTTTGCCATGAAACCAACTGCTGCAGTAAAGCAGTCAAGTTTAAGAAGCTTACAAAGGCAAAGCCAAATAACATACATAACAGCAAGCATTATAAGAACTGCTGCTGCAAATGCAGGTGCGCTTGTGCACTGGCTAAGGTCTGAGTAAGACATAGCAACACAGAGGCTCATATAAAGGAATACGTTAGCGCAGTCTTTAGCGCCTTTTAACCAATGAAGAGGTGTTAAACCAAGGGCAATACCAAGAAGTGAACCAAGTATAACTCTCCAACCTGTAGCATTAAGGAAAGAAACTTCAGGAATAAAAGGAATTACCCAGTTTACAAAAGCTGTACCAAGGATACCTACAGCAAAGAGTTTGCAGTAGTCAACAAATACAGGTTTTTCCTGTGCTTCAGGGTGAGCCTGCATAGAAGCGTTAATTTTAACAGCTATTTCATCAATACCTTCTGTTGAAGCTTTCATCATTTTGTTCCATTTAGCCTGTCTTGGAAGAATCCACATAGCAACAGAAAGAACAACAGTAAATCCTATTGTATCCATCATAGCTGCATAAGCAAAGTCTGTACCTTCAACACCAAATACAGCAGCAACAGCTCTCATGTTGATTGTTTCACCAACGAATGAGCCTGTAACTGAAGCTATAGAAGCCCAGCCCATTTCTGGAAGCCATCTTTTTGTAATTAAGAAAGCTACTGTAAAACCAATCAAAACTGATACTGTAGTACAAAGGAATGAAAGTATCATACGAGGACCAAGTTTAAAAAGGTCACGTACGTCACAAGTAAGCATGAACATAATAAGCATCATAGGAAGAAATGTTGTATACATTATATCCTGAGCTGCTATAACGCCCTCAGCATTAGGATCCCATACATGGAATGTAGCACAAGCTGCCACAATAATCATAAGCCAGAGCATTGAAGGAATTACTTTAAATATTTTTGAATTCGGGTTTTTCTTTTCATAACCAAATATAAGTGCCATTAAAAGCAACATGAAGCCTATAAAGCCTTCAGCTGATGTAATAATATTCATAATAAATTCCCCTTTTCATCTTTAGTAAATCAATATCCCATTTGATTTTTGACTTTTTCTAACGGCTTAAAAAATATGAAGTTTTGCGATTTAATATGCCGAATTTATAAGTTTTCATAATAATTCATTAGAAATACTTATGTGTCGGGCAATTAAAAGTTTAAAATTAATCACCATCTCCCCTTACTTTTGTTAAAACTTTCATACTGACGTAAATTTATTTCTTTTAACGTAATAAATTATACCAAAAATAATTATAAAAATCAAAGTATTTCATAAAAAAGTACATAAAAATTCCCACAAATTTGAATATAGTCAAAAGCTGAAAAATTGTCGATTTATTATAAGCTTTCAAAGTCTGTTAAATTGTATAAAACATTTAGCAAAAACATTTATTAATAATTTTGTATATTTTACATATTGAGCTTACATTTGTTTTTCCAAAACATACATGATGGTTATAAATTAATATGTTCTATTCAAGTACTTGTAATTTTTACATTTTCTATTATAATTAGTCATTGTGTAAAATTGTTTTGCAGTTGTTTTGTAACTGTTTTAGGAGAATTATTATGATTAAACAATTTATAAAAAAAGAGCCTGTACTTGTATGCGCATGGATTGCCGCACTTATTTCATCTTTCATAGTTCCGCCTAATTTAGGATATATTCAATACATAGATTTCAGAACACTATCTCTGCTCTTTTGCTTAATGGCTGTAACATGCGCTTTAAAAGAGCTGAATATATTTAAGCTGGCAGGTTTAAAACTGCTTTCAAAAGTAAAAACATCTGTCCAGCTTGAACTTATACTGATTTTGCTCTGCTTCTTTTCAAGTATGCTTATAACAAACGATGTATCACTTATTACATTTGTACCATTTGCTATAGGTACACTTACAATGGCTAATCTTAAAGAAAGAATTACATTTGTTGTTGTAATGCAAACAATAGCTGCAAACTTAGGCAGTATTGTTACACCTATTGGAAACCCACAGAATATATACATATATACAAAGTATTCTGTACCAACAGCAGATTTTTTTATGGCTATGCTGCCATACGGTGCTTTGTCGTTACTGCTTATAGTCTTATTTGTAGTTTTCAGAAAAAACACTTCTTTAAATTTAATAAATACAGATGACGGTACAAAAATATCAAATAAAAAAATGGTTGTTTTTTATTTTGGTCTCTTTGTTCTGTCTGTTTTATCTGTTGGTAGAGTAATACCAGTTAAGGTTGTATTTATAATAATTGTGCTTTCACTTCTAATATTTAATAAAAAGTTATTTAAAGAAATAGACTATAGTCTTTTAATTACATTTACTGGTTTTTTTATATTTATAGGGAATGTAGGAGAAATAAGCAGTTTTCAGCATTTTATAAGCTCTTTTATTTCAGGCAACGAAATACTTACTGCTATATTGTCAAGCCAAATTATGAGCAATGTTCCGTCTGCTCTGCTGCTATCAGGCTTTACTGATAAATGGTTGGAACTTCTTATAGGCGTTAATATAGGTGGTCTTGGTACTCTAATTGCATCTATGGCAAGCCTTATATCGTATAAATTCGCAGCTGAGTTTATGCCGGATAAAAAATCACAGTATTTAAAAATATTCACAGTATTTAATTTGGTTTTTCTTCTTTTCCTCTCTTTACTGTGTGTTTTATTAAGAGTTTTTCTGTATTAAACAGCTCTTTAAATAAATTAAATCATCAATACAAAAACAGTAACTATGGCAAATATAATTTTGTCAATAGTTACTGTTTTTTTAAATTATTCAATACCCTGCTATCAAAACTTAAATTATGCTGCCCGACTTACGGCACATAATTTCTTCTGCCTGCATTATTAGTATATCTTGACAAAGTATTTCTTCGTCATATTCTGCCATTTCATAAAACTTACAGCCGTAAAAATATTCTTCATCTTCTTCTCTGCTTCTTAATATTTTACAGCGCAAGCTGAATATAGGGCCCAAATTTCTTAACCTTAAGTTATCAAATACCAGTGTATCCCCAACATTAAATTTAGTTTTACATTTAATACCTATTCCCGAAACACTTATATCCATTATAGTGCATAATTGCTTTTCTTCGTCGCTGCCCTCCAGCTCAACATAAGCTTCTAAATGCATTCCATGCCTAAAATTCTGACGACCTTCATCTTTAGATATTACTTTGTTTATATGCACTAAAAAATAATTAAACGTAGATTGCGTAACATTACCCTCTAATACAAGCACTTTATTAATGCCATTTGCATTATTTAACCTAACTCTTAGTAAAGTATCATTTGGTACCATTTCCCAAGGAGTTTTATACCCATGATACTCCTCTAATGTTATTTCTTCTGTTTCGTGGTTAAAATCTGTTATTCTGCCTAAAAACAATAAAAGGTTGTCTTTGTTAAGCACTTCACATCGTAATTCAAAACCAGATGATATTAAATCAACTTCAGGTTCTTCCATAAAATTCCTCCTTTTAATGTTTTTTGTCCAACCCATTATTTATAAGTTCTGCTTTGCATACTTATTATTTTATATTAAACATTGCATTTAGACCCAATCTTAAGCGAAACATAAGTAACCTATAATCTGCCGTAGTTTCGCTTAAGAGTTAAGAATATATTGATTATAATTAATTCTCGTACTGCTCAAACTCGTCATAGTAGCTAAAGCCGTTTTTACCGTTCTTTTTAGTATAATACAGTGCTACATCTGCTTCGTGCAGCCATTTATTATAATCAATATCATTCCTATAAGCATAAGTTATTCCTATACTGCTTGTCATAGACAAACATTCATTATTATTGAATTTATTAAGTAATTGGTTCATTCTTGTGTTTAAATCTTCTTTCCTAATTGCGCCTTTTACAAAAACCATAAATTCATCACCGCCAAGTCTTCCAACAAAGTCAGACTCTCTGAATGTTGAACGTATAATTTCGGCAAAGCACTGAAGAGCTTTATCTCCAACCAAATGACCTTTTTCATCATTAATGTTTTTAAAATTATCCACATCAAGCAGAACAAAAGCGCCGCAAATTTCAGTTTTACTTGAAGAAGCATAACTGCACACTTTTCTTTCAAAAGCATTTCTGTTAAGTACACCTGTAAGAGGGTCAATAGTAGCGGCTTCAATTTGAAGGAGCTCACGTTCTTTTTGAATATGTATGTCCTTTAAATAAATCAAAGCATATACATTTCTGGAAATACTTTCTCTAAACAAATGGAAAACCATTTCGACCCAGCGCAGCTGACCTTTAATCATGCGTTTATAATAAAAACGCTTGCAAATCTCACCCTGCTCAAACATTTCATTCCATTTGTCCTCATCCCTGAATTTCTTTATTTCTTCCAAGTCTTCCGGCGATAAATACTCAGCAAACTTTGTCATCATAAAGTCTATAAAATGCTTTGAATCTCTTTGGTAATCTTGTTTGTATATGCTCCATAATCCGCCTATGGATTTAATCTGGCCGCTTTCCAAGTCAACTTCTGCATATGCAACATTTTCTGAAAGCAGTGCCTTGTAAAACTGCCTAATTCTTCTGTGTTCAATTTCAAGCAAACGATAACTGCCAAAAGGTTCAGCTGTAACAATAACAGTGTCAAGGTCTTTTTCTGCTTTGCTTGAATGCTGCAAAGAAATTTTAAACCACTCATATATGCCCGATTTTGCTTTTAATAATACCTCAAACTCGTCAAATTGCTCTTTCATACGTATCATAGAAAACAGATGTCTGAATTCCGAAGCAAAATGCGGATGCACTATTTCTGAATCAATCCATGACTGAGGAAAGTTCGTTTCTTTTATATTGCTGCCAGCAATTACCGACCGACCATAATGGAAAATGGCAGTATGGTTTATATCATTATATTCAAAAACAGCTTTTGACGCAGTATCCGGTACTACCCTTGGTCTGTCTACATCACTTATAATTCTGTGGTAACCCTTTAAGCAAATCTTACCATTTTCGTCTGGCACTCTAACACCAATGCATCTAACAGTAACTTCACCTTTTTGCGGGTGCTGCCATATGTATTCCAATTGTACTATGTTCCAAGACTCTATCATCCATTTTATAGTATCATTAACATAGTTGTAATAACCGCTGCCTATTCTGTTATACCAAAAATTATAACATTCCTCATGTCCCGGCATTGAAGAAAGGCCTAATATCCGTCTTAAAGTATCATCAACAATAAATTCGTTTCTGTTATTCTTTTTATCTATGTATATAACCCAAAGACCAACACTTAAAATATCAAGTATGCTGTGATAATTTGCACGAAGAAGGCTGCGAAGGTGCATTTCATTTTTTTCCTGCCTCATTCTGCCCAGCAAAAAGTTAGATAAAACTCGTATTTGAGAATCATCATTAATAGCACACCTTGGATTGTCAACACCAATAAAGCCTACTACTTTTTCTCTGTCACGCAAAGGAGAAACAATAAGTCTTGATATATTCTGAGTACTTAAAACATCCCAAAGCGCCGGGTTTGTTTTTTCCAATAGGTCAAGATTATATATTATAACCGACTGGTCACATTGGAAAGCGTCAATCCACTGTGCAACAACGGCACGGTCTACTGTTTGCAGGTTATCATGCTGCGGAACAACATTTTTTCCGCACCATTCAAATGTATTTACCCAATAGTCGTATACTTCGCTTTGTTCAAATAAATATGCTCTGTCAGCTTGATAAAATTCTCCCAACAGCTTTAAAGCATCATTTACAGCTTCTTTATAATCTATTGTATTAGTTAATATATTTGTATAACCTACTACTTTTTCAGCAAATGACAAACGTTCTTTAATGCCCTTACTTACATTTTCGCTGTTTGTAATATCCATGGCAACTTCTAACCTTAATTTTTTGCCATAGTATGTCATTAACTTGTCCTTTAATAAGTAGCGCCTGCCTGAATACTCGTTCTGGCGTTCCCAAACATAAAATTCATTTTCTTTTAAAAGATGATTAGTACAAAACTCACAAGGCTTATTAAGACCTTGCAGTATTTTATAGCATTTCTTTCCGGCATAATCCTTAACATTTAAAGACTTACGCCCTGCGGAGTTAAGATAGTAAAGCTCGTATGTATCCAAATCACTTACATAAAATATATCATTTTCGGCAGATAAAACCGCCTGTGCCATTTCTTCTTCATTCCATTTAATTGAAGGCGAATTAACAACTGAATATTGCCTGCTTAAGCAATCGTTTTCTTTCTTAACTCTGTTTTTATATTTTTCACTGTATTTATCAAAATAAAGTGCTTCAAAGTCATCAGGCGGGCAAGGTTTAGAGAATAAATAACCCTGAAGCAGCTTAGGTTTTAACTCTTTAAGCTCTATTAATTCACTTACCGTTTCAATACCTTCACAGCATACATCCATGCCTTGGCTGTCGGCAAGCTCAATCATGTTGCTTATAAGCCTATGGTTATATACACTGCTCTGAAGCTCGCTTACAAAGCATTTATCAATCTTAATTTCGTCTACTTTCATTTCTTTCAGTCTGCCGAGACTTGAATAACCTGTACCAAAATCATCAACTGAAATATGAATACCAGCCTTTTTCCATGCCAAAAAAGTATCATTTATGTTTTGTCCGCACAATAACGACGCACTTTCAGTTATTTCTATAGTAAGACATTCAGCTGATACTCCTATTCTGTTTAGGCATGAAATAACATCCAATGCTATATCCTTTTTGGCAAGCTGGCAACATGACATGTTCACACTCATATTAAATTTAGGTATATACTTCTGCCACTTTTTGCACTGTTTCAGAGCTGTTTCCAACACCCAAATTCCAACAGCTACAATTAAGCCTGTTTCCTCCAGTATAGGTATAAATTCTACAGGTGAAACTATGCCGCGTCTTGGCGAATAAAACCTCAGCAGTGCTTCTGCTCCATAAAGCTTTAAAGAATCTGTATACACCTGTGGCTGATAATAAAGAGTGAAGCCCTCAAACCCTGAGCGCACACTCTGATAAAGTTCTTCTTTTAACTCCAAAACAGCCAAATTTTTTTCATAATCTTCTGCCGAAAAGAAGCTCAGCTTATTTTTACCATTAGCTTTGGCATGATCCAACGAGTTTTCGGCGTATTGATATAATGTACCTGCATCAGGCACATTGTACTTCTGCAGTGGTATACAGCCGCCTGACAAAGTACACTGCCCTTCCATACATTCCTGAAGACGTGAAAACACAACTTTTACCACTTCTTTGTCTGTGCCTAATATAATAGCAGCAAAACAGTCGCCATTAACACGATAAACTCTGTTTTCTCTTGTTGCATCTTCCAAATAGCGCGGAATAAGCTTTAATATTTCATTGCCGTAACTCCAGCCTTTTTTAATGTTTATGCTTTTAAGGTTATCTACTCCAACAATAAGCAGATACCCATTTTGCCTTGTAAGCAAAAGTTTTTCCAATTCTTCTTTTAAACCGTCAATATTGAAAGTTCCTGTAAATTGGTCAGCCTTTTTAATTAAAGAGCTTTCTGACAAACGCCCTATCATGCACAGCGGAGTACCGCTTTTATCACGTATAACATTACCATTGGAGTTTATCCATATAACATCTCCAAATCTGTTAAATATTCTATATTCAATAGAAAGTTTCTTTTGCTTGCTGCATACTTTTTTTATTTCGTTTGTAAAAACTTGCAAATCAGACGGATAAATAATACTTTTCCATTCTTCAAGAGTACAATATGTATTATTATTAAATAATGCTATTTTGCCCTTAATCCTATCTGTAAAATGTATTTTTTTCGTCTTAAAATCGTAAAAGAAAAAATTATCATCCGATGTCTCATTTAGAAATTCTAAAATATCCTTATATTCATTTACAGTATTTTTCCAGTCTTTCTGGGTTCCCACGCTAAACATTTCCTCCTTAAATACTATGCAAAGCGTAATTAGTTAACATAGCCAAATTAAATACAAAATAATACCAAATTAAAAACACTATCATTATTTAATATCGACATAAATTCATTAAAATTAAATACTATAATAGCAACATATCTACAATATTTGCCAAAAGTATCAAACTAAATGATAGTGGAATTAGTAAATACAATGTTTTAAGGACTTAATATTGCTTGAAAACCCAATAACATATTTTTATTAATCACTACATATATTTACTGCCAACGTTTAAGGAGCTGTATATCTAGCTATAAAAAGACAATTATAGCTAACAAACAAAAAATCCACTCCAAATTAATGAAGTGGATTTTAAATAAATAGTTATTACTGCTGTAATGCTGCTAAAACCTGAGGTATAAGCTGTTTCTTTCTTGAAACCATACCAGGAGCAAATACAGATTCGCCATCTGTTGAAATAGCGTTTGTAGCTGCCTGAATAACCTCTTTAGCTCTTGCACCTTTAAATACAAGTGTTGTAGACTCGTCAATAATATTTGTAAGCATAAATATAAGCATGTCCATACCGCCTTGTGCAAGAAGCTCGTCCATAAATTTGCTTATTTCTGGCTTAATGCTTTCAAGGTCGCTGCTGTTCATTGATGTAATCTGGCCAACACCAAAATTCATGTTTGAAGCGTTAAACTTCTTATAATCTGTATAGAAAATCTCTTCTGGTGTTTTAGAAGCAAGGTCACTGCCTGCTTTAAACATCTCCTCAGCGTGTGCCTGTACCTCAACACCTGCTATTTCAGCAAGCTTTTCTGCTGCTTCTTTATCATCAGGTGTGCATGTAGGTGAACGGAACATAAGAGTATCAGAGAGTATAGCAGAGCAAAGAAGGCCAGCTATATGAGGCTCAATTTTAACATTGTTCTCGTTATACATTTTATAAACAATAGTAGCTGTGCAGCCTAAAGGCTGGTTTCTGAAGAATATAGGATTGATAGTTTCAATATTTCCAAGTCTATGGTGGTCAATAATTTCAAGTATGTCAGCAAATTCAATGCCGTTTACAGCCTGATTTCTTTCGTTGTGGTCAACAAGTATAACTTTTTTCTTGTCTGTATCAAGGAAAGACCTTTTTGAAATCTGACCTATATATTTACCGTTTTCATCAAGAACAGGGAAATATCTGTGTCTGTTTTTAGCCATTGTTTCTTTTACATCGTTTGTAAAATCGTCAATGCTGAATGTAAGTAAGTCTTTTGTAGACATAAAATACTTAACAGGCATACTCTGGTCAATAAGTCTTGCTATTGTAAATGTATCATAAGGAGAAGAAATAATTATGCAGCCCTTCTCCTCTGCACGCCTTTTAATAATAGGTGAAACTGTACTGCTTGAGCCAAGAACTATACATCTAACACCTTTTTCAATAGCAAAATACTGAGATTCAAATCTGTTGCCAAGTATTACAAGGTCACCTTCTGAAAGGTACTCATCCATCATATCCGGAGTATTTGCGCCTATAAATACTTTACCGCTGCTAAAGTTGCCTTCTGCACTGCCGGCAACAACTTTGCCGTCAAGAGTATCAACAATATTCTTAAAAGAAGTATTAGCTTTAGAAACAATAGTGTTGTCGTAAACGTCCATATCGGAAGAAGCAATATCACCAATTGAAATTAAGCCTTCAAGATAGCCATCGTTATTTGTAATAGCTAATGTAACAGCTTCTTCTTTTTTCATTTTAAGGTATGCTTCCTTAATTGAAATTTCGCCGCTTACGCCGCTTACTTTTTTAAGCTCAATATCGCATACTCTGGTTCTTACATCTTCAATAAGTTCTGGGCATTCAACACCAAATCTGTTTAAAACATATTCTGTTTCTTTATTGATATCTCCTGCTCTCATAGCTCTGTAGCCGCCGCCGTTTATAGTATTTTTAAGATTAGCATAGGCAATGGCTGAGCAAATAGAGTCTGTGTCCGGGCTTTTGTGACCGGTAACAATAATATCATCTATTTTCTTCACTTGAAAAACCCCTATCTGTAAAAATTTTGATATTGTTATTTTAAAACATATTAAACCAAAAGTCTACAAAAAACTATAAAAAACAGACATCTCCTTATTTTAAGAAGATGTCCGCATTAGTAAAATTAACTATTAAGCGTCAACCTTAGCCATATGACTAATTAAGTCAACAACTTTATTTGAATAACCCCATTCATTGTCGTACCAGCTTACAAGTTTAACAAAATTATCGTTAAGCTGAATACCGGCTTCAGCATCAAAAATTGATGTTCTTGGGTCAGTTATAAAATCGCTTGAAACAACGGCATCTTCTGTATAACCAAGGATACCTTTCATTTTGCCTTCTGAAGCAGCTTTAACAGCCGCCTTAATTTCTTCATAAGTTGCTGCTTTTTCAAGTTTACATGTAAGGTCAACTACAGATACGTCTAATGTAGGTACACGGAAAGCCATACCTGTAAGCTTGCCATCAAGCTCAGGAATAACTTTTCCTACTGCTTTAGCTGCGCCTGTTGAAGAAGGGATAATATTTCCAGCTGCTGCTCTGCCGCCTCTCCAGTCCTTTTTAGAAGGTCCGTCAACTGTTTTTTGTGTAGCTGTTGTTGAATGAACAGTTGTCATAAGGCCTTCAACAATACCAAAGTTATCGTTTATAACTTTAGCTAAAGGCGCAAGGCAGTTAGTTGTGCATGAAGCGTTTGATACAATATCCATATCTTTTGTATACTTATCTTCGTTTACGCCCATAACAAACATAGGCGCATCTTTAGATGGAGCTGAAATAACAACTTTTTTAGCACCACCGTTAAAATGAGCACGGGCTTTATCCATTGTTGTAAATACACCTGTTGACTCAACAATATACTCAGCACCTGCTTTAGACCAGCTTATATCGGCAGGGTCTTTTTCAGCAAATACCATAATTTCTTTGCCGTTTACAATAAGCTTGCCGTTTTCTGTTTTAACATCACCTTTAAAAACACCATGGATTGTATCGTATTTTAACATGTATTCCATGTAATCAAGGTCGATAAACGGGTCATTTACAGCAACAACCTGAATATCGTCTCTTTCTACAGAAGCCCTTAAAACAAGTCTTCCTATACGACCAAAACCATTTATACCAACTTTAACCATAACATCTAATCCTCCTATTGTTTAATTACTGCCGCAGGATTATTTTAAACAATAAACACACCTTTATTCATAATCAGTAAAACAATCAGTTATCGCCACGCACTATATTTACTATAGAAAAAGCAAGAAGTACCGCCGAAACTGCTAATGCTACAGAGCTTAATACAAGTGTAAGAACTTTCATCTGTATTCCTCCTGTTTATCTGAAATAATTTACGCCTGACTCAAAAATTTTCTGGTTGTTATTGCCCGCGGCGTTTTTGTAAAGTCCGTCGCCTATACGCTCAGAATGACCCATTTTACCAAATACACGTCCGTCAGGACTTGTAATTCCTTCAATAGCCATCATTGAACCGTTAGGATTGAACCTTATATCATATGTCGCGTTGCCTGTACTGTCTACATATTGTGTCGCTACTTGGCCATTAGCTATTAATTCATCAATCTTGTCTTTAGGTGCCACAAATCTGCCTTCACCGTGGGAAACAGGTATAGTATAAACCTCACCTGTATTTGTGCCCCAAAGCCATGGGGAAAGTGTTGACACAATTTTTGTATCAACAAGGCATGATACGTGTCTGCCTATTGAGTTAAATGTAAGCGTTGGACTTGTTTCATCCAAATCCCTTATTTCGCCGTAAGGTACAAGGCCAAGTTTAATAAGTGCTTGGAAGCCGTTACATATACCCAGCATAAGACCGTCTCTGTTTTTAAGCAAATCCATAACAGCTTCTTTTACAGCAGGATTTCTGAATACAGCTGCTATAAATTTACCTGAACCGTCAGGCTCATCACCAGCACTGAAACCGCCAGGAATCATAACTATCTGTGATTTCTTAATTTCTGAAACCATCTTTTCTATTGAGGCTTCCAGCATAGGTACTGTCATATTTGCCACAACCTGAGTTGTAACATCTGCTCCGGCTTTTTCAAATACCCTTGTTGTATCATATTCACAGTTTGTGCCAGGGAATACCGGAATATACACTTTAGGTCTTGCAAATTTTGCCGCAGATGTACTTTCTTTTCTGCTCTCATAAGGCTTAATCTCAGGTTTGCCGGTTAAAACAGCTGCTTTTGTAGGGAATACCTTTTCAAGCGGCTCCTGCCAGCATTTAATCATTTCGTCTATGTCTATCTCTATGTCTTTAATTGAAATGAATTTTTCTTTTGTTGTTTCTCCAAGAATAATAGCGTCAAGACCCATAAAGTCTATAACTTTTGTATTAGCAAGCTCAAGTATAAATGAGCCATACTGTGGCTTAAAGAGTGTTTCTATTGTAATATCCTCATCAAACTCAAAGCCTATGCCGTTTCCGAATGACATTTTGCTTATTGCCTCTGCAATGCCGCCGCCTCTTACTGTATGAGCGGAAACACATACGCCTTTTTCAATAAGGCCATTTACAAAGCTGAACATCTTTTTAAGGTACTGATAATCCGGCAAATAGTATTTATCTCTCTTCATTGGAAGATAAACAACTGTATTGCCTGCTGCTTTAAATTCCGGAGATATTATATTGTCAACTTTAGTTACGTCAACTGCAAATGAAACAAGTGTAGGTGGTACATGAATGTCCATAAATGTACCGGACATACTGTCTTTACCTCCAATAGCTGCAACACCCATTTCAATCTGCGCCTTAAAGGCACCTGCTAAAGCCGCAAAAGGCTTACCCCATTTAACAGGGTCTGTTCCCAATTTTTCAAAATATTCTTGGAAAGTAAGTCTTATGTCTTCTGCTTTTCCGCCTGAAGCAACAATTTTTGCCAAAGATTCCACAACTGCATAAACTGCGCCATGGAATGGTGACCAAACAGAAATTTCAGGATTAAAGCCAAATGACATAAGAGTAGCTGTTTTTGTTTCACCCTTAATAAGAGGAACCTTAGCTGCCATAGCCTCTGGAGGTGTAAGCTGTTTTTTGCCGCCAAAAGGCATAAGAACAGTTCCTGCGCCTATTGTAGAGTCAAACCTTTCAACCAAACCTTTCTGGCTTGCCACATTAAGGCTTGAAAGATTATTAAGCCATGCCTGCTTTAAGTCACTCTCAATTAAAGCACTGTCAACACAAGTCTTTTCAAAGTATGGTGTGCCTTCAGGCATTTTAACTTCAACATCAGTTCTTTGCTTAACACCGTTAGTGTCAAGGAAATCTCTTGAAATATCAACAACAGCCTTGCCTCTCCAATTAAGCACAAGTCTTCTATTGTCTGTTACAACAGCTACCGGTGTAGCTTCAAGGTTTTCTTCTTCTGCAAATTTAATAAATCTGTCTTTGTCCTCAGCAGCTATAACAACAGCCATTCTTTCCTGTGACTCTGAAATAGCAAGTTCTGTTCCGTCAAGGCCTTCATATTTTTTAGGCACAAGGTCAAGATTAATATCAAGTCCGTCTGCAAGCTCGCCAATAGCTACAGATACACCACCAGCACCAAAGTCATTACATCTTTTAATCATTTTGCTTACTTCAGGATTTCTGAAAAGTCTTTGAAGTTTTCTTTCTGTAGGTGCATTACCTTTCTGTACTTCAGCGCCGCAAGTTTCTATTGATTCAACTGTATGCTCTTTAGATGAGCCTGTAGCTCCGCCGCAGCCGTCACGGCCTGTTCTGCCGCCTGTAAGAATTATAACATCACCCGGCTGAGGTGTTTTTCTAACTACATTTTCTTTTTTAGCAGCAGCTATAACAGCACCAATTTCCATACGTTTAGCCACATAGTCAGGATGATAAATTTCAACCACCTGTCCAGTTGAAAGACCAATCTGGTTACCGTATGAGCTGTAGCCTCTTGCTGCTTCTGTAACTATCTTTCTTTGTGGAAGTTTTCCCTTAATAGTATCTTTTACACTTACTCTTGGGTCTGCCGCACCTGTAACACGCATAGCCTGATATACATAAGCTCTGCCTGAAAGTGGGTCTCTTATAGCACCGCCAAGGCATGTAGCAGCACCACCGAAAGGCTCAATTTCTGTCGGATGGTTATGTGTTTCGTTTTTAAACATAATAAGCCATTCTTCGTCTTTACCATCTACATCAACAGGCACAACAATAGAGCATGCGTTAATCTCATCGCTCTGATCCATGTTGTCAAGTATGCCGCGCTGTCTTAAAACTTTCATTCCAAGAACAGCCATATCCATAAGACACTGGTCTTTATCTGTTCTATCCTTATAAACTTCTTTTCTTACATCTAAATATGTGTTGTATGCTTCTTTTATAGGCGCTGCATAAGTGCCTTCTTCTATGTTAACGTTTTCTATTTTTGTCTGGAAAGTAGTGTGTCTACAATGATCAGACCAGTAAGTATCAATAACCCTAATTTCAGTCATTGTAGGATTTCTTTTTTCTGTATCACGGAAGTATTTCTGGCAGAAAAGCATATCCTCAAGACTCATAGCTGTTTCAAGGCTGTTTCTTAAATCAGCTATTTCATTTTCTGTCATATCTATAAATCCGTCTAAAACTTTAACATCTTCTGGGTAATCCATAACCATAGCTAAAGTTTCAGGTTTTTCAAGAGCTGCCTGTCTTGAGTCCACAGGGTTAATGCAGTATTCCTTAATTTTCTCAAAATCGGCATCGGAAATATCGCCATCAAGCACATAAACTTTGGCAACTGCAATTTCAGGTCTTTCTTTTTGTGAGATTATCTGTATACACTGCATAGCTGAGTCTGCCCTCTGGTCGTACTGACCCGGAAGATATTCAACGGCAAAAACTCTGCATGCGCCAAAATCGTAGTTTTCCTCATAAACCCTGTCAACAGGTGGTTCGGAAAAAATAGTTGTTTTAGCGGCTTGAAAATCCTTATCAGAAATTCCTTCAACATCATATCTGTTAAGTATTTTCAGTTTAGTAAGTCCGTCAATTCCAAGATTGACTTTAATGTCGTTAAACAGGCTTGCCGCCTCAATGTCACAGCCTTCTTTTTTCTCTACATAAAGACGCTTAATGTTCATATTTCTTTCCCCTTTTTCCTAATAATGCTTAATAACACAACTCTACTGTGAGATATTAAACATAAATACATTTACGCATAAAAAGTATTTTGACTAATTACCGCATTATACTCTTGTATTAAACAAAAAATCAAGTGTAATCATTACAGGAGCTGTTAAATTAATGGTATTATTTTACCACTTATTACAAAATATGTAAAATCTTTATTCAAATTATACTTTTAAAAAAATAAATAAAAAATAATTATTAAATAAATGTATTTACAACAACATTTACAAATTATAATTTTAGTTGAGAATTGAAATTTAGGTTATTTTAGCTTTAAATTATTGAAATTATTTTAAATTTACCACCTTTTATGTTTAATACAACATTTTATTACCATAAAAACGTATTATATATTGTTTAAATTCAAAATTTATGCTACTTTTAAATAAAGCAAATACATAATGGAGGCAAAAAATGTTTTTCTTTATAGCTGTACTTCCCGTTAAAAGAATAATTCCTTATAATTTAAGCGGAATATGCAAAAACTGTGGTAATATATGTTCTTACGAAATTATAATGACAGCAAACTGTCTAAGTGTATTTTTCATTCCGCTTTTTAAATGGGGCAAACAGTATTTTGTCAGAACCAGCTGCTGCGGCGCTCTTTACAGCCTTGATAAAAGCGTTGGCGACTCAATAGCAAGAGGAGAAAATACTGCCATAACCGATGAAAGCCTTACTCTTATTGACGAAAATTTCAGCCATATGGGTGTTTGTCCATACTGTGGCAGTGAAATAAATGAAGATTTTGAGTATTGTCCTAAATGCGGTAAAAAACTTTAATTTATGTTTACGCCGGATAACATCCGGCGTTTTTAGATTAATTTTTCAAAATTTTTCACTTAATATTTCAGCTTCTTTTTTAGCGTTTGACAATATTTCGTCTGTATTATTTCCTATTATGTCAAGACCTTCGGCACTTAAAAAATATACATCATCTATTCCTAAAAAGTTAAAAAGGCCTTTAGTATAATCGTAACCATAATTAAAATCGCCTATATATCCTCCGGCAGTTGTAATATATACTGCTTTGTTTGCTTTACATAAGCCTTTAGGTGTACCGTCTTTTTCGTATTTAAATGTAACACCGCAAACTGAAATATGCTCAAAAAATATTTTTAAAGCGGAAGGAAATGACATGTCCCAATATGGAGCCATAACTATAACTGTATCGGCTTTTGAAAATTCTTCGGCCAATTTAATAAGCTTATCTTCTTTTCCTTCTGATAACTCTTTATCACGTTCTTCAACCATTTCTTTATTAAAAGGCTTTAAATCCATATCCGAGAGCAAATATTCTTTTAATACAGCATCTTTTTTTCCGCCCATATATTTTTTTACAAAGAAGTTTCCCAATTCAAATGTTCTTGAAATATTTTTTCCTCTAAGACACGCATTTACAATTACCACATTTTCAGCCATAGTAAACCTCTCCTTCCGTTAAAAAAGCTTTAATTGCTCAAAATCCGACTCTCTGTTTAATTCAACAGGTGTTTGCTCAAGAATTTCTTTATATTCATCATTTTCATTAAGCCATTTTCTAACTTGGCTTTTTTCCAAAATAAGAGGCATTCTGCCATGTATATCCGAAACAGATGCATTTGCCTCAGTTGTTAAAACTGCAAATCTCTCGCCGTTATCATCTGTATCATAAATTCCTGCCATATATAAAGCTTCATTGTCTTTTCTAAAAAATTTATATTTTTCTTTTATTGCACTCCATTCGTAAAATCCTGAAGACGGAATTACACATCTTCTTTTTTCTATAGCATTACAAAACATCTTCTTTTGAAAAACAGTTTCTGAGCGTACATTAATTATTAAACCATTGCTTCCGTTTTTAAAACCCCATTTTATCTCTTTTGCTCCAAAATTATTTTTGTCTTTAGTAATTACCCATGCCTTTTGGGACGGAAAAATATCGCCGGCACTTATTTCAAGGGAAAACTCGCTATCGTTATTAAGCCTTTTAATTAAACTTATTATATCGTTATTAATATAAAATCTGCCGCACAATATTATCCCTCCAAATTTTGTTGCTGTATGTATCATATTGTAACCCATTTTTATAATTAAATCTATTAAAAAAAGAATTATAATACACTTAAATATTAAACTTAATATACTCAAAAAGTATATTATCTCTAAAATTAATAAAGATACCATTCATTTATTTTTTTAACTTTGCAAAACTTTATCCTTATTATTAAATAATTGTAACTTATCAAAAAGTACCTTTTGCTATAAAATCATAATAATAAAAAACCGACCTTCCTGAGGTTATATTACTACCTTTTTGGATGGTCGGCTTAATGGTTTAATTTTTGTAATGCCAGTTATTCAGCAGTTAACAAAAATTATTAAAATGGTTATTAGAGGGGTTTTAAGTAGTTATTAGAAGGTCATATAAAATAAATTTAATCTTCATTAACCATTGCCACTGCCCTTGTTGGCGCACCTGTTCCGCCGCCTATTTTTATAGGGAAGCAACAAAGGAAAACTTCCATATTTTTTATTTTTTGTAAATTATGCAGTGACTCGATTATAAGTATATCTTTTTCCAACAGCATTTCATGAATTATATGCCGTGTTCCACCAAGAGGGTCTGGCCCGCCTACATCAATAGCAATAGCTTTAATGCCTTTTTCAATTAGATACTCAGCAGCTTTAGGGTCTACCCATGGTCTATTCTTTAAATATGCATACCCTTCCGGTATAGGAGCCCATCTGTTAGAATGCCCTGTGCACATCATAACTATATCGCCTTTTTGAATAGGACGAACTGCTTTTTTCTCAGCTTCAGTAATAGCTTCCACAGTAATAGCCTTTTCATCGTATTCTTCCAAATCAAGGCAAATAGCTATTCCAGAATATGCTTCAGGCGGATATTGGTCTATAGTCTTACCATTATCAAACACATGCCTTGGAGCATCACAATGTGTTCCTGTATGGTCACTCATAAGCTCTGCCTGACAGTTTACAGAGTCTCCAACACGTTTTTCAAGACACTGCCAAACTGAAAGTCTTGGAAGAACTCCAGCAAGAGGTATACCATTTTCAAGAGTTTGTGACAAATCAATATATTTAACATTCTTAGGAAACATTTTATGCACTTCCTTTTTTATTTCAATTATATACTATTTCTTAGAAAAACGGAAATACTATTCCAAACCACAAGCATCCTACAACGCCGGCAAATACTGCAATAGCGAATGTATATGGAATCATTTCTTTTACTTTAACACGGCAAATTCCAAGTATCGGTATTGCCCAGAACGGCTGAAGCATATTTGTCCAGCAGTCTCCAAGGGCAACAGGTATAACTGCTTTCCACATATCTGTTCCAAGTGAAATAGCCGCCGGAGCAACAAACGGAGCCTGAACAGCCCACTGACCGCCTGCTGAAGGAACAAATATATTAACAAGACCTGCTGAAAGATAGGTAAATACAGGCAGTGTATCAGCTGTAGAAATAGAAACTATCCATTCACTCATTACTCCACCAAGGCCTGAGTCTGTCATAAGCTTCATAATACAAGCATAAATAGGATAACAAGCTACAACGCCCCACATGGTTTTGCAGGCTTCAGCAGTACATTTACCAAACTTAATCATATTGCCCCATGCCATTATGGCACCACCAAGAAGCATACAGTTTATCCAGTCAAAAGTAACGCCGCATTTTCCTACTACAAACCAGGCTATACCTCCAGCAAGTATAACAGCTCCGCATATAACTGGCCATATGCTGCCGTTTTCCATTGCTACAACAAACTTAGCTGCATCTTTCTTATATTCCTGCTCAGCTGCATCATAACCTTCCTGCTCGTCTAAATCAGCTGATGTGCCTACATATAAAGGATTAACATAATCTTTTGGAGCCATAAGAGAAAATACAATTGCCATACCGAATACTAAAACAGCAGAAAGTCCCAATACTGCTGGATTAAACGATGTTAAGCTTCTTGGAACTATCTGGCCGCCCATTAACTCCATAAACTCATTTCCCTGAGTTGCAACAGTTGAAATAATGGCCGGGCTAAAGCCTATTGCTGAAGGTATCATGCCTGCATAAGCAGCTGCAACAACAAGGCCAGGGCGAACTTCTTTATTATTTCTTATTACTTCATTAGCAAGAACAGCTGCAGCAAGCATACCTACAGTTACATTTATCCAATGAATTACATTTGATATAACAGCAACCCAAAATATGCATTTTGCATTACCTTTTAACGATTTAGCCACTTTAACAAGAAGTTTTTTAATTGGCGGTGCCTGAGCAAATACATATCCAAGAACCATATTTAATACAATCTGCATTGAAAAAGCAAGAAGTGATGCTGTTCCATAACCTGTTATATTAAATATTTGAGGAAGGGTAGTATCAGTAAGGAAAAGTGACAAAATCATTACCAAAATCAAAAGTACAAATGATAACGGAAAAGATTCAGGTATAAATTTTGCAATAAACCTGTCTGCGAAATTTGCCATTTTACTCCACATAAAAATCCCCCTTTATTTAAAACTAAACTACACAATTATCTTTGATTTCTACAATACGGATACATATGGCTAACAATATCAGCTTTTACATAATCTTTAATTCTATCAACAGCATTAAGCACTGTGTCAAAGTCAATATTTGTTTCTATGTTCATCTGCTTAAATAAATTAAGCAAATCTTCTGTAGCCACATTACCTGCCGCCCCCGGAGCAAATGGACATCCTCCAAGACCGCCTGCTGCCGATTCATACTTAATAAAACCATGCTTAACCCCAATCATAGCATTCATTAAAGCAAAACCAGCTGTATCGTGAAGGTGCAGAGATACCTTATCAAAATCATATTCCCCTTTAAGCTTAGATAATATATCGTCTACAACTAACGGACTTGCAGTCCCTACCGTATCTGCAAGCACTACTTTTTTAGCTCCTATTTTATATGCTCTTTCAGACATACGCTTAATATCGTCAATACTTATAGGGTCGTTAGGGAAAGGCGATATAAAAGTACAAGCCAGCCCAACTGTTACATCTAAGCCCTCATATGTATTTATCATTTCTTCCATATCTTTAAACGACTGTTCTCTTGTGCGGTTTACATTGCTTAAATTATGTTTTTCGGTAACAGATATAGGGCATACAATTCCGTCAACTTTTGATTTTACGGCATTTGAAACACCTTTTGCATTTGGAGCAAGGCCAATGAATTTTATATCAAGCCCTTTTTCTTTGCGATATTTGTCCAGTTCCTCAACCACTTCCGCCGCATCTGCCATTTGAGGAATCCATTTAGGACTAACAAAAGATACAACTTCCATTTCTTTAAAACCTGCATCCATTAATTTTTTGGCTATTTCAATTTTTTTATCCGTTGGAATAAACTCTTTTACATTTTGAAATCCATCACGGGGACATACCTCTGTTATTTCAACCTTGTTTAACATTAATTATGCCTCCTTTTTAAATTACACCATTTTCTTTTAATTTCTGAAGCTTATCTTGGTCAAAGCCCATCATTTCGCTGTATACTTCGCTGTTATGCTGCCCTAAAGAAGGAGCCGGCCATCTTACCCCGTTTTTGGTTCCCATAAGTTTTACTGCGTCACCTATTACATGCATGTCACCAATTACAGGGTGTTTAAGCGGCACAAACATTTCTCTTACTTTAGCTATATGTTCGTCATTTACAAGCTTTTCCATATCATAAATAGGAGCTGCCGGAACACCTGCATCAAGTATCAGCTTAACCACATCTTCTACAAGATAGTTCTTTGACCAGTTGTTTATTATTTTCCTAAGCTCTTCAAAATGCTCCAAACGTTTAGGCCCGTCTAAATATCTTTCATCTGTTATTAAATCCTCCATACCAGCTACTTTAGCAAATTTTTCCCAAAGTTTCTGGTTTCCGCAGCCTAAAACATACTGCCCATCTTTTGCCTCAAATGAGTCATAAGGATAAAGAGTTGAATATCTGTTGCCTGTTCTTTCAGGAACTTTGCCTGTTGCCTCATACCGTCTACAAGAGAAATATCTACCCTTTGGCCTTTTCCGGTCACATTTCTTCCATTAAGTGCTGCCAATATACCTATAGCACCATTCATTCCGCCTAAAACATCGCCCATAGCATTACCTGAACGTGTAGGCCCGGTTTCTGGCCAGCCGGTATATGCCATAAGTCCACCCATTGCCTGAGCTATAATATCGTAACCCGGTCTATCTGAATATGGTCCGTATGAGCCAAATCCCGATATACCAACATACACAATCTGGTCATTTACACTGCTTATAACATCATAGCCAACACCAAGTTTATCCATTACTCCCGGGCGGTAATTTTCTACTACTACATCGGCTTTTTTTACCATTTCCAAGAATATTTTTTTACCTTCTTCGCTTTTAAGGTTAAGGGTAATGCTTTTTTTGCTTCTGTTTACATTGGCATAATACATACTTTCACCATTTTTAAAAGGGCCGTATTGTCTTGTATCATCACCTTTTTGAGGAATTTCAATTTTAATTACATTAGCTCCCATATCAGCAAGTATCATTGTGCAGTACGGTCCTGCAAGAACTCTTGTTAAATCAAGTATTGTAATATTACTTAAAGCACCTTTGTTGCTCTCCATATATTAATCACACCCTTTCTTAATGATAAAACTCTATGGCCATTAAAGTTTTTTATCCTGCACATATATAAAGAGCAAAACCCGTGCCAAAAGTATAGTTAATTCTTATAAAGTCAAAAACATCATAAAACATGTATTACAAAACAAAATCCGTTCTGTTTTATGTTGAATATTAAATTTTTATAAATCCAATACGATATTTATAAATAAAATAAGCCCTTTTAATATTGATTTTTTTATTTATATTTGAATATTTTGTTCAATTATGAACATCAAATAATTAAAAATTATACTTTTTATTTGACATAATATATATTTATTTTGTTTAATATATAAAACAAACAAAGCCTAATATAACAATATTGTTAATACCCAAAAATTTGGCATAAAAATTGCTCTTTATATAAGTAGAAAGGAGGAAGAAAAATGGACACAAATAAAATTGAAATAAGCGCTGAAGAATATAAAACTCTCTGTATATTATCTGAAGCATTTAAAAAATTACTAAAAGAGTCTGATATAGGTGTTACAGTAATAGATAAAGACGGAAAAATAATATATCTTAACGAATTAACAACAAAAAAATATTCTCATCTTCCAAATTTTTTAATAGGCAAAAGCATAACAGAATCCTTTCCTAAATCCAAATTGCTTAACCTTTTAAAAAATCCCAAAAATGCTGAAAAGTACTCTATAGAATCTTTAAAGAATAATAATAAAGTAGTTATAAACAGATTTCCTATTATAGAAGCAGGAAATAATACCATAGGTGCTTTCAGTACTACAAAAGATGTTAAGCATTACCAAGAACTTGAGCTGAATATTAGAAAGAATTTGCAGGAAAAAGGCCACTTGGCAAAATATTCATTTGATGACTTTATAACAGCAAACGAGCAAATGAAGCATTTAATAAATATAGCCAAAACCTACTCTGCATCACCATTTCCTATATTAATACAGGGCGAAAGCGGAACAGGAAAAGAACTTTTTGCTCAAAGCATTCATAATGCCAGCAACAGAAAAAACGGTCCTTTTGTGGCTTTAAACTGTTCAACATTAACAGAAAGCATACTTGAAACAGAGCTTTTCGGCTACAGCGATTCATCTTTTACCGGAGCGCGTAAAGGCGGAAAGATAGGCCTTTTTCAAGAAGCTCATCAAGGCACAATTTTTTTAGACGAAATAGGCGAAATGCCTCTTTCATTTCAATCGAAACTTTTAAGGGTTCTTCAGGAAAAAGAAGTGCGTCCTGTAGGAAGTGGAAAAATAATACCTGTTGATGTACGTGTTGTAGCCGCAACAAATAAAAATTTAAGAGAAGAAGTTGAAAACGGTAATTTTAGATTAGATTTATGGTACCGTTTAAATGTTCTTAGTGTAAATATTATACCTCTAAGGGAAAGACCAGAAGATATTGAGGCTTTCAGCAAATATTATATTAAAAAATTCAAAAATATAGATTTAAGCAATGAGCTTGAGGTTTTAATAGATTTAATGAAAAATTATAATTTCCCGGGAAATATAAGAGAACTAGAAAATATACTTGAGCGTTTTGTGTTAACAATGCAGTCTGTTTACAGCGAAAACTTTGGAACTACCGAAAGCATTAATAAATTTTTTGAAGGCTACACAAGTGAATTTACAAAAATAAATAAACCATTGCCCGAAAAAAACACCACTATGCCTGAGCAAAAAACTAATAAAAAATACTCTGCCAAAGAATTATTTGAAGAAAATGAAAAAAATGAAATTCAAACCCTTCTAATTAAATACAATGGTTCACGCTCACTTGTAGCAAAAGAACTTAATATAAGCGTTTCAACATTAAGAAGAAGAATGATAAAGTATAATATTCATTCAACATATATTTAATAAAAAATGTCTGGTATAGTTAAATATTAAACCAGACATTTTTTGATTATAATTTATTGGCTTTTCTGTACTGTCCTACAGTCATATTTTCGTATTTTTTAAAACACTTCATAAAATACGAAACATCATTAAATCCGCATAAATCCGAAATTTCCATAATTGTATAATCAGTACACCTTAATAACTCTTTTGCCTTTTTTATTCTAATATTATTTATATATTGCTTTGGCGAGTAGCCTGTTTGTTTCTTAAACTCAGTTGTAAAAAAACACCTAGACATTTTAATTTTATCAGCTATATCACTTATGCTTTCGTTTTTCATATAATTATTGTTCATGTACTCAATTACTTTCTTAAAAGACGAAGATAAAGTTTTTTCCTCAATAATACAGCTGTTTTCAGAAGACCTGACCTGAAAGCCTTCTATAACAATATCTTTGCCTTTTGAAAGCTTATTATTGGCACCGGAACAAAGTATTTTTATAACATGATTTCCTTCTGGCAGTGTATTATCAGAATATAAAATTTGTCCCGTAATCCTTTCAGGACTGTATGTATCTACTGTAACAACATAATTCTGGTCAATTATAATATCCGCCATACCACAGTCAAAATTCATAACACCATACCATTTAATACCTGTTCCGTAAAAAGCCAGTTCAGCAAAACTGTTTTCTTGGCACGAATAGTATTCGCCTTTATCTACATCATTTTCAGAAGGCCAAGGCTTCCAAATTCCACTATATAATATTTCTTTACTTGTATGAGGTATTTTTCTCCATTCACTAACAGAAAAATCATTAATAAGCATAGCACATATTTTATAAAGGCATCCTTTATAATTCATATAATCAGCCAGTGACAAATCCGTATAGGCAGATTTTAAAATCCGCATTTCCCTAGCTATATTTGTATTATTTACACCTCTTAGAACAGGAGAAAAAACAGTTATGTTAATATAATCCAAAAATATGTTTACATTGCTTCCAACCATACTGCACCAGTAAAACTCAGTTTTTTTATCAGTCTGAGAAGAAATAGTATAATCATATTCTGGAAAAGTAAAAAAAATATCATTTGTTCTTACAACAAACTCTTTTTTGTTAAATCTAATAATTCCGCTTCCATTTGAAATATATATTAGTTTTACATCCTCGCCTGAGTTAAAAACAAATTCCGAGCCAGAATTTAATGTTTCTTTTCCCCCTCTTTCACTTCTTAAATCATCTAAAAAACTGAATGATTTTATTTTTCCCAAGCCAATATGATTATACATGACAGCCTCCATTAATAACAAAATTACATAACAATTATACATCTAATAAAACAAAATTAAATAGCAAAAATATAAAAAATATATACAATTTTAATTGAAGTATTTGTTGTAAATTAAATGGAAAGCGGGTGTATAAAATGACTAAAAACAATTCATTTGACGTAGATACTATATGTATACATGGGACACATAAAAACTATGAACCCGGTTCACCAGTGCGTGAGCCTATTGTGTTGTCTAACATATATCATTTACCAAAAGACGATGAGCCTAATTGGAGCGGCGTAGGCCACGGAATATACACAAGAAACGGTTCAGATAATCAATTTTCACTTGAAGCAAAAATGGCTGCAATAGAACATGCTCAAGACTGCGCACTTTTTGCCAGCGGTGTAGCCGCATTATCTGCTGTTTTTTGGACATTTCTTCCTACAGGTTCTCATGTAATATGCTCAAAGGTCTGCTATGCTGCTGTTAACAAACTTTTTGGCGGAATGTTGACAGAAAGATATAAAATAGAAGCTGATTTTGTAGACACAACTAACATTAACGAAATTAAAAATCATATAAAAGAAAATACAAAGCTTATACATGTTGAAACACCAGGCAATCCTACAACAGGTATAAGCGACATATCTGAAATTTCAAAATTGGCAAAGGCTCATAACATACTTTTATCTGTAGACGGAACATTTGCAAGCCCAATATATCAAAAACCTCTTGACTTAGGAGCAGACATAAGCATACACAGTATGACTAAATACATAAACGGTCATGGTGACGCTATGGGTGGATGTGTAAGTTCAACAAAAGAAATAATAGAAAAAATAAAACTTGGTGCCATGATTAATACAGGCGGAATTATAAGTCCTTTTAATGCATGGATTATAGACAGAGGGCTTATGACACTTCCTTTAAGAATGGAAAAACACAGCAATAACGCTATGGAAATTGCAGAATTTCTTCAAAATCAAAACAATGTAACATTTGTTTACTATCCCGGCCTTGAAATCCATCCTCAGCATAAACTGGCTTTAAAACAAATGAGTGGTTTTTCCGGTATGCTCTGCTTTGGCATAAAAGGTGATGACTTAAAACAGAAAGAATTTTTAAATAAACTCAGTTTAATAACTTATGCCCTTTCATTAGGCGACACTGACACACTTATAGTTCACACCTCAAAAAATGATGCAAAAATTAAAAATTATCCTTCTGAATTTCAAAATGGATTTTTCAGAATGAGTGTAGGACTTGAAAGTGCAAAAGACATTATAGCAGACTTAAAATATGCTCTTGATAATTATTGAAATCAATAAAAACATTATTATTTAATACAAACTAGCCGCCTAAAATATCAGGCGGTTTTAATATTTTAAAATCAATTAAGCACAGTATTGTTCTATAAAAAAATATATATTCAAATAAAATAACACTTTAATACATACAAAAGAGCATATACACCACATCTTTAAAGATTATTAAGAATATTATCACATATTTATATTATCTTTTTTGAAATGAAACTTGAAAAATAATTTGATTAGTAATTATAAAGAAAATTTTAAATTTATTTCCATAAAATATTTATACAATTTATCAATTCAAATTTTAGCCATTAAATTAAATTCAATTCCAGTTTGTTTGCTTAACTCAATTACATTTGGTAATGTTGCCAATTCTCTTTCCGCTTTCAATATCGCATATTATTTTATTTTTTAACAATCTATATTTTAACTAAATTACAGATGGTATACTCTGGTATTTCCATCATTAAAATCTTAATAAGATAACCAGTAGGTATGACAGATATTGGCTTATAATACACACTCACAAATTCCATAGATTTATATGTTGTAATTCGCATTTTTCAAACTATCAATCAAGTCTGTTGATAAAACGTTGTAAACATATTCTTTTAATTTTTCAACAAATTACCTTTTTCACATTCATACTCGCATATTGGTTTGTGAAAGTAACTCCACCGTCTTTTATTAATTAATCTATTGAAATAGTGTCTGTTGCATAATAATCATTTATTTTTCTTTCTTTTTATCCTGTTTACTTGCTCCTAATGTTTAAAAATACTATTTTTATTTTCTGTTAAATTGTATGGCAAAATACAACCTCATTTTTTATTAATTAAATAAAATTCTCTTTTAAGCTATATCAAACTTTTTTATATAATCGTTTAAATCTTTTTTCATTAATTCAAAACTTTCTTTTGGATTTTTACTATAAACAGTAGTTTTTTTTGAATATTTTTCCATCCAATTATCAATCGTTATATCATTCTTATATCCATAAGCAATTATGGCCAATAAAGCTATATCATTTTCTTGTTCCTGTAGTTTTGAATCAAATTTTATATTATTTTGTTTTAATATTTTTAAATCATCTTGATAGCATTCCAAATTTTCTTCAACTTGACTAAATGGTATATCTACAGCTTCAGATATAAAATTTTCTACAGTCATTTTATTTTCTTTGTTTGTTTCTAATTCTAAATTAAAATATTTATTCATTAAATCTGTTATAAACATTATTTTTTCCATTATAACAGATTTATCTTTAGTCGATCTCTTTTTCCCATTATTTCCTTCTTCTATTTCAACGAATTTTTTCTGTATGTACTGACCATATTTACTCAAAAATTCTATAAACTTATTATCATCCTGCTTAATGTGTTTAAAATTAGAAAAAGCAGTAAAATAAATAAAAGTATCTTTTTTGTCAAACAATTCTCCAATATCTTCTGTTACAATATTTTCAAGTCTTTCAACAGTATCTTGAAGTTCGTCGAAATTTTCTTCTGTAGCATTTATTTTTAAAAAATTAGCAATATCTTCCGGAGACGTCTTCCAGCTATCAATAAAATCTGTTGCCATAATAGCTTCCATACAAACTCTGTCAATAGTACCATTTTTCTTTTGAGTAAAATTAAATCCATTTTCACAGAAAAATTGCATGTTCGAAATTTCCCTCACCTTACGTGCAAAGTCTTCTCCAAGTTTAATTAAACCTTTTTGAGATGACCCCATTTGTTTTCCATCGTTATAACGTTCAATGTGATAAGCAATATCCTCGTTTGAGCAGTTTAGGTACAAAGTTACATCAAAACAATAATCCATAAATTTATCTTGTAATTCACTAGGTAGCTGTGAAAATTTTTTATTTGAAATATCAAACTCTGCCCATTGTGCTTTTGGAAAACCATTTTCAAAAATAGTATTATTGTTTTCATCTTTAATAAAAGACTGGTATTTAATTAAGTTTCTCCTAACATTTTTAGAAATCTTAAATTTATCTTCACTAAACTCCTTAATATTTGTTGAACGTTGTTTTCCATCCAAATTCCAAATTATTGAAATTCCATTTATAACTTGTTCAGCAAATACAAGTCCTGGAATTGGATTTCCTTGTAAAATATCAGATATAAGATTACTTTTCATTTTTATGCTGTGTTGATCCGTTGCTCTTTGCAGTGGGTGGTCATAACGTAATGTCCCGTTTTTCATTTTTTTAATAATAGATGCTATTGAATATCTTTCAATTTTACTTTTTTCAAATGTCTGCTCTACTTTTTCTTCTTTCATTAATGGCTCCTCCAAAGTATTTTTCTTAACATTTAACAAATTAGTATTTTCAAAACATCGCATAAACTTTAATTGATTAGTGAATTGTTTATTTGTTAAATTTAATTTATATTTTATTTCCCTAAGCTTATATCCACACATAATCAAATATGCGATATGCTTTTGTAATGGTGTTAGTTTACTTAAATATACAGAAGTATTTTCGCTCAACTCATTTAAGAAAACCCTTTCTTCAATACTATAACTTGAGATTTTTTCTACTAAATTAATACCTTCTTCAGATGGTGCATCCAACGATATGTTTGAAATTATAACGGGATTTCCATTTTCATCTTTTTCAATTTTCCCATTTTCATCAAATTTGATATTATTTCTTTTAGCTCGCAAATAATTATCTCTGTACCATTCTCTATAAGATAACTTAATATTGTTTGTTAAATATGTAATAAATTTTGTATTACTATTTGAATCATAAGTATTAATGCTTTCCAGCAAAACTTTCATTGCATCACTATATAAATCATCATGATAATAATTGGGAATTCCTTTATTTCCCCATACAAACTTACATATTTTTTTTAAGTTACTCATATTGTTGCTACAATAATTTTCAAGTAATTCTATTTGAATATCATTTAATTCCATTCTGTTCATTAAATACACCACCTTACTTTTATATTTCTCTATATAAAAATATTTTTTTGATTTTTCAATCTGTATTATATTCGCAACACTTCCGTTGCATTTATAGGATTTACTAACAGAATACCTTAATGTTTCGTGAATGTCAACCCATATAAGCAACATTTTTCATTTTTGTGTTGCATTTATAAATCAATTTAGATATAATACTATAAAAAGAAAGAAGGTGCTAATTTGGATAAAAGCGAGCATGAACGTATGGCAGAAATTGTTAAGAGAATAAAAAACAAACGAATAGAATTAAATTATAGCTTTCAAGATTTAGCTGATAAAACTGGATTAAGTAAATCAACTTTACAGAGGTATGAAAGCGGTAAAATAGGCTCAATTCCATTAAATAAATTAAAAATATTATCAAATGCTTTAAATGTTACTCCTGAATATTTATTAGGACTTAACGATAGAACAAATAATACTACTCCTGAATTTGATAACATATATCCCATTAAATTAAAAAAATTTCCTTTACTTGGGGAAATAGCTTGCGGAAAACCAATTTTTTGTAATGAAGACAGAGAGAGCTATGTCATAGCTGGTTCAGATATACATGCTGATTTTTGCTTAAAAGCTAAAGGTGACAGTATGGTAAATGCTCGTATACTTGACGGAGATATTGTATTTATTCAAAAGCAGGATATGGTAGAAAATGGCGAAATTGCTGCTGTAGTTATTGATAACGAGGCTACATTAAAAAGAGTGATATACTATAAAGAAAAAAATATCTTGATTTTAAAACCAGAGAATTCAAATTATGAGGACTTAATATATACTGATAACGAACTTAATAATATTCATATATTAGGAAAAGCTATAGCGTTCCAAAGTGATGTTAGATAAGCAATTTATATAAAACGGAACCACCAGCATAGTAAATGTGTCAATGCAAAGCAGGCAGGTAAAATCATCATATCTTAAGGCCTAGTCCGTTTTTTTACTGATATACTAAACTGGGCGTAAATATTACATCATTATTATTTTAACAAAAGAAAAAGCAGACAAATGATTGGTTTAATTGTCTGCTTTTAGTTTATACATTCATAGAGTCATTGGTTTTATTACGCTAAAGCACAAATAAAAAACAGATAGACTAATAATCTATCTGTTTAATAATTTTTTGAATATATTACTTTTTTCTTTTTCCTTCTTGTTCATATGTATTTTATTCATATTTTCAATTTGTTCTTCAGCATCAATGTATTTTAAAAACTGACTTTTTGTTAATGATATATATGGCGGTTTCAGATTTTCATCAATTATTTGCGTACCATCCGGCATATTTATAATTCTAAAATTAAACACAGTACTTACTCCTTTGTATATAATGTTTTATTTAATTTGGCTTAAATAACTTTTTAAATCTATCTGAATAAAAATATATCTCAGACATAAAACCACCGCATTTTATACAATAATCATCTTTTTTGTCAATAAAAGATATATCCCTAAAGGCAATATTAAAATTGATATTCCAATATCTCCGTTAAGAGGAAATGGTAATATTATTGATAAAGCAATCGCAACAAGTGCCATAATCTTTTGTTTAATTCTTTTTCTATTGCGATTCATTTCACATTTCCTTTCTTGCTGTTATCATTATCCTGACAATTTCATTGTCAGTTTTTGCTTTTTCTAACCGCAATATAACTGCCGCCGGATAGTATAATTGCTTTGCTATTTTTATAGCATTTATCTTATATGCTTGATTTAACATAAAATAATCCCTCCTTTTAATTTACAAATATTTATTCTCTTAATAAAAATAAAACTACAAACTTTTATTGTGCTTTTAGGCTTACTCTTTGTATGGGAATGCTATATTACATTCTGGAATATACCAGTTTCCATATTTCATATATGGCATAATTCTACTCCTATAACTAAGTGTCCATGAGCAGATGAAACTTATTTAAACGTTGAGAGATTGCCTCTCTTGTATTAACACAGCTAAAGCTATCACCTATCATTAATAAAAATTGAATTACGCTCTATTCTAAAAACACGTATTTACTCCTTAGTTCAAATTGCGATTTTACAGTATGCCATTATTTCAAGTATCCAACACTAATAGCCGTACCATTACTATTAATAGAATTACTTGTTTTTAACATTCTCCAATTTGCCATTATTAAGCTTGTTTATTAGCTTATTAGCTCAAGGTTTAAATTAACAAGAACCTCAAAAGCCTTGAGTTGTTTGGATTTTTATAAAACCAAATTCAAAATTGTAAATGTTTCATCATGCCGATTTTCCATAGTAGAGCGAAAACTTTGCATATGTCACATTAAGCTGACACTTACATGGATTGATTTTTTAATTAGAATTTGTTGTAAAAATCTACCTTCTTTATTAGAAAAGCAGTTTGATTTTATTAAAAGCAGTTGTATTGATTATAAATCTAACAGTTATTTTGTTTTGGTTAATTTATAGTCCTTTTATAGACATATATTTTTGTAATATCAAAAAATAAAAAAAGTCCTACAAGCCTTGCAATTCAAGGGTTTAGGACTTTTTTAAATAGTAAAATTTGTAGTTTTTATATTGTTTAAAGAATAACTTCTATCACTCTATATTAACTTTCAAAAAAAGAAAATATATAACAGCTTTAATAACCTTCAGACCATTTATATTTTTGAAATTTTATTTTTGAAGAATTGTCCTAGAGTTCGCTCAAAGAGCGAACTCTTAATTAATATTAATATGTTTTTATTAATTAGCATATTAGTGGAACTTCTTCTTATCAAATTAAAATTCAAATTTAAAATTGAATATTTACCCTTTTGTCTTATTTAACTAAAAAGAAAAGGAGATGAGTTTTATAAACTACAAAAACAAAAACAGTACTTTATAGCAATTCCAAATAAATACAGAATGTATAAGAATTAATATTGGTTATAAGGGTAGCGAGAATTAACCAAAAATATTTTTTAAAATCATTGATGTTTCTTAGTTTATTATTGATATCAACATGATTGATGTGTTTCAAAATTTGAATTCTTTAGGTTATAACACCGGAATAGAAATTAAAACTAATCCACAGAACTTTGATTGTCTTAATGATTTTATAAAAAACCATTTCAGGCTAGTTAATAATACTTTAAATATTATCACCGCTATTTTATACGCTAATTCTTTTTTGACAAAAGAGAATATATTAATAGTGTTTCTTTATAAATTCATGCACCGTATCTAGAAACAAAAAGAATAGCCATGTAGATAACAATCCGGAAGCATTTTACAAAAGCATTGTTGGTCAAAAAGAATACTTGTGGTATCTTCAACGGTTATAAAAAAGCGCCAAACATATATGCGCTTAACAAATATGGATTTGAAAAGAAATTGATTTAGCTCTAAAAAATTAATAAAACTCTGCAAATCAATTTATATATTAAATTAAAAATTAAACTAAAGGAGCAAAAAACATGGAAATAACACTCAATACTAAAAGAGGAGGCTGTTAAATACTTTATGAACATAAAACTATCAAAAAAAATATGTCCAAGTGTAAATCACTCTACTTTCGGAGGATTGATTTCTGCTTATGATTTTAATGGACATACAAGCATGAGTTATGTTGCTGACAAAATAATTTCTGATTGGAGGTTTGATATGTTCTGTATGGCTACTATGAAAAATAAACAAAGTTTAAAAAACAATGATGTGAAATCTTTAATTAATAAAGAAACATAAATACAATTTTTTCTACTTTTGAGCAAGCAATAATAAATTATTTATTAAGAATACTGGTGGTGAATATGAATTTTAAGAGAAACGACTATAAATTCTTTACTAAAGCTTATCTTGCAGCTATTACATCTGATTATAAAAAAGAGAATGTTGGTTGTACTGTATATCATAAGCAAATAATTGTATCTATTTGTAATTTTAACAAAACAAACCCTCTTCAATATTTTTATAACAAATATAGAGAACAAACAAGCAACCTCATTCCATAGCTTCATGCAGAAATCAATTGTATTAATCAAATTGAATACTTGGATATTAATTTTCCAAAGTGAAACTATATGTTTACAGAGTTAGGAAAGAACAGCCTTTGGGATTATCAAGACCTTGCCTTTCTTGTATGGCTGCTCTGCTATTAAAGACTTAGGTATGAAAGAAATATATTACACAACAAATAATGGTTACACATACGAATACATAGTGAATTAATTTTATTATTTTTGAAAAGAGGCGATATTCTATAAAACCTATTCAATACACACTTATAAAAATTCCAATTCAGGAATTAATAAAACAAAATTTCAATGTAACACTTAGCAGAGATGAAGAAATTGATAATGAATATTTAATTGCTCAAGGTGATTCACCTTTGTTCGACCAGATAGAACGTCTTCGCGGAAAACCTTCATTGCACATAAATGAGATTATTCTTGTTATTGCGAAAAAAAATCCAAAACAGGAAGATAGTTTAAAATATATTTTAGACAAAGGCTTTGTATACAACGGTATTCATTATAATCGTTTTGGTAAATCCGCATCTCAAAGCAAAGACGGAATTACTGCCTTTGTATGTGATGAGATATTTGACGAATTATATGCTATTACACAGATGGATATACCAATTAAAGAATGTGTAATTTCTAAATACGAATCTCAAAGATGTCTTTCTTTTAGTTCTTGCACACTTATTAAAAATTACTTGCCTAACATAATAATTATTGGGGAATATCAAAAAATATTACCAAATCAATTAATTAAGTATGTGGCAGAAAAAGAAAAGGAAATTATAGACAATAAAACAAACAAAAAGAAAAAGTATATTGCAAAAGAAATCGAAGAAGGATATAAAGATTTAAAATTATCCCCTTTTGATGGGTGCGGATGTCACGAAAAAGAATTTATGGAAGAAATAGGCAAACAACTTGATTTAGACTACGTTCCAATAGGAGAACAAGTTAGACTCCCATTTATAAAAGGCTATTCTGTCTATGTCCCATTCAAAAAAATACTTAAAGAATGGGGATATGAATATATTACAGATATTTATGGAAAAAAACACAAAATAGATGATATAGACTGTATTTGGAATACTTCAATGTTTAAAGGACATGAGCTTTTTAAAAATAAATATGGGAATGATGCATGGATTGAATACATCAATACTTTAAAAAAATATGAAATAAAGCTTGGAATTAGCAAGTACAGTCATCATATCAAACATTTAAATAAATACACACGTATGAATTTTCAGTATTTACAATGCTTAGACTTATGGAATCCCAAGTACATTGATTATTATGAGAATGAGAATAAAAATAGTATTAACTATGACATTCTTGATAGCAATAATGATGGTAAAATAATAACTCTTGCTAAGTATACCACATCTTTGTATGAAAAGATAATTAAAGGAGAAAAGTTTTACACATATAAGTTTTTAGGAATAACTGATTCTGAAGATTATGAATCAGGGAGTAAGTTTCTTGAAGCTGTACTGATAAATGACCTAATGTTAAAAGACCCAGCAATTGAACAATTTATTTATAGAAAATTGAAAAAGTCAATAAACGAAGCCAAAGTTGGTAAAATATACTGTTCCGGATTTTATCATACAGTTATTGGTGATATGATTGGTTACTTGCAATATGCAGTTGGAGAAAATCCTATTGGGTGCTTACAGGCAAGGGAAATTTATAGTGGTAATTTTAATTGTGGTGATATTATATCATTTCGCTCCCCATTAGTAGACCCATCTGAAGTAAATAAAATTAAAGTTGCTAGAAACAATACCATAAATAAATATTTGGGTTATTTCAAAGACCATGACATTGTAATGTTTAACATGTATGACGTTTCATTCCCGCAGCAAGGTGGAATGGACGCTGATGGTGATATTGTATTTTTATGTGACGAGCCTATTGTTATAGACTCCAAAATTGATAAAAGGATAATTATTGATATTGAAGATAAGGCAACAGCTCTTTCAAAGCCATATACAAAAGAAAATATAATTCAATATGAAATTATGACAAGAGATAATCGAATTGGAGAAATTACCAATACTGGCACAAGCATAGAAAATAAATACATTACCAATCCTGATATAAAAAAAGTTTATTCAGACCTTTCAAGCCTATTAAGAATTCTTCAGGGAAAAGAAATTGATTATGTGAAAACAGGCCTGAGATGGCATATGAATACAGGACTTAGAAAGCATATGCAGCAATTACCATATTTCCTGTTATATAATTATCCCCAAAAAATGAAAACATATAATAAATTAAAGGAATTAAATAAAAAATCAAAAGATTCAAAAGAAAAATTAAAGCTTAATGCCTATCACTCCCCTTCTCCAATGAATGAATTGTGTGATTATATTTGTTCTTGGGAAAAAAGAAACATATTATGGGATAATAACTCTGATGACTTAATTTGCATAAGAAACTTGATTGTAAATAAATATATTGATTTATCTGACAAAAAAATTGAAAGAATTGTTAGAAGATATATTAATGAATATGCTGATGAACTTAGAAAACATTTTAATTTGAAAAAAGAGCAGTCGAAAAATCTAAATATAAAATTTAATATGGATGAAGTGACTAACAGAATAAAATTAAAACTTCAAAACGAATTGCAAATTAGTGAAGAAACACTTGCAAATTATGTAATTAAAGTATCTTATAATAGTCTTTCTATAAGCAAATCTTTTGCTTGGTCAGGATATAGTGAATATATAATCAAAAACTTAAAAGAAAATTCCAATTCTAAAAAGCAGACATTAATAACAGAAGTGCCTAATAATACAAGTTACTCTTATGAATATTTAGGCAAATATTATTTGTTTAAGGAGATGAACATACATAGATAAATATTTATACGAAATAATTTATGATTACCATAATAGCGATTCAGAATATATTAAAAACAATATTTTCAAATCTTTTTGTACTTCTATTTGGTCAAACAGTAATAAAAGAAAAATTTATACTAAATCTATTAATTTCACAGTAAATGAGCCTTTACTAAGCACTGAAATTGGGAAAATATTTGAAACATGGTCTGAAGTCGAATATGCTGGTTACAAGTCAAGGACTGTTGATACCGACTGGTGTAGTCTTATTAGACAAAAAGTAAATAATATTTATACAAGATACTTTGACAAAGAAGTGATTTTAAAAAAAGATTATATGGACTTATTGAAAACTCCCAAAAGATTATATTACCAATGGGTTGATGGGGTTGAAATGAATCCAATTGAATTAACTACTATTATTTATAACGCTATTGATAATGCGCAACAGTTAAAAGAAGTTTATCAAAAACAAAAAATGGATTTAACATGGAGTGAATACAAAAAAATAATCGAAGTATTTTTAAAAAAATGCTTAGATAATTGCAAATTTATAGAAGATTATGAGTTAGAGTCTAAATATAATGTGTTTTATGATTTTATCAATGAGGATAATTTTTATATAAGATATTTTTGCAGAAGCATTGAATTAAGCATGCTAAACTATCAAAAGGATTATTATAAATTAAAACGCGGGCGTGATAAAAAATTTATTTATTGCAAGGGTTGCGGAATTTTGATTGAGAAGACCGGAAATAAAAAATTATATTGCGATAGTTGTGCAATTCAAAGAAAGAAAGCATCTAATAAACTAAGTGATAAAAAATATAAAAATAAAATACGAGAAAATAAAAAATATTAATTTCTTCTTAAAAATTAGGTCTTTACTTATATTTTCTTGTTGTTATATACACAGTAGTGGATATACAAGATATTTTTAAGATTTATATAGAACGAGAAAATATAAAACTTTAGCTTATCCCTAAAACTTAGGGGTTTATCCCTATTTTCTTGTTGTTATATATACAGTGGTGGATATACAAGATATTTTTTAATAAATTTAGAAAGGAATGAAAATTATAATTCTAATAACAAAAAACGATAGCATTGAATTACAAAAACTTGGACACCATTTTGGAAGTGATGGCACTCTTCATAAGTCAAAGAGCCGTTATCCAAAATATTATTTAACAGAATCAAAAAAAGCTTTGTTTGATTTACAGCAAATAAAGGCAAAATATACTGTTAATAAATAATATAAGATGTTGCAACAAAAGCGTAATTAGCAAAGGAGATTAATTCTTTTAGTTTCAAATAGGATACAGCAAAAACAATAAAGTTAGCAGGTCTTAATAAATACCAAAGACATAAAATCAATATATATGGTAAAGAAAAAAATGACTACCCACTTTACCCCATTGATAATTGTTAAGTTGAAATAAATATAAAAATCAAAAATGAAAAAATTTGATAAACCAAAGGATAACTAAATAAAAACATAAGGAGAATATTTATGAACAGAACAAATTTTATAAAAAAAATCAAAGAGAATTCTGATGTACATACAGCATTAAAGGATATTGATAAAATTCTTTCCGGTATTGAAATCACAATTAAAAACGCTGTTCTTGAAGATGATGTTGTAACAATACCTGGAATTTGTAAAATTTCAAGTAAAGATATAAAAGCTAAATCTGGAATATCACGAATTGGCGGCATTGAAAAAAGTTGGACAAAACCCTCTCACAAAGAGGGTTCTATTAAAATATTACCATCTTTTAAAAAAATATTTGAAGAGAGGTGATGATTTTTGATAAAAACAACTGATGATATTGACTTTATCATACCAACAAGTATACGAGTAATTGCAAATATTTTTTAGAAAAAACCAAATATTCATATGGTAAAATATTTGCTTCTACTCCTAAAATTAAAGTTATCGGAAGTTTTAAAACACTTACAATCAAATTGTTTAATGCTGTTATGAAAGAAATAACAAATAATTATTTTTATGTCCTATTTACATAGTCTTGCCTTATGAAAAATGACACTGATAATTTAGCAGAGGAAGTGGTGTAGATAAACGAAATAGAATTTAAACAAAAGAAATTAAGACTCTAAACTAATTAAAAGCTTTTGATTTGAAATTTTAGTGATTAATTGTATAGTAACTATATGAAATAAAAATGTTTTAACATCTCATCATAATTTGAAATTATTATTTAAAGGAGTGTATAGTGATAAATATTAGCACAAAAGATGAATTACTAAATAAATTACGTAATTATACAATTACACCAGATGATAACAACATACGGTACAAAGAAAAAATCCGAAGTATTTTATTAAATAATGCCGAGCTTTTATATGCCTTAAATAATAAGGACTTAGAATCAGAATTATTTGACGATAATGGAAATCTTATTATTGATGAAAATTATAACCTCATCGGAGAAGTTGAAAAATATTTTGGTGACGATTCAAATATTAGACCATATTTATTTTTACCTAATAATCAAACAGAAGTAAAACATTATATATGTTACCAAGTAATGTTTGATGAATTTCCTAAAAATTCAAACATTCAGAAATACACAGAAATTACTTTCAGCATTTTTGTTGACAGAAGAGATATAACAGATAAACTAACAGGAATTCCCAGACATGATTTAATTGCATCTATTATTCGTGAAACATTCAATTGGTCTAATATTTTTGGCATACAAACACATCTTATCTCTTCCAAAGAATCTACAACAGATAATAACTATATTGTAAGAACTCTCGTTTTCCAAATTACTGATTTAAATGGTATAACCTACACACCAGGTGGCAGAACAAATGGTATGGTAATCAATAAATTAGGTAGGTGATATTTATAGAAGAAAATATCTATGATTTTGATGAGTTAAAAATGTATTTTGGCGAAGATTATTGGGTTACTGATAAAATATGTATTAAAGTCCCAACAATAGGCGATATTCTTGAATTTGGAGATACTAAGTTTTATACAATATTAAAATTATTCTGCGCTAATACAACCTCTTTAAGGCTTAAACTTTGGAAAAATGGTATAGACTGGAATAAAATTAGCGATTTTGAATTATTTTCAAATTTTTTAGTCAAAAATTTTACACCCAATGATACAAAATTGCTTTTTGGAAACTTGGATTTTTCAAAATTTAATTATATATATGATTCAGAAAAAGATTGTAATCTATTAGTATACTTCCCTATAAATAAAACCGAACTGCCAACACAGTATAATGAAGATGAAACAATAGTTATAGACGAACTGGTATATAAAAAAATAGTTAAGTATATTTGTGTTATGTTCGATTTGCATTTTAAAGTTGAATTTGCAAAAAACAAAGCAACAAAAGAAGCAATGATTTGGGAAGAGGAAATGAATTTTGAAACAAACAAAGAAAATAAAAATCGCCAAAAATCATTTTTATTACCTTTAATATCATCTATGGTTAACCACCATGGTTTTAAATATAAATTAAATGAATTAAAAGAAGTTGGAATATTTCAATTTATGGATAGTGTCAAAAGGCTACAAACTTATGAAAGTGTAACTGCCTTGATGAAAGGAATGTATTCCGGTTTTATTGATACTTCTAAAATTAATGTTCAAAAAGAATTAAATTGGCTTAAAGACCTAAACGAATAAGTTTAGGTCTTTTTTATATTATTAAAAAACAAAATAAGGAGGAAACAAATATGGCTTTTAAATTAGACGATTTAGTAATCGACAGAATCCAAATGGCGATTGCAGAAAAAACAGATGGAACTTTACTTTATACTCTTACTCAGCTTTCTGAGGCTACAATTGAAACAACAGCAGAATCAAAAGAAGCAAAGTCTGCTGAAGGTTCTTTGATAAAGAAATTTTATCAAGGCAAATCCGGCACATTTACAGCAAAGAATGCAATGATTAACCTTAATGTTATCAGTGCTGCTACAGGTACAGAAAAAGTTGTTGCTGAACCTGATGCTATGGTACAGATGCCAAAAATTATTATAGTAAAAAAAGGTACTACATCTGTAACTCTTGTTGATGGTACAAATGAAACTCTTGTATCTGGTACAGTACGTGTAAATGCACTTGGCAACAATGGTGCTATGGGCAAATCATATAAGCTTGGCAGCAGTTCTGCTTCAGATACAGAATTTGCAATATCTGGTAATTCATTAACACTTCCTACAGATGAGACAGCCGACAGATTTGTTGTTAAGTTTGAAAGAAAGGCTGCAAATGCAGTTAAAATTACAAACTCTTCTGATAAGTTCCCTGGAACAGTAAGACTTACTTTAAAGGCACTTGCTATAGATCCTTGTGAACCTGATACATTAAGAAGCTGCTACATAATTATCCCTTCATTCCAGGTATCACCAGAACTTTCTATTACTCTTTCTACAGAAGGTACTCTTGATTATAAGGGAGATATGCAGATAAGTTATTGCTCAGCTGATAAAGAGCTTTACACTATTGCTATGTGTGGCGATGATGAAGAAGCATAATTCTTTAAATTAACTTAATTGAGGGCAAAGTTTTTCTTTGCCCTCTTTTATTTCTTAGGAGGTAATAAATAATAATGGGAAATAGAAATAATAAAGTTTGTATTATTTGTAATAAAAAATATCACTACTGCCCTACTTGTAGAGATGATGCTAATAAGCCAAGCTGGTACGCTATTTTTGATAGTGAGCGTTGCCATAGCATTTATGAAATATGTGTAGCATATAGAGATAAATTAATTACTGTTGAAGAAGCTTATAAAAACATTTCTAAGTTAGATTTATCTGATTTAGATAATTTTACAGATTCTACAAAAAAGCAAATTAATGAAATAATTAATTATAAATTTACTAACGTTACAAAAAGAGAATATAAAAACAGAGCAAAACAAAATTCAAAATAAAATTTATAAACAAGATATAGGTTATTTTATGTAATACAGGGATTGTTATGAAAAAATATAAAGAAAAAGAAATAAAAAAATACGTAATTGCTGATTTATCGCAAACAACAAACTATTTGCTTTCAAAGAAAAATGCCAATTATTGTTTAATAGATAATATTGCAGCTGCAACTAAATTTTTAAATAAAAGTATTGCAGAGGATATATGTAAAGAATGTATGGCTAATTACAAAATTGAATTAGTAGTTATCCCTATTTTAATTACATATGAAATCTTAGAGGAGGAGTAAAATGCTTGTTTATTTAGATAATGCCGCTTCTACTCCTCTTTTTGATGAAGTTAAGAAATATATAATCGAATTATTAGATGTCTATTACAATCCTTCATCAATTTATAGAGGTGGAATTGAAGCAAAAAGAATTATAACAAATGCAAGAGATAATGTAGCAAAGTTTATCAACGCAAATCCAGAAAAAATTATATTTACAAGTTCAGGCTCAGCTTCAAATTCTTTAGTTATAAAAGGAGTATCAAGCGAAAATCAAAGTATTAATAAGTATAAAATTTTTTATTCTCCTACTGCCCATAAGTCTATGATTGAAGCAAGTAAGTCATGTTTATACAACGAATCTCTTAAAGTAGATAAATATGGCTATATCAATCTTGAACACCTTGAGTACATTTTATCTAATAGCAAGTTAAAACCGTTTGTATGTGTTGAGTTTGCAAATAGTGAAATAGGAACTATAAATAATATTATTGCTATAAGTAAACTTGTTCATCAATACAACGGTATTTTGTTAGCAGATGCAACCGGTTACATACCTTCTTTTAAAATAGACATTGCATCATTAGAAAATATAGACTTTTTAAGTTTCAGCGGACATAAATTAGGTGCTTTAAAAGGTATCGGCGTTTTATATATCAATAAAAAAGTAACATTAAAACCCCTTATATACGGCAGTCAGGAGAAATCTTTGTTTGCAGGAACAGAAAATATAATTGGTATTGCTTCATTAGGCAAAGCTGTTGAAAACTATGATTATTCTTCTATTAAATCAACAGGTAGAAATTATATTTATAAATTTATAAAAGATAATATTCCTGATAGTTATTTAGTTGGCGCTGCTTTAGAAAACAGGCTGCCAAATAATTTATATATGTGTTTCAAAGGTATTCAAGGTCAGTCCTTAGTAACTTTGCTTGATTTAAACGGTATACAGGTATCAACTGGTTCAGCGTGTGCATCAGGTTCTTTACTTCCTTCCACTACTCTTACTGCAATAGGAATGTATAAAAATGATATTCATAATTGTATACGATTAAGTTTTAGCGGAAAAGAAACTAATGAAGAACTTAATTATGTATGTAAAAAAATAAAAGAATGTGTTGAACAATTAAGACATTTAAACAACTAAAATTGAAGTTTAGTTACTATAGAGGAGTGAATAGCAATAAAAAGTAAAAGAAATAAGTATGACATTAATCAAACTACAAAAGGTATTGAAAAACGCACATACAACGGAGATACCTATGACAGTATAACAGAACTAAAATTTTTAAAAGAGTGGATATTACCACGATTAGGAAGCGGAGAAATTACAAATTGGGAAAGACAAGTTAAATTTACTCTGCAAGAAGGATTTGTATACGGGGGTAAAAAAATCTTACCTATAACATACATAGCCGATTATATAGTATATTGGAAAGATGGTTCCCGAACTATTATAGATGTTAAAGGACAACCGGATAACACAGCAAAAATTAAAAAAAAGTTATTTTATCACAAATACCCAAATGAAAATTATATTTGGATGTGCAGAAATATAAAATATGGAGACACATCTCATTGGATTCGATACGAAGAATTAGAAAAGATACGCAGAGAAAACAAGAAAAGGAGAAAAACAAATGACCATTAAAGAATTTTGTGAAAAATATAATAGTATTTCTAACAGTAACGTAAAACAAGATTTTTTTAAAAAGAACATAAAAATTAAATCTTATATCCCATTTGTACTTAAAACAACTATTGCCAATAAAATTGCCCAAGTAAGTGTTTTGGATGAAAAAACCGGAAACATAAATTTAAAATCTGAAATAAATTATTTACTTTTTTGCCGTTCTTTAATTGAAAATTATACTGATTTAAAAATTGAATCCAAAGGATTTTATGAAGAATATGATTTATTAAATAAAAACGGTATACTTGATGAAATTACAAAAGAAATACCGGAAAAAGAAATCAACGAATTTAAGCTACTTTGTGATATGAAAAAGAATGACATAATATTTAATATGGGAACTCCAAAAGCTTATATAAATCAGCAGGTTGAACGATTTTCTTCGTTAGTTGGTATCACATTAAAACCAGTAATTGATAAGTTTTCAAATGAGTTGCAAAACTTAGATGAAGAAAAAGTTAATAGAATAATTAAAGTAATTGATAAAAAAATATCTAAAAATAAATAAATATCATTATCTTGCATAGCTCTATATGGCTATGCGATTTTTATTTTAATGAGTGGTGGTACAAGTAATGAGTGTAAAGGTATATACAAAAAACTTAGAGAAAGATATTTTAAAATATTTAAAAACATTTTCCAAAGCATACGCTCAAGAAGCTTCAAAGCAATTTACTCAACAAGCAAAAACTTGTATTGAAATGTTTTATAAAGATTATACTCCAAATTATTATGATAAAACTTTCGATTTACTAAATAGCTCTTATGCCCCCTATTTTAATGACAACGGTAAATCTTATTGTGGAGGAGTTAGGATTACATCACTGTTTATAACTCAACATCTTTCCAGCGGTTATACAAATAATACTTATACCAGTACTCAATTAGATTGGCATAGATTAAATGATGACCCAACTGGATATAACGAAAATTTCACCCATATTAGAACAATATCTCCTTTAACAGTTTTAACTAATATGGTTAAAGATAAATCGTTCTTATATTCAATATATGGCTGCGCAGAGAAAATTGCTATAAAACAAAATTATAAATATTTAAATATAAGGAGGTAAATATGCAAAACGACAGTGTTGCTATCTTATCAATAATGTCAAAATTTGATGAGAAAAGTGCAAGAGAAGCAGCTAAGCGAGCAAATAAAGTTTATGAAGAAGCTTTAAGTGATATTGGTAATGTCAACTTTGACAGAAAATTGATAGAGAATTTTGATAAAGCAATGAATTTGTTAAAAAACAAATTTAAAAAAGTAAATTTATCTTCTTATACAAATGATTTGCTCGACTCTATTTTCAGCGATAAGGACATTGCTAAAAAATCAAAAGATATAGAAACATTTATTAATAAAATAAGCGCATTAAAAAAAGCATCTTCCGGTCAGGATATAAATGTATTTAATACGTTTTCAACAAAACAACTTGATGCCGTTATTTCAAAAACAGATAAATTAATTAAAAAACAAGATGAGATAGAAAAGAAAACTCTTAATTATAAAAACGAAGCTGAAAAAATTGCAAAAACAAGCAGAAATTATGATATTATCAGCAAAAACTATAATGCAACAGATTATTCTAAAGTTTTAGAGTCTTTAAAAAATTCACTTGATGTTCAGAAAAATTTTAATGCCGAACAAAATAAATCCATTGAAAATCTGGCAAAAATGATTAATCTATATCAAGCTATAGAAAATTCAGCGCCACAAAATGGTACCTCTGATGCTATTAGATATAGTAAAGATTTATTGTCAATAACTCAGAAAATTAAAGAAGAAAGTGATAAAATTGATTTGTTTTCTGATAAAGGTGCTACTGCTTTTATTAATAACAATGGATATAGCTCTATTAATTCCATTAACGATTATTCAGTTATTCGTGCCAAAGAAGATTTTGTTGCAAATAACTTAACAACTTTAAAAGCACAGGAAGCAAAGTTACAAAGCGAATTAACATCTTACATAAGTAATTCTGTGCAAAAAAATTTAGAAAAAGTCTCTAAAGAAGCAACGAACATAATTGATAAAGCAGAAAAACGTGTTGAAAAGTTACAAAATGAAATATCAAAACCTGTAGCAACAGATAATAAATTAAATCAGGAAAAAACAAGCTATGCCAATTCAATTATAACAGCCGATTTTTTAAATGATGGTAAATTAGAAATTAATGATATTGTTGAACTGGGGCAACGCATAGTGAGTACTATTGTTGAGCTTGATACAGCATTGGTAAATTTAAAGAAAACAACAGCTATGTCCTCTACTCAGCTTGAAGATTTTTATTTTGATGCAAACAGCATAGCAAAACAAATGGGCGTAACAACCGCCGAAATAATTGACCAAGCAAGTGCATGGAGCCGTTTAGGTTATAATTCTAAAGAAGCAAGTACTAAAATGGCACAATTAAGTTCACAATTTGCGTCAATCTCGCCTGAACTGGATGTTAATACTGCTCAAGAAGGTCTTGCGTCTATAATGAAAGCATGGGATATTGATGTTTCTGATGTAAAATCAGAAATTATGGATAATATAAATGCTTTGGGTAATAACATGGCAGAATCTAATCAGGATATTATTGAAGGTATGGAGCGTTCTGCTGCTGCGTTGGCATCTGTTGGAACTTCATACGAAGATGCTTTTGCTATGTTTACAGGTATACAAGAAGTAATACAAAATCCTGAAGTAAGCGGACAAGCTTTAAAAAGTATCTCTATGAGGATACGCGGTTATGACGAGTCTACCGAAGAACCATCGGCAGACCTTTCAAACATAACAAAAGATTTAATGGATTTAACAAAAACACCAGAACATCCTCAAGGTATATCAATATTTAAAGAAGGTTCTGCAACTGAATTTAAAAGTCTTGTTGATTATTTTAGGCAAATAAATGATATATGGTCAGAATTGTCCCAAAAACAGCAAAACGATTTTCTTCAAACTGCTTTTGGTAAAACTCAGGCAAAATCCGGTGCTGCTCTTATACAAAACTTTGACGCAGTTACCAAAGCTCTTGAAGTAATGGACAAAGCAGCCGGCAGTTCCGATAGAGAAATGGAAGCTGTTACATCGTCTTTAGAATTTAAAATTAATGCTCTTCAGGAAACTTGGGTTGGTACAGTCCAAAATATGGTTGACCGCGGAGATTTAGGTTCATTTATAGATGGTCTTACTAAACTTTCAGAAGCAATAGGCTGGGTTGTTGATAAAGCAGGCTTGTTAGGCACTATTGCAATTGGAACAAGTTTATTTGCAGGAGCTAATAATGTAGGTTAACGCACTCAATTACGTTATAAAGTGAATTGTTTGCCTATATGCCCACTTCACCTAAACTATATAGCGTTATATAGCATGGTGCGGTGTATGGGAAGGTTAAGTCCCATATACATAGTCAATTATACAGATATAAATCTTTATAGTATTAAACTGTATAACTTAGGTTAAATTGCTGGGAAGGATTAATAATCCACGCATGAAAAGAAACTGCTTGTAGCCTAATAATATATCATTGTCAGTATTATTAGGCGGTGTGAAGAACTTCACCACAGAAATGTGTAAAACAATACAAGAGTTGTAGAAGTACGCAAGTACAAGATACATTCGGTTCAATAATATAAATCCGATAAATGCAATATCAGCAGCGAAATCACCCCTGCCCTTTTACTTGGCAGGCGAGATGCGTGAGCATTTCAGTTAAGGCGTATAAAGCGTATAATGTATTACTAAGCATTATACATTTATAAAGACTGACAATCTTGAAACGCAAACACTTGTGATACGTTCAGAGACTATAATCCTCGGTATCTGCCTTACATGCTTGGCAGATATTTAACAGATAGTCCAATAACATTGGTAAAATTGAATAGCCAATATGAGAATGGTGGTTTAAAGACTACGGTTCGCAGACTCTATTATTAAACAGCCTAATATAATAGAATTTTTAGTAAGTGGAGCCTCTCTTTCGTGTTAAAGGAGAAGTAAATTAAAGGCTAAATAACATGTATAATATTATAATAATTATAAAAATTGGTGTATTAGAAAATATTGATAAATAAAATTAAATAATCCCATACTTAAAGCATGGGATTATTATAGTGAAAAATTGAATTTAAACTTTAAAAAAAGAGGTAGATATATTAAAAATCTGAGCCACAGTGGTCACAGTGCCATTGCTTGCCTATTTTTTTACTGCCTATACCAAACAGTCCGGTTGATAATATTCTGCTGCCTAAGCCAATTTTATGTACATTAGTAGCATTGCAGTATGAGCATTTTACTCCATAAGAGTTGCCTTTGTCCCGACCTTCTCTTACGGCTTTTCCATACTCAAGTCCCTGTCTCCATTTGGCATGTTCCTCAGCTTTAATTTCAGCAGCATGGTCATAGTAATACTGGTCAAAATTAGGTGATGTAACAACAAGGTCTTTACGAAGTTTTTGTTCCATTTCATCGCTAAGCATTAACTTAAAATCAGGTTTTTCAAAATATTCATCAGGAACTGGCTTTAATTTATTTTTACAAACTTCGCAAATATCCCAGTCTAGACTTTTTTTATCCCAATCATCTCTCAACTAACACAAACCACATTTGTCACAATAATATAACATAATATTTTCCCTCCCTTTTTTTATATTATTTATAGTACCATAATATATATAAAATCACAACCAATTTACTAATATTAGGCGCTCCACACGTCATAATACAAGAAGATATTCAGAACATATTCAGATAGTATAGATGGTATTACAAATAAGATAGGTTTCAGCAAAAGAACATTTGCCGAATGGGGAAAACAAGTAGCCGCTTCCTTTACTGAAGCCGGCGGCGGATTAGAAGGATTTAAAAATGCCTTTACAACAGCATTTGTTGCTCCGGTATCAGAAGATAAATGGAAAAGAAACAATGCCGGTGAAATTTTAAACAGTGCTAATATTAAAGATTATGTACCTGATTTAGATGATACAACAGCTTTAAATGAATTAAAGAACTTACAGGGTATACAGGCAGAAGTAGAAGCAGGCACAAAAACATGGGCAGAATATTTTGCTATATTAAACGAAAATCAAAAATGGCAACAAAATTTTGTACAAAACAATGATTTGCAAAGAGCAAGTATTAAAGATGTGCAAAACGCTGTAGAATCTTACCGTCAGTCATTACTTAACAACAACGCTGCATTACAACAGCAAACCCTTTCTGCCAAAGCAGGTTCTGTAGCGCTTAAAGGTCTTGCCATGGCAGGTAATATGTTAGCATCATTTGGTATATCAATGGCTATCAATCTTGCTGTAACTGCCATAGATAACTATATACATCGTGTTGAAATAGCTAAACAGAAAATGGAAGAAGCCAAAGCGGCCTATGAAAGTACTGAGCAAAAGATAGTAGAGCTTAAAACTCAAATTGAAGATATTAATAAATCCATGGAAGAACTAGAAAAAAGAAAGCCATTGGATTATGCAACAGATGAACAGTATCAAAAACTTAAAGCTACAAATGATGAATTACAAAGACAACTTACTATACAAGAGGAATTAGCCCGTTCTCAAAACATAGAAACAGAAGAAGCCGCTGTTAAATCTGCTAATACAACATCTAACAGTAAGTATAAAAAAGAAACCGCCTACAGAGGAAACAACGCTGTTAAAGTTGGCGCACAAGTTACAGAGACAGAAGAACTTGGGTATGCAATAGATGCTTACAAACAGTATGAATCTGCTGCTAATGAAGCTGAAACCGCTTTAATTAATCTTGGCACAAGAACTGATGAAAATAAAAAAGAATGGGATAAATACAATAAATCCATTGAAGAAAATAAAAACAAAATGGAAAACACCCGTTCTTATATATCAAAATTAGCTGAAAGTATTCTAAATGCAAGAAGCAATATTACAGGTGTTACAGATGATGGCAAAGAAATGGCTGTTGTTTATGATGAAGCTTTACGTTCATATGATAATTTTATAAACGGACTGACTATACCGGATATTGATATTCAGGGAGCTATACCGGAAAAAATAAATGTAGAAATAACCATAAAAGACGCCCTTGAAAAAATAGAGAGTCTGTCATCGGGTTTTGGAAAGCTTAACTCTATAATGTCTGACATAAAAGACGGCGGTAATTTTGATTACGGTTCTTTAGTAGATGAGGACTTTGTAAATACATTTGGCGGATACACCGATGAATATAATAATTTTATAGAAACCATTTCAAACTCACCTTCTGATATTGAAGCCTGCCAGAGTGCTTTTGACTCCCTTGTATCTACTTGGATTGCTTCAAGCGGAGTTCTTTATGATGTAAACGAACAAACGGCAGGGGTAATAGCAAAATCATTAGAAGAAAAAGGCATAGCAAATGCCAACGAGATTGTTCAAAGACAGCTTGCCGCATCAAGAGAATATGCTGCACTTTCTGCAAACACACATGGAAATGCTTTATACGGCGAAATTAATGCATTAATAAATGAAGACGGACAAATAGATATAAATGAACAAGCTCTTATACAATATGCCATAGCTAAAGAAACTGCCAATGGAACTGTGTTATCTGTTGACGGCGATATAATGAATCTTATAGCCTTAGTTGAAGCTTTAGGCGGAGCAACAGATTCTCTTCAAAACTTTGCACTAATGAGAGCACATCTTGATGATATGATATCTCGCGGCGGTGCTGCTAAAGAGGCTGCTGAAAACTTAATAGCTTCTGATATATATAAAAAACAGCAGCAGAAATCTCTTAACGATGTAAAAAGTGTAATTAATAAGACAACAACTACTAATACAAATTTTAGAGGAATAAAAGGCAATTCAACTTCAACTGCTTCTGGCGGCAGTGGCGGTGTTTCTTATTCAAAACAAGCCGAATTTATTAACTGGTTTGATTTATTCATTCAAGACAAAGAAGAACGTCTTGAACAGTTAAATAAAAAAAGTGAAGATATTAATAAAGAATATGAGAGAGCAATAAAAACCGGCGATGAACAGTCTATAGCTTCTTTAAAAGAAGAACTTACAAAAATTTCCTATGAAATACAAAGCCTTTATGCTTCTTCGGCAAATGAGCTTAGAGCTCAAATGCAGACAAACGAATACGCCCTCCCTCTTTTATATAAAATTGCACCTGAATTAAAAGATGTTGATATTGAAGACTGGACACCAACTTTAATAGAAAAAATCAAAACTAATTTAGGTGATACAGAAAATGCCAACATATTTAACGAGCTTGTTACTACTATACAAAAAGCCTTTGAGCTTGTAGGAAGTGAAAACGGCGAAGGTGACTGGGCACAAAGCTTTGCTAATATATGGGAAGAAATTGATGACATAAATAAAAAATATTATGACAGCCGAATAGAAAATACACAGAATATACTTGATGGTTATGATGATGAAATTGATAAAATAGATGATTTAATTTCCGGTTATGATGATGAGATAGATTCTCTTGAAACCATGAGCGAATTATACGGTGAATCATCTAATAATATTATTGATTGGTTAGATACTTCTCAAAAGAAGCTTGAAGCCTATAGTGCAAAAGAGCAAAAGCTTAATGAGAAAAAGCTCGCTTTACAGCAGGCACTTCTTGAAAATCAACAAATGCAGGAAGATATACGAAATAACTCAGTAAATGACCTTGACTCTGTTGAAAGTTTAGATACCCTTTCATCAACCGAAGAAGAATATCGCAAAGCACTTGAAGAAACTGATAAACAACTTAAAGAAAATCAAAAAGACTTACTTAACTATTACAATGATACACATTCCCAGATAGTTGATGCTTTAAAAGAAATTCATACTCTTCAAAAAGAAGAAGCTGAAGAAGCATTAGAAGAAAATCAGGAACAGCGTAAAAATGCTCTTGAAGAACAACAGGAAGCTGCATTAAAAGCATTAGAAAACGAAAGAGATGCCGCTATAGCTGCTGCTGATGCTACAAGCAATGGGTTACAGGACGAGCTTGACTTACTTCAAAAACGAAACGAAGAACTTAAAGATACAAATGAGTACTATGACAAGCTTTTAAATTTACAAAAATTAAAGCGTGACAATACCCATGTTGTTATAGACGAAGCAACAGGAAAAGAAGTTTATACATACGACCGTCAGGCTGTAAAAGAAGCCGAATCTGAACTTGATGAATGGTGGGCAGATAAGGCTTATAATAATCAAGTTAATTCCCTTCAGGAGCAGATTGATAAACAAAAAGATTATACTGACCAACTTGAAGATGAGTATGATAAACGAATAGATAATTTAAAAGAAGCTCAGGAAAAAGAAAAGGATGCTTTAGATAAAACTCTTGAAGATGAAAAAGCTGCCTTTGATGCTTACTGGAATAAAGTTCTTAGTGATGAACAGCTTAATATAGAAGCAAGGACGCTTGAACAGCAATTTGGGTATCAAAATGCATTGGCAGGCCTTACAGGTTTTTTAGGTGAATTAAACGGTGTAATTGAAGCTCAAAATGCTGAACTATATAATAAAGGACAGGCTCTTTCCAACAGCTTTTTATCCGGTATGTTCTCTACAATAGATGAAGGAGTAGCAAGTTACCTTTCTCAATTGGGAATAAACACTGGTTCGTTAAATTTAAACTTTACTCCTAATATAAATCAAAATGATATTAATGATATTATAAGTAAAATGTATCAAAATTCTCAGGGCTGGAGTATTGCAAATAAAAATGGCGATGAAGAAGCTAAAGAGCTGTTTGCAAATAATAATCAAGAGCTTGGAGCTTTAATAGGAGCTCATTATGACAATAAATCAGGCGAATGGAGCGTTGATGGTAAAAACATCTTCAATAATCTTGATGACAGTACTAAAAAAAGTATAGAGGCAACTGTTAAAAACACCAACTCTAATGAGTTAATTTCAAAATCTAACAAAGATATTGTTGCCTCAGCAAAAGCGGTTAAAGAAAGTATTTTGTCTAATAGTAATGGTATAAATACATTAACTGAAGAAGCTCAAAATGTAGTTGATATGTGCGATAAGCTTATCAATGCATATGAAAATAGCAGTAATAGCATATCTTCTCCTAGTAATCAGTCAAGCTCCTCTACAAATTCGTCAAGCAGTTCCAGCTCGACAGGCAACAGAACTCTTGATCCATCAAGAACTGTAACTTCAGGAAATGTTACAACAGAATATGATACTCAAGGCAGGAAATTACGTGAAACTACCATTAATGCCAATGGTACGAAAACTATTAAAGAATATGATATTAATGGCGGATATACCAAACATACTGTTTCTGACAGTTCTTCTTCATCATCAATTCCAACAACCGTACCTTCAAGAGATTCTGATTTTGAAGAATACAAAGATAATGGTGATGGTACTGTAACCATTTATTATTATTACGCTAGTGGCAGATTGAAAAGTTTAAAAAAAGTTAGTGGATATGTTGACAGTAATGGAAAACTTGTTAAAAAACATACTGGTATTGAATCCGGATTAGTTGGTAATTTAAGAGAAACTGATAAAGTCGCATTCCTTAAAAGAATAGCAATAGACGGATTGGATACAAATGAAGTTCCAGCTATTCTTAAAAAAGGTGAAGGTGTTTTTACTGATAATCAAATGAACAATATTGCAAGTGCATTAAAAGCAGGAGAAATTTCTAATAAAGTATTAAAAGTATATGATAACATATTTAATATTCCTTCCGCAAAAAATACATCTTCAACTATAGAAAAAGGCGATACATTTATTATTCAAAATATGTCAGTAAAGACTGATAATGCAGAAACATTTATGAGACAGCTAAGATTAAAGGCTGGTAGAGTTTAATATTTGATACCAAAGGGCAGATATATACTGCCCTTTCTATTATATATGGAGGTGATTTAATAAATGATATACAGACCGCTTAATGTATTGCCTGACAATGAATATTTTGCTTATGGAAAATCAATAAAAATAACTTGGAAAAATTCAGGGGATATTATGAAAGCGTTTAGAATTTATATTTATAATAACGCTACAGATGAATTGGTGTATGACTCTAAAGAAATAACAAATTATACTCCTTCATATACTTTAACTCAGTCTTTGGATATTGGAACATACAAATATAAAATAGTTGTATATAATGATGTGTTAAGCAATATAAACAGAGAATATGCCGAAAGTGTTCTGAAAATTTTTACTGTGTCCCCTATTCCTACAGTTACATTAAATTTACAAGACGGAGATACAATTTCATCGCAGCAGTTATCAATTTCAGCAGAATATTCTCATCCTTTAGGTACGAAATGTAAAAATTATAAATTTCTATTATACGATGAATATAAAACCGTTATAGAAGAAAGTCCGTATTATACAGATGATAAATTTGAATATACATACAATACCCTTCTTGAAAATAATAGAATGTATTATGCTCAGTGTATGGTAATTACATATGATAATATAGAAGCATCGAGCAGTATAATTGAATTTAAAGCTGAATATGTCAAGCCTAACCTTAATTTTAAACTTACCCCCACTACATTTAATTGTAAGCCTTATATCAAATTAGACTGGACTATAAGCCGAATTATAGGAACAATTGAAGGTAACGGGTATTATGTAGATATAAATAATAATATTGTAACAAATGAAGATGAAGGATTTTATAATAAAGCTGTAAAATTAAATCTGACAACAGAAGGCTCTAAAGCTTTATTTGAAGAAGGTTTTATTATAGAAAATGATTTTACAATAAATTTATGGGTTGAAAATATACCAACTGATGGTACAGTTTTTTTCAAGATTGCAGATGAAAATAATAACATATTATATTTGAATTATTACCAAAACAAAATTCATTGCTGGAAAGAAGTTAAGTCTATTCGTACTCATGTTGTATCTAACGACATTGCTTATACAAAAGCAGAACAGGTTATGATTAGAATACAACAAAAAGAAAATTTATATGATGTCTATGCTGAAATATTTTAATTAAGAATTTTTCCTTTTCCCCTGTTATTATTTTACAAATTGTGATAATATAAATTTGAAGTTATTTATTTCAATTTTTTAGGGGGGGTATTTTTATGTTAAAAAAATTAGGAGTATTGGCTTTATCATCAAGTATTTTAGCTGCTTCAGTTATTCCGGTATATGCCACAGAAACTAAAGATATTTCGGTATTTATTAACGGACAGCAGATTTCATTTGATGTTCAGCCGCAGATTATTAATGATTCTACATTTGTTCCAATGCGACAGATATTTGAAACGCTTGAAGCTGACGTACAATGGAACGATGCTGACAAAAGTATAACTGCCGTAAAAGATGATAAAACTATTATACTTAAAATTGGTGATACTGAAGTAAGCATTAACGGTGAAAAAACAGATAAAGGCATTGCTCCTTTAATTTCTGACGGACGTACTCTTGTTCCTTTAAGAATGGTTTCAGAGCTTCTTGACTGTGATGTTCAGTGGGATGGTGAAACAAAAAGAATTGATATAACAAAAATTGAAGATTCATCAGAAGATGTAAAAACAGAAACTAAAACTGAGGATGAGAGTACAAGCACTGAGACAGAAAAAACTTATGCAGAAGCGGACTATGTTTCTATAACCGACAATTCTTCTTACATACTTCTTGGAAATACAGTATCATTAAATCTTAAAACAAAACCTTTTGATATACCTATTGAAGATTTACAAGTTACTTCATCTGACGAAAGCATATTAAAAGTCAATGATGACAATACAATAACAGCAGTCGGTTTAGGAAAAGCTACAATTACTGTAACATCTGCTAATGGAAAATATTCAAGCAAAGAAATTGAAGCCTCTGAATTCGTATTCAACGATTATGATGATGAAATAACAATAGGCAAACCTATTGGTTTAAAAATAGACAGTACTACATCTACATTCAAGAAAGTCGGAGACAATTATGACATAATGATAACATTACATGGTATGCGTAGTGTAAATGCTAACATTGTTGATGGTGAATGTATTTTATATTGGGAAATCGTTGGCGATGATGGATTCTCATATGAAAATGGAGAAGTTAAATTTGACATAGGACATTATGATTTGGGAGAATCATTAGAAGTAGATATAAGAGTTAGAGATTTACCAGCAGGAGAATATCGTATTAAATTCCCATCTGCTGAGTATAGCTTTAATCTTGCAGAGTAATAATTATTATATACTTACTGCTGACTACACAGTTTATAAAACACAGAAAGTTAATAAAATTATACAGATTTAATATTTATATAACTCTTCCAGATTCATTACAAATACACAGTTGCAATCTTATAAAAGGTACTGCACCTGAAAGTATGTTCTTGGATATAATGTAAATTAAACAATATAACTTAAATAAATGATTTATTAAAAGAGCAGGTATCCCCTGCTCTTTTTTATTGTAATAGAAAGGAGTTAGAAATGGCCGGAATATTAGATAGTGAAACACATTACAGTGATTTTTATGAAGAAAATGATTTTACGGTTGATAACATAGAAGAAATGTCTGACTTTACTCACAAAGATGTTCCATATATTAATGAATATCAATCTTTAAAAAGTAAATCAACAGCACTGACTACATCAGAACAATCAAGACTTACAGAATTAGTTGAAATTCTCAAAGGCAAATTAATATCTGTAGAAATGTTTAATAAAATAAGTCAATCTGTAGCCTATATGCAAAAATATTTTAAAGAAAAAACAGTTGACTTACTATCCGCCCATGAAGCTGCAATGGATAGTAAGGTTGAAGATGCCCAAGTGTCTGTTGATACGAAAATTGAAGAAGCAAATCAAACCATAGATGATAAATTAACCGAAAGTATAGAAAACATAAATGAGCAAGTTTCTTCTGCATCTTCTACAGTTGAAAGTACTGTCTCTGAAGGCGTTTTACATATAAATGAAATTATAAGCCGCTTAACCATAAAATATGCATATAGCGATGAACAAACATACTATCCATGTAATATAATCACATATAACAATGGTATCTCTACAGATGTATATATTTGTAATAAAGAATGTAAGGGAATATCGCCTGATACACTAATGTCTGATGGTTCAACAAATCCTTGGACAAAACTTTCATTAAAAGGTGAACAAGGTGAACCCGGCGCTAATTTCAGTTATCAAGGTACATGGGACTCTTTAAAAAAATATAGTGAAACAAATCTGGTTTGGTTTAATAACACATTATATTTTTCATTACAAAATGATAACTTAGGCCATGCACCTAATGAAGCTGACAGCACATATTGGAAAGCATGGGTATATGCTATGCCTGATGGTAGCGTTACAGTAGAAAAGCTTAGTGAAAATGTTTTGACTCTTATAACTAATTCTACAGTATTAATTGATAAAACAACAGGATTTAAGTATCACTGGGAACTTGATAACGGTAAACTTTATGTAGTTAAAAATTAACGAGGTGTTTATATGATACTTGGATATGATACATTTATGGGAAATATAACTGATACACCTCAAATACCAATGCAGAATATAAATAAAATTGAGGTTTCAAATTGTATAATTGATGAGCTTCATGTACGTAATGCTGTAATAGATATAATTGAAAAAGGCTCTTATGATAATATGACCATATTAAAAGCTGAATTTAACGGTGATATGGAAGCCGGAAGCATAAGTATGAGAGAAAACAAAATAGTTAAACTCAGGCTTAAAAACATAATCGGCAGAAGTGAAATAAATGCACTG
>JAHZEA010000007.1:0-6709 GCA_019422065.1 Lachnospiraceae bacterium | reverse complement strand
AGACTCAGGCTTAAACGCAGAGAAGTTGGAAATACATATTTTAGAACCATTGCTGAATTTGAGATGAATGACGAACAAATATTAACAAAATCATTTTCATTCAAAGACTATGAACCACGAAGCAATGTAACATATGAATGGGCAGTAACTCCTGTTGATGCTTCTGGAATTGAAGGTAACTTAACTACAACTACAGAAAAAATTAAATTTGACGGTTGGTGGGTAATTGACTTAGATAATCCCGAAGAATATTCTTTACAATTTATATTCAATATGGACTCTGTAAATATATCAGCTGAAGAAGATAGAGAAGTTTTATCAACATTTGCAAGATATGGATTTGTAAGATATGGTGCTAAATATGCAAAAAGTATGACTTTAAAAGGCTTATTTATAGAAACTGATGGCTTTTATCCTGTAGAAACTTGGCGACAGATAGAAAGACTTGATAAAATGAAGCTTATGCATAAATCTTTTTTGATTAAATCAGGAAATGGCAAGAGATTTATTGGAGATATTCATACTCCACAAGAAAGTACTTACGAAGGCATAGATAAAATAGAAGATGTTCAAATTGATATATACGAGGTTGGTGAAATAAATGATTAATGCTTCCGATTCATTTAAAGAAATTATGAATAGCTCTGTTGCCGAAGTGTATTGGAAATTTGAACTGCTTGATAAAGATTTAAATGTTCTCGATACTATTACAACAGATGTATCATACGATAATATAGGTGATATAAGTGTTGATTCCACCAGAGATATACATAGACAAATTACAATTCAGCTAAATAACCATAGTGGCAAATTTGTTTGGAACGAAAATGCCCTTATATGGATTGATTTAAAAAGAGTTAAAGTGTATGTTGGCCTTAAAACATCCGAAGACATTGAATATGTTTGTTTGGGTGTTTTTATTTTATCATCACCAGAAGGAAATTCATCACCTACAGAAAACTCTACAACTATTATAGGTTCTGATTTATGGTATTTATTAACTGACAATTTTGGTAAATATAATAATATCACTACATATGATGCATTTGAAAAAGATGAAAACGGCGATTATATACTCGACGAAAATAATAATACTATGCTGAAAACTGAAAAAGATAGCAATGGTAACATAATATACAATGAAGATGGAACACCTAAATATTATAGAATTACAAACTATATAAAAAGTATTTTAGAAAATGTTGGAATAACAAAATATATCATTGATGAATGCGACTCCTATTTAGTATCTGATTTAACTTACCAAATTGGTGATAATCGTGGTCAAGCCATAAAAGATTTAGTATCTAAATGTTATGATGAATTAGACAATTATTTTTATGAAGCTTATTTTGATGTAAACGGATACTTTAGGTTTCAGAAATATATGAAACCAACAGAAATTGCACCTGTTCAAACTTATAAAATTGAAGACGGAACAGCTTATGCAGGCAGTACAAGAAGTTTAGATGACAGTCAACTATTTAATGACATTATTGTTATAGGTGGTTCTGGTGACTCTGCTGAATTTAGGACGCAACTTACTGTTGATGAAGACGCTTATGAGAGTCATACTTATGGTGATTCAACAAAAGAAGAGTTTAACAGAGGTACACATAATGGAACAGAAGCTACTGCTTTAGGCAAACTTGGACTTGAAGAAGAAAAAGAATGGGTAATACTTGAAGATGGAACAAAAGAACTTGGTGGAAAAGGCATATATAAAAAAAGTGGTACTTTTACATCTCGTTGGTTTGATATACATAGTAATTATGGATATAAAGACTCTAAAATTTCATGGCTTGATGCAAGCATTAATGAAGATAGCCGACCTGAAATTATAAGAAAGTCTTGTACTGTATGTGGGTATATATATGGCGGTGAAGGCAAAAATCATATTCATGAAGCTACTACAGAATTTATTCATAATTCTACGCAACATGGGTATAAATGTAGGTATTGTAATGAAATAGTAAATGGAGAAAATCATACTTATGGTGATTGGATAATTGATGAGCCTGGAACAGTTAATGTTCAAAACGGTAAAAAACATAGAGTTTGTTCTGTTTGCGGATATACACAGTCAGAAATAATCGTTGTTGACCATGAACCTGTTTTTGACGGCAAAATGCGCCCTGCTCCATCCGTTCCTAATCAATGCCATGGATATTATTGTGCATGGGAAGGATGTACAAACCCAGATCACGTTGAAAAAATGAGATACGAAAACGCAGATGATGAAGAAATGTTTTATCCTTATATTCCTCATCTATTCTCAACACCATGGTTTTATCATCATGGATATAAAGAAAAAGTCTCTATAAAAGAATTTGTTCAACCACCAACGCTATCAAATCCAACTGGTGTTGCAATAACTATGTGTGGATTGTGCGGTTATGAATATGGGCAAGAAACAGTTTCATTGAATATTACAAATCATAACCAAACCAAGCATACTGTTGCAACAAATTTATGGGAGTTTGATAATAATTATCATTGGAATCCTTGTCTATACCCTTCCAGTACAGAAGAAGATTTTAAAGAATATATAAAAACAGGTACTTTAAGGTGTGGTTATGTAGAAAATAAAGAATTACATAATTATGATGAAGGTGTTGTTATTAAGGCACCAACAGAAAAATTAGATGGAATAACAAGATATACTTGCACTGTATGCGGTTATAGCTATGATGAAACTGTAAAATGCACAAGTCATACACATCAGTCAAGTCAAGATTGGTTATATGATGAAAATTATCATTGGCATCAATGTATTCATCTTTACGATAATAATGAAAGATGTGAAAATAAAACTGAAAAAGCTGCCCATTCATGGGGAGAAACACAAACAATATCTGAAGCTTTCCCAGGTGTATCTCAGTCAATAAAAGTTCAGATTCAGTTTGCTGATAAAGAGCAAAATATTATTAAAACTGTTGATGTTAAAAATAATGGCACAATCGGGTTAAATCAAGGAGATTCTATTCCCTACTACATGAGATATATAGTAAAGTTTTCAAGCAATAACAGCGATTACCCTTGTTATATCGCAAATTTACAAATTAATATTACAATTGACAATAAACCATGGGAAGGACACCCCTACTCTATTCAAAAAATAGGCAGAAGAACTTATCTTTATAATGATGGTATTGACAGTAATATTGATACAGTGAGCCAATGTAATGCAAGAGCTGAATTTGAGTTGGAAAAGAATTTATCTTACACAGAAGATGTTAATATAAGTATAATACCAAATTATCTTCTTGAAGAAAATGATGTTATATGTATTGAAGACAGTAACAATGGGTGTTCTGACAACTATCAAATAAAAAGTTTTACAATACCGATAAAACCAAATTTAATGGAATTAACATGTAAAAAAATAAGGCGAGTGATTGAATAATTGAATACTGAAAATTTTATAGAGCAAATAAAGACTATTGTGTATCAAACATTAAATGAAAATTCAATATTTTCCGGTCAATTTACCTATGGCACTATAGAAAAAGTAAATGGTAACGGTACAGTTAATGTTTTCATTGAAGGTAATACTCAATCAGTTAAATATGTTCATTGTAACCCTGATGCAAAATTTAATACTGCAGACAGGGTTATTATTTTATATGTAAATAACAATAAAAATAACGCTTTTGTTTTATGCAGACGTGAATAAAGGAGTGAATTTATGGCAAGCGAAGATAAAATTCAAATTGCTGAACAGTCTACTTCAGAATTAATTAGTAAAAAAATAGATGGAATAACAGGATATATAGGAGAAAATATACCTGATATTAGTGAAACAGAAACTAATATTGATAGAATAGAAATTGCAAATCAAGAGACATCTGACGAAATAGTTAATAAATTAGATAATCTTCAAAAAGTTGAAGATAAAAGAAATACCACTGTTTGGGGAATGTATAATTCTTCTGAGGCAAGCGACATAGGTGTTATACCTCATTCTAGCGGAAAAGATTATATAGGAATTATCACAAGACCACGCGAGTCTGGCTATATGACACCTGATACATTAATTCAAACTTGGGTTCCAGGTTTAACTGCAGATAAGGTTCAATCAGGTGTTACTTTTGGAAGTTCTCTTACTTTAAACGGCACATATACATCTGACGCAACTGCAGCGGAATCACAAATATTAAGCGGATATACATCATATTCTAAAGGTACTAAAATTACAGGTACAATGTCTAATCAGGGAGCTAAAACATCTACATTAACTACCAATGGTTCATCATATACAATACCGGCTGGATACCATAACGGTTCTGGTAAAGTAACCGCAAATATAACTAACCTTACCGCTGGTAATATAAAGACTGGAATAAGTGTAGGTGGTGTAACCGGAACATTTAAAGGTCTTGGTAATGCTACAGCAGCACAAGTTTTAGCAGGTAAAACATTTTCCACTGCTTCATTGAGTAATGCTACTGGTACTATGGTAGATAATAGCGGTAAAACATCTACAAGTTCATATGTAGCCGGAACTTTTAGGTCTGGAACAACTGGTTATGTATTTGCAAGTCCTACAGCAGGATATTGTTCAGCGAATACCTATATACGAGTACCAGTAACTAATTTATCAGCTGCTAATATTAAGAAAGGTGTAAGTATTGGCGGTATAACTGGTACATACGATTCGTCAAATACAACATATACTTTAACTATAAATTATAATAATGCATCTCAAAGTAATTTTAACACTTTAGTCATAACTGATAAAACAGGAACGATAAAATCGTTAAGTGGAGATTTTGCGACAAACTTCCCATTAACAGTTACAATAACTGGAGATACTGTTTCTATTAGATACTATGTACGTGATACTTTTGGTTCATATCCTAATAACCGATTATATATAACTTCTGGTGCAATATTATTAAGTGATGATAGTTATGGTATGGGTTCTGGGGGTTATGCTGGAATTGAACATGTATATTTTTATAAACTAACTGGCAATGCCATTCTTTATACAGGATATACAACTAGCAATTAAATAAAAATACATTATATAAGAAAAATCTTATTTAATTTTTCAATTATAATATATTTAAAAATTATAATAAATATTTTGAAGGAGTGATATTTCATGCAGAGAGCAATCAATATTGATAATACAGGTAAAACAGTTGAAAGAGTCCTTTCAATAGCAGATCCAGCTATTATAGAAAGTAATCCAACAGGAATAGAATATATTCTTATTGAAGATTATGTAGACCCACCAGAAGTAATTGATCCTTCATTGGATATAAATTACCCAATGTACAATAAAGATACAAAAAAAATTTTATTGGATAACTGTAAATTATCAGAATACAGCAACTGATATGTATGTGGCGTTAGAAGCTGCTAATGCAGATATTTCAGAGGCTAAAAATAAACTCAATGCTATAGATAATCAGATTAATCCAGTTCCAGTAACTCTTGAAGAAAAACAGAACTTCAAACAGAATGAAAACAATAAAGCATTGGCTAAATTTCTTGATAAAAATCCATTGCTCTTTACTGATGGAGAATATTATGGTGTAACTCAGGAAGACCAAAACGAATTATCTTTAAATCTTAATCAATACCAACTTACTATATCAGCTGGTCAAGAAGCTGTTTTACAATGGCATCCAAAACATAAAGCTTGTAAAGATTTTTCTATTGAAGAATTTACAAATTAAATACTTGCAATTAAAGAATTTGTTTATCCATACGTTCAGCATTGTCAGGATATAAAAACGCAGGTATACAATGCAAAAACTGAAGAAGAATTGAATAATATAGTAATAGAGTATAAATTATCAGAAATATCTGAAACAGAGTGATTAATATGAAAAAATTTTTGCAACATGTTTTTGAGTATTTAATACTCTTTTTTATTTATGGCGGTATTTATTTTATCATCGAATGTATTTATAAAAATAAAATATCTGACTATAGAATGTTTATATTAGGTGTTACAATTGGCTGTCTTATAGGTCTTGTAAATAACATATTTACATTTGATACAGATATTTTACTTCAAGGATTATTTGGTGCTTTAGTAACAACATTGATAGAAGCTGTATTAGGAATATCAATGGAATGTAATTGAAGGACTTGCAATATGGAACTACAAAAGAATCCCCTTCTCGGCTGTTGAAGGGCAAATTAATTTTATATTTTTTATTTTATGGATATTTTTATCTTTGTTTTGTGTATTTACAGATGATTTAATTAATTATTACATATTAAAATATAAACCTATTCCGTATTATAAACTTTTTGGGAAAACAATTTTTAGATTTAAAGATTTTAATAAATAATACTAATTTTACTTAAAAGACTTCCAGCGGAAGTCTTTTTTTAATACCTATTTTTAGAAATTAAGGAGGAATTTATTATGGAAAATAAAAATTACGCATACTTGACTAAAGTAGGCATTATGAAAATAGTTGAAAATCCAAATACTGCAATGGAGTATCTGGGAAAAAGCAACATTATACTTACAGATTTTGAGTGTAAGTATGGCTATCCGGTTGTAAACGGTAAGCAGATTATTGTTTATGGTCCTGATAAAATGAAGCTTGAAGCTAACGGCAAAGAAATTGACGCTATTCCGGCACTTGCAGAGCTTTATAAAAAATGCAGTAAATAAGAAATCATTATGGGCGGATATCCGCCCTTTTTAATTCTAATTAAAACAAGGAGGACAGCGTGGAAC
>JAHZEA010000006.1:89379-131278 GCA_019422065.1 Lachnospiraceae bacterium | reverse complement strand
TATACCAATGAAATAATACAGCTTAAATTTTATAATTATTTATCCACATTTGCATTATCAAGTCTTTTTCTTACAGCCGGACCGGCTATTAATGCTAAAATTATTTTTACAATGTCAATAACTATAAATGGCAGAACACAAACAGCAAATGCGTAGGCCCAAGTACAGTCCATAGATATTACAAACCATGCTGTGCCAAACAAATAAGCCGCCGCTGTGCCCAAAACCAAACCTATAAACGAAATGACTTTTGAACCATTAGATTTTTCAATAAATGCACCACCTATATATGCAAGAAACACGAAACCTATAAGGTATCCGCCTGTAGGGCCCATAAGTTTTCCAAAACCTCCGGAGTAACCCGAAAACACAGGCAAACCAAAAATACCCAAAAGCAGATAAATAATAACGCTTAGTGTTGTTCTTCTTTTGCCTGTTACAAAAAGAGACGCATAAATTACAAGATTTGTAAATGATACGGGTATAGTGCCAATAGGTATACTCATTGGGCCTAATATACACATTACAGCCGATGAAACTGCACAAAATGAAATTGTTCTTACTGAAAACACGCTTTTAGATTTTACATCACTCATTTTAAACCTCCGTATACTGAATTAAACTGTTTACAGTATAAAATATAAAAGCATAATTGTCAACTAATTAAATTAAAATTGTTTACAATCTTATTATTTATTTTTATTAGCTCTATATTACCATACGTTTAAAAACTTATTTTATAAGCAAAAAACAGCGGACAAAATTATCCGCTGTTTTATTATTCGCAATATATAATTATTTTTCAAATGCTGTTTTAAAAAATGACTCTAATTTATCAAAAGGTATTTTATCTGTTTTATCGTACAAGTCTATGTGTATTGCATCTGGCACTACATATATTTCTTTTGGCTCTTTTGCAGCTTTATAGGCGTTTTCGCTGAAATACTTAGAATGAGCATTATCACCTACTATAAATAAAATAGGTCTTGGAGAAATAGTATCTATGTGGTTTAAAAGCTGGTAGTTATAAAATACAAGCTGGCTTGTTGTTGTAAAACCACCTAAAGCATTTTTGCTGTGCCCTCTTTTTAAACCATAGTATGAGAAAAACTCCTCAGATATTGGGTCCAGTCCTTCCGGCACTTTATCAACAGGCTTTTCTGGGAAGAACGGAATATATTCCATACTGCCGTTTTCAAAATCAACCCATCTTTGTCTGCTTAATCTGTCTATCTCAGTTTTAAGCTGTTCAGGTGTAAATGTATCTCTCATAGCGCTCATATCATACATGCTGGCACATGCTACAGCCTTAATACGGCTATCCATCTGTGCCGCTGAAAGGGCAAAACCGCCGCTTCCGCAAATACCTATTGCACCTATTTTTTCACGGTCTACAAAAGGCTGAACACCTAAATAGTCAACACCGGCACTAAAGTTTTCTGAAAAAATCTCAGGCGAAGAAATATGTCTTGGCTCACCGTCGCTTTCTCCGTTATATGCCGGGTCAAAGGCTAAAACTATAAAGCCTCTTTGGCAAAGCTTATTGGCATAAACTCCCGGGCTTTGCTCCTTAGTTCCGCCATAAGGCGGGCCTATAACAAGAGCCGGATTTTTAATGCTTAAATCAGTATTTTTAGCTATATATAAATCACCTGCTATTGTAATACCATATCTGTTTTTATATTTTACATGGTTGCGATTAACATTTTCATCCAGTTTAAATGTGTATTCCTCCATATTATAAATTTTCTCCTTCATCAATTTTAAATGTAACATCAATATCAGAATTGCCTAATGCGCTTTCAAGGCCTTCAATATTTTCTATGTATCCTATTCTTGTATAGCTGTAGCTTGTGCTAAAGCTTTTATAAAACAAAACCATACAACTGTCACCATAAAGCATAATATCGCCAGCATTTATACTTTCAACTTTTTGGCTGTTTTTAGGAAAGGCCTCATCAAAATAATAATATTTTTCGTTGCTGTTTAAATCTTTCATGCTTACAGTAACAGGCAGTTTTGCTATAAGCGCATCAGTTGTTTCGTTTTTATAAAATACAGCATTAAACTCCTTATCACCAACAGTAATAATTACTTTATTATCTTCGTTTTCAGAGATTTGCTCTGTATTGTCCTTAGTTTCTTTTACGGATGTTTGCGGGTCTTTATACCCACAGCCCATAAGAACAATAGAAGCAAGCAAAAACAGTAAAAATACGTTTTTCCTTCCTATTTTCACTTAACATTCAACCCCATTTCATAAGCTTTTAAAACGGCCTTAGTTTCTTTTACAGAACCTGCTTCATCAGCACCTTTTCCCAATACAACACCCTTTAAAGAGCATTTTTCAAAGCAGTCTATCCAGCCTTGAAGGCCTTTTGTGGCACCGTCTACAGCAGATTCACTGTCATCGGCACATGCTGCAATAAGGTATATATCCCTAAAATTATAGTCCGATGTAAACAAAGGATTGCTTCTATCTATCAATGTTTTCATTTGACCAGACATTTCATAATAATAAATAGGTGTGGCAAATGCTATTACATCAGCTAAACCCATTTTTTCAACTATTTCGTTTGAATCATCTTTTATAACACATTCTTTTGTTTTTTGACAAGCAAGACAGCCTTTGCAGAAAGCTATTGTTTTATTGTTTAATGAAACAAATTCAACATCATTGCCGCTTTGGGCAGCACCCCTAGCAAATTCTTTAGCCAAAATATCAGAATTAGAGTTTTTTCTCAAACTTGTTGAAATAACCAGTACCCTTTTACCCATTATATCTCCTCCTCTAAATATTTAATAACTTTAGCCGGCACACCTGCGGCAACGGCATTTTTAGGCACATCCTTTGTAACAACAGCTCCAGCGGCTATAATTGCTCCGTCGCCTATTGTTACACCCGGCACAACGGTGGCGTTGGCGCCTATCCATACATTTTTACCTATTACAATAGGTGCAGGATGCATAGTACTGCGTTTTTTAGGCGAAAAGTCATGGTTTAATGTAGCTAAAACTACATTATGTCCTATTAACGCCCCATCGCCTATTGTTATTCCGCCTTGGTCTTGAAAACGACAGCCGGAATTAATAAATACATTTTTGCCCACAGTAATATTTTTTCCGCAGTCCGAATAAAACGGCGGAAACAAGCCAAATGACTCATCTACAGTTTTGCCTGTTAATTCTGAAAACAGCCTTCTTACTTCTTCCGGCAAATGATATGCTCCGTTTAATTCAGCAGTAATACGCAAAGCTTCTTGACTGACGTTATGCATAAACTGGTGCATCGGCGAGCCACCCTCAACTGTTTCACCGTTATTAAGTCTGTCTAAAAATTCTTTTAAATCCATATATATTCTCCTTTGAACTATTCTCTATTATTATTCTGTTTAAATTATAAACTTTGTAAAATAAAATAGCAAATACCTATATTAAATGATATAATATGCGTTATAGGCATTTAATTAAACTGAAAATAAGGTGAGCCATATGGATATAAGAGTTTTAAAATATTTTTTAGCTGTTGCAAAAGAAGAAAGCATAACCAAAGCCGCTGAAGAAATGCATATTACACAGCCTACACTTTCACGCCAAATAATGGAGCTGGAAAATGAACTGGGTATTAAGCTTTTTAACAGAGGCGGAAGGAACAAAAAAGTTACACTAACTAACGAAGGCTTAATTTTACGCAAAAGAGCTGAGGAAATTTTGGCTTTAACTGAAAAAACAAAATTTGAGCTTTCACAGCCGGAAGAAATAATAAGCGGTGACATATACATAGGAAGCGGCGAAACCGACGCTGTAAGTATTATTGCAAAAACCGCTAAAAGTATTCAGGACAAATACCCTCATATACGCTACCATTTATTCAGCGGTAATGCTGATGATGTAACAGAAAGGCTTGATAACGGTCTTCTTGATTTTGGAATATTAATAGAGCCTGCCGATATAGAAAAATACAATTATATTCGTCTGCCGGTTTTTGATACATGGGGACTGCTTATGCCAAAAAACAGCCCTCTTTCCGTTAAAAACTGTATAACTCCTGAAGATTTAAAAGACTTGCCTTTAATTGTTTCGCGTCAGTCTTTTGTGCAAAACGAGCTTTCAGGCTGGTGCGGATGTGATTTCAATATTTTTAACATTGTTGCTACATATAACTTAATTTACAATGCCTCAGTTCTTGTTTCTCAAGGGTTTGGCTATGCGTTATGCCTTGATAAACTGATAAACACAACAGGAAACAGTCCTTTATGCTTTAAACCTTTAAACCCTGCCCTTAAAAGCAACCTTAATTTTGTTTGGAAAAAAAATCAAGTGTTTTCAAATGCCGGCAAAAAATTTATTGAGGCATTAAAAAAAGAGCTTTTAAAAAACGAAACCAGTCATCAAAATTAATTTAATACTTCACTTTATGTTTTATTTTAAAAAGCACATACTTTAAATTCAAAAAGCAGATAATACCTAAAACAAACTAAAAAGGAGATGCGTTAAAATAATAGAGCAGGACACAGTAAGACTTCTCAGAGAATGTGATTCAGGCATTAAAATGGGTATTGACGCTATTGACGAGGTATTAAACTATGTAAGCAATAGTGTATTTAAAAACTTACTGATTGTTTGTAAAAACAGTCATTCAAAGTTAGAAAACGAAATTCAGGAACTTTTAAACTCTTATCACGATGAGGGTAAAGAGCCAAATCCTATGGCAAAAAGCATGTCTTGGCTTAAAACAAATGTTAAAATGGCTTTTGACGAATCAGACCAAACTATTGCAGACTTAATTACAGACGGATGCAACATGGGTGTAAAATCACTAAGCAAATATCTTAATCAATACAAAAACGCAAATGAAAAGGCAAAAGATATTGCCAAAAACCTTATAATACTTGAAGAAAACCTTTCAAAAGACATAAGGCAGTTTTTATAATAATATATCATAACAAACAAAAAAATAAGGCTAAACTTTTTTTGCAGCTTAGCCTTATTTTTTGTTTAGTTTAACATATAAATGGAATAGTTCAGGTATCCGGCAAAAGTTACCCACAATAAGTACGGAATCATAAGCTTTCCTGCTGTTTTTGAAATATTTCCAAACAAAACAGTTGTTATTAAAATAAGTACCCACAATATTATAAGCCATACAAATGCCAAAAGATATTTTTGAGCGTTAAAAAAAATAATAGGCCATACAAAATTAAAAACAAGCTGAATTAAATATACCGCAAGTGCCGTTTTAATTTTATGTTGACTTTGGCCGGATGTAAGTACAATGTACGAGGCTATACCCATGAGTATATAAAGAATTGTCCAAACAACAGGAAAAACCCAGCCCGGCGGTGAAAGGTATGGCTTGTTAATTGTTTCAAATACTTCCATGCTGCCCTGTGTAATTAAAGATGAAATCCAGCCAACAATAAGCGGTAAAGCAATACACACAACCAATTTTCTTAAATGAATTACCATTAAATCCACCTCCGATATACAATTTATGTTTAACAGTCTGTTTGTATACATAAATAAGTAACCGGAATTTATATCAAAGAATAAGTATATAATATTTAAGCACACAAAAAAGCCAAAACATAAGTTTTGGCTTTTTTTATAAAATTATATTTAGTTATCAAATTTCAATTTTAGCGCCTAATAATTTAGCAAACTCACGGCAGATTGCTGTATCAGCCGGCCAAGCAGGAGCTGTAACAAGGTTCTTATCAACAACAGCTTGGTCAACAGGAACTTCTACATATTCACCGCCTGCAAGTGTAACATCAGGGCCTACTGCAGGGTAAGCAGTTGCTTTATAACCTTTAAGCACACCAGCTGCTGTAAGAATCTGTGGGCCATGGCATATAGCCGCAACAGGTTTATTGTCTGCAAAGAATTCTTTAACTATTTCAATTACTCTTGGGTTAAGCCTTATGTACTCCGGAGCACGTCCGCCTGTAATAAAAAGACCAACATAATCCGATGTTTTAACAGCATCAAAATCAGCTGTAAGAGCAAAATTATGACCTGTAAGCTCAGTATATGTCTGTTTTCCTAAAAAGTCGTGAACAGCAGTAGCTACAGTATCGCCTGCTTTTTTGTCAGGGCATACAGCATCTACCTGATAACCCAACATTGAGAGAGCCTGAAATGGAACCATTGTTTCATAATCCTCGGTATAATCACCGCAAAGCATTAAAATTTTCTTAACCATAATAAACTCCTCCTCACATTATATCAGCTGATTATTAAGGCAATAAAAACCAATTCAGCCGTTAATTTATTTTAACACATTTGGAGGCAGTATTTCAATTAAATTACCAAAAAATCAAAACATACCGTCTATTATTTTTTCAGACAGGCGTTTTTCAAGGTTAGAAAAAATAGAAAATCCCAAAACATATAATATAGCTGTAAATTCGCTTTGTTTTTTTATTATTTCGCTTACTTCTATTTTATTAAAGAAATTCTCGTCGAAAGACTGCTTTTTACCTATAAGCTCATATGCTTCTTTCTGCATAAGCACAAAACTGCTGTAAAGCTCAGAAAGTATATTGCTGTTAGGGTCCTCATTTAATGCTTTTGTAACAGGCGCTATAAGCCGGCCTATATCATTAATTGAGAGCATGTTTTTAAGATGATAAATTATAATAAGCATCATTACATGGTTTTTTGTATATTTCTTTTTAACCGGCGGTGGAAAAAGCCTTGCTTTAGCATAGTTATTAATCATTGTTTTAGTAAGTATTTTATCCTTTTCGTTTCTTTTGTACCCGCTCAGCTTTGTTTCCATAAAAGTTGTAACTTGGTCCATATAAAGGTCGATATTAGGTATATCGCTAAGCTCTATAATAGAGCGTTGGTCTTTTTGTCTGAATTCGTTAAAGTCTATTTCCAAATTAATCAACTCCATTGATTATTAAGATTGAATTTATAACATTATATAGTAATTATAACTATGTTTCAAGTACATTTATATATTAAAATGTATTTTTTATGTTTTTAACATCGTATTTAAAAGCTGTTGATTATAATCAAAATTTAATGTATAATGCCAAAGTCAATACATTTTTTCATCGGAGGAAATTCAAATGAACGAAACTTTTAACATTTTACTAGTTGTATGCCCTCTTGTTTTTGTGGCGGGTTTTATAGACTCTGCAGCAGGCGGAGGCGGGCTTATATCCCTTCCGGCTTACATGGCAGCAGGCATACCGCCGCATATAGCAACAGGAACAAATAAATGCTCATCTATGTTTGGTACTATGTTTTCGGCCTGGACTTTTTTCAAAAGCGGAAAAATACATATTAAAGCCGCTCTTGTTTCTGCCGCTGCCGCCCTTTTTGGCTCATGGGTAGGCGCTATGCTTAATATGATAGCCTCAGATAATGCTTTAAGGTTTATACTTATGATTACACTGCCTGTAGTTGCTTTATTTATTATATTTAAAAAAGATTTCGGCAGTGTAGACAGAACAGACAGCATATCCCAAAAGCGCTTAATTATATCATGCATAATAATTGGCCTTATTCTTGGCTGTTACGATGGATTTTTTGGACCGGGAACAGGCACATTCCTTATTTTATGCTTTACAATATTCAGCGGATTTGACCTTTTAACTGCTTCAGGAAATGCAAAAGTAGTTAACCTTGCCTCAAATATAGCCGCATTTGTTACATTTGCCATAAGCGGCCAAATTCTGTGGCATATAGGCCTTCCGGCGGCTATTTTTGGCATAGCAGGCAATATTTTAGGTTCTAAAATGGCTATTAAAAAAGGCTCACGCTTTATACGGCCTATGTTTATAATAATACTTGTTATTTTATTTATAAAAGTATTTATAATGTAAGCATTTTTTGCTACCTAAAATTTAATATTTAAACATAAAAAGCAGGCACATAAATTATGTGTCTGCTTTTTGCAGTGAATAATATGCAAATTATAATAAAATTTAACCTTTTAAAAATTCAGTTTTCTCTTTATCAGGTGCTTTTGTTAAAAGCGAAACTACGACTAAAATTATAAAACCACATGAACATGCCATAATGTTTGATGGAATACCCAATATTCCCGGTGCCTTGCCTGCGAGGAATAATTCAGAAAAAATACCTATCACAACTGTTGATGCAATAGCCGCAAATGCGCCTTGTGCATTAATTCTTTTACAGTAAAGACCGATAATAAGCGGAAAGAACACAGCCGTTGAATAAAACAAACCACTAAGATACATTAATGATATTATATTTTCGGAAAAAATACTTATAATTCCGGCTAAAACAGAAACCACAACGGTTGTAATTTTAATAACTTTAAGTTCATTTACCTTTTGTGCTCTTTTATTTTTAAAAGGAATATATAAATCGTTTACAAAAAGTGTAGAAGCTGAAAGCAAAATAGAGTCTGCCGTTGACATAGAAGCCGCAAAGAGTCCTCCAAGTATAACACCTCTTATTCCGGCAGGCATATAATTTTTAATAAGCATAGCGTAACCCATATTTGCGTCACTTAAACCAGGTATCAAAGCAGCAATGCACACACCAATAACAGCTATAAGCAAACCATAGAAAATATAGCAGACACCTGTAAATACAAACGAAAATCTTGCTGTACTCTTGTCTTTTGATGCCAAAAGCCTTTGAATATAATGCTGGTTTGTTGCATACACAAAAGAGCTGAAAAGACACCATGAAACAATAGTAGCTATATCCACTTGATTAAAAGTAAAAAATTCAGGCGGAAGAATGCTCTGCATATTAGAAAAACCACCAGCTGAATAAACAGCAATAGGTGCCGCAACTAAAGCCGAAATTACAACAACCACAAATTGCAGTATATCTGTATTAACAACTGCAATTAAACCGCCGCCAACAGTATAAAGCATAACAAAAACAATAGTTAAAATAATAGATAACACTTTAGGTATGCCTAATATACCATGTAAGGCAGTAGCACCTACAAGAAACTGTGTTGAAATCTGTAAAGATGTTTCAATTAAATGCAAAATGGTTGAAAATGTCCTTGTTTTTTTGTCGTATCTTCTTTCAAAAAACTCTGTTATAGTAACCATCCCGGGAAGCTTAATTCTTCCGGCAAAAAACACACCCAGCATAACAAGAGCCGGAACAGCAGACCAGCTCCACCATGCACCTGAAAGACCAACACCGTAACAGAAAGCCATTGTGCCTATAAGGCTGCTTCCGCCAAATTCCGTTGCCGCCATGCTGAAACCGGCTTGGATTTTACCTAAACGCGAACCAGCCAAAGTAAAGTCGTCAATATTTTTTACATTTTTAGACGAACGGTAGCCTACATAAGCAGTAAGGCCGAATACCAATATAATTACCAACACATCCAGCAATGACATATTATCTCTCCCATATATAGTATCCTCCCATATTAACAGGAGGATACTTTAAAATCAATATTACGCGTTTTCTGAAGAACTTTTTACTTTTTTTATCATTCTGCTTAAAGCAATACTTAAAATAATACCTACAACACCAACTGCTGCTGAAAGTATAAATATTCTTTGATAGCCTGCCATGCCGTAATTTTCTATCCAGCTTCCGGCTATATCGTAATAAAATGTGTCTGGTACATATCCTATTACTGAAATAAGTCCGGCAGCAGCGCCTGTGTACTTAAGCGGAATTTTACTTTCTGAAATCTGTGCAAAACCTATACCAGTCATACCAAAAAGAACAAAAGCCAAAACAAGCATTAATACAACAACAAGCATTGTGTTTTTAGTATCTACAGGTGTAACCATCATTCCAATTACACAAACTATAGCTACTATAAATCCAATAACCATCATAAAAATTGTAGAACCTTTTTTGTCTGATAAAGCGCCGAATACCGGTCCGGCAAATATTTTAGTTCCTGTTTGTCTAATAATAGAAACTGTACCAACCAAAGCGGCTGTCATCATAAATCCAGACTCAAGGTAAGGGCTGATATAAGAAAGAGAAGCCCTCATTAAATAGAAACAGCATACTATACCGCCAACAAGCCAAACCTGAGGAAGTTTTAAAACTCCAAGGTAATCTTTAAGAGTGTATTTCTCATCCTCGCTGTCGCTTATCTTTACATCTTTTAATACCAAATAGCTTACAACACCTATTGCCATAGTAAGAATAGACTGGAAAATAAGAACATATCTAAGGCCTAATGCTTCTACTGAAACCATACCAAATATAGCAAGGCCTATAAAACTTATAATCATTCCGGATACGCCTTCAAGTCCGTTTTCAACACCGAATATTTTTCCCTGAATTTCATCTGAGCCCAAAGAACGTATAACTTTAATCTGTGTTGCCCAGAAAGTTAAAATTGTAGTTACTCCCCAAGCCATAAATATAAGCTGAATACCTAAATAACTTGGATATGCCGCAAGACATAAGCCTAAAATACCTGAAGCTATGTAAGAAAAACAAAGCAACTTTCTTGCATCAAACTTATCTGCAAGCCATCCGCCAGGGAAATACATTAAAAAGCATATTTTGCCGTAAAGTCCGTTTACTGTTCCAAACTGTTCATGTGTAAGGCCTAATGATGTTCTCATTGGCTCGTAAAAAACAGATTTCATAGTTGGAAGTCCAAACATTGCGTATGTACCAAATGCCAAAAGCGTAACAGCTATAAGCCATCTGTATTTTTCATAAAAACTAACCTTAGTTCCCATAATCCTACTCCCTTTTTATTATAAATTATCAAACGCCTGTTTTAAATCGTTAATTAAATCATTTTCATTTTCAAGTCCTACAGCTATCCTGAGCATACTACTGTTTTCAACCTGTATAAGTGTATGGCCTTCTCCAAGGCTTGTAGCTATTGTAAAGAGCTTAAGGCTGTTGCAAAGCTTATAATCCGCCTGTCTTATAGTCATACCGTTTATTCCGTCTTTAAGCCAGAAGGATACTATTCCGCCGCCCATTGAGTTCATTTGTTTTTCACAAATAGCATGCTGAGGATGTGATTTTAAAGCAGGATAAATAACTCTTTCAACCTCAGGCCTTGTTTCCAAATAAGACGCTATTGCAAGAGCATTTGCACAGTGCTTTTTAACTCTCATATCAAGTGTCTGCATGCCTCTCATAATAAGCCATGCATTAAAAGGTGATAAAGCCGCTCCAGTAAAGCAAGGCATACCCGGATACTTTATTTTTTCTATAAGCTTTTTGCTTCCTATTGCCGCACCGCCCAAAGCGTCACCATGACCGTTTATATATTTTGTAAGGGAATGCACAACTATATCTGCTCCCCACTTAAGCGGAGTCTGCACAGGCGGCGGCGCAAATGTGCTGTCAACTATAAATATGCAGTCGTTGGATTTTGCTATTTTTGAAATTGCTTCTATGTCAACTACTCCAAGTGTTGGGTTTGCCGGTGTTTCTATAAATATAACTGATGTATTATTTTTAATTTTCTGTGTTACATCTTCAATATCCCTAAAATCGGCAAAGCTTACTTCTATTCCCATTTTGTCTATAAGCTCTCTCATAAATATGTCACTGTGGAAAAAAAGGCCTTCGGAGCAAAGTAAATGCTCTCCTTTGTTTAAAAGTGTAAGCAGCGTGGAACAAACAGCACCCATGCCAGATGCCATAGCAACAGCCGCCTCTCCCCCTTCAATTGCGGCAAGTTTTTCTTCAAGGGCTATAACTGTAGGGTTGCCCTCTCTTGTATATAAATACCCCAGTTTATCCCATGCAGAGTCCATTTCCTCAACAGTGTTAAAGCCAAAAGTTGCCGTTTGATATATCGGGCTTGCCATAGAATGTGTAACAGGGTCAAATGTATGTCCTACATGAATAAGCTTTGTATCAAGACTTAAATTTTCATCTGATAATTTTGACATTAAACATGTCCTCCTTTATAATAGAAATGCCTTTAATAAATAGTATTCCGGAATACTTCTTATCTTTTGATAAAAAGTATAAACTATACCCTTGGGGACTGGTCAAATAAAAAGCTCAGCCCCTAAACTTGGCTTTTTAGCAAATCTTTTGTATATATTGCACAAAAGGAGAAATTCAGTATGGAAGAAATATTTTCTATAGGGGAAACGGCAAAAATAAATAATGTGTCTATCAAAGCCTTGCGTCATTACGATGAAATCGGCCTTTTAAAACCCAAATATATTAACAAAGAAAACGGATACAGATACTATACATACGACCAATTTTCGTTTATAGATAAAATTAAAAGATACAAAAACATAGGTATGCCTTTAAAAGAAATGAAAGAGCTTTTTGAAAGCCATAACCTTAAATTAATAGAGGATTTTTTAAAACAGCAGATAGATAAACTTGAGGAAGAAAGACTGGAACTGGAGAGAAAACAGCAGGATGTTCAGTGGCTTTGTGATTTTTTTGAATATTCAAAATCTTTGGAAACTACAGAAGAAATTTATACAAAGCACTTTCCTGAAAGATATATGATAGCCACCCCCTGCTCCGAAACCGACTCTATGTATGAAATGGACATGGAACTTAGGCGTATTGTTATGTCTGAGCCTTTCAGCAATATGCAGATTTTAAACCCTTATGGCTATATACTGGATTTTGAAAGCTTGCTTAATAATAAATTTAGGCCTTTGTTTTCAACTGTTTCGATACGCGATTTACCAGTAGAAAAATCCAAATACATTAAGACCATACCTGAAGGCGATTACATATGCTGTCGTGCCAAAATATTATTTGAAAATTTCAATGTTTCATTTTTAAAAGAGTATTGCAGTAAAAACAACATTAAGAAAGGCTTTGTTGTAGCCTGCGAATACCTTAAAAGTTTAAATGACCCTGTTCATTCGCCTTATGAAATACAAATATTGGAAGAATAAGTTTTTTTATTTATAAGTTTTGAAAGGATTTATACTAATGGATAAAATTCTTGTTATTCTTACAGGCGGAACTATAGCCTGCGAAAAAACAAACTCCGGCCTTGTTCCTTTAAATGGAGAAGCATATTTTAAAAACATACTTAAAGAAATTTCTGCTGATGAATTTGATGTAAAAGAGTTAATGAGCATAGACAGTTCCGATATGGGCTGTGCACAATGGAATATAATAGGCGATGAAATTTGCCGCAGTAAAGACGATTACATAGGCATTATTGTATGCCACGGAACGGATACGATGGCATACACTGCTTCTGCTCTTTCTTTTATGCTTCAGAACATACATATTCCTGTTGTCCTTACCGGCTCACAGCGGCCTGCATGTGAAAAAGACAGCGACGGTTACTCAAATATATCCCTTGCCATTAAAACTGCAAAAAGCGGATTATGCGGTGTATTTGTAGCATTTTACGATAAAGTAATATCCAGCACTCACTGTGTAAAAACTCATACAGTAAGCGACAATGCCTTTGAAAGTATAAATTACCCATACACAGCCATACTTAAAAACGACCGACTTGAAATTAACTATAATTCTTTATTCAAATCCAATTCAGAATTTGAATATTCAAACATTTCAAACAGCCGTGTATTATTATTAAAATTAACTCCTGACATGGATACAATGATATTTGAATACATAATAAAAAGCAAATTTGACGGTGTTATAATTGAAGGCTTCGGCCTTGGCGGAATGAGCTTTAAATTCAGCAACACTGTTAGCGGCATTAAAAAATTAATTGAAAATAACATACCTGTTGTACTTTGCAGTCAGTGTTTGTATGAAGAAAGCAACTTTAAAGTGTACGAAAGCGGGCTTCTTGCGTTAAATGCCGGCGCCATAGAAAGCGGCAGTATGACAACAGAGGCTGTGTACGCAAAACTTAAATGGGTACTTACTAAAACACGTGATATGGAAACAATAAGAAAGTATTTTAAAACAAATTTTGTTGGGGAATTAGGCAATTAATATATTTTTGCCTTGATTTATTTTTAAATATATGGTATAAATTAATGTAATTTCATATTTCAGGCTTTGATAAGGAGCAGTAGGACTTAATATATTTTCAGAGAGCCGCCGGAAGGTGCAAGACGGCATTATATTTTTTCCGAACTCGCCTTTGAGCTTCAGGCTGAAATAATAGTAGGTCTGGCGTATGTCTGCGTTAAAGATTTTGAGTTGTGCCTTTTGGCAAAATAGAGTGGTACCGCGAGGAATATCCTTCGTCTCTAACGAGATGAGGGATTTTTTTATTTTCGCTTTAAAATCAGCAGATAATAAGCCGGCTTTTAATAATCTTTTTGGGAGGAAATTAAATGAACAGTCGTTATGAATTCGCCGCTATTGAAAAAAAATGGCGTGCTGAATGGGAAAAAAATCCTGTAAACAAAGAAGATGACAAAAAACCTAAATATTACTGCCTTGATATGTTCCCTTACCCTTCAGGAACAGGCCTTCATGTAGGCCATTGGAGAGGCTATGTTTTAAGCGATGTTATAAGCCGCTATAAACTCCTTCAGGGCTATCAGATACTTCATCCAATGGGCTGGGACGCTTTCGGTCTTCCTGCCGAAAACTTCGCAATTAAAACAAATACTCATCCTGAAGTAAGTACAAAAGCAAATATTGCAAACGTTAAGCGTCAGCTTCACGAAATAAGCGCTATTTATGATTGGAACCGTGAAATTAACACAACAGACAAAGGCTTTTACAAATGGACACAGTGGATATTTGCCAGAATGTTTGAAAAAGGCCTTGCTTACGAAAAAGAAATGCCTCTTAACTGGTGCCCAAGCTGTAAATGCGTTTTAGCCAATGAAGAAGCAACAAACGGTGTTTGCGAAAGATGCGGTTCACAGGTAACAAAGAAAAATCTTCGTCAGTGGATGCTTAAAATAACAAATTACGCTGAGAGACTTCTTAATGACCTTAACAAACTTGACTGGCCGGAAAAAGTTAAAAAAATGCAGTCTGACTGGATTGGCAAAAGCTACGGTGCAGAAGTTGACTTTAAAATAAACGGCACAGACAAAAAAATAACTGTTTACACAACAAGACCTGATACACTTTACGGTGCTACATTTATGGTTCTTTCACCTGAGCATAAGCTTGTTAAAGAAATAGCTACAGATGAATGCAGACAGGCTGTTGAGGACTACTGCTATCAGGCATCAACAAAGTCATCTGTAGACCGTATGTCAGATAAAGAAAAAACCGGTGTATTTACAGGCGCTTATGGTGTAAACCCATTAAATAATGCCCTTATACCTATCTGGGTTGCTGACTATGTACTTGCTGATTACGGTACAGGCGCTATCATGTGCGTACCTGCACACGACGAGCGTGACTTTGAGTTTGCTAAAAAATTCAATCTTCCTATTATTCAGGTTATTAAACCAAAGGACGAGGAAGAAAAAGAGCTTACAGAGGCTTATACAGGCGACGGTGTTATGATTAACTCACCTCTTTTTGAAGGCATGACAGCTTTTGAGGCTAAAGAAAAAGCTCCTCACATGCTTGAAGAAAAAGGCCTTGGCAAAAAGACAGTTAACTATAAACTTCGTGACTGGGTATTCTCAAGACAGAGGTACTGGGGAGAGCCTATTCCTCTTGTTCACTGCCCTCACTGCGGAACAGTTGTAGTTCCTGACGACCAGCTCCCTGTTGAGCTTCCTGAAGTTGAAAACTACAAGCCTACAGATACAGGAGAGTCACCTCTTGCGGCTATTGACAGCTGGGTAAATACTACATGCCCTAAATGCGGCGGTCCTGCAAAACGTGAGACAAACACAATGCCTCAGTGGGCAGGTTCATCATGGTATTTCCTTAGATATGCCGACCCACACAACGATAAAGAGCTTGCAAGCAAAGAAGCACTTAAAAAATGGCTCCCTGTTGATATGTATGTAGGCGGTGTTGAGCACGCTGTTCTTCATCTTCTTTACGCAAGATTCTACACAAAATTCCTTTATGATATAGGTGTTGTAGACTTTGACGAGCCATTCCTTAAGCTTTTCAATCAGGGTATGATTAACAAAGACGGTTCTAAGATGAGTAAGTCAAAAGGCAATGTAGTTTCACCTGACGACCTTGTTAAGAAATATGGCTGTGACTCATTAAGAATGTACGAGCTTTTTGTTGGTCCGCCAGAGGTTGACTCCGAATGGGACGACAGCGGTATCGACGGCGTATTCCGTTATCTTAACAGAGTATGGAAGTTTATATACACATACAAAGATAAAGACCATGCACCAACAAAAGAGTCTGATTTTGTTAAAAACACAATGATAGACCAGATTACAAAACGTCTTGAAGCCCTTACAACAAACACAGTTGTCAGTGGATTTATGGAGTACACATCTAAAATGATAGATGTAGCTAAAGCTCAGGACGGTATTGATAAATCATGTATTGAGGACCTTCTTATACTTCTTGCTCCGTTTACACCGCATATTGCTCAGGAGTTATGGATTGATACAGGACATGAAGGTTCAATATTTGATGCATCATGGCCAAAAGCTGATTTATCAAAACTTACAGTTGATGAAATAACTATTCCATTACAGATTAACGGTAAATTCAGAGAAAACCTTACAATTTCTGCTGAAAGCGATAAAGACACTGTTCTTGCAAAGGCAAAAGAAGTACTTGCTTCAAGACTTGCAGATAAAACAATAGTTAAAGAAATTTACGTTCCTAAGAAAATAGTTAATATCGTAGTTAAATAATTTAAAAGGCGCTTTGTCTGACAAAAAGACAAGGCGCTTTTATTTAAATAAAAAAAGCATGCTTAAGTTTAATGTCTTAAGCACGCTTATAATTTATTTTATTTCTTCTGCCCTCTTAAGAGCGTCATCTATACATGCACATATATTTTCTCTGCCTATTTCTTCTATAAATCCGGCTTTTTCAAGCACGTGCATAGGCTGTTCATTTACATGTGAAAGCACAAGAGTTACTTTATTCTTCTTGCAGTCATTAAACAAAGTTTTAAGGCTTCTTAAAGCGCTTATATCCATTGAAGGAACGCCCCTCATTCTTAATATAAGTACATCTTTTGTTTTGTCAAACATAAGCCTTGATATTTTATCAGCCATGCCAAAAAACATAGGTCCGTTAAGTTCAAAAACAATAGTGTTCTTAGGTACAACCTTAAGGTTTATGTTGTCTGCATCCACACCATCTTCACCTATATATTTCCAGCTTTCAACTTCCGTAACGTCTGCCATACGTTTCATAAAAAGTATTGCCGCCAGCAAAAGGCCAGCTATTATTGCAACTACAAGGTCAAATATAACTGTAAGAACAAGTGTTACAAGAAGTATTGAAATATCGCTCTTTGGTGATGTTTTAATAAGGTTTACACACTCTCTCCAACCACTCATGTTATAAGCTACCATAAAAAGTATAGCCGCTATTGCAGGCATAGGTATAAGAGCCGCATAAGGCATTAAAACAACAAGTATTATAAGCAGAACTACAGCATGTACCATACCTGCTATTGGTGAACGTCCGCCATTTTTAATATTAGCCGCTGTTCTTGCAATAGCACCTGTTGCAGGTATACCGCCAAAAAGTGCTGAACCAATATTTCCTGCGCCTTGAGCTATAAGCTCCATATTAGAATTATGTCTGTCGCCTATCATACCATCTGAAACAACACAAGATAAAAGTGACTCAACAGCCGCAAGTATTGCTATTGTAAAAGCGTCCGGCAGTGACTTTGTTATAACATCAAACGACAATGATGGCAAAGTAATTGAAGGCAGGCTTGAAGATATAGTATATAAATCACCAATAGTATTTACATTTAAATCAAGAATCTTAACAAGTGCCGCTGAAACAATAACAGCTATAAGTGAAGGCGGTATTTTATCCAGCGCTTTAATTTTAGGCCATAATATAAGTATAGCCAATGAAATTAAGCCAATAATCAGTGCCATAAAATTAATTGTTCCTATACTTTTAAATACCTCAACTATTTTACCTGTTGTTTCAATAGGCGAAGAAGAAAAAGTAAGGCCTAAAAAATCTTTAACCTGTCCAACGGCTATTGTAACCGCAATACCAAATGTAAAACCTGTTGTTATAGTGTAAGGTATAAACTTAATTAAGTTGCCAAGTCTTAAAACACCCATTACAACAAGTATAATACCGGCAAGTACAGTAGCAACAATAAGCCCATCCATACCACTTGTGGCCACAATACCGGCTACTATTGACGCAAATGCTGCTGTAGGACCTGCAATCTGTACCCGGCTTCCGCCAAGGAAAGAAATTATAAAACCTGCCACAATAGCTGTATAAAGACCCTGCTCCGGTCCAACCCCCGATGCCAGAGCAAGAGCTATTGATAACGGCAAGGCTATAATAGCAACTATAATTCCTGATATTACATCTTTAACAAACTGTTCTTTGCTGTAGCTTTTTAAAACTGTAAAAAGCTTAGGCTTAAGCCCTTCCATAATAAATAAATCCCCCTAAATAATTAAAATTTTGCAGACATTTTATAATAATACGAAATTACTGTATATTTCAATAGATTTATTAAAAAATTCTCATTTTTCGACTATAAACTTTTGAATTACAGCCTTTTACAGTTAATTGTTTACAAGTCAATACGAATAATTATACAATACTGTATACAAAATATAAAACAGCTGTATACATAGCGTTGTATACAGCTGTTTTTATTAATGGCCTTTTCTTTTTTCTTTCTTTTTTTCCTGTTTAATTCTGAATATCTGTTCTTTTTTCTCGTTTTCCCTTAAATGCCTGCTTTTTTTAGACAATATTTTATTCTGCTCATGCATTAATTTAATTGCCTGTTGAGCTTTTGTACCTATGCCGCTGTTTACAGTCTGTTTTTTAATAAGCCTCTGCATGCGTTTAGGATTAATATGTTTTTCGGCATGTGCATCTGATAGTAAATATGGACTAAACCTCATTTTTGCAAAATTTCTAAGCATAAAATTATAAATTTCATAATCCTTTGGCTCTTTGCCAAAAATGATTTTGCAAACTTCGTATTTTATGCCGTCATCCCTTTCATATACACCCTGATAGAATGTACCGTCAAAAAATACTGTAAAAGTAAACTTAGTCTTATCCATATTCTTTTTCCTCCTTTAAAAAATACACAGCGCCGTCTGGACAACCAAGGAGGCAGGTTACTGACAGTTATAAATAAGTTATAAACAAGTTATAAATATTTAAACTGCGCCCGGACTACCAACCGGGCAGTGTTTTTGCCGACGCCTTAAAATACTAAAAATAAATGCCGATAAAAACCGGCACTTATTTTAAAACATAATTATTTATAAATTGGGTATTTGTCACAAATCTTTGTAACTTCTTCTCTTATAAAGTCAGCCTTAGCATCAAAGTCTGTAATAACAAGGTTAATAAGTTCTGCAACCTTAGCCATGTCAGCCTCTACAAGACCTCTTGATGTAACAGCAGGTGTACCAATTCTTACACCTGATGTAATAAACGGACTTCTTGGGTCGTTAGGAACAGCATTCTTGTTAAGTGTAATATAAACCTCATCACACTTATTCTGAAGCTCTTTACCTGTTATTTCAAGACCTCTTAAGTCAAGAAGCATAAGGTGGTTATCTGTACCGCCTGTAAGAAGCTTAAGGCCATGGCTCATAAGACCGTCAGCAAGGGCCTTTGCATTTTTAACAACCTGTGTCTGATATGCTTTAAACTCAGGTTTAAGGGCTTCACCAAAGCATACAGCTTTACCAGCAATAACATGCATAAGCGGTCCACCCTGAATACCAGGGAATATAGCTTTGTTAAAGTTGAATTTTTCGTTAATCTTGTTGTTTGAAAGAATAAGACCGCCTCTTGGTCCTCTAAGTGTTTTATGTGTTGTTGTTGTAACAACATCAGCATAAGGAATTGGGCTTTCATGAAGGCCTGCAGCAACAAGTCCTGCAATGTGTGCCATATCTACCATAAGATAAGCACCGCACTCGTCTGCTACTTCTCTGAATTTCTTAAAGTCAATCTTTCTTGCATAAGCTGAAGCACCGGCAATAATAAGTTTTGGCTTTGCTTCAAGAGCTATTCTTCTAAGCTCATCATAATCAATAAAGCCTTCATCATTTACACCATAAGGCACTACGTTAAAATATTTACCTGACATATTAACAGGGCTTCCGTGTGTAAGGTGACCACCATGGGCAAGATTCATACCAAGAACAGTATCACCAGGCTCAAGCATAGCAAAAAATACAGCCATATTAGCCTGTGCTCCAGAATGAGGCTGAACATTTGCGTATTCACAGCCAAAAAGTTCTTTTGCTCTGTCAATAGCTATCTGCTCTATAATATCAACATTCTCGCATCCACCATAGTAGCGTTTTCCCGGGTAACCCTCAGCATACTTATTTGTAAGTATGCTTCCCATAGCCATCATAACAGGCTCTGAAACAATGTTTTCGGAAGCTATAAGCTCCAAATTTCTGTTCTGGCGTTTAAACTCAAGCTCCATAGCTTCGCCAACTTCTTTATCGTAAGCTGTTAAAGCCTTCATAACATCTTTAATCATTTTGCAATTCTCCTTTTCTTTTGACTACTGAAAAACAGCGTAAATTTATTATACTTTATCATTTTAAATTGTTCAATAAAAAGTTATGTCTCCGCACTTATAGTTTGGCTTCTTGTCTTTAAAATTTTCCTGTAGGCATATATAAAAAGCGCAGCCTCCAAACTTAGCGCCGCAATCCAAGAAAGCGGGTAAGACAGAAAAAGAGTAAAGTATGTTCTGTGAGTCTGGAAGTAAGTAAACACAAAAACAAGCCTTATACCACAAACACATACAAGAGCTATACACATTGATGAGAAGGAATATCCTATACCCCTTAAAGCACCTGTTGTAGTATCCATCATTCCACAAAGGAAGTATGTAGCGCACATTAAAGAAAGCCTTGTTATTCCGTACTGTATAACTTCAGGGTCTTTTGAATATATGCCAATTAATACATCAGCTACAGCAAAAACAGCTATTCCCATAACTACGCCTACAACAAACACAAGGAAAAGACATTCAGCATAAATCTTCTTAATTCTGCTAATCTTTCCTGCGCCATAATTTTGGCTTATAAAAGTAAGAGCTGATTGATTAAATGAATTCATGGCAACATAAATAATATTTTCTATGCTTGAAGAAGCAGCATTTCCTGCCATTACTGCTGCGCCAAAAGAGTTAACTGAAGACTGAATTATAACGTTTGAAAAATTAAACACAGCACTTTGCAGTCCAGCCGGTATGCCTATTTTAAATATCTGTATCAGCCTTAATTTATATATTTTAAGCTTTTTTAAATTGAGCTTATATGTTTCTTCTGTTGAAAGAAATCTTTTTAGTATAAGAAGTGCTGATATACATTGAGAAATAGTTGTAGCCAAACCTACACCAGCAACATCCATATTAAACACAATAACAAAAATTAAGTTAAGTATAATATTAATTATTCCGCCTAATGTAAGGTAGAGTAAAGGTCTTTTTGTATCGCCAAAAGCTCTTAATATAGCACTGCCAAAGTTATAAAGCATTGTAGCAGGCATACCAACAAAATAAATTCTCAAATAAAGTGAGGATTTATTCAAAACATTTTCTGGTGAACCCATTAATATAAGTATAGGTTTTGTAAACAGTACACCAACAAATACCAATATTACACCGCTTATAAGGCTTGTAAGCACTGAAGTATGTACTGTTTCTTCTATTCCCTTATTATCGCCCGTACCTATAAGCCTTGCAGTTACAGCATTTGCTCCTATTGATATTCCTATAAAAAAGTTAACAAGCAAACTGATAAGTGCTGTTGTACTGCCTACTGCCGCAAGAGAATCACTACCTGCATACCGTCCTACTACTATGGTGTCAGCAGCATTAAATAACAGCTGCAAAACGCCTGTAAGTATAACAGGTATGGCAAATATAATAATTTTCCCCATTAAAGGCCCGTTAAGCATGTCAAATTGTTTTTGCTTTTCCATAACAATACCCCCTCTGTCAAAATTCCCCCTGTGAAAAAAATTATATATTAAAACGCCGGAAAAATCCCGGCGCGTAATAACAGAAGCGTACTTATACCGCTTCATATCCTTTATTCTTTATTGTATTTAAAATATAATCAACATTCTCCTCACAAATTTCTGTTGTTTCAGCTTCAACCATAACCCTTATAAGAGGCTCTGTGCCGCTTTCTCTAACAAGCACCCTGCCGTTAGAACCAAGCTTTAAGGCAACTTCATTAACAGCCTTTTGAACATCTTCATCAGCCTGTGCTTCTTTCTTATCCTTTACTTTTATATTCTTAAGTATCTGAGGATAAATTTTAACCGGCTCTGTAAGCTTGCTTAAAGGCTCTTTAGACTCAATCATAGCCTCCATCATTTTAATAGCAGTCAAAATACCGTCACCTGTAGTGGCGTATTTTCTAAATATTATGTGACCGCTCTGCTCACCGCCTATACGATGGCCGTTTTTAACCATGTTTTCATAAACGTACTTGTCGCCTACGTTTGTTTTTTCGTAAGATATGCCTTGCGCATCAAGAGCTTTATAAAGTCCAAGGTTAGACATAACAGTTGTTACAATAGTATTATTTAAAAGCTTGCCGCGGCGCTTCATATAACAGCCGTAAACGTAAAGTATTAAATCGCCATTTACTACATTTCCTTTTTCATCAACAGCGATGCATCTGTCAGCATCTCCGTCAAAAGCAAAACCTATATCAAGGCCTTTTTCCTTAACAAATTTCTGAAGGCACTCTATGTGTGTTGAACCACAGTTCATATTAATATTAGTTCCGTCAGGCTCAGCATTAATAACATAAGTTTTTGCACCAAGGGCGTCAAAAACACTTTTTGCAATCATCCAAGCACTGCCATTTGCGCAGTCAAGACCAACCTTTATATCCTGATAAGAGCGTGTTGCAAGAGAAATTAAATAACCTATATACCTGTTTCTTCCGGCAGAATAATCAACCGTTCTGCCTATATTTTCTCTGTGAGCATTTGGAAGCTCGCCTAATTTTCCGTCTAAATAATCTTCTATTTTAAGTATTGTTTCTTCGTCCATTTTTTCGCCGCGGTTATTAATGAGCTTAATTCCGTTATCATAAAAAGGATTATGGCTTGCTGAAATCATAATTCCGCAGTCAAAGTCCTCTGTTCTGGCTACATAAGCAACACTTGGAGTTGTTGTAACATGCAGAAGATAGGCGTCAGCGCCTGTAGATGTTATACCTGCTCCAAGAGCATATTCAAACATATAGCTTGAACGCCTTGTATCCTTACCTATAACAATTTTGCATCTTTCATTTTTATCCTTGCCGTAGTACCAGCCAAGAAATCTTCCGACTTCGAAAGCATGATTTACAGTTAAATTAACATTAGCTTCACCCCTGAAGCCGTCTGTCCCGAAATATTTTCCCATTTATATATCTTCCTTCCAATAAACATTCTAATATTAAAATATTCTCATAAAAACTTAAGGCTATGCAGATTTTAACATAACCATAACATGTTTTCAACATTATACGTTAAATTAAATCTGTATAGCCTTGTAATTTTAATAAACGTTGCTTATTTGATATGATATTCTATCGTCACTTATTCTTAACTTAAGTATTCTGAAGTCAGGGTTAATGCTTCCGTCATTAAGCCAAAGTGAAGGAAGATTAATATACTGTATTCCGTCTTTTACACTAGTCCAGCACGCTGTAGATGATGAAGAAACAACCATAACATCTCTGCCTGCTTCTTCTATCTCTTTAAGTGCACTCTTAAACAAGTCACCTTCCATCGGGTCACTGAAGTTAGAAGGTGATGTGTCCATAAAGAACACAACATATTTGTTAGGCGACATCATAACATCGTTTTTAAATCTCTGCCACTGATCCCAGTTAGTGCTCTTAAATCCGCCGTTAACTGCAGTCATATTAACAAGTGTTACATTGTCTTTGTAATAAACGGAATAACCGTTCTGCCATCTTATAACCTCAATGCTGTCACCAGTTGATATATCGCTTTTTCCGCCATAAACTGCTGTATCAGCGTTAGTTTGGAGAAGCTGGTGTATTTTACTTCTTTCGCTGTCATATAAGGCAGTATCGCTTACATTTCCGCTTGATACAGTTCCGGCTATATTAATATAGTAGTATCCGTCCTCTTTTGTTACAAAGTCAGCGTCAGAAACTGACTGAGCTTTAGGTACATCAACATTTGCCTCTATAGGATATACTCCTCTTAAATCATCAAAATACATCGCCTGCTGGTCTGTATTTGTATTTGTTAATGCAGCCACATAAATAGTATTAAGAGTAATTGGGTATGCTACTCCGTCAGGAATATCAGCCGTTGCATCCTGCCATCCCTGCCAATTTACATCTCTTGAAAAATCTATTACGCTTTCGGTACCATTTGCATCTGTAATTTTGGCTCTTACCCACTGGCCAGTACCATTGCCGTATATCTTTAATTTAAGCTTTGACGGACTTCCAGCTATAGGCTGAGGGTTTACAAAGTTAAGGTATGCTGCCTGTGTTTCTTCGGACTGCTTAAAGTAATAGCTTAAGCCAAGACCTGTTGCTCCGTCTGTAAAGTTTTTCTTAGACAGTCCGGCAATACCCTGAATATCAGTTGGATATGATGTAAAGTTAAGATACTGAATATTCTCGAAAGAGTCAATCTGCTTATCTTCGCTTCCTACTGCTACCTCAACATAACATGTATTGCCTGCATAAGAACAGGTTATATATCCGCTGCCCTTTTCAGCTGCTGAATAAACATTACCGCTCATTGTGCCAAATGTTGTGTCGTACTGAGCAATATTTGTAATATCCATGCTGCTGCCGGATGATGTATGTGCTGTTACTTTAATTTCTTTGCTTTCACCCGGCTCTAATGAAATCTGAGATATCTCAGGAGAAATACTTGTTACGTAATCAAGGCTTAACTTGCATGTTTGAGTTATGCCGTTATAAGTAACAGTTATATTTGTGTTTTCTGCTGCACCATAAGTATATGTGTTTCCGTTGAATGTACCAGAGTTGTCATCTGATGCAAACTGAATCTGCTCTGTAGGTACGGCAATTTTATGCAGGTTTTCGTCATAGCCTTCTACTGTAAATGTCACATGTCCGCCTGGAACAGCTACATCACTTGAAGGAGTAACTTTAAGAGTTGTTACATTTCCAACAGGACTGTTGTCAAAAATACCTACAGCAGTCATAACCGCTCTTGCTGTGCCTTCTGCTGGTGAGTTTACTATTTCAACATTACCAGTATCGGCATTTTTAATAGCCATTGTAGACGAGCCGCCTCCGTCTAAGTTAAGACCATAATAACAGCCTTCATCTTTTAAAATCTGTATTGCCTCATCTACATCAGCACCTATACTTACATTATTTCCATTGCTTCTCTTGCCGTCTATAACAATAAGCTTTAATGTGTTTTGGTCCTGAGAAAGACCAAGGAGTGTTCTTGGCTGACGACCGGAAGCCATTTCGCCTATATCCGCAGGCTTAACACCGTTATTAAGTATAACGCCGCCGCCGGAAATAGCTGTTTGAATGTTATCTAAATCAAATGTTGAAGTTATATTTACTTTTACGCTCTGGCCTACAGCTAAATATGGCAGATATGCGTCGGCATATTCCGAGCTTAAAACAACTAAATATCCGTCATCAGGCACATTTACAGTTTCGCCTTTTTGAGATATGTATGTAATATGGTCGCCTTCAACTTTTAATTTAACAAGGTTAGGAAATCTTGCGTCTAAAGTCGATGTATTTTCGCATGCGTTTTTATCAAGATATACCGGGTAAACCATTTGTGTTATTTTGTTAATGCTGGCAAATTCAAAATAATCTTTGCCTTCAACATTAAAAATCATTGTTGTTTTAAAGTAGTCGAACATAGCATTGCCGTTATTATCAACAAAGTATGTTCCAAACTGGTTTGAATTAATGTTTTTATCCGTATCAATTGAGATTATATCGCCTCTTGATATTTCAGGACCAAAAGATGCTGAATACTTACTTGTCATTCCAAAGTATGCGGAGTTAACACCTGCCACAGCGGAATTGTCAGAGACAATTTTATCTACAGTTTCCCTTAAGCCCAATTCTTTTTTAGAGTCAATAGGTTCAACTTCTATGTTAGGGTTTGTTAAATCAGCTGTAAGAACATAAATATCAAGCCAGCCTTCAGTTGTAAGTCTGTGTTTTACTTTATAATCTATTCCTTTAGCCAGAACTTCTTCCGTTACCTGCTCATACAGACTCTGAGCTGCAAATACAGGAAATGAAGAAAAAACCGCTCCGGCTATAATTCCGGCAAATAAAAGCTTTTTTAGTGAAACGAATTTTTTCAATTTGCAAATCTCTCCCTTAAATTACTTAAGGCAAGTTACTTAATTGTGTACCCGCCTTTTACAATAAACCATGCTTCTTCAGAAGTTACGGCAGCTCCCCTTCCGTCATCTCTTGAAACAATAAGCAGATGATTAGCCGTAAGGCTTTGTCCGTTATAGTATTCCTGACCTGATGTAACATCTATAATTCCGTCAGTGCTTTCTGTATAAGATAAAGCCGAACCGCTTCTTAGTATTATTTCAGAGCCGCCTTTTCCCAGCAAAATTTGTCCTTTTTGCAGAGAAACCGGCTCAAAACCGCTGCTTGTTTCAGTCTGCAAAGGCAAACTGCCAGTGTCTTGGCTGCCATTTACAACGTTAAGCACATTAGCCATAGCCGTATCAACATAGCTTTTTGTAACAAGCGGGTCACCGCTTGAACCTGCGCTGTCAGATGACGCACTGGCTGAATACATAAACGAACAGGCTGCCACGACAAGCGCCGCAGCAAATGCTGCTGATTTAATTTTGCTACTCATTAACTACCCGTCCCCCTTACTTGTTATATTTTGGTCATTATTTATTATTTGACCAAACCACTTAAATCTTTATTAGCGCATTGTAACTATTTTATCACACATGCCAAATCATTTCGACAATGTTCATTATTTGTTAATAATACTGTAACTTAAGCGTAAACTTAGTTATTAAAAAATACGTCAAGAGCTGAGCCACCCATATACCTGCAAAGCTGGGATTGGCAGTAGCCTTCTTCACGCATGTAATTTTCTATATAATCACGCACATACCAGTTGCTTCTTCCCCAGTTAGCAAATAGCGTGTTTTCTTTAGGTGCTCTTGAAACTATTCTTTCTAAATACTGCTTTGGTATCTTATAAAAGTAGCTGTCCTTTTTGCGTATTCATCTAAAGAACATATCTCAAAATCTCCATTTTTATACTGCTTAGCCATTTCTGTGTTTTCTGCTATATATAACGAATGGAGCTTAACAAAGTCAACACCTAAAACAGAAATTATTTTAGCCCCTTCTATACAGTCTGTCATATCATCCCATGGCAGATTAAGTATCATATGTGCACATGTTTTAAAACCGTATTTCTTTATTTCCAATACGGCTTCTATAAATTCGGCTAAAGTATGGCCTCTGTTTATTTTATTAAGTGTATGGTAATTAACACTTTGAAGCCCAAGCTCTATTGTAATTTCTATGTTTTTTTCATCTGATATATTCTTTAATACATCAAGATATTCTTTTCTAATGCAGTCCGGCCTTGTGGATAATGCAATCTCAACTATGCCATCCTCACAAGCTTCACACATATATTTTTTAAACATGTCTAAAGGCAGGTAAGTGTTTGTAAAATTTTGAAAATACGCGGTAAATTTATCAGCTTTATATTTCTTTCCTATATATTCCTTATTCTTGGCGATTTGTTCCTTAACAGAAAAAATGCCGGATAAATTATCAAATCCGGCACCTTTTTCATCGCAATAAGTACAACCTTTCAAACCGCCTTGCCTGTTAGGACATGAAACTGGAATATTAACTGGCAGTTTATAAACTCTGCATCCAAAATGATTTTTTAAATAATCAGAGTATCTGTTGTATATATCCATAATTATATAATGTATTTTTTAACCTCTTCAGGAAGAGTCTCTGGTTTAGAACTGATTATGAATACAAAATCCACGCTGTTTTCTTTGGAAAGATTTTCAATTTCGCTGATAAATTCCTTAATATCATCATTTGTAAGGTCTTTAACAATATTATGGAGACCATCGATATAAATCTGCTCTATATCGCTGTCCTGTGAAAGAATGCCGCAAATGAAACCGAAGAATATCTTCTGGTCATTCATAACAAAATTTGTTTTAACAAAACGAATGTTATAATGTAAATCATACATGTGTCTGTTATCGTCATCAATAAAAACAACATGTCCTTTTGATGTTTTTCCGGCATCATTTGCCATTTCTAAAAGTCTTTTTGTTTTACCTTCGCCTTTTTCGCCCGCAAGTATCTGTATCATAAAAAACTCCCCCTTATCTGGATATGTTTATTTTATTATACAACATAAAAGTTTTTTGCTCAACCAGAAAAGCGATATACTTTTATATTATTATATCTATATTATTCTGCAAATCATTCAAAAATCCTTCTAAAAACAATCAATTTTTTAATAATTAATGTAAATTAAGCAAAAGCAACTATAATTTGTGTTGACTCTAAGGCAAATTAAACATATTATATATAGAAAACTTAATTTACATTTCACCTTGGGAGGTCTTTTTATGGACAGTGATGAACGGTTATTAGTAGTTAACCGTGTAGGCAAAACAACTATTATAGCAAATGTGGTGCTTTCAGTATTTAAAATAGCATCAGGAATTATAGCCCGAAGCGGCGCAATGGTTGCAGACGGAATACATACTCTGTCAGATGTTGTTACAACCATAGCGGTTATGATAGGCATGAAATTATCAACTAAGCCAGACGACAGCGACCATCCATACGGCCACGAAAAAATAGAAGCCGTTGTTTCAAAGCTTTTAGCTATACTTCTTGCCATAACTGCAATAGGCATAGGCTATAGCGGTATTAAAAATATAATACACAGCGACTTTACACGCCCTGGAATGTTGGCTTTAGTTGCGGCAGTAATATCTATTGCCGTTAAAGAATGGATGTATCATTATACTGTAAGGGCTGCAAAAAAAATAGATAGCCCGTCTTTAAAAGCAGATGCATGGCACCACAGAAGCGACGCTTTTTCATCAGTAGGCACATTAATTGGTATAGGTGGTGCCATAGCAGGAATTGAAATTCTCGACCCTATTGCTTCTATAGCAGTATGCGTAATGATAATTCGAGTAAGTGTTGAAATATATATTCAGGCATACAATCAGCTGATAGATAAAGCCGCCAGCCAAGAAGATATAAATAAAATTAAAGAAATAATATCCGGCGTTAAAGGTGTGTATTGTATAGACGATATTAAAACAAGAATTCATGGCCCACGTATATTTGTTGATGTTGAAATATCTGTAGATGGAAACTTAACAGTTTACGAAGGTCATCAAATAGCGCAGGAAGTGCATGATAAAATCGAATCAAACATGCCGGATGTTAAGCATTGCATGGTTCATGTAAACCCATATTTTAAATTAAATTAATTATTAACACCTTTATAAATTTAATACAAAAAAGCCTTCATTAACTTTAATAAAGCTTGAAGGCTTTTTTATATTTAGCTAATATATTTTATCGTACTGGAACATAGTCTATTTGGGACTTTTCTTCTGTTGCCTCTAATTTAAAAATAACTGGTCTTAATCCATCGTTGCAGCTGCAAATGGCAACACCAGGTTTTCTAATCCAATCACCATAATAGAATAATTCTTTGCCTGAACCATGAGCAAGAGCAAATACATACTGATAAATAGCTTTCCATGCTTCATCACAAAATCCCTGTGGTTTTGAATAATCAGCATAAAACACTTGCCCTTTTTTCATCATAGGGCAAGCCGTAAGGCCTTCAGCTCCATACTCTTCTGCCAGTTCTTTGTCTAAAGTAGTTTTTAAAATCGTAATTTTAACTTTATTCATTTCATCACTCCCTACAGTTTATATTATTTCATTTTGTTAATATACAGTCAAGTAAATTAAGTTTTATAAGTTTTTACAAATAAAATAAATCCTGTTCGGATTTATAGAACAGGATTTATTTATATTCTTACTGCATTTGTCTGCGGCCTTCTTTTCCTGAGCCCATGCCGCCTCGTCCGCCTCCCATTGAAGAAGAACCATAAACTAAGCTATCCATAGTAATTTCGGTTGTAGAGTCGCCTGCAGTTAATGTATAAGTTGAACCTTCTGTAATTTCAGGGCAGCTTACAATAACAGATGTAAAATCTTTATCCGCCTGCCATGATAAAAGCTCCTTTCCGCTGCTGTCAGTAAGTGTAATTGTACTGCCTGATGCAACAGAATCTACTGTAACCATAATTGTGCCTTGTTCAGATGAAGAACTAAAATTCTGAGCCATACCTGATGAGCCCGTAGCAATAAATATTCCTCCGTTAATAGCCGCATCGCCATTATAATCCAAAGCACTGTCTCCGCCACTAGTAGGCCCTGACACATAAATTTCTCCTCCTGTAACTGTTATATCACCATTGGAGTCTATGCCATCACCAGAAGCATTTATATAAACCGAGCCTCCGGAAATATTTATATATGCACCTTCAGTTGAAGCAAACATATCTCCGCCTCGTCCGCCAAAGCCGCTGCTGTCATTACCTCCCGCAGCATTAATTCCGTCATCGTTTGCCACTAATGATATATTTCCTCCTGTAATATCTACAGACAGGCCTTCTATTCCTTCATAACTTTCGGAAATATTAATACTTCCATCTGTTATAGTTGTTGCCGAATCAGCATGTATACCGTCATCACCTGTAGATATTTCAAACGAGCCTCCATTTATTGTTAAGTTTGCATTGCAGTGTAAGGCATCATCCGCAGAATCAATATTGTAGGTACCTCCGTTTATTGTTAAATCACTTCCGGCTTTTATACCTTTAGTACTTGTTGTTGAATCAGTTGTATCAGTTGACTGCTCTGTTGTATCAGCTGTTTCCTGAACATTTGTGTTTTGTCCTTGGCTGTCGGAAACCTCTTTTTCCTCAGGTGTAGTCTGCTCAGGTGCATTTGCTCTTTGTGCTCCGCGCTCAGGAGCATTTCCTTCCGGTGTACCCATTTCAGGTGGATTTTCTCCCGGTGTACCATCTTCAGGAATGTTTCCTCCCGGTGCTTTTCCGCCAAATCCTCTTTCTTCGCTTTGTGCCTTTTCAGCAACAGTTTCACTTCCGCCGCCTGATTGAATTACATATGTTCCGTTATCGGCTATTAAATATGATTCTGCGCTTATTCCGTCACCTTCAGATAAAATATTAAAATTGCCATCAGCAATATATACAAATCCAAGCGATGTATCGTCGGCATTTTCTGAATGTATACCATCCTTACCAGAAGCAATATCAAATGTTCCGCCGGCTATCCTTACGCTGTCTTTTCCAGAAATTCCATGGCTTGCAGATATAATACTATAATTTCCGCTTGCAATTACCAAATCATCTTTTGAAACAATACCATGTCCAGATGAAGCATTTATATTTAACGTACCTGCTCCGTTTAATGTTAAATCTGATTTTGCAAATATAACCGAATCAATATTGTTGTCATCAATAGCCACATACTCGCCGCCGTTTGAAAGCGTATTGTCAGAATCCGTTGCTGTTGTAATAAACACCTTATCCGCCTGTAAAACATAAATGGCAGCTGATGAAGAACTTGTAATGTCTATTCCGTTAAGAACCAGCTGCACTTTGTCTGTGTCCTCAGCATTAACAATTATCATTCCATCATCTAATGTGCCTGATAAAATATAAGTGCCTTCATCGGTAATAGTAACTGTACTGCCTGAAATACTTACAGCATCTGAAGTACTTGAGGCACTATCTGCTGAGAGAGTTATTTTTGCCGCACTATCCTCATCATAGCCTATTTCCAAATCTCTGTCTGTAAACATTTCAGCTGCTAAAGCTGATGTTTGAGCCGAATTTTCTTCTGCTGATGAAGCAGATACACTTCCTATATTTGTTCCTGATGTACTTTGGGCACTGCATGCAGCAGAAAATACAACAACTGCCAATGCAATAGGCAAAATCGTATACTTTTTCATTTAATAACCTCCATTATAATTCACCTATAACTGTTTCTTGTTTAGAAACTGAAATTTCAATATTTCCGTTTCTGCAACGCAGTTTATCTATTAGTTCTTTTTCTTTATCAACACTGCGCAGTGTAATATTGTATGTCAGTTTAAAAAGACTTCCCATGTTTGTTGTTTTAACCTGAACCACTTCATAATCAGAAGCGTACTCGCTAAGAATATCATTAAAAACATTTGTATAATCCAAATCCTCAGGAATTGTTATATGCAAAGTTTTATATAAGTTATGACGTCTTTTAGCTCCAAAATCTAAATAGCTGTAGACAACACTTAAAACACCGAGTACAACAGCAAAAAGCAATCCGTATCCTAAATATCCCATTCCTACTATAAGCCCTGTGCCCATTGCCAAAAATATAGCTCCTATTTCCTTTGCCGAGCCCGGCACTGAGCGGAATCTAACAAGGCTGAAAGCTCCTGCTACCGCAACACCTGCTCCGATATTTCCGTTTACCATCATAATAACAACACATACAATAGAAGGCAAAAGAGCTAATGTAGCTACAAAGCTTTTGGTATATTTAGTTTTATACATATAACATGCAGCTAAAATTAAGCCTATTATAATTGAACATGCAACACATGCTAAAAAATCAGATACAGCTATAACACTTGTCATTTCTGTATCAAAAATCCCCCTGAATAAGCCGTTAAGCATATAAAATCATTCCTTTCGCTTTATTATTCATAATATTAATATAGGCAGAACCATATTTTGTAAATGAAGCTTTAAATATACTTAAGTCATTAAGAACATGGCACATCCAAAGAGGATACCCGCCGGATGTTTTAATTTCCATTAAAGTTTGAGTGTTTTTAATAAGCGGTATTCCATACGTTCCACTGCCAAGGGAAAAATCATTCTCACGATAGAGTATATTCTCATCAAATGTAACCCTAAAGTCGCTTCCGTCTAAAGAATAATAAGCCTCTCTCTCATAAGAAAGGAAAACCGCCGGGCGCAGAGTTTTGTAATATTGTCTAAAATAGTTAATTTCATCAGCTATTTGTGACTTAACAGGAATAGGAAGGTTATTTTTAAATGTATCGGCTGCCTGTATTTCAGGCATAACAAGTCTGCGCTTATAAACTACAGAATCATATTTCTTTTTCAGCTCTACAAACACCGGCTCATCAGGCCCTACAGCTTTATAGCTGCGCAAACGAAGCTTCTCTTTATAAACCGGTTTTTCTAAAGAACGCCTTGCCAAACGAAAATTTTGTGTATCAAAATATATATTTCTTATAGTTGTACGACCATAATCATCCAACTTCATGTAGTTTTGCATGGTTTGAAGTATTTTTTCCTTTTGCTGTTTTTTAAATGTAGATTGATAGTTCACTTGCAATTCCTCCTTTTTAGCGTACTGCTTTTATCCTATAAAAGATTGTATTAAATCCATAACCTGCGATATTGGTATAGCGTACCCCATGCCTTCTACTTCTGAAGAAGCAATTTTAGCAGTATTAATACCAACTAATTCTCCGTCCATATTAAGCAAAGCTCCGCCGCTGTTTCCGGGATTAATAGCTGCATCTGTTTGTATATATGTTGCAGAAGAATTACCGCTGCTGCTTATGCTGCGGTTCATAGCACTTACAATGCCTGTAGTAACCGACTGTCCATAACCTAACGCATTACCTATTGCTACTACCTGTTCGCCTACTACTAAGTCATCTGAATCTCCTATGCTTATAACCGAAACTTGAGATAATGTATCATCAGTTAAATCATTAAGAGATACTTTTATAACAGCTATATCACTGCTTTCATCGTAACCACATAACTCAGCTTCATAAGTTTCATTATCAACAAATGTTACCGAAAGTGTTGTTGCTCCTTCAACAACATGGTAATTTGTAACCATGTATAAATCCGTATCATCTTTATCAATAATTATTCCAGAGCCGCAGCTCATTGTTTCCTGTGTAAGCGGAACACGGCTGTTTCTTCCAAATCGGCCAAAAAAGTTTTCAACTTCTTGAACTGAAATATTAGTAACAGACACTACAGAAGGAAGACCTTCAGACGCAATATCCGACACATCTAAACTTAAACTGTAGTGGCCTGATGAGTATGAAGTATTTATTAATCCGCCTTCTGAAGAAGTATATTCCTCAGTTTGAAATGTTCCTGATGTTTGGCTGCTGGCAAAAGCTTCTGTACCCCAAAGCACTTTATTTACTGCATAAAATGTTCCTCCTGATACACCGCCAAAAACAGCGGCACACAAACTTAGTGATAATAAGCTTTTAAATACACTTTTTTTCCTGCGTCTTTTTTTGCGTTGAGCATAATTTTTGTTTTCATTATTTTTATCTGTATAAGTAATTTCGTTTGTAAAATCGTTATATTTATCCATAGCCAGTATTCCTTTCATAATAATTTTTTAATTTGTGTTGTTAACTTCTATGGTCAAAGTATAAATTCTTTTCCTTAACTTTACTTAAAAGCAAACCTTAACTTTACTTAAAAATCAAAGTTTCACATTCTGTTCACAAAAAAAGCACCAGTTCATAAATTTATGAATTGGTGCAAAGCTATTAAATATTTACTTTGGAAATACAGCTGTTATTTGCAGTGACTTTTCATCTTTAGTAGTTGCTGTTATTTTTCCTTTATGTGCCTGAACAATAGCCAAAGCTATTGAAAGCCCAAGACCATATCCTCCTGTTTGAGAATTTCGTGACTGGTCTGTTCTGTAAAATCTGTCAAATAGATGACCTAAATATTCCTTTGACATATAATCAGTTGTATTGTATACACAAAGTTTAATACTGTTTTTCTCGCTTTCAAGCAAAACAGAAATATCTCCGCCCGTTTGAGAGTATTTAACTGCATTATCCAATAAAATGGTCATCAGCTGCCTAATGGCTTTTTCATCTCCGCACATTGAAATCATAGGCTGAATATCAATTTTAAGTGTTTTATTCTGTGTTTTTGCCAAAGATTTGAATGTTTCGGCTGTTTCTTCGGCTATATCAGAAAGAGGAAAATCTATCATTTGAGTTTGTACTTGTTCTTCTTCCATTCTAGAAAGAAGTATTAATGAGTTAGTAAGCTCTGAAAGTCTTTTTGTCTGAGCCTGAATATCTTTCAGCCACTCATTTTCTCCATAATCCATTTCAAGCAATTCTGTATCAGCGTCTATAATGGTTAAAGGTGTTTTAAGCTCATGGCCGGCATCGGTTATAAATCTTTTCTGTTTTTCATAGTTTTCCAAAAACGGCTTTACAATACGGCTTGACAAAAATATCATAAGCAATGTAACAGAAAGCAGGCCTACAAAAGAAACAGCTATTCCTATAAATACATATGAGCGGAAATTATCTAGGCTTCTTCCACAGTCCAAAAAAATTATATGTGTTTCGGCATTTACATTATATACAATATATCTGTAATCATTAATAAAGCCTTTTGTTTTACCTTTATCCACAACAATCTGAGCGTACTCAATAGCTGTTTGGGTATCTACAGCAGCTATTTTCCCGGTATTTACCATAGATACACTTCCGTTATTATTAAGAAAAACCGTAAAATATCTTGTTTCATAAGGCAGCTCAGGCGACATTATATGCTCCTTGCCTTGAAAATCACCGGGAAAAAATTTATCTTTGTGCCTCATTGTAGAATCCGGAAATTTACCATCATTTGCAGCTAAAATAGCTAATATACTGTCAGCATTATCCACAACGTTGTTATAACTTAAAACACTTATAGAGCACATAATAATAACTAGTACTGTAAAAAGTGATACAGCAGATGCTATTATAAATTTAATGCGAAGCTTTTTTATCATTTTATATCCTCCAAAGAATAACCAGCATTGCGTGTTGCTTTAATTTGGATATTTGCGTTAAGAGCTGTCAGTTTCTTTCTTAAATATGATATATATACCCAAACAACATTTATTTCAGCCTCACTGTCAAACCCCCATATCTTTTCCATAAGCCGTTCCGAAGAAATCAGCACTCTTGGATTGCTCATCAAAAGCTCAATCATTTGAAATTCTTTATTTGCTAAACGAAAACTGCCAGACGGAGTTGAAAGCTCAAATGTTGCGCGGTTTAAAGTTACATTACCCATATGCAGCAGAGAACTGCTTTGTGCTGTTTGAACTCGTGTCATGGCGCGAATTCTAGCCAGAAGCTCTCTTGAATTAAATGGTTTTGTTAAATAATCATTAGCGCCTGAATCAAGACCAAGTACTTTATCATCAATTTCAGATTTAGCAGTAAGAAGCAAAACCGGTATTAAGTTGCCTCTTTTTCGTATTTCCTGAAGAACACTTATTCCATCCATAACAGGCATCATAATGTCAAGTACAGCGCCGTCATAATTACCTGTTTCAATATATTCTAAAGCTGATTTACCGTCATAAACCGGGTCAACAGAATAATTATTTCTCTCTAAAATAGCAACAAGAGCTTTTGAAAGAGCTTTTTCATCTTCTGCCAGCAATAGTCTCATGTTAATCACTTCTCCTTGTTAAATTTTTATATTACCAAAACTCAGTAGTATATATTTTCTATTAGTATAACTGTAAACCATTAACTTTAATTTTAGTTAAAATTAATCACTAGTTTTAAAAATTATAACACAACAATAATTTTTAAGCCAATAATCTAATATATACCCCTACAGCAAAAAAGAAAGCCCGGCCTAATATTAAGACGGACTTTCATAAATTCAGCACTATATTAAATTTTCTTTTAGTATTGCATTAAATATATATATTTTTATTAAGCATAGCTCCTTGTAGCAGTAGTATTAGATTTAACATCAGTTAAAGAGTCTTTATTTACTACAGCTGTTGTGCCATCTTTGCGTTTAATTCTAACAAGGTTGTTGTATCCAGGTGTATTTTCTTCTTCATTTTGGTTATACTCCGCCAAAGAATACGGCAAATCACTCCACAATATAAGCTCTGCAACTTTTTGGCCAGTTGATTTTTCTATCTTTTCGCCTATTATAAATGAATTCCACTCATCACTCCAATAAAAATTCTGTTCTATTACACGGCTGTTTTCCAACGAATATGTATTATCCAAAGGAATATTAAGGGCATTCTGTTCATCAGAAACTAAATATTGCTGTGTATATGTGCTTTTTATAACAGGGTTAGCTCCATTTTCCAGCAGGCTTTTTGTACTTTGAGTAACTCTCTGCCAGCCCTTGGGCATTTGCGTTTCGCCAGTATCCCAGTTGGTGTTCCAATCAGCCTGTATTTTTACAGGATAATTATATATATTAACAAAGCTTTGGCTCTTATCATCCCATATATAGCCCTTATCATATTCCAAACGCTCAAAAGCGCCTATTTTCTCATTTAAAATTTCATTAATAAATACTGTATCTCTGTTTTTGTTTTGCAAATACACTACCCTTGGGTCTTGAGTATTGGTAAAAACTCCAACTTCGTCTATAAATTTGTATTTATCCCCGTCCTGCTCATAAGCCGACAAAAGTGTATATCTCGGCCCAAAATCTGCTATCAGCACTGCGTCTTTTTGGCCTTTTCCTTTAAAATCGCCATACAGCACATCTAGTTTAACTATTTCTTCCGGTGTAATATCGCCTGTTCTTTCGGCATCGCTTAGCATAATTCCGGCTATCTTTTCCATAGTTTCCATATCAGTAGTGTTGTTCAAATTATCTCTTGTTATAGATGGAGCCTCTCCGAATATTGTTACACAAATAAGAAGCATCATTGCTGCTGCGGCACAAAAGGCAGGCACCAGTTTTCGTTTCATATTTACCATTTCCTCATGTTTTTTATATGTATATGTTTAAAGGCCGCAATAAATAACAGCATGTATACAAATATTATGTAAATTTCATATTTAATTCATTATATGTTAATACTGATATAATAAAATTCACTTATAATACAACCTAAAGAACATAAGGAGAGATTGCATTGATTGATTTTATATGCTCAGTAATAAACCACCGCTATTTTAGGCTGACTTTTATGATTATATCTGTTATATCCCCTTTTGTGCTTTTTAAATTGCTGTATTCCAATACGGATATAGCATTTAGGCTTTTATGGATAAATACATACAGCTCATTAATTGTCTGCCTGCTATACAAAAATAATATAATACGCACACTTATTGTATTTTTAAGCTTTTGCTTTTTGTTTGCTGTATCTTTTATATTTCTGGACACAGGATTAAAAGTAATACCGGCAGTTATTTTTGCGGCATTTTTGCCGTTTGTTCCTAACCCATGGCTATAAAGCATATATAAAAGTTATATTAATAAATTTAAAATCCAATGCATTAACCATTCTATAAAACGTTGTTTCTTCCACAATAAAAATAACAGCGGTATAAGATACTTAAATTAATATCACATACCGCTGTTTGTTTTAAAGAACTTTTGACAAAAATTCTTTTAATCTTTGATTTTTAGGATTAGCAAAAAACTCTTTCGGCTCGTTTTGTTCCGCTATTACTCCGCCGTCCATAAACAATACCCTTGTAGCAACTTCTCTTGCAAAACCCATTTCGTGAGTAACTACAACCATTGTCATGCCTTCATCAGCAAGCTGTTTCATAAGCTGTAAAACCTCTCCAACCATTTCAGGGTCAAGAGCTGATGTAGGCTCGTCAAAAAGCATAACATCCGGATTCATGGCAAGGGCTCTTGCTATAGCTATTCTCTGCTGCTGACCACCGGAAAGCTGTTTAGGGAACGAGTCAGCCTTATCAGGAAGTCCAACACGCTTTAAAAGCTCCATAGCCTTTGCGTCTGCTTCACTGTTAGTCATAATACCCAGCTTAACAGGCGCAAGCTTAATATTTTCTTTAACCGAAAGATGTGGAAACAAATTAAACTGCTGAAAAACCATACCCATTTTACGGCGTATAGCGTCTATATCAGCCTTAGGGTCTGTTATATCATTTCCCTCAAAAGTAATTGTGCCTTCAGTAGGTTCCTCAAGAAGATTAAGGCAGCGCAGGAAAGTAGACTTACCAGAGCCTGACGGCCCAATAACTACAACTTTCTCGCCTTTATAAATATGCTCGTCAATACCTTTAAGCACATCGTGACTTCCGAAACTTTTTTTCAAACCTTTAACGTCTATCACTTTCACGCAGCCTCCTTTCAAGTAAAGTGAGAAGCTTTGAGAGAATAATTACAAGTATAAGATAAATAATAGCTACCGACACCAAAGGAAGAAAAGCCTGATATGTTCTGCCCTGTATAATAAGGGCGCCTTTAACCATATCTTTAAGGCCAATTACAGTAACAAGCGAAGTATCCTTAAGGAGCGTAATCATCTCATTACCTAAGGCAGGCAAAATATTCTTTATTGCCTGAGGTATTATTATGTACCTCATAGTCTTAATATAATTAAGTCCAAGAGACCTTCCGGCTTCCATCTGTCCTGCATCAATAGACATTATACCGCCTCTGATAATTTCCGCAACATATGCACCGGAGTTAATACCAAAAGCAAGTATTGCTATCATTGTAGTGTTTGTTGATGAGGCGAATATAACAAAATACATTATAAGAAGCTGAACCATCATAGGAGTTCCGCGGATAACAGTAAGATATATTTTACATATAAAATCTAATATACCAAGCAAATAATAACCCAAATCTTTTGTTTTTTTATGCTTTCTCTGGTCATGTGCAGAACGAATAACCGCCACTATAACACCAAATATAACACCAAGTATAAGAGCACCGACAGCTACAGTTATTGTTATTCCAAGACCTTTAACTATATAAAGCCATCTGTCGTCTTCTATAAAGCTTTGGTTAAAGTCGTGCAAAAACTCCTGATAATGGCTTAAAAACCATTCTCTCATAAAATTCCCCTTTTCCTACTAAAAACAAAAATTACAAAAACAGGGGCGGTGTGCAGCCGTCCCTGTATAAGCCATTAATAAATTATTCTGCAGTAATATATTTATCAATTATTGACTGAATTGTGCCGTCTTCTTTAAGCTCAGCAAGAGCTGTGTTTAATTTGTCAAGAAGCTCTGTATTTTCTTTTGCTACAGCAATAGCATAATCTTCTACTGTGTATTCTGTATCAAGAACTTTAAGACCTTCGTTAGCTTCAACAAAAGCTTTAGCAGGCTCGTTATCAATAACTACAGCATCAACTTTGCCTGTTTTAAGAGCTTCAACAGCATTAGCACCTGTTGTATAAGCGATTACATTGTCCTCGCCGTAATCATCTGAGCAATAGATGTGTCCTGTTGTTGACTCCTGAACACCAATTTTATGGCCTTCAAGGTCATCTGGACCTGTAATTTCTGAATCCTCTGTAACAATAATTGACTGGATACCTGTAGCATAGCTATCTGTAAAGCTTACGTTTTCCTCTCTGTCAGGTGTAACTGTCATACCTGCAAGAACCATATCTATTTTGCCTGTCTGAACAGCTGTGATTAAAGAGTTAAAATCCATATCCTCAATAGTAACTTCCATGCCAAGCTTCTCACCAAGAGCTTTAGCTATATCAGCATCGATACCAACAATCTGGTCGCCTTCATAGTACTCATATGGAGGGAAAGCAGCATTTGTACCCATAATAAGAGTATCGCCTGTTGTTTCTTCCCCTGAAGCAGTAGCCTCTGTTGATGCTGAAGCGCTAGCAGAAGCTGAGCTTTCTGCTGATGCTGAAGCAGAACCTGATGATGAAGATGATGAGCTGCCGCATGCTGCCATTGAAGCACACATAAGTGCCGCAGCTACTAAAAGTGCTAATTTTTTCATAAAATAACCTCTCCTTATACAAAAAGTTTTGTGTCATAAACGGCACAACTTGTAGTATATACTTTTTGTTAAATTTTTGCAACATATAAAAACATTTAATTAAAAAAGCCTGTGGAGCAATCACAGGCTTTTAAAAATCACATGATTATTCGGCAGGAGTTTCCTCTGCAGGAGTTTCTTCAGCTGGTGCCTCAACTCCGTCTGCCTCTTTTTTGCTGAGACTGATTTTTTTAGCTTCAGTGTTTACTTCAAGAACTTTAACCTTGATAACTTCACCAATTTTAAGTTCATCCTCAGGTTTTACAACATGCTTGTTAGCAATCTGTGAAATGTGAACAAGTCCGTCAACTCCAACTTCAAGCTCTACAAAAGCGCCGAAAGGAACCATACGAACAACCTTGCCTTCTACTATTGAGCCAACAGGATATTTTTCAGCTGCTGAAAGCCAAGGGTTTGGAGTAACATTTTTAAGTGAAAGAGAGATTTTGCCCTTTTCTTTGTTAATGTCAAGAACAACAACCTCAACCTCGTCGCCTTCTTTAAGTATTTCTCTAGGGTTAGTAATACGTCCCCAGCTCATTTCTGAAATATGGATAAGACCATCAATTCCACCAAGGTTTACAAAAGCACCAAAATCTGTAATTCTGCTTACAGTGCCTTTAACTTTCTTGCCAACTTCAAGAGTAGCAAATACTGCTTCTTTCTTCTCCTGAGCCTGTTTGCTCTTATCAAGCTCAATAATGTTAAATGTGATTGTCTGGCCTTTAAATACGTTAAGGTCATCAACAAATCTGTTTGATACCTGTGAAGAAGGAATGAAAACTCTTACGCCGTTAACAACTGCAATAATTCCGCCTTTAACAACCTCTGTAACTTTTCCTTCAACAGGTGTCTTTTCGTCGTAAGCTTTCTGTATATCATCAAATCCTTTCATAGACTCAATGCGTTTTCTTGAAAGGAGTACGTTTCCATCGCCATCGTTTACTCTAACAACAAAAACTTCGATTTTATCTCCGACCTGAAGTTCTTTGCTTGGAAGTGCGTTTACATCACTGCTGTATTCGC
>JAHZEA010000006.1:83239-89369 GCA_019422065.1 Lachnospiraceae bacterium | reverse complement strand
AACAGAAACTTCTTCGTTAGAAATCTGAATTACTGTACCAGTAACAATATCTCCTGTATGTAAAGTAACCAGATGCTCATCAAGAAGCTGCTGGAAAGAAAGCTCTCCGTCCTCGTTAGTATTTTTCACTGCATCGTTTAAAGCCTCGCTCATAGTACCAATAACCTCCTTTATTATTGCTGGTGGTGTTGATGCACCAGCAGTTATACCGATTTTATCATTTTTATCGAAAATATTCAACAATAAATCCGAAATTGTTTCAATATTAATAGTGTTTTTACAATTTTTTCTGCAAATCTCATACAATTTCTGAGTATTTGAGCTTTTTTTATCACCAATTACAATCATTTTGTCAACATTTGAGGAAATTTCAACCGCTTCCTTTTGTCTTGTGCTTGTTGCTGAGCAGATAGTATTGTAAATAACTGGCTCTATTCCTTTGTTTTTTAATACTTCTACTATTTCGTCAAAAAGGCTTTTTCTGAATGTCGTTTGTACGACAATACAATATTTGGCATTTTTTTCTGCCTCAAATAATTCGGCTTCCTCAACTGTTTTGGCAATAAAAGCGGTATTTTGGCACCAACCGTTTATACCCATAACCTCAGGATGACTTTTATCCCCTACAATAATTATTTTATATCCTTCATTGAATTTTTCATTTACAATATTATGTATTTTTTTTACAAAAGGACATGTTCCGTCAATTATTTTAAGGCGTTTATTTTCTATCTCGTCATAAATATTTTTTCCAACACCATGGGAGCGCAGTACTATAGTTCCGCTTTTAACTTCGTCTATATTTTCAATGCATTTTACGCCGCGTTTTTCAAGGTCTTCTGTTACGGTTTTATTGTGTATAATAGGACCATAAGTATATATTTCATCAGTACCTATAGCGTTATTTACAGCCTCAATAGCACGGTTTACGCCAAAGCAGAAACCGGCGGATTTTGCCAATACAATTTCCATTAAATATCTCCGACCTTTTCTTTAATAATATTTATTATGGTATTTTTAACTTCTTCTATGCTCATATTTGTTGTGTCAACCTCAATGGCATCATCAGCTTTTCTTAATGGATTAAGCTCACGAGTCATATCATTTTTATCTCGCTGTATTATCTGATTTTGTACCGACTCAAAATCATACTTAAGCCCAAGCTTGTCCAACTCACCGCAGCGCCTTACAGCTCTTTGATATGCACTGGCGTTAAGATAAATTTTAACAGGCGCGTCTTTAAGCACATTAGTACCTATATCACGGCCATCCATAATAACAGACATACCCTTTGCCATATTGCGCTGTATAGCAACCAATTTACTTCTTACATCGCCTATTGCTGCCACATCAGAAGCCCCAGCGCCTGCCTTTTGGCTTCTTACATCGTCTGTTACATCCTCACCGGAAAGATATATTCTTTGTCCGCCGTTTTCCGGCTTAATATCCATTTTTATTTCATCAAGCACAGATGAAACCTTTTGAGCATCTTTTGTATCAATACCCTTTCTTATGCAGTAAAGAGCAACTGCCCTATACATAGCGCCTGTATCAATATAAACTATGTTAAGTTCTTTTGCTATAAGCTTTGCTATTGTGCTTTTTCCGCTTCCGGCCGGGCCGTCTACGGCTACTGAGTAAAAACCCATAACTTTTACCTTCTCTCGAATTTTATTTAATATCAGGTCTTAAAATTTTGGCTCCGCCTAAATAAACATGCTTAGCCTCTTTTTGAGTTTTGCCGTTTTCAGCAGTAACCATAACTCTTATGCATTTTTTAAGACTGCCTTCTATATTAAGCTCCTGAACACACATAAGAGCTGCTTCTGTAAGGCCTATCTCACGGGCAGCAACTGCCGGATAAACCTTGTCCAAATCAGCTGTAGCAGTAAATAAAACAGAAGTTATTTCTTCTAAATTCAGATTATTTTTTTCTATAATAGCTAAAAGCATTTCTTTTGTTTTTGAAAGTATTTCTTCTCTTTCGTTTTTATCCGCTGTTATAGCGCCTCTGATACAAACAGCCATTTTTTATTCCTCCATACATACATTATTTCCGGCGGCAAAGCCTGTTGAAAAAGCTATCTGCAAATTATAGCCGCCTGTATACGCATCACAGTCTATAATCTCTCCTGCAAAATACAAGCCTTTAATAATTTTAGACTCCATAGTAGACGGATTAATCTCGTCTACATCAACACCGCCTCTTGTAATAACAGCCTGTCCAAAACCATAATCTCCTGTAATTGTAACGGGCAGAGCTTTAATTAAACTGCAAAGTCTTTTTCGTTCTTCTTTTGTTATATCATGTACTTTTTTGTACTGGTCTATACCGCTTAAATTTACAATAACCGGTATAAGCTTTTTAGGCAAAAGCTCATCTAGTGCGTTAATAAAGTTTTTGTTTATAAACTTTTCAAAATCACGCAATATTCTTAAATCAAGGGCTTTAAAATCAAGCGCCGGTTTAAGGTCTATATAAAGCTTGGCTTTTTGTGAGCCTAAATTTGTTAAATGACAGCTTGCACTTAATATAACCGGCCCTGAAACACCAAAGTGAGTAAAAAGCATTTCGCCAAAATCCTCGTATATTTTTTTGCCTTTTTCGTCTTTAACAGTTATAGCCACATTTTTAAGGCTTAAACCCATTAAATCGGCACACCATTTTTCTTCTGCTCTAAGTGGCACAAGTGAAGGCATAAGCTTTGTAACAGTATGTCCGCAGTCTTTGGCAAATTTATATCCGTCACCTGTTGAGCCTGTTCCCGGGTAAGACAAACCGCCTGTTGTTACTATAACAGCGTCTGAAAAATATTCTTTACCATTTGCAAGCTTAATACCGCAGGTTTTATTTTCTTTTATAATTAAGCTTTCAACTCTTGAATTTAAGTGTATATTTACTTTGTTCTTTTTCAAATATTTTTCAAGAGCTTTTGCAATATCTCCAGCTTTGTCGCTCACCGGAAAAACCCTGTTTCCTCTTTCAACTTTTGTTTCAACTCCAAGGTTATTAAAAAACCTTACTGTATCTTCACTTGTAAAGCCGTATAATGCGCTGTAAAGGAAATATGGATTATTAGGTATATTATTTATAAAGTTTTCAACATCGCTGTCGTTTGTAACATTACAGCGGCCTTTACCGGTAATGTATATTTTTTTGCCAACAATAGAGTTACGCTCGAATATATGAACTTCGTTTCCGTTTTTGGCTGCTTTTCCTGCTGCCATCATTCCGGCAGGACCAGCGCCTACAACTATTACTTTACCCATAAACACGGCACCTCCGTTTAAATTACGCCATTATCCGGTATGTGTGAGCTGTCGTTAAGCACTCTGAGCATTGCTGAGTTTTTCCGTATTTCCACCAGCGAAATTGATGTATTATCAATCCATGTGCTGTTATATAAATCCTCTTTAATTCCGAGTAAATATTTAATCATAAGCCTTATTATTCCGCCATGAGAAACAATGGCAATGCTTACATCGTCTTTTCCGTCTAAAACTTCATCAAGGCCTTTTTTAATTCTTTTTGTTACATTATCAAAACTGCCTTCTCCTGGAAACGGCAAATCCTGCGGATGTTTTATAAAGTCATCAAATTCACTGCCGTACAATTCGGAAAGCTCGCTTCTTGTTTTTCCTTCCCATGCGCCGAAATTTATTTCTTTAAAATATTCCGATGTTTTAATTTCAAGTCCGCTTGCCTTTGAAATTCCCTCGGCTGTTTTAACGGCTCTTTTTAAAGGTGATGCATAAAGCTCATCAATATGTATATTTTCAAATCTTTTGCCTAAAAGCTCAGCCTGTTTTAAGCCTTTTTCGCTAAGCTCAATATCCGTCCAGCCTTGAAACCGTTTTACTGTGTTCCACTCGGTCTCACCATGTCTTATAAGATATAATTTAATCATTTTAACCACCTAAAAATATATTTTAATTAAAATAATGTGCCCCTGTTTTGAGGCACAATTAATAACTTTTATTATAAGCTTTTAAGATATTTAATTTCTTTTTCTGTAAGATAGCGGTAAGCGCCTTTTTTAAGGTCGCCAAGCTCTATTTCACCTGTACCAACTCTTTGAAGTGTTGCAACTGGATGTTTAATAGCGTCACACATTTTTCTTACCTGTCTGTTTTTGCCTTCGGTAATTGTTATTTTGCATACACAGTATTTTCCTAAGTCCTCTAAAATCTCAAGCTTTGCCGGTTGAGTCATGCCTGTATCAATCATTATACCGCGTCTAAACTCCTGTATATTTTTATCATCCGGTTTACCAAAAAGCTTTGCTATATAAGTTTTTTCAACTTTTTTGCTTGGGTGTGTAAGCTTATATGTAAGCTCACCGTCGTTAGTAAGAAGCAAAAGGCCTGATGTATCATAGTCCAGTCTTCCTACCGGCACAACTCTTTCTTTAACACCTTTTATAAGGTCCATAACTGTAGGCCTTCCAAACTGGTCTTTAACTGTTGTAACAAAGCCAGACGGCTTATTAAGCATTATATAAACATGTTTTTCGCTTAAAGTAACTCTTTTGCCGTTATATAAAACCTCATCTTTTTTATCGTCTATTTTAGTACCTAATTCGGTAACAGTAACTCCGTTTACCTTTACCTTACCGGCAAGTATTAATTCTTCTGCCTTTCTTCTTGAAGCTATTCCGGCTTCGGCAAGGAATTTTTGCAGTCGTACTTCCATTTTTATCCTCCTGAAACTGTTTCATAACTCTAATTAAGTATAAACTCAAAATCACAGTTTAGCCATAGATTTATTGTTTTTTTAATGCACGAATTTAAGTCGTGCCGCTCTATATTCTCGCTTGATACAATATCCGTCTGAAAAAGCAGTTCTCCGCTTTGTGTATATACCGAAGCTGTGCCAAGGACATCGTTTATTTTAACAGGCGCCTCAACACTCTTTTTTAAATTAACTACTGTTTTAAGGCCGTTTAGCTCCTCTTCTGTAACACATGCAAAACCGCTTTCAGCTGTTTTAGTGTTTACAAAGCCTTCTTTAGATTTAGTAACCGGCACATTTCCTGTATTTGTTCCTTCTGCAATTACTTCTGTAATTTGGTAGTTTTCAAAACCATAGTTAAGTATGCTTTTTGTATCGCTCCATTTTCGCTCTTTGCCGGAATTTCCCCAGCCGCTGGCAAGCACAACAGATATAAGCTCCATACCGTCTCTTTTGGCGGCGCCTACAAAACAATTTCCGGCTTTTCCTGTAAAACCTGTTTTAACGCCTATTGCACCTTCATACTCCTTTAAAAGACGGTTTTTATTATTGAATGAATAACTTTTTTCGTCACTGTTTTTTAAAGGTATAGTAATTGACGGAGTATTTATTATTTCAACAAAATCATCATTATTTAAAGCATATCTGGCAATAAGCGCCATATCATAAGCCGTAGAATGATGATTGCCTTCATCAAGTCCGTTTGGTGTTACAAACTCAGTATTTAAAGCACCTATTTCCTTGGCTTTCTCATTCATCATTTGGGCAAAGCCCTCAACAGAACCGCCTATATGCTCAGCTATAACTATCGCCGCATCGTTGGCCGACATAAGCATTAAAGGATAAAGCAAATCATAAAGCCTGTGCTCTTCTCCTTCTTTTATGCCCATTTTAACCTGAGGAGCAGAAGATGCTCTTTTTGAAGCTACCGTTACATCTTCAAGCATTCCACTTTCAAGGGCAAGTATAGCCGTCATAATTTTAGTTGTACTGGCCATAGGCAGTTCCTCATTCATATTTTTCTGCCAAAGTACACGGCCTGTTTTAAAATCCATTAAAACAGCGCCCTGAGCATATACTTTAGGTTCTTTAACCTCACCTAAAACACATTGAGAAATAGTTAACACCATAATTAAAACAGTTATTAAAAATTTCACAGTACCACCTCATAATATTTTATAATAAATATTATGGCGGATATGTTTTATTTATTTTAAAACAAAAATATTATTTGTTGTCGATTTCATTTCTTATATCCTGCATGCGCTTGTCCAAATCAGTGCAGAGCACAGCACATTCTTTAAGCCTTCCGGCTATATCCTCAGGGTTTTCAAGGTCTTGTTTATATCTGAGCTTATGGTCAAGGCTTGCCCAAAAGTCCATAGCTATGGTTCTTAA
>JAHZEA010000006.1:44708-83135 GCA_019422065.1 Lachnospiraceae bacterium | reverse complement strand
GAAAGAAAAATAGGCACTTCTATTATAAGATGCAGGCTCCTGTAGCCGTTTTCTTTAGGATTTTTAATATAATCCTTCATTCTTATAAGCTTTATGTCATCTTGATTAATAAGCAAGTTTGCAACAGTATATATATCATCCACAAAAGAGCATATAACCCTAATTCCGGCTATATCAAAAAGATTTTCTTCTATAGATTCAACATTAAGCTCAAATCCTCTGCGGTTCATTTTTTCAATAATACTTGCTGGCTTTTTAAGTCTTGTTTTTATGGACTCTATAGGGTTGCGGTTATGATTAAGTGAAAACTCAGAATTTAAAACATTAAGCTTCGTTTCAACCTCCATAATAGCACATTTATACCGCATCATAAGGTTTAAAAAAGGTTCTGCTTTATCTAAAAGTATTTCAGGGCAGCTTTGAACAACAGCCTCTTTGCATTCATTTTCAGAATTCATTATAAGCACCTCCGATTTTTGTTTAGCTTCAACCCCCAATGTTTAATTCATTTAAAAGGCGGAATACAGGGTATTCCGCCTAAGCCTTAATTAACAGAAATTACATTTTCTTGCCATAGACATATCGTTAAAGCCCAACGACTCAGCCTTGCTTTGCTGACCGTTTACAACATCCATAAGTATATCAAAAAGCTCTTTACCCGTTTCCTCTATAGTTTTTTCGCCTGTAATAATACCGCTGGCGTCATAATCAATGTTATCTTCCATAAGCTTTGCTGTTTCGGCATTACCTGTTATTTTAATAACCGGAACAATACCGTTTCCTGTAGGTGTTCCCCTGCCTGTTGTAAATATAACAACCTGCGCTCCTCCGGCTACCATAGCCGCAATAGAAGCTATATCCTGACCCGGTGTATCCATTACCACAAGGCCTTTTTTATCAATCATTTCACCGTAAGCATAAACTTCTGTAATAGGCGAATATCCAGCTTTATGTATACATCCAAGAGATTTTTCTTCAAGTGTTGTAAGGCCGCCTTCTTTATTTCCGGCTGAAGGATTTCCGTCACGTAAGCTTTCACCCAGTTTTTCGAAATATTCTTCGTTATCTTTTATAATACCAAGAAGCTTTTTAGCCACTTCATCATTTACACATCTTGGTGCCAATATTTCTTCTGTACCTACAAGCTCAGAAGTTTCTGAAAGTATACTTGTACCGCCCATAGATACAATTTTGTCGCTTACCTCACCTAAAGTAGGGTTAGCCGCCAAACCGCTTGTAGGGTCGCTTCCGCCACATTCAGTAGCAAGTATAAGCTCTGTTATGTCGGCATCTTCTTTTTGCACTTTTGACGCTTCTCGGCTCATCTGGCTTGCGTATTTAACACCCATTTCAGCGGCCTTTATTGTACCGCCCACATCACGGATAACAACTTTTTCTACTGGTTTATTTGTTTTTTCTTTAATTCTTCTAATAAGTTCATCAGGCTGAACATTTTCGCATGTATTGGCAACAACTACAGTGCCATATACATTAGGGTTAGCCGCAAAGCCTGAAAGCACTCTGTATGTAAGCTCAAGGTCTGCCGCAGATAAAGCGCATCCGCCCTGATTAGGTATATATACACTTCCCGGCACTTGGCTTGCTATAAATCTTGCCGTTTCACTGGCACATAAGGAGCATGGCAGAATAAGCACATGATTTCTTATTCCCACACGTCCGTCAGGTCTTCTATATCCTTTGAATTTCATTATTAGCACCTCCGAAGTTATATATTATTTCATTTTGCTGTCAAGGTTCGATGTGTGCACATGCTCTCCAGCCTTTATATCTTTAAGGGCATAGCCTATTTTACAGCCGTATTTATATATTATTTCGCCCTTTTTAATATCTTTAAGCGCCGCTTTATGGTAAACAGGTATATCAGTGCATGCTTTAATGCTGTAATCATTGCCTTTAATTCTGTATTTAATTTCATCCCCAGCTTTAATAGGTGATGTTGCAGTTGCCACAGAATCTTTTTCATTGATAACTACACATGTATACATATTATCATTCCTCCTTGTTTTTAACCTCAGTTTCATCTGCTTTAGTGCCGATAAGCTCCTCTAAAACAGGCAGGTCTTTAGGCGACCGTAAGCCAAAATATCTCAAAAATTCTTTAGTAGTGCCAAAAAGCAGCGGTTTTCCCGGTGCGTCAAGGCGTCCTACCTCGCAAACAAGGCCTCTTTCTACAAGCCTGTTTACAGCATGGTCTGCATTTACACCACGTATCTCTTCAATCTGAGCTTTTGTAACCGGCTGTTTATAGGCAATAATAGAAAGTGTTTCTAAAAGCGCCTGTGTCATAAATTGCTGCCGTGGTATTTTGCAAAGGCTCGATACATACTCAAAGCACTCAGGTGCTGAGCACATCTGAAAGCTGTTATCAAGCTCTATAATACGCAACCCCCTTTTCTGAGTTACATACTTATCCGACAAAGCTCTTATTACAGCACGTGTTGTAGACTTATCCATATTTAAGGCATTAGCTATATCTGTAAGTGATACCTCTGTACCTGATACAAAAAGCATTGCCTCAATAACAGATTCCATTTCTTCAATTTTCATATTTGCACTTCCTGATTTTTGGTTATAATAATATCGCCAAAATTAATGTTCTGGCTTATAATCATAAAACCTGTTTTTATAAGCTCCAAAAGAGCCAAAAACGTAACAGCCACTTCGGCTTTTGTTGTATCCCTTGTAAAAATCTCTTTAAACCGCATTTTAGGCGTTAAATATAAAAGCTCTTTAAGATAATCTATTTTTTCTTCTATTGTAAATTCATCATGTGTAACTGATTTAAAGCCGCTTCTTATTTTATCTGTTTTAAAATCTTTTCTTTCCATAACTGTTTTAAAAGCGTTTATTAAATCATCAAATGTAACTCCATTCATAAAAGTATCTATATCCATAGAGTACTCATTTTTAATTTCGCTTAACGCCTTATCAGGCTGTTTAAACAGCCTTTGAGAATACTTGCTTTCTTTATCCTTAAGCATTTTTGCAAACTCGCAGTACTTCTTGTATTCAATAAGACGGTTTACAAGCTCCGCCCTTGGGTCCGGCTCATCACTATCTTCACTTTGAACTTTAGGCAAAAGCAATTTTGACTTAATCTCCATAAGGGTAGACGCCATAACAAGAAAACTGCTCATTACATCCATGTCCATTATTTCAGCGTTATATATAACTTCCATGTACTGCCTTGTTATTTCAGCTATAGGTATATCATAAATATCAACTTTATTTTTTTCTATTAAGTGATACAGCAGGCTGAGCGGCCCCTCAAAATTCTCCAGCTTGAGAGTTATGTTTTCCATATTACAGACACCGCCTATTATAATTTATAATACAGCCATAAAAAAGCTGATAATAGGATTAATTATAAAATTAGTGTAACCCATAAAAAGCAGAAGAAGGAACACCATTTGAATTATTTTTTCGTACTGAATATACTTAAAGTATGAATTAGCCGGAAGCACACAGGAAAGCACTTTTACACAATCCATAGGCGAAACCGGTACAATATTGTATACGGCTATATAAATATTAAACTGCTTAATTGAAACCAAAAGATATGAAAGCAGTATACCCACAATGCCCATTTCATTTAAAGGCGCTAAAGAGTATATTACAGAAGAAACAAGAGCGGCGATTAAATTAATAACCGTTGGTGCTATAGCTGTAATAAGTGTATCTCTTTTTCTGTTCTTATAAAACATAGGGCTTGTTTCTACTGGTTTACCCCAGCCAAAACCTGTTGCCCACATAAGTATAAAGCCTACCGGTTCAAAATGCTTTATAGGGTTTAAAGTAAGGCGGCCTTCGTTTTTAGGCTTTTTATCACCAAGAGCAGTAGAAACAGCCGCTCTTGAAAATTCATGCAGTGTAGTAGCAAATATAACCGCTGGTATTTGCAATGCTAAAACAATCAAATTTACGATAGATGTCATAAAAAAATTTTGTCCTTTCGTTTATTTTATTTGATAATTCATTAATTTACAGCCAATAAGGCATAAATCACCGACTTTAATAATAACAAATTTTTTAAGTATCGTCTATAAAATATATGCTTTTGTTAAAAAATCAGCAATATGCATAGATATAAAATATTAATTAAAATAATCAGTTATTGCTTATCATTTGTTAAATCTCCGTTACCGCTAACAGGTATTGCTTCACCAAGATAAGTAGGCTCAGGCTTAATTATAACATTAAAAAAGTCCTTTACCCTAGCAACTGCTTCTCTTAAATCCCTGTATTTCTGCCCGCGGTATTCACGCACATCCGAAGGCACGCCATAGGCCTCTAAACCAAGGCTTCGGGCTATATAAACAGCTCTGTATAAATGGTATTTTTGCGATACAATAACTATTTTATCAGCCTTAAATATCTCTTTTGCCCTATACATACTTTCGTAAGTAGAAAAACCGGCATGGTCCATAAATATATCTTCCGATGGAACACCGCTGTTTATGGCAAAATTTTTCATAACATTAACCTCGTCATAATCTTTTCTGCCATGGTCACCGCTCATTAATATTTTGTCTGAAACATTTTGATTATACAGCTCAATTCCCGTTTCAAGCCTATCATTAAGCATAGCGCTTGGTCTTTCGTTATTTTTTACAGCCGCGCCTAAAACAAGTATACAGTCTGTATTTTCTAACTCTTTGGCCTCGTCTATAGATAATATCCACTTTTCGGATGTTTTTTTCACATAACCGTTAATTATTAAAATACCGCCTGAAGCAATTACGAAAATCAAAAACACAGATTTTATAATTCGCTTTATTATCTTTTGTATGCTCATGTTTTTCACCTCACAAAAGTATAAAACCAAAGTCTGACATATTTATTTTAAACTAAAAAACGGCTTCTTACAAATATAATTGCAAGAAACCGTTATAATTAATAATTATTTCATTTCTGTTCTTAATACCTCTATAGCTTTGCTGAGCTGAACATCGTCCTCATGGTCTAGGAGCATAACGCTTGGCAAGTCGTCTGTTCTTTCAACTACATAATCTGGTGTTATGCCTACACCCTGAATACATACACCCTTAGGTGTATAGTATTTTTCTATAGTAATTTTAACTGATGAACCGTCAGGTATGCTGTAAAGGTTCTGCACAAGACCTTTGCCGAATGTTTGGGTGCCTACAAGCTTACCTCTGCCTCTGTCCTGAACAGCTCCTGAAAGTATTTCCGAAGCACTGGCACTGTTGCCGTTTACAAGCATTACAAGGGGTATATCAATATATTCCGAATCAGCATTAAAGTCTTTTCTGTTGCCTTCTTTATCAATGGTATAAACTACATTGCCTTCCGGTATAATTTCGTCAGCTATTTTTTCTACAGAATCCAAAAGTCCGCCCGGGTTATCCCTTACATCCAGAACAAGACCTTTTATTCCCTGAGAAACAAGGTTATTGTAACATTCCATAAATTGGTCATAAGTATTAGCCTTAAATCCGCTTAGATATATGTATCCTATATCACCGTCTATTACCTCGCCGGCAACACTCTGTATATCTATAGCCGCTCTCTTGATTTTAAATGTATGCTCTTTGCCGTCAGATTCTCTGTAAACTGTAATCTCAACTGTTGTGCCTTCAGGGCCTCGAACATTATTTACTATTGTGTCTTGATCCATATCTGAAGTACTTTTTCCATTAACCTTGGTTATTTTATCTCCCGGAAGCACGCCTGCTTCACCTGCTGGACTATTATCCATAAGATAAGATATAGTAGCTGATTTTTCTTGATTATTATACAAAATTCCTACACCAATGCCACAAAATTCGCCATTTGTAGCACTCATAAATTCCTCTGTTTCCTCAGCTGAAAAATAAGTTGTATATGGGTCTCCAACACCGTTTACAAGGCCTTCACAGGCGCCTTCTACAAGCTTATTATTGTCAATATCATCAACATAATATTGATTTAGCAAAGATGAAATATATGTAAGCTTGTTTTCCTGAGAAAATGTTTCTCTGTTTTTAGCCATTATGCCAGCACTGGCAAAGCTTAAAACACCGAATATCACGGCAGCTGACAATACACCGGTTATTACACCGCCATAGAAACTTTTTTTATTCATTTTAAATAGCTCCTTAATCATTGATAACTAATTTATATTTTATGTGCATGTAATTTATTACTAAATAAAGGGGCATAATAACATTACGCCCCTTTTACCAACAATAAATCCCTATTCAAAACAAAATACTATTAAACTTTAAGATGTTTACGTATAGAAGTAACACTGCCTAAAACACCTAAAGCAATACCTGCCGCAAGTCCTAAAGGAACAATCTTAGAGAATATCTCATAGCTTCCAAGGAATGAGGCTATGTTTGTAAGTATAGAAAAATGCTCGTATGCCAATGATACACATTTGCTGTAAAGCGGCCAAGATATTATAAGCGGAATTGCCGCTCCAACAATACCTATTACAATCCCTTCCACAACAAACGGCCAGCGTATGAACCAGTCAGTTGCGCCTACATACTTCATAATATTAATTTCAGTTCTTCTGTTATAAACAGAAATTTTAATAGTATTGGTAATTATAACTACGGATATAATGCCAAGTATGGCAATACCAAGCACACCTACAATACTTATAACTTTATTAAGTTTAAGAAGTACATCTGTAGCCGCCTGAGCGTTTTTAACATTTCTAATGCCGTCTATCTTGTTTATAGCATCAAGAATATCAGCCTGATTTTCTATACTGTCAATAGAAACCTCAAACGAATGTGGAAGCGGATTATTTTCGCCGTCAAAACCACTTAAAATATCATCAGCATCCCATTCTTCCTTTAGCCCGTCAAGAGCTTCCTGCGGCGATATATACGTTACAAGCGTAATATGGTCAATTTTATTAAGTTCATCACTTACTTTATTAATTAAATCCGAGTCAGCGTCATCGTCAAGGAAAACAACAATGCCTATATCGCTTTCAAGCTGTTTAAGCATAGCATGAAGATTGCCTATAACACAGCATGAAACAGTAACTATAAAAATACAGGCGGCAACCGTTGCTATTGAGGCCACAGTCATAAGACTGTTTCTTAACAAACCCGAAATGCCTTCGTGTATGTAATACTTAACCGAACTAAGCTTCATCGAAATATCCACCTCTTTCCACATCTCTTACGATATTTCCATGATTAAGCATAACAACCCTTTTTTGCATTTCATCCACAATATCGCTGGCATGAGTAGCTACAACAACAGTTGTGCCTCTTTTGTTAATTTCATCAAGCAAATACATAATATCCCAAGCTGTTTCAGGGTCAAGGTTACCTGTAGGCTCGTCCGCAATAAGTATAGGCGGGTTATTAACTATAGCCCTTGCAAGAGCTGTCCTTTGCTGCTCACCGCCTGAAAGCTCATTAGGATATGCCCTTGACTTATTCTGAAGGCCTACAAGAGAAAGTACTGTAGGTACATTTCTTGCTATATGCCTTGAAGATGCCTCTGTAACACGCATTGCAAAAGCCACGTTTTCATAAACCGTTTTTTTAGGCAAAAGCCTAAAATCCTGAAACACTATACCAAGGTTCCTTCTTAAGTATGGAATCTGGCTTCTGTTCATTTTAGTTGTGTTTATGCCGTTAATTATTATTTCTCCGCTGGAAGGGTCCAGCTCTTTCATCAGCATTTTAATAAGAGTTGATTTACCAGAACCGCTGGAACCGATAATAAATACAAACTCGCCTTTTTCAATCTGCAAGGATATATTTTTTACCGCTTGCGAGCCATTGGGGTAAACCTTTGACACGTTATTAATGGTAATCATTTAATACTCCCTTTCTTGTCTTACAAAAAGCTTAATAAGACATTTTTTCCATAAAAAGCATATATCTGCTTACCATAAGCGTAATTTTGAATATAATGGCGTCATCAAAATTCCTTAAATCAAGGCCTGTCATTTTCTGAAGCTTGTCAAGTCTGTAAACAAGTGTATTTCTATGGATATAAAGCTGTCTTGATGTTTCGGAAACGTTAAGATTATTTTCGAAGAACTTGCCAACTGTAGTAAGTGTTTCCTCATCAAAATCGTCTATAGTAAGGCCATGAAGGACTTCTCTAATAAACATTTTGCAAAGTGGAAGCGGAAGCTGATAAATAAGTCTGCCAATTCCCAGCTGCTCATAGTTAACAATATTCTTTTCAGAATCAAATATACGTCCTACCTCAAGAGCCATTTTAGCCTCTTTATATGAACGAGATACATCTTTAAGGTCGTTTACAGCAGTACCTATAGAAATAAATACTTTACTGCCTGTTTCGGCGCTTATGGTATCGGAAATTGTTTTAGCTGTTTTCATTATTTCTTCAGTTACTTCTTTTTCACGAATTTCCTTAACAAGTATTATACAATGCTCGTCAACAGCTGTTACAAAATCCTTTGTTTTAGCAGGGAAAATATTCCTTACCATTTCAACAATATTCATCTCTTTGTCAATATTTGTTTCAATAAGGAAAACTATTCTTCTTACATTGTTTTCAATATGGAGCTTTTTAGCTCTGCTGTAAATATCTACTAAAAGCAGATTATCAAGAAGAAGGTTTTTGATAAAATTGTCTTTGTCATATCTTTCTTTATAAGCCACAAGGAGACTTTGAATTTGGAATGTGGTAATTTTACCTATACGGTAGCTCTCCTCATCATCGCCCTTTACCTGAACAACATACTCAGGCACACCATTATCATATACCTTAAAGTACTGGTAGCCTGAAACCATCTGGCTTTCAGCAGCTGAGCCTACAAAATCATTTATTCCGTCCAGCTGTTCGCCTGCCATTTCTTCTTCTGTTGTGGCAATAACCTTCCCTTCTTTTTCAATAACGCTTAAATCCTTTCTTGTAATATTTTTGAGTCCGTCAATAGTGCTTTGTAAAATTTGATTTGAAATCATAAATTTCACCCCGTCCTTATTTTTAGCATACACACACTTAATGGCAATTCACACTTATACCATAGGCATACTGTTTAAGCCTACCTCTGTTTCTAACAAATCAGAAACATCTTTGTGAAAATTTAACAATTAATGTAAAACCACATCCTAAAAAAATCACTTTAGCCAATTTAACCATATTTCCACACTGCTTTATAACATAATACCAAAAACTTTAAAAATAATCTATAAAAAAAAGACATTTTTTTCAGAAATTTTAAAATTAATATTTTTTTCTCTAAAAATCGACTTCTTTAATTGTTCAAATAGTATGTGACATTAATAATCACCGGCAATTTAACATATAAAAAAATTACCAATCACTTTTAATGCTTAATTTCTTTAAAGCCTTCACCCACTACTTCTTTAACATCTGTTACAATTACAAAAGCATTTGAGTCTATACCACGTACAATGTCTTTAACAATAGATGTTTCTTTGTGACCAAATACGCAAAGCAATACATTTTTCTCTTTACCCGTATACATACCGTTTGCCTTAAAAGCTGTAACTCCGCGCTCTATATTGTGCATTAGGCTCTCGGCTATCTCTTCACTTTTTTCGGATATAATAACAGCTGCCTTAGAAAATGAAAGCCCGTCAAGCACTACACCTGCTATTTTGCCTGATATAAAAGCCGAAATAACAGCATAAAGAGCTTTTTGAGCACCAAAAACAAATAAGCCCATTAATATAATTACTGAATTAATAATAAATATGACAGCTGAAATAGATAAATACGGCTTTTTATTATGCACTATAGAAGCTAAAAGGTCTACTCCGCCTGTGCTTGATACACTTCTTAAAACCAAGCCTGTTCCAAAACCATCAAATACCGCTCCATAAACCAATATAAGCATAATATCGCCTTTAAATTCAGGCAGTAAAGCAGCTATATTAAATGCCGCAGAAAGGCCAACAGCACAAACAGCGCTTTTTAATATATAATTTCTGCCCATTATTTTAAAACCAACCATAAAAAGCGGTATATTTAAAATTATATTAGATAGCCACACCGGTATTCCAAATGAACGGTTTATTATAATGCCTAAACCTGAAAATCCGCCTACAACTATGTTGTTTGGCTCAAAAAATACTATTACTGATACGGCAATTGAAAATATGCCGGCGGCAAGCATTAAAAAATTATACTTTTTATTTGTATTCATAAAACTCAGCCCCTTTTGATAAATAAAATAAAAGGGACGCCGTTTGGTTTTTTATTAAAACCAATACAGCATCCCCCGATTTTATTTTACGTTCCTTTTTAGAATAATAAGAATGGCAAATTCAGGTAATTTCATCATTCTTTTAAATCTTGAAGGCTGTTTTATAAGTCTGTAAAGCCATTCAAGGCCAAACTTTCTGTATATCTTAGGCGCTCTTTTAATATTGCCGGCCATTACATCAAAGCTTCCGCCAACTCCAATGGCGGCTTTGGCACATGTAAACCTAAGGTTATCGTATATCCATTTTTCCTGTTTAGGTGAGCCTAAACCTACTAACAGCAAATCCGGTGAGGCATTTCGTATATCTGCTAAAATTTGACTTTCGTCTTTAGGCGAAAAATAACCGTTTCTGTAGCCTACAACTTTCAAACCTTTATACTTTGCCATCATTTTTTTAGCGGCTTCGGCAGCAACGCCAGGGCTTCCACCAAAGAAATAAACTGTTTTATCAGTATCCTTCATTTTTTCAAAAAGCTTAATGCATAAGTCATAGCCTGAAACACGCTCTTTAAGCTTATTTTTTGAAAACTTAGACGCCCATACAATGCCTACTCCGTCAGGAACTACTAAATCTGCGGCAAGGAGTATACCAAAAAGAGTTTTGTCTTTTTGTGCTTCCATTACTATCTCAGGATTTGGCGTACATATAATGTGTTCTCCGCCGTCTTCAAAATAACCCATTATTTTTTTTACCGCACCATTCATTCCAGAAGTATCAAAAGGTACATTCATAATTTTTACTACATCATTCATAAATACACCAACCCTGCCTTTTATCTATCAAGTAGTTTAAGAAGATATCTAACATTATCCTCTGAACGCTTTTTCATAACATCCGATATTTCTTTTAAACTGTCACTGTACTGCTGTCTGTTGTTTATAAGCTCTTTTAAGCTGTTAAATGCTTTATCCATGTCATAATTTTTCATATCTCCGCCGGAAGGCATTTTAAACAAATTAAGATAATACTCAATTTTAGGGTCGTATATAAAACCAAGCATAGGTACAGCCCTATTAGCGGCAAATATTAAAGTATGAAGTCTCATGCTAACAACCGCTTCCATTAAGCCTATAGCGCCCATAATTTCTTTTGGTGTGCAGTTAACAGAAAGCATGTATGATGGACACTTCATCATTCTTCTTACTTTTTCACTTACAGAAGCGTCATAAGGCATCTGCATAGGTATAAAAACAATGTTTCTGCCCAATTCATTATATATTCTGTCACAAAAAGCTGCCATGTCTTTTAAAAATGGGTCTATGTCCTTCCAGTTTCTCACAGATACACCTATTATAGGTTTATCAATAGGTACACCTGAGCTTAAAAAGGCCTTTTCAGCTTCTTCATGGCTTACACTTTCCATTGAAAATACAGGGTCAGCTGTAACTAGTGCATTCTTATTTTTAACACCTATTTTTCTTAACTCCTCAAGGGAGTTTTCTTCCCTTAAAGTAATAAAGTCAGCACGGCTTACAACCCTTTTTACAAGGTGTCTATTGCGCTCTTTTTCAACAGGGCCTATTCCGTTGGCGTAAAGCATAACCTTTTTATGGAACATTTTAGCCATTTTAATAATAGAAAGATAATAGATTAAAGAACGTGTGCTTGTTCTATCCTGAAGCAGACTTCCGCCGCCGCTTATAAGTAAATCACAATTTAAAATATCCATAGCCACTTTAAATACGTTATACCTGTACGTAACGTTCACACCGTATTTTTCAGCAGTCTGCTCAGGTTTATTGGCAAGAACTGTAACCTCTATATTCCTTCCAGACTTCATTATATTGGAATATATTGAAATTAAAATGGCATCATCCCCGGCATTACTAAAACCGTAATAACCACTCATAAGGACTTTGTATTTTCTCTGTTTCTTTTCGGCTAAAGCCGCTTTATAAGCATCTATGCAGTCGTTAGCCATTTTATTAACTGAATAATACTTAAATATAACTTCTCTGCCGTACTCGCCAAGGCGCTTTCTTTCATCATCGTCTATATCATTGAATGTATAAACAATATCTCTGTATAAGCTCTCCTCTGTAGACATTTCGCAGCCACGGCAGCAGAAATTATTGTCAACTGCTCTTTCAAAACTTTCTTTGTTAAAAAGACCAATGTATCCTTCGTTTCCAGCAAGTATAACAGGCTTTTCAGCAGCCATAGCCTCTAATGCAGCACGGCTTACACCAACAAATACTTTGCCGCAAGATACTATTTTATTAATATCTGTTCTTGCGCCTGTCATTATTATGCATTTTCTGCCTATTTTACGATTAACTTCGTCAGAAAGGCTTTTAAGCTCATCAAATACATTGCCTCCGCCTGTTATTATAATTCTTAAATTAGGTATAGCTTTATCAAGCTTTTGGGCAATATTTATAATAAGCTTAGCGGCATAAGCTCTGTCCTCGTCCATACGGCTTACATAAACCAGCCTGTTTTCGTTTTCACTTAAACCAAATTCCTTAATAATATCAGAACAATCCTGCTGAGGCGAAAACTTTTCAGTATCAATGCCGTTTATTGTAACAAATATATTCTCTTCTTTTACGCCGTAGTTATCAATAAGATATTTCTTAATATCATCGCTTACAGCTACAGTTTTTTGGCCCCAGTTTGTAAGGTACTTAAGGCCGCCATGAGTATCAAAAACCCAATGTGCCGTTGAAACAAAAGTAAACCGCATTTTCTTTTTCAAAAGACCGCACAAAAAACCGGGTATTCTGGCATGGGCATGTACTATATCTATTTTTTCCTTACGTATTATTTTTTTAAGCAGGAAATAAGACTTCAGCATTCTTGGCAGGCTTCTTTTATTCATAGGCACTTTATAGTGCTTTATTTTATTTAAAGATAGTTCTTTTTCATATACACCACCGTTTGAAGCCACAACTACCCTAAAGCCAAGCCTTGTAAGCTCTTTACTTAACTCTACAACATGCGTTTCGGCTCCGCCTATGTCAAGTCCATTTAAAGCCATTAATATTGAATAACGCTTTTTCATTTTTCAGCTCACCTTACTTTTGAATAGAGTTTATATAACCGTCACATTCAAAATACTTAGTCATAAATTTCTTCTGAGTACCCATAAGAAGTTCATAAGTTCTGTTTACATAGCAACCTGAGCTATTTTCTACAGCCTCAGCCTCTACAGTTAAAATAATATTAATACGGTTTTCAACACTGCCTTTTACAATACTTCCGTCATTCATAATTACATAATCTGTAGCTGGTTCGCTTTCAACATTAGTAATTGTGCCAATAGCATTGCCGCTTGTTTTATCGAAAAGCGTATCACCTATTTCGATATTATTAAGGGCATAATCACGAACCTTTTCAACCTTAACCGTATAAGTAATAGGCTGCATAGCTACATTGTTGCTTGTTTTATCCATAAACTTAAACTTATAAACAGCACCTGCTATAAGTATAATAACAATTATAATTACACAGAAATCAATTATGTTTATTTTACCAAAAAGCTTTCCTTTTTTGTCTAAAAATTTCATTTCCGGGCCTCCTTATCTTTCAATATCCAGAATATAACCTTTGCCTGAATAACCGTTGCCCTTTGCGGATACTTCAAGACCTACTTTTACAGTATAATAACCGTTAACTTTAAGGTCGGAATTACTCTCTGTTACATTTGCCTCAACAGTTATTATCTCTCTTTCCTTACCCGGCATAACAGACTCTTTATATGTTCCTGTTGACTTGTCTTCAACAAGTTTTTTGTAAGGCTCAGACTTAACTTCTACAACCTTGCCCATATAATAGTTCTTTACATTATCTGTTATTTCATCACCTACATGTATTAACTCAGAAAAACCTTCATAGTTATCTATAAACTCAAATGTATACCTTATAGTCTTTGTTTCCATTACTTTTTCTCTGTTTAAATATTTGTATCCTACAAATCCAACAGCACAAATTACAACTATAATTACTATATCAAATAAATTTATTCCACGTCTTTTGCGTTCCACATTATTTACCCCCTTCTAAAACTTTCTCATATTCTTTTTCTATATTACGTGCGTAAATCTGCGCCGTAAATTTTTCATTAAAAATTTCTTTAGCACGTTTGCTCATGTAGTTATATGCATTTGTGTCTTCATAAAGCTCACGTATAAGCAGTGCTAACTTTGTAGAGTTTTTAAGCGGGAATATAAAGCCGTTTTCGCCATTAGTTATAACTCCCGGATTTCCGCCGAAATCACTTACAACAGCCGGTATACCAAGGCTCATACCCTCAAGAAGTGAAAGGCTTGTTGCCTCTGTGCCGTATGACGCATTTACCTGTACATCCATAACAGAAAGAAGACCCTGAACATCATTTACAAAACCGGCCATAATTACCGTGTCTTCTAAATTTTTAGCCTTAATTGTGTTTTTAAGCTCTTCTTCACAGCTTCCTGTTCCAGCTATAATCACTTTAACCGGTATGCCTTTATCTTTAAGCATTTCGGCTGCTTCCACAACATAAATATGTCCTTTATACGGCTCAAGGCGTGCTAATATACCTACAACAAAATCGTTTTGGGATATTGAGTAAAGAGCACGTATTTCCTGTTTTTTCTCCTCTGAAACCTCACTGAGGGGTTCAACACCGTTAAGTATAACATCTATTCTATCAGGGTTAATTCCGCCGTCTGTCAGGTTCTCTTTTGCAGCTTCTGCAACAGCTATTATTCTGTCAGAGAAAAACTCATTGGCAAACTTATTGGCTTTTTGGCCTAAGCCTTTTTTTATTCTTTCACTAACCGGAAAAACCGAATGTCTTGTATATATTATCTTTACTCCGCACATTTTAGCCGCTATTCTTCCGCTCATTGTACCATGAGTATGAACAATATCCGGTTTAAGGCGTTTTATTATCCTTTTTAAGTTTTTAACTGCCTTTAAATCAAAAGACTTGTCCGTAATGCCGTCAACTTCTATAACATCGGTTTTAAGCTTTTCTATTTCCGGCTTTAAAAGAGAGCCTCTAGGAACTATAACCTTAACTGAAAACTTTTTTCTGTCGTAATATTTAAGAAAATTAAGCACACACTTACCAGCGCCGCCTATATTGCTGTCGCTTATAATATTAAGTACCTTAATCAAAATTACTCCTCCTTAAGTGAAGCATAACTTGTGGCAACTGCTCCTAAAGCCACATATATCCAGAAGAAAATCATTACTCTGTAATTATAGAATGTGTAATCAAATAAACTCTGTACCAAAAATCCGGATAAGGATGACATAAAGCCTATTGTAAAGAGCTTAGTAGCTTTGTCCTTTGTATCAAGATAAGAACGGAAAAGCAGTTTGTAAAACTGGTAAATAACAGCTAAAAGCAAAATTATGCCTGTTATTCCTGTATCACACATTACCTGAAGGAATGTATTATGTGCATGTGGCGCACTTATACCGTTATATCCATAATATGGGTAAACTTTATTAAAAGCGCTCTGTCCCGGACCTATACCTGAAAGCCAGTAATCATTAAGCATGTGTATAGTTCCCATATAAATATAAAATCTGTATGATGTTGAGCTGTCTTCCATATTACCTATACTCATAAATCTGTTTACTATTGTATCCGGCAGAACAAAAGGCATTAATAAAAGAGCAACTACTCCAAGGAGTATAAATCTTCTGTCTAAAAGCACAAGGAATACTCCTGCGGCAACTATAATTCCTATATAACATCCTCTTGAGTAAGTAAGTATAAGGCATACCATCATAACTGCAGTTGCAAAGAAATAAAAAATACGCATTAAGTTGTTCTTTGTAACAAAAAAGCATGCAACAGCAGTTGGTATAACAAGCAGGAAATACTCACCTAATACGTTAGGGTTATCAAGTGTTGAGTAAACCCTAAACTGTATTGACTCAAACATATCAGTATCTACCCAAACACCGCCAAATTTGCTTTGGTTAAGGAACTGATAAAAACCGTAAAACGAAACAAGAACACCTATAATTACTATAAATAACAGCATTGACCTAAACTGTATTTTTTTTCTAATGCAGTTTGTTACAACAGCATAAAACATTATAAACAATACCGTTAATAAACCGCCATAAAGACTGCCTTTAACATCTACTGATATAAAAATAGATATAAAATACACTGCCGCAAATGCGTATACATATTTATTAATAGGATAATACCTAAGCTTTACCTTTGGATTGCACAAGAGCCTTAACGTAAGGGACCCAAAGCCGGCCAAAGCAAAAAGTATAATTACCATTGTAGGTGCAACAGGTGCAAGAACAACGGCAAACGTAGCCCACAGGAACACCATTTTAAATATACTGCCCTCAAAAAGCTTTGTTATTTTAAGTGTGTCGAAAATTTTCCATAAAATGCCCCTTACAAGTCTGTATATCTTAAAAAATATGCTTCCTCTTGATTCCGAAATATTCTCGTTAGGTGTTAAGAAAATTCTCCCTAAGGCACTGTTTTGAACCATGGCTAACAAAAAATTACCTATCTTTGATAAAAAAGTATATATAATACTGCTTTCTATCAAGAATTACCACCTCTCTTTAAAATTTTAGATACTATGCCAATAGAAAAGCGCATTGAGTTAATCTTTAAAATTATGGCACAAGCTCCGTATATAATCATACCTGACATAACAGAGCATGCAGCAATTATAATATTTGATATAAGTCCGTCATCCAAAAATCCAGCAACCCATTTTCTAATTATAATTACGGTAACAGCCATAAACACCGACGAAATGCACATCTTTATTATTTCCTTAACAAATGAGCCTGTTATTATTTTGCTCTCCTTCTGCATAGGAATAAAAAGTATAACCGCCGCTACCGTTTGGGAAACAGCAGAGGCTATAGCTAATCCGCCTACATCCATTCTGTCAGTTAAAGCTATACACAATATAACATTAACAGCTATTGATATTAACCCGCTTATTAAAGGCATTTTTCCTTTTTGCTTTGCATAAAAAGCACGGCTTAATATATTCTGAACACCAAACCCCGGCATGCCAAGGCTGAAATAAAACAGCGCCCTTGATGTAATCTCAGTTGCAAAATCGTCAAACTTGCCGCGCTGGTAAATTATTTTTATAACCGGCTCGCTTAATATCATAAGACCTAATGTCATAGGTATAATTAAAAACGCCATAGCTTCCAGTGTGCTCGCTATTGTTTTGCTGAAGCTTTCTCCGTCTTTATCAATAGACATTCTTGAAAGCCTTGGAAAAATAACATTTGCTATTGAAAGTACAAAAACACCTACTATTATAGAATACACCGTATTGGCATAATTAATAGCTGATACACCTGAGCCGTCAAAAAGCCCCGAAGCAAAGTTAGTGTTAATGGCAAGGTTTATAGGCTGCACCCATGTTCCTACCATAACCGGAAGCATAAGAACAAGTATCTTTTTTAAGCCTTCGTCTTTAATGTTGATATAAAACTTATATTTATACCCCTTTTTCATCAAAGACGGAATCTGTATAAGCGCCTGCATTGCCCAGCCTATAAGAAAGGCTATTGTTAAGCCATATACTCCGAACCTATCGTTAAAAAATACAAAGTATATTATAATAACCAAGTTAGAGGCTATACTCATAGCCGCAGGAACATTAAACTCGTCCATCGACTGAAGTATACCTACAAAAGAGAATGCTATTCCTGTAAATATTGTAGTCGGGAAAAGCACTCTTAAAAGAGTTGTGCATAAAGCTGCCGTCTGCTCATCAAAGCCTCTTGCAAAAAGAGTTGTAAGGTACGGAGCAAATATAATGCCTAAAACAGTAATAATAGTTGTTAATATGCCTATAAGTGTAACAAAATTGCTTGATAATAGGAATGCTTCTTTTTTCCCTTTCTTTTTCATATACTCGTTAAAAACGGGTATAAAACTTGCAGAAATTGCCGAAGCAAATACCACATCAAAAAATATACGCGGTATTTGGCTTGCCGCCACAAAGGCGCTGGCTTCCATACCTACTGAAAAATTGCCGGCTAAAAACATTTCCCTTACAAGGCCAAGTATTTTGCCTATAAGAGTTATAACCATCATTAAGCCAGCTGCTTTAACAGCGCTTTTGCTGTCATTTTCCATATATATTAACCACTCCAAACAAATTGGCAGATTAAAGCTGCCAAGCCTTTTTTAGATAATATAATATACTAAAACACAAACTTTGTAAAATAATATTATTAAAGTTTAACAAAACTTAAGCGTGCCGTTTAATCAGCACGCTTACTCTTTTAGAATATAAATAAATCAGGTTTAAATTAAATTTTTCTATTTATTAAAACCGTGCGCATTAATAATTATGACTTTTTACGAAGGAAAGACGGTATATGTATTTCGCCCTCATCTTCAAAGTTATAAACAGACCTTCTTGGTTTTTCTGCTTCAGATTCTCTTGCAGTCTCTTCCTGTCTGTACTCAGAAGTTGAATTTTCCTGTTCCTGATTGCCTTGCGCGTCTTGGCCATAATCATATCTTGGAGCCCTGTCATAACCAGAGCTGTCCCTAAGACTTCTTTCTGATCCGGCAAAATCAAAAGCGCTTCTTAAGCTCTTTGGAGGAAGACCCTTTTCTTCATCCTCAAAGCCTGTAGCTATTACTGTAACAACAACCTCATCTTTAAGGTTTTCGTTAATTGTAGTACCGAATATAATTTCTGCATCCGGGTCGATGGCTTCCTTAATAAGGTTAGCTGCCTCATCTGCCTCAAGAAGTCCAAGATTCTCATCGCCGGCAAAGTTAATAAGCACATACTTAGCGCCATTAATCTTTGTTTCAAGAAGTGGACTCTGTATAGCTGCTTTAACAGCGATTTCTGCCTTATCTTCACCTGTACCATGACCAATACCCATATGAGCCACGCCTTTACCAGACATAACTGTTTTAACATCGGCAAAGTCGAGGTTAATAACACCAGGTTTAGAAATAAGGTCTGCTATACCCTGAACACCCTGTCTTAAAATCTCATCAGCCTTTCTGAATGAGTCTATAATGCTTGTCTTTTTATCAATAATGGCAAGAAGTCTTTGGTTAGGTATAATTACAAGAGTGTCTACATTCTTTCTAAGCTCAGTTAAACCTCTTTCAGCGTTAGACATTCTTTTCTTGCCTTCAAAATTAAACGGCTTTGTTACAACAGCAACTGTAAGTATGCCCATTGATTTTGAAATTTCAGCTATTTTAGGTGCAGCTCCAGTACCTGTACCGCCGCCCATACCGGCTGTAATAAATACCATATCAGCGCCGCTTAAAGATTTTGAAACTTCCTCTTTGGTTTCTTCAGCTGACTTTTCGCCAATTTCAGGATTTCCGCCTGCGCCGAGGCCTTTAGTAAGCTTTTCACCTATCTGTATCTTTGTCGGAGCTTTAGACTTGGATAAATCCTGAACATCTGTATTTACCGCTATAAATTCAACTCCGTCCATATTATCTTCAATCATTCTGTCAACAGCATTATTCCCTCCGCCGCCGACACCTACTACTTTAATTACTGCCGCATTGCCCTGGCTTACAAATTCGAGCACAGCCATTACCTCCCCATATATTCTAAAAGAAGAAATTATTTTTTAATTTAATGTAATCTGATTTATATGTATAAATCAATCAAAACGATACTATAATCATACAGTACCTTTATTTTGATAATTGCCTAAAAACACAAAAATTACATTATATATTCTATCCTTTTTTTTACCGTAATTCAACTAAAATCTTATAATATAAAAATTTTTTTGTTATTATGGTGCCAAAAAGTCCCATAATGTCACAAAAATAAAAAGTTTTATACAATAAATATCAAATTATTCCTCTCCGCTTTCCGTTTCGGAAGCATACTGATATGTAAAAGACTGGGTATAAGGCTCAATTACTATCTCTTCTTCCTGACTTACATCAATGGAAAAACCCCAAGGCAAAAGCGAGTCTATAACTCCGCCTTTAAACCTAAGAGCCGACTCAAGAACCTCTGGGTCGCCTATTGCCTTAATTACAAACGGTGCCGAAATCCTTACACCGTTTACATTTATAATAGAGCCTGCGCATTTAATTGAGCTTCGCGAAGTTATCCTTTGGCCATTTATAGATATCGCTTCTGCTCCGGCGCTGTTTAACTCATTTACAAACAAAAGCAAGTCCTCATCATGAATAACAAAAGATGCAGAAGCTGCACCTGTAGCATCAGCTTTACTGTCATTTACAGTTACAACAACACCTTTTCCCTTCAGCTCCGTTTCGCCGGAAGCTTTTCTTGTTTCTTCAAGTTCTTCTTTCATTAATTTAAGAGCCGCGTCATCTTTAGATACCGCGTCTTCATAGTCAGAAACCATTTTGTTTTTAAGCTCAATTTCATCCATTAATTCCTTGTTTTTATCATCAGCGCTTTTTAAGAGCTGTGTTAAATTATTGATATTGTCTGTCTGAGCCTCATTTATTTTAGTATAGGCCAGTACCAATGCAGCGCATGACAAAAATCCAACACATACGCATACAGCAGAGGCTATAACAATATCACGTTTAAACTTTATCAAAAAACTACATCTCCCATCATGTAAGGTACTTAAACACAATTGGCTTTGATAAGTCGCTTAAGTCAAGAACGCCTCTGTCATTAGGGCCAAGATTTTTTACCACTTCAGCCATAGTACGTATTTTTTGGTCACCGTTTGACATATCGCCCAAATTAACCTCTATATTATTTACATAAGCGATTACTTTATTTACATCACTTACATCAATTTTAACTACAATATCCAAAAGCTCATATTTATTCATAAGCTGCGCTATTGTAACCATTATATCAAAAGCTTCTTTGTTCTCAGCGTTTATTTTATCTCCCAGAACGAATGTGTCAAACTTAAGACCATAAACAACAGGAAGTGCAGATGACATTTGACTGTTGATTTCCAAAACACGGCCGTACTCATCTATGTATAGGTATGAACCCATATAAGGCACATACCCTCTGACTTTTCTTTCTGTAATATCAATCTTAATTGTGTCAGGAAATTTATACGATATATCGTAATCCTCTATATAATGGTTATTTTTAAGAATTTTAGAAGCCGCAAACCTGTTAAAGAGAAACATATTTTTACCGGTTTTTAAATTAAGCATAGTACATAGCTCATCTTTTGAGTACTTATCCATTGTTGTAATTTCTATATTTCTTATAGCAAATACCGGCGAAAGCATAAAAAGCACGGCACACAAAAGCACACATAAAATCACTGCTGCCTTTTTAGTATTCAAAGGCTTTCTTTTTCTTTTTTTTACATGCTTATTTTCAATGCCGTCTTCATGTTTGTTTTTACTCATAGCAGTCACCTGCTTTCATACCTAACATTAACACCTAAATCAGAAAAACTTTTATCTATGGCTTCATAACCTCTTTTTATATATTCCGCTCCGTTTACAACTGACATTCCGCTGCATGCAAGAGCTGCTATTATAAGTCCTGCTCCCGCGCGTAAATCAAAAGCTGTAAGCTCTCTTGCTTCAAGTTTCGTGACTCCTTTAATTGTGGCTACAGAACCTTCTATCTCTATATCAGCACCCATTTTATTTAGCTCAAGGGCATGGTTAAACCTGTTTTCAAACACTGACTCATTAATAATACTTGTTCCTTGTGCCAATGTCAATACACTCATAAGCTGCGGCTGCATGTCGGTAGGGAAATACGGATAGACACCTGTTTTCACATTTTGCGGCATAATATCTTTTCCCGACGACTTTACATAAATTCCGCCGTCGCAAAACGATATTTTGCATCCTATATTTCCAAAAACATCAATAACTTTTTTCATATGCGCAACATTTGCGTTTTTTAAAAAAATTTCTCCTCCTACACATCCGCAGGCCGCTATATAAGTTCCGGCTTCTATTCTGTCAGGTATAATTTTGTATTCAGTATCATTAAACTCATCTGTTCCGCAAACAGTTATTTTACCGTTTTCGCAAACTGTTTTAGCACCGATAGAAGTTAAAAACTCAGCTAAGCATTCAATCTCCGGCTCGCATGCCGCATTTCTAATTATTGTTTCACCTTTCGCACAAGCTGCCGCCAGCATTATATTTTCCGTAGCTCCAACACTCGGAAACCTTAAGTTAATCTCACACGGCTTCATTGATGATGCACTGCATGAAAAGCAGTTTAGGCCTTCTGTTATAACAACTCCCATTTGTTCTAAAGCCTCAATATGAATATCGAGGGGTCTTTTGCCTATTCTGCATCCGCCCGGCTTTGATACAACTGCTTTTTTAAACCTGCCGCAAAAAGCACCCATAAATATTATAGAAGAACGCATTCTGCCTGTTAACTCATCATCAATTACAATAAACCGCGCTTCAGATGAGTCTACTATAACTGTAGAGCCATCCCATTTAATTTTACAGCCGGCTTTTTCCAATATATGGCAGGTATTAAAAACATCGGTTATTTTTGGGCAGTTATGAATAACATTCAGCCCTGAATTAATAATACACCCGCACAAAACAGGAAGAGCGGCGTTTTTACTGCCGTGAATATCGGTAATGCCAAAAAGCTTTTTACCGCCGTAAACAATATATCTGCCCATTTAATCATATCCCGGATACATGTTTACTACTATTATAACAACTTATTCAATATTAGTGTCTGTACTATTTTCGATAATGTAAGATTTTAAAAAATCCGAGTCCTTTTTACTTAATTCAATACTCTCCAAAATATCGGGACGCTTATTATAAGTTCTTATTAAAGACTGTTCGTGCCGCCATTTATCAACCTTTGCGTGGTCACCGCTTAAAAGCACCGGGGGGACAGCACGTCCCATAAATTCCGGCGGGCGTGTATACTGTGGGTATTCCAAAAGTCCGTCTGAAAAGCTTTCATCCATAAAAGATTCTTCTTTGCCCAAAACCCCCGGCTTAAGCCTTGCCACAGCATCTATAACAGCCATAGCGGCTATTTCACCGCCTGTAAGCACAAAGTCACCCATAGATATTTCGTCTGTAACTATTTCTTCTATTACTCTTTCGTCTATGCCTTCATAATGGCCGCATATAATAACAATATTTTCTTCTTTAGAAAGCTCTTTGGCTATTTCTTGATTAAAAGGCCTGCCTTGAGGAGTCATGTATATAACTCTGGCTTTATCAACATTAAGGCTCTTATAAGCGTCGTAAACAGGCTGGGGCTTCATAACCATACCGGCTCCGCCGCCGTATGGATAATCATCAACATGACGATGCTTGTCATTGGAAAAATCGCGTATATCCACAGTTTTAATGTTTATTAAACCTTCTTTTTGCGCCCGACCCATTATACTATAGCTCATGCACTCATCAATCATTTGGGTAAAAAGTGTAAGCACATAAAAGTTCATATTACATCATTCCTTCTAAAAGCTTAACTGTCATTTTGTTTTCTTTTACATTAACATCAATAATGCATTCTTTTATGGCTGGTATCAATATGTCATTTTTAGGCTTGTCATCCCGCTTAACAACATAAACATCATTAGCCGCCGTAAAGAATATATCATCAATTTTACCCAAATGTACCCCGTCTGTTGTATATACTTCCATATCGTAAAGGTCACGGGTATAGTATTCGTCTTCTTCAAGCGGAAGCGCTTTATCATCTGGTATAAGTATGCTGGCGCCTCTATATCTTTCGGCCACATTTATGTCATCAATTTCTTTTACTGTAAGAAGCACCATATTTTTTTGATACGCCACTTTACTTATAGTAAAAGTTTCTTTTTTTCCGTTTACATCAAATATAACTTCTTTAAGCAGTTCAAATCTTTTTACATCGTCTGTTGTTGGAAACACCTTTACTGTACCACGTATTCCATGAGTTGATGTAATTTTCCCTATACAGAAAAAACCCACTTAAAATCCTCCCTAATTATAACAAATATATAAAAATGCGGGCTTTAGCGCCCGCACACTATTTAACCTGAATATTAATAAAAGCCTCGATTTAAAAACCGGGGCTTTTATTTAAACAGTCGACGTTTGTGCTCTTTACTGTACTATTTCTACTACAATATGCTTATCCTCATGGACAGCAGCCGCTTTAACGACTGTTCGGATGGCTTTTGCAATTCTGCCCTGTTTACCTATTACTTTACCCATATCATCCGGTGCTACCTTAAGCTCAAGAACAAGTGATTTCTCACCCTGAACCTCAGTAACAACCACATCTTCCGGGTGGTCAACAAGATTTTTTGCAATAACTTCCAGTAACTCTTTCATATACATCCTCCCGAGGAAGAAGAAAATCAATCTTTGATAACGCCGGCTTTCTTTAATAAAGCCTTAACAGTATCTGATGGCTGAGCACCGTTTGCAATCCATTTAGCTGCTGCCTCAGCATCTACCTTTAAAGCTGCTGGCTCAGTTGTTGGGTTGTAGTATCCGATTTCATCGATTGATTTGCTGTTTCTTGCTGCTCTTGAATCAGCAACTACGATTCTATAGAAAGGAGCTTTTTTAGCGCCTAATCTTTTTAATCTGATTCTTACTGACATTTCTTTTCACCTCCTGAAAAATAAACTATTTTATCTAAAAGGAAACTTAAATTTTCCTTTTTTACCTTTAGTCATGCTAGAAACCTGCTTTATCATTTTTTTCATTTCTTCAAACTGCTTAATAAGCCTGTTAACCTCTGCTATAGAGCGTCCGCTTCCCATAGCTATTCTCTTTTTACGCGGTCCGTTAAGTATTGAAGGGTTAGAGCGTTCTTCCTTTGTCATAGACTGGATTATAGCCTCTACATGCCCCATTTCCTTTTCGGCATCGACTTTGTTTAAAGCGTCCATGTTAATGGCATTCATACCAGGCATCATTCCAAGCAAGTCCTTAAGCGGACCCATTTGGCGTATTTTCTGCATTTGGCTTAAAAAGTCATCAAGAGTAAAATCATTTTCTCTTAACTTCTTTTCCATTTCAGCAGCTTCTTTAGCATCTATATTCTGCTGGGCCTTTTCTATAAGGGATAAAACATCTCCCATTCCCAGTATTCTGGAAGCCATACGGTCCGGATAAAATGGCTCTAAATCCTCAAGCTTTTCACCCATACCTATATACTTTATAGGCTTATTTGTAACACTTCTTACTGAAAGCGCCGCACCGCCTCTGGCATCGCCGTCGAGCTTTGTAAGTATAATACCGTCTATTCCAAGCTGGCCGTCAAAACCTTCTGCAACAGTTACGGCGTCCTGACCTGTCATAGCGTCTACAACAAGAAGTATTTCCTGTGGTTTAACAGCGTCTTTAATATCTTTCAGCTCGTCCATAAGTTCTTCGTTAATATGAAGACGTCCGGCTGTGTCTATAAGTATAACGTCGTTTCTGTTCTGCTCGGCATATTCCAAAGCTTTTTTTGAAATCTCAACAGGACTTACCTTATCGCCCATTTCAAAAACCGGTATATCGTAAGTTTTGCCTACAACTTGGAGCTGTTTAATGGCCGCCGGCCTGTAAACGTCGCAGGCTACAAGCAATGGCTTTTTACCCTGCTTTCTTAAAAGTCCGGCAAGCTTACCGCTTGTGGTAGTTTTACCGGCACCTTGCAGACCAACCATCATATAAACTGTAGGCGGATGGTTTGCGAATGTGAGCTTACTTTGGGTACTGCCCATAAGCTCAATAAGTTCTTCATTTACTATTTTTATAACTTGCTGGCCCGGAGTAAGGCTTTCCATAACCTCACTGCCTATGGCTCTTTCAGTCACGTTATTAATAAACCGCTTTACTATTTTAAAGTTAACATCGGCCTCAAGAAGGGCTATTTTAACTTCACGCATAGCCGCTTTAACATCGGCTTCCGTAAGCTTTCCTTTACCCCTAAGCTGTTTGAAAACTTCTTGCAGTTTATTAGAAAGATTTTCAAATGCCATCAGGAAACCTCCTAATCCAAAATTTCATCGGCAATATTTTTAATTTCTTCAATCTTTTCTATTGCCTCACCGCTTATTCCGCGGCTTTTTTCTATCTCCTGAGCAAGACTTTTAATTCGGCGCACAGATTCTTTTTGAATACCGAATTTTTCCACCAGCTTGAGCCTTTGTTCATAGCTTAAAAGTATATTTTCTGTTCTTTTAAGCAAGTCCCTAACAGCTTGCCGGCTGATACCCAGTTCCTCACCTATCTCAGTAAGGGAACAGTCGTTAAGATAATAGTATTCAAAAATTGTCTTTTGCTTTTGTGTAAGCAATTCTCCGTAAAAGTCATATAAAAGTGTGGCCTTCAAAATATCATCCATATCAGTGACCCCTATTTAATATGTAAAGCAAAATTACTTTACAAGGAAGTATAATACATTATTTAAGGCCGCCTGTCAAGTATTTTTCCTTTACAAAGTAAAATAAATTTACTCAGCGTCAAAAAGCGCTTTTGCAAAGCTTTCAGGATTAAACTTCTGCAAATCGTCTATTCCTTCTCCAACGCCTATGTAACGCACAGGAATTTGAAGCTCTGACTTTATGGCAACTACAATACCTCCTTTTGCTGTACCGTCAAGCTTTGTAAGTATTATGCCTGTTATATCCGTTACTTCTTTAAAAAGCTTAGCCTGCTGAAGTGCGTTTTGTCCTGTTGTGGCGTCAAGAACAAGGAATACTTCTTTATTGGCCTCAGGATACTCTCTTTCTATAACTTTAGAAATCTTTTTAAGTTCCTCCATAAGGTTTTTCTTATTGTGCAGTCTTCCAGCTGTGTCACAGATAAGTATATCTGTTTTTCTGTTTTTAGCCGCATTGGCTGCGTCAAAAACAACTGCCGCCGGGTCAGAGTTTTCCTCATGCTTAATTACATCAACTCCGCACCTTTTGCCCCATACCATAAGCTGGTCAATAGCTGCCGCTCTGAATGTGTCAGCTGCGGCAAGCATAACGCTTTTTCCTTCTTTTTTATAAACAGACGCAAGTTTGCCTATAGTTGTTGTTTTTCCAACACCGTTTACGCCAATAACAAGCATAACTGTATGCTCCTTAAGTGCAAACTCCTCTTCACAGCCTTCTGTAAGTATGGCGCTTATTTCCTCACAAAGCATATCTTTAATTTTTGACGGGTCTGTTACATTTTCTTTTTTAACACGCTTTCTAAGGTTGTCACAAATATCCATTGTTGTTTGAACGCCTAAGTCAGCCATAATAAGAGCTTCTTCAAGCTCCTCAAAAAGGTCTTCGTCAATTTTAGTAAAAGCACCCAAAACACTGTCTACACTGCCAAGAATGTTTTTTCGTGTTTTGCCAAGGCCTTCTTTAAGACGGGCAAAAAATCCCTTTTTAGGCGCTTCGCTTTCCGGCTGATTCTCAGCATCCATTTCTGGCTCGCTTTCTGAATTATTTTCAGTTTCTTCAATATTTTCATCATCAGCAGATGTTTGGCCGCTATGTACTTCTTCTGTTTCTTCTTGCACAGGTTCAATTTCGGCTTTATCAGTTTTATCAGTTATTTCGGTTTCTTCAGCTTCTTGTATTTCTGTCTTTTCTGTATTTTCTGCTATTTCTTTTGATGTTTCTTCAATTACCTGTTCTTCTGATGTATTTTCTAAATCACCTGTTTCGGCACTTTCAGCAATATTTTCATTTTCACATATTTCTTCTGCCGGTACATCTGATGTATCTTCTGATGTGTTTTCCTGTAATTCTTCTTGAATATTGGAAATTACACTCTCATCTGTACTCTCGGCCTTGTTGTCTTTATTTTTATTCTTGAAAAAATCAAATAATCCCATTTTATACCTCCGTATCTTTTATATCGTCAAACTTAACAGACAGTACTTTAGAAATTCCCTTTTCCTGCATTGTAACACCATAAAGCACGTCCGCTGCCTCCATAGTACCTTTTCTGTGGCTTATAACTATAAATTGAGTTGTACCCGAAAAGCGCTGTAAGTATCTGGCAAACCTTTTAACATTAGCATCATCAAGAGCTGCTTCTATCTCGTCTAAAACACAAAACGGCGATGGCTTCATTTTTAATATAGCAAACAATATGGCTATTGCCGTAAGCGCTCTTTCGCCGCCTGAAAGAAGCATCATATTTTGAGTTGTTTTTCCCGGCGGCTGAACTATAATGTCTATTCCGCTTTCCAGTATATCGTTTGAGTCTGACAGTTTTAATAACGCCTTGCCTCCCCCGAACATTTCCCTGAAAACTTCGTTAAAGTTTTGTGATATAAGCCCGAACTGGTTGGCAAACTGTTCTTTCATAAGCCTTTCTAAATCATCTATTATTTTTAAAAGATTATCTTCGGCTTTTTTAATGTCATCCCTTTGAGTTGTAAGGAAATTATATCTTTCACTTACTTTGGCGTACTCATCTATTGAGCTTACATTTACACTGCCTAATTCTTTTATACTGTAGCGCAGTTCTCGTGCTCTTTTTTCTTCTGTGCCGTAATTGGCGTTAACATCCTGAATTTCTTTAGCCTGATGGTATGTAATTTCATACTGCTCCCAAACTGAATTAAAGAGCTTGTCCTTTTCGTTTTTCAAGTTTTCAACTGATGTTTCATACTTAAAAAGAGCGTTTTTAAGGTTTGAAATAGTTTCATAACCCGTTTTTATAAACACAGATGTGTTTTCAATCTGTCGGCTTATTTCACTTCTTTTATCAACTGCCTCTTTAAGCTCTTTTTGGCTTTTTTCTATCTTATCCTTAAGACTTGAAATTAAAAGGCCTGTATTCTTAAGCTCTGCTTCTTTAGCTTTAACAGCTTCTTGATATTCATTTTTAAGCTGTGAATAATTAATATTTTCTTTTTCGGCCTCACTAAGCTCGTTTTTAAGGCGCTGTATATTTTCTCTTATAGAATTTCTTTCCTGCTCAAGGGATGAAATTGATACTTTAACTGATGTAATATCCGAAATAATAGTATCCCTTTTTTCTTTGGACTCATCTATAAACTGCCTAAAGCTTTCAATGTCTTTGTCTGTCTGCTCTATTTCAGCCTCAGCTTTTTCCAGTTTTTCAGTCATTACCTGTATACTGTTTTCTGTTTCCGAAATATTTTTTTCGTTAAACAGTTTTTCATCCTCATTATTTTTAACCAGCAACTCATAATCATTTATTGTGCTTTGTGCCTTTTGAACATCTTCTGCAAGCGAATTTTTCTCCAAATCAAGTTTATGCAGTTCAAGAGAAATGTCGTTTATTTTGTCCTCTATCTCTTTTTTGCTTTCAGAAAGGTCTTTTATATCACTTTTTAAGTTTTCAGTATCGTTTTCCAACTGAGCTATAAAACTTTTAAGCTCATCTATCTCACGGCTTCTGCCAAATATACCTGACGATTTTTTTGTAATGCTACCGCCTGTCATGGCACCGCCCGGATTAATAACATCACCGTCAAGAGTTACTATTCTGTATTTTCTGCCTGTAAAAGATGAAACCTTAATGGCACAGTCCATATTTTCAGTTATTATAACCCTGCCCAAAAGGCTTAATACTATTTTTGAATATCGGCTGTTAAATGATACCAAATCACTTCCTATTCCGCATACTCCTATATAATTAAGTATTGCGCTTTTGTTTTCTATCTCTCGGCCGTTAATTACATTAACAGGCATAAATGTAGCACGTCCAAGAGCACCGCGTTTAAGATATTCTATAGCGGCCTTGGCGCTGTACTCGTCACTTGTTATTATGTTCTGCACAGCCGAGCCTAAAGCTGTTTCTATTGCCGTTTCATACTTTGCCTCTGTATTTATAAGCTCACCAACAGCACCTTCTATGCCCTTTAATGTGCCTTTGGCGCCTTCTTTAAGAACGCTTTTAACACTTTTGTAGTATCCGTCAAAGTCATTTTTCATATCCTGAAGTACTTTATGGCGTGATACAGCTTCGGCATATTTTGACAAAGTATTCTTCTGTTTTGCTTCGGCTTTTTCAAGGCTTAAAATAACTGTATTCTTTTCTTTATTAAGATTATCAAGTATATTTTTATATTTATTTAGTTTATCAGCATTTTCCGAAAGCATTTTGTTAACAGAAAGCATATGCACATCAGCCTGTTTAAGTTTGCCTTTTGCAACGCTTAATGCGTTTTCAAGCTGTTCTTTTTTGTTTTGAGCCTGTTTTAAATACATACGGCTGTTTTCAATATCTGTTTTAATAACAGCCGAGTCACGCATTTTTTCGAATACATCACTTTTATATTTATTAAGCTTTTCTTCGCTTTCGTTTAACTCGTCACTGAATTTTTTAAATTCATCCTCTTTCTTATCAAGCTCATTATGAAGCTCATTAAGCTTAATATCGCATGCAGACTCTTTTGATTTAAAAACATTTATATCGCCTTTAATCTTCTCGGCTTTTAAGCCTGCGGATTTAAAATCGCTTTCGGTTTTTTGTATTTTTTCGTTAAAGTTTGAAATCTGCTCCTCTAAAAGCCGAAAATGCCCAGTTTTTTCCTGATAAGCTTCAGTATCACATTTAATAAGTTCCTCATTTTTTTCTATCAAATCATTGATGTTTTTTTCTTCATCTTTTAAACTTTGTGAAAGCTCAATATCAGCATTATATTTACTCTCGTTTTGGGCAATATCGTTTTTAGTTATTGAAATATTATTCTCGTTTTGGGTTATTTTATATTCTATTTTATCTATATCAATCAAGAATAAATTAATTTCGCATTTTTTCAGTTCTTCCTTAAGCATAAGGTATTTTTTAGCACTTTGGCTTTGAACACGCAAAGGCTCCAAAGTGCTTTCTATTTCCGAAATAATGTCTTCCACACGCACAAGGTTTTCTTTTTCATTTTCAAGCTTTCCAATAGCCTCAAGGCGTCTTGACCTATATTTGGCAATGCCTGCCGCTTCCTCAAAAAGCCGGCGTCTGTCTTCGCTTTTAGTGCTTAAAATCTCGTCTATTCTGCCCTGACCTATAATTGAGTAGCCTTCACGGCCTACACCGGTATCCATAAAAAGCTCGTTAATATCTTTAAGCCTGCATGGTGTACCGTTAATTGTATATTTACTTTCTCCGGAGCGAAACACCGTTCTTTTAACCGTTATTTCGGAATAATTAAGCGGTATCATGCCGTCCTCATTATCAAGGGTAATATAAACTTCCGCAAATCCTATAGGCTTTCTTGTGTCTGTTCCGGCAAATATTACATCTTCCATTTTATCGCCTCTGAGCATCTTAACCCTCTGCTCACCAAGAACCCACCTTATGGCGTCGGATATATTACTTTTTCCGCTCCCGTTAGGTCCAACAACGGCTGTAACACCTTTATTAAATTCAAGACGCACTTTATCTGGGAATGACTTAAAACCATGTAGCCCAATTTCTTTTAAATACATAAAACACCTCAGAACTGATTATTCCTGAACCTATTTAACAAGTTAGTAAAGTATTCCGGCACTTGTGACTCAAACTCCATATATTCGCCTGTTTTAGGGTGGTTAAATCCTAAAAGTGCCGCATGGAGAACCTGTCCCGTTAATTTATACGGCTGTTTTTCACTGCCGTAAACATTATCGCCTAAAAGCGGATGACCTATTGATGCCATGTGTACCCTTATTTGGTGTGTCCGACCCGTTTCAAGCTCAGCCTCTACATAAGTGAACCTACCAAAACGCTCCAAAACATTAAAATGAGTAACAGCTCTCCTTCCACCGGCAATAACAGCCATTTTTTTCCTGTCTTTAGGATTTCTGCCTATAGGCTTATCAACTGTTATGTTATCTTCTTTAATATTTCCCACGACAATAGCTTTGTATTTTCGGCTTATGCTGTGCTCCGCAAACTGCACAGCAAGAGATTTATGTGCCGCATCACTTTTTGAAACAACAATTACACCTGATGTATTCATGTCAATTCTATGTACTATGCCGGGCCTTAGCATGCCGTTTATACCGCTTAAACTGCCTTTACAGTGGAAAAGCAAGGCATTTACAACCGTACCGCTGTAATGCCCCGGTGCTGGATGAACAACCATACCCTGAGGCTTATTAATAACTATAATGTCATCGTCTTCGTACAATATATCAAGCTTAATATCCTCAGCCAAAACTTCCAAAGGCTCCGGGTCAGGAATTTCAATATCTATAACATCGTCTTTTCTTAAGCGGTAATTGCTTTTTACCGGCTTTGAGTTTACCGTAACCTTGCCTTCTGAAATAAGCTTCTGTACTTGGCTTCTAGAAAGCTCATCTCTAAGCAGTGAAACATATACGTCTATTCTTTTTCCGGTATCCTCATTTTCCGGTGAAACAGTAAAATATTCCATATTATCTCCATTTAACTATTTTTCTTATAAACAAAAGTATATATCTATTCAGCGTAAAAAGACGGCTTTTATCCAATGCCGCATAACTAAATACAGTATCGGTTTTACCGTCTTTAAACATAACAAAATTATAAGCTATTTTTTATTATCGTCTTTTATAACAAATATAAACATAAAAGCCAATAGTATAGTACCTGCAACAACATATATGTCAGCAACGTTAAACACAGGCCATGTAATAAATGTTGTTTCAAAATAATCAACAACATATCCCCTCAAAAGCCTGTCTATAGCGTTGCCCCATGCTCCGGCAAGTATTAAAATAATAGAAATCTTTACATAAAAATATTCCTTTGTCTTAGGCATATATTTTTTTAAATATACAAAAGCCGCCGCCGTTACAACAACAGTTACTATTATAAAAAACCATCTGGCACCGTTGAGCATGCCAAAAGCCGCACCGCGGTTTTCAACAAATGTAAGGTTCATAAAACCTTTTACAAGCTCAATGCTTCCCACAGGCTTTAAGTATTCCAAAGCCAAAAATTTGCTTATTTGGTCTATAACAGTTAGTATAACAGCCGACAAAACAACTAAAACCATCTTATCACCTTAAAACAGCGTTTATAGCGCCGTAAATTTCTTCTTTGTCAACATTTGTTGTGCTAAAAGGCTTGCCGTAGCTTTCAAGCAGTACAAAACTAAGCTGATTGTTCTTTACCTTTTTATCAAGGAACATCTGGCTGTATATCTCATCTGCCGTAATACCGCTGATATTAAGCGGAAGATTAAAATATTCCAAAATAGAAAGCAGCTCTTTATACTCTTTTTCGTTTACAGTTCCTCTTTTAAGACAGATATTAAAAACTGCCTTCATTCCCAGTGCTACACACTCACCGTGAAGAAGTGTAAAATTCATTTTTGTTTCTATGGCATGGCCTATTGTATGGCCAAAGTTAAGTATCTCCCTTAACCCGCCTTCTTTTTCGTCTTTAGATACAACCTCAGCCTTTATTTTACAGCATTTTTTTATAATGTGCTTTAAAGCGTCTTTATCTCTGCTCGCTATGGCTTCTTTATTATTAATTATGTATTCCGTAAAGTCGTGGGAATATATAGGCCCGTACTTTATAACCTCTGCCATTCCTGCGTTAAACTCTCTCTCCGGCAGAGTATTAAGGGTTTCTGTATTTATATATACAAAATCCGGCTGATAAAAAGCACCTATTATATTTTTGCTGTTTTTAAAATCAACACCTACTTTTCCGCCTACTGAGCTGTCAACCTGAGCAAGAAGTGTTGTAGGTATTTGAATAAACTTTATTCCTCTTAAATAAGTTGCCGCCGCAAAGCCTGCCATATCGCCGCAAACGCCGCCGCCTAAACCAGCAACAACTGTTTTTCTGTCTATATGATTTTCCAAGAAAAAGCTGTAAAAATCAGATATAGTATTCAAATTTTTACTTTTTTCTCCGGCATCAAAAGCATATACAAAAACACTCTCGAAATAATTTTCCAGAGCGCTTTTAATCTTTTCAGTGTAAATTTTGCTTACATTGCTGTCAGTAATTATGCAGAGTTTTCTGCCGGATAAACCATTTTCCTCAACGGCTTTCTCAAGACCATTAAAGCTGTGCGCAAAATATATAGGGTATTTTTTATCTTTTGTTTTAACATATATATTACTCAAGAGGATACCTCCCGTTTATACATACTTAAGCACAGTTATGCTTATTCTGTCTTTTTTAGTTCTTCCGTTTATTGATAATACTTTTATTCTGCCATAGCCACGCACCGAAATCATATCATCCTCAGTTACGTTTTTAGACGGTGATAACTCAGTAATAAAGTTTAAAAATACTTTTTCACCTTCTATAAGGCTTTGTATTTTACCCCTAGCTAAATTAAAAGCACCGCCTGCTACAGCATCCAATCTTAATGATGAAACGGTATAACTTTTTTCCTCTGTTTTAACCTCAGGAAGCTCAAATTCCTTAATGTTAAAAACTTCTGTAGAAACATTGTTTCTGCCCACTTTAACAAGGTTTGAATTTATGAAATCTGAAATCTCTTTCTTAACATAACAAAGGGCACTGCCGTCAAAAATAATAATATCGCCTATTTTTGAGCGGTCAATGCCAAGGCCGAGAACAGAGCCAAGGTAATCCCTATGGCTCATATCGGCAGAAAATTTCTTATTTGCACTTATTTTAATTATGTCTATAGGGAAATCCTCTTGGCATATATCCATATAATCCGGGCAAAAGCCAAGCATCCGCCTTTCGCATTGGCTGTTGCCGCCAAAAGACATAAATTTAATATCCCTGTAAGACTGTGCTGTTTTAATTACATCTTCCATTTGTGCAGGAGTTATAAAGTCTGAAAAAACTTTGACATGTTTTTTCAAACACTGCTCAATTATATCTTCTATTCTTGATACAGCGGCTTTATTCTCACTGCGCACTCCAAAAGCACCGGATGATTTAGCCATTTTAAAACACCACCCGGCCTTAAAGTACAGCTATAATAACAGCCTGTATTATATTGCATACTATTTTCATAATAAATAACGCAATAACCGGCGAAAAATCAAGCATCATTCCGCCGCCTATAGGCGAATTATCTATCATGGAACGTACAGGCCCCAAAATAGGTTCTGTCAGCTGGTAAATAATACCGCCTACTGCTGTATCCCTTATTCCGGGAAGCCATGAAAGCACTATTCTTATTAATATAAGAAAATACAGCACCTCAAAAAACTTGTCCACTGTTTGAAGCAACAAATTCTGCATATATCTCTCCAGTCAAAATATTATTTTCCCTGGCTTACCCAAGGAAGTATAATTCCTTTTGTCTTAAGCTCCTCTTTAAAGTCACCCGACACATCAACATTTTCAGGCGCTATAATAAAAATATTGTTGGCAACTCTTTGTATAGAGCCATTTAAGGAATAGCATGTACCACTTAAAAAGTCCATTATCCTCTGAGCTATAGGGTATTCAACCTTCTCCAAGTTTACAACAACAGGTTTTCTTGCCTTTACCTCGTCGCAGATTTCCTGTGCGTCCTCGTAACATTCCGGTTTAACAATGCATACCTGCATTTGAACATTGGTATGTATGCTTACTACCTGTGAAGTGTTCCTTCTGGCCTGAGCAGATGAAATTCCTCTTGAAGACTGTGAAGACTGTCTTATAGGAGAATAATCCATATCCCTTTCACTTTTTGAAGGGCTTTCGTATTCCTCATCATACTCATCATCATATTCGTCATCATCGTATTCTCCGCCGAATATATTTCTCACTTTATCAAATAAGCCTGCCACTATATTTTCCCCCTAAATTAGTTTTTATTTGGATAGTATCTTGCGCCGAAAACACCGGTTCCAATTCTGACTATAGTAGCGCCTTCCTCAATAGCCACTTCATAGTCTCCGGTCATTCCCATAGAAAGTTCAGTCATATTAACATTATCAATTTTTTTGCTGTTAATGTCAACAAGTAATTGCTTCATTTGTCTGAAATATTTCCTGTTTTCTTCCGGATTTTCGACAGCCGGCGCAACAGTCATTAAACCTTTTATTGTAATGTTAGGCAAAACACTGATTTCTCTAACCATTTGTTCGCATTCTTCAGGCTTAATGCCGAACTTGGATTCTTCAGCAGCCATGTTTATTTCAAGAAGTATATTTGCATTTACACCTTTAGCAACTGCTCTTTTGCTTATTTCCTCTGCAAGCTTTACACTGTCAACAGAATGAATAAGTACTACTTTATCAATTATGTATTTTACCTTGTTTGTTTGAAGGTGTCCTATAAGGTGCCACTTAACACCGTCACCCATAGGCTCGTATTTATCCATTATTTCCTGCACTTTGTTTTCGCCAAGGCTTGTCATGCCGCATTCAACAGCCTCTTTAATTCTAGGCACATCAACTGTTTTACTAACAACAAGAAAAAGAACATCTTCTCTTTTTCTGCCGCTTCTGTCACAAGCGGCCTGAATTTTAGCATTAATGCTTTCAATATTTTCTTTAATAGATGACATATTTATATCTCCTTTCAACTTAAAACCTCGTCATTTTCTATGGATTTAGCGTCAGAAACTATGCTGTCATAGACTTTCAATCCATAGCTTGATGAGGACGGTCTGACTATTGAATATTCTGCGTTTTGTCCTATTATATCAATTACGGCATATTCTGCCATTGAGCTGTTTGCTACATAAACGCATTTATAATTTTCAACTTCACTTATGGTAAATTCCGTAGCGTTCTCGCCGGTACCCATAAGAATAACGTCTCCCAGTTTAAGTGTATCATAATCCTGAAGAACATAGGCATACTGCTCATCGGCAGTAAATATTGAAATATTTACCGTTTGGTCTGAAGAGCCATTCCTAAGTATAACTGTGCTTTGTCCTAAGTTTTCCACAATACAGCTTAAAGGTATTTTTAAAAATGTTTTCTCTATTATAGCGGTATTAGGTATTTTAAGACCAGTATACGAGTTCTGGCGTATATTAAACGTAAATGTCCTAAGCGGCATAAAATCAATTATATTTTCGTCTGACGAAAGAACAACATAGGACTCGGTTTCACCTAATGATATACTTTCAATAGTAACATCTGTTGAAAGCTCCTCATCGTCATACATTGTATATATCTCAAGGCTGTCGCCTACTTCCCATTTGGCCGACATTTCGTTAGGCACATAGCACACAATGTACCATAAATTGCTTTTTACTATTTTAAATATAGGGCTTTCAGCTTTTACATTTAAACCTTTTGAAACATACTGAGGCGTAACATTTTCAGTTATCTGCTTTTCAGTAATTGTTTCTAAGTTATCCGGTGTAAATTCTGCTTCTTTGCCGTCTATCATAAAAGAAAGTATTCCGCTTTCACTGGCTGTATATGAAGAAACATTTTCCGAAAGCTCCTGCTCATACTCTTTTCTTTGCGCCGTAAGGTCTGATGTAGTTCCGGTAATTTCGTTAATAAGTATCTCATTTCTTGTGTCTATGTATCCTTCTATATTGCTTTTCAAAGAATACATATCTGTTAAACTATCCGGCGTAAGCTTATAAACGGCATTATCTATTGAAACTGAAATTTCACTTTCTATTTTGTCTATTTCTTCTTTGTTTTTAGATAAATCAATTCTTGTTTTTTGAGCATTTAATATATCTTTATCTATTTTCTTTATTTCACTTTCAATATTATCAGTAACACCTTTATCTTTAATAGAGCATACAACAGCGTCCTTAGGCACTTTAGAGTTTTCAGCGTAATTAAATGAAATTTCTCCATCCATTGTACTGTTAACTACATATTCATCACGTACTATAAGACCTTTTAAAGTCTGAGGATTATCTATAGTTCCATAATTAACCGTTTCTGTAGGCACAGAAGGCTTACTCATAAAAACAATTATGTACCCAAGCAGATAAAACATAAGCATTGCAAAAACAGCTACTGTCAAAGCTTTATATTTTGTTGTGCTTGTTGAATTTTTTTTCTTTTTAGGCGTGAGGCCTCTATCTACAGCCTGCCGTTGCGAACGGTAAGCTTTTCGATGGTTTTGGTGTTTAACTCTTTTTTTCAAAGCATTACCTCCAAAGGCGAATTAATAAAATTTAAGCTGTGGCTTTCAAAAGCAAGTTTATTTTATTAAATTTGTTTTTGGACATTATACCATAAAACACTAATAAATGTTTAACTTTTTTTATACTTTTTTAAGAAATCCACGATTAAACACAAAATCTAATTTTATAACCACCAAATACGACAAAATTCAGCATTAAAAAATAAAAAATCCCAATTCAGACATTGTCCAAATTAGGATAATAAATTTAATTTCATCTATCGCTTTCTATACCTCTTAATTCCTGACGGTTTTCATAAATTACATCAAGGCTGTGGTTAAAGAAATTATCTATTTCAATGCTTTCTTTTCTAAGTTCTTCCATCATACTTTTAAGTCTGTTTTCTGCAA
>JAHZEA010000006.1:0-44698 GCA_019422065.1 Lachnospiraceae bacterium | reverse complement strand
TAGCGCCAATTCTCATTTCTTTAGCTGTCTTTTTAGCATTATCTACAATCTGCGCTGAGTGCTCATAGGCCTGTTTTGTAATCTCGTGGTCATCAACAAGTTTGGCAATCTTATCTTTAGTTGAGTCTAAAAGCTCATCTGCCTCTTTTTGAGCATCAAGAAGTATTTTGTTTCTTTCAGATACAATAAATTTACTCTGCTTAATATCGTTTGGAAGCCTTAATCTGATTTCGGCTATAATATCATATATCTCGTCTTTATCAACCGCTACCTTGTTAGAGAACAGCACGGCACGGCTTTGGTCAAGTATATCCTCAAGTTCCTCAAGCAATTTTAAAACTGCATCCATTTATCTAACCCCTCGCTTTGTAAATTTATCCAAAACATCCTGTTTTATCTCACATGGTACCATAGAGCAAATATTACCCCCAAACATAGCAACTTCTTTAAGTGTGCTAGAGCTTAAATAAAGATACTCAACACTTGTAGGAATAAATAATGTCTCAAGCTCCGGCATAAGGCTCCTGTTTGTAAGTGCCATTTGAAACTCATTTTCAAAATCTGTAACTGCCCTTAATCCTCTTATAACGGCCTGAGCGTCTATTTGTTTGGCATAATCAACAAGTAACCCGTTAAACGAGGATACCTCAACATTTTTTATATCTTTTGTTACTCTTTTAAGCTGCTCTATTCTTTCATCTGTTGTAAATAGAGAACCTGACTTATGCGGGTTTTCAAGTACACTTACAACAAGCTTGTCCACAAGTTTAGCGGCTCTTTTAATAATATCAAGATGCCCGTTTGTTACCGGATCAAAACTCCCCGGATAAATTGCCTTAATCATCTTTTTCCTCCAAAGCATAGAAGGCCATTTTGCTTGTTTTATAATCTTTTATCCTGTAATTTACAAGACCGCTTACCTCTGCCGGCTCGTCACTTGAGGACTGCTCGGCAACTATGTACCCATTTTCATCAAGCAGCTTATGCTCTACTATAGCACTAAGCACCTGAGAATAAAGACCTGAAGCATATGGCGGGTCTAAAAATATAATATCAAACTGCCTTCCTTTTGCGCCTAAAACATTTAAAGCAGAAAAAACATCTGCCTTCAAAGTTTCAGCTTTATCAATAAGCTTTGTGTGAATAAGGTTTTCTTTAATAACAGCCATAGCTTTATCTGAATTATCAATAAGTACAGCCTCTTTAGCTCCGCGGCTTAATGCCTCTATGGCAATAGCACCGCTGCCGCTGAATATATCCAGAAATCTGCACTCATATAAATCCGGCGCCATTATATTAAATATAGACTCTTTAATTCTGTCAGTTGTAGGCCTTGTAGCTAAACCTTCAGGCGATTTTAGCTTACAGCCTCTTGAAATACCAGATATAACTCTCATTGAGTCCTCCAAAACCATAATCAACACATAAATATAATAGATTATATCAGACCGCAAAGTAAAAAACAATACTTCTATTGTTTACTGCGGAATTTTTTGTGCCATCATTTTTTTTGCAGTAATGTAAAATTATTATTTAAAATCAGTAAAAAACCAATTAAATGCCAATTCTTTGGCTATTTAAGAAAAGAGTGTCAATTTTTTCCGAAAGCAGTCTGTATTCAGGCAAATTACCCCAATCCTTCATTCTGTTAAGCTCTTTTGCTGCCTCCTGTGAAAGTGAAAGCATATCCGCATCTTTATAAAGATTAGCTATTTTAAGCTGCGGAAGGCCGTGCTGCCTTGTGCCGAAAAATTCTCCCGGCCCTCTAAGCTTTAAGTCTGTTTCGGAAATCTCAAATCCGTCGTTTGTCTTTTGCATTACTTTCATTCGCTCTTTTGTAATCTGGCTTTTAGAGTCTGTAACCAAAATACAGTATGACTGGTATTTTCCTCTGCCTACGCGTCCTCTCAGCTGGTGAAGCTGTGAAAGACCGAATCTTTCAGCATTTTCAATAAGCATAATTGTGGCATTAGGTACATTAATGCCAACTTCAATAACAGTAGTTGAAATTAAAATCTGAATTTTATTTGCTGCAAAATCGCTCATAATAGCGTCTTTTTCATCCGGCTTCATTTTACCATGCAAAACAGATACTTTTAAGCCTTTAAAATCCGTTTGAGATACCTCGTCAATCATTGTTTCTACTGCCTTAGCCTCTATGGCGTCGCTTTCTTCTATCATAGGACAAACCATATATGCCTGACGACCGTTTTCAACTTCCTTACGTATAAAAGCGTATGCTCTTTTGTGGTATGAGCTGTTAACGGCATAAGTAAGTATCTCCTGTCTGCCCGGCGGAAGCTCATCTATAACAGAAACATCAAGGTCTCCGTATAATATAAGAGCCAATGTTCTTGGAATAGGTGTAGCCGTCATAACAAGTACATGGGCATTGGCTCCTTTTTCAGTTAAAACATTTCTCTGCTTAACACCAAAACGGTGCTGTTCATCAGTTATAACAAGAGCTAAGTTTTTAAATTCTACATCTTTTTGAATAATAGCATGGGTTCCTATAACCATTTTAGTTTTGCCGCTTAATATGCTTTCTTTGGCTGCGTCTTTTTCTTTTTTCTTTAGAGAGCCCTTTAAAAGGCATACCTCAACACCGAATTTTTGGAAAAATGCACTAAAAGCCTCATAATGCTGGCTTGCCAAAACCTCAGTAGGCGCCATTAAAGCGGCCTGATACCCATTTTTAACAGCCATTAAACAAGCTGCCATAGCAACAGCTGTTTTTCCGCTTCCTACATCGCCTTGTATAAGCCTGTTCATAAGAACACCTTTTGACACATCATTAATTATTTCTTCAGTTACTTTTTTCTGAGCATTTGTAAACTCAAACCCCAATGCCTTTTGTGTTTCTTCCAAAACATTATCGCATTTAAAAATAATTCCACTGTTTCTTTTTGTTGTGCCTTTAAGTTTAAAAAGCGCCATTTGCAGTATAAAAAGCTCATCAAAAACAAGTCTTTTACGAGCTATAAAAAAACTTTCTGAGTTTTCAGGAAAGTGTATGTTGCTTATGGCAAAATTTCTTTCGCAAAGACAATATTTTTTTCTTATATCTAAAGGCATAAAATCCGGAAGCTGAGTTTTAACACTGTCTAACGTTTTTTTTACAAGAGCCCTTATAACTTTTTGGCTTATGCCTGCTGTTAAATGATAGACTGGCACTATCCTTCCTGCGCCTAATATTTCTTTACTTTCGGCCTTTTCAAACTCCGGTGAAATAATTTCTCTCCTGCCGTTTTTTTTGCGGTATATGCCTGTAAATATATAGTATTCATCTTTTTTTATGGCATTTTTTAAAAAAGCCTGATTGTACCATACAGCATTAATTTTGCCTGTTTCATCGCTTAAACGCACTTTTGTAATTGACATTTTGCCTATATGCACATTTTCCGGAATATTATCAACCCAAGCAAAAAAAGTATTTTCCTCATCCTCAACCAGCTGGTCTATTTTGCGTACATCGCTCCTATCCTCATAATCCCTTGGGAAATACTCCACAATATCCTCAACAGTGAATATTCCCAAATTATTAAAAAGCTGGGCCTTTTTTTCTCCTATACCTTTTATTGCTGTAATAGGCTCATTAAGCAGCATAACTAAAAATCCTCCAAATACTGTATTAATAAGAGCTAAACAAAATTAGCATAACCCTAAATACAATTAAGGGCATCGGCAAAAACCGACACCCTTAAACCTAAAAAATTAAATTTATTACTCTACAGAAATAAGATAATAGTAAAGCGGCTGTCCGCCGTAATGCAGTTCAACTTCACAGTGGTCAAACTCTGTTTCAACGTATTCCTTCATTTTTTCGGCGTCATTTTTGCTAACGTCCTCGCCGTAATATATGGTTACCACCTCAGCGTCACCGTCAACGGCTGATTTTATTAAATCCTCAGTACATTTAGCAACTTCATTTTCAACCGAAACAATGCTGCTGCCAGACATGCCTATAAAATCGCCTTCATGTATCTCCTTGCCGTCCAGAACCGTATCTCTAACAGCAAATGTAACACTTAATGTTTTAATATATTCCATGCCTTCTTCCATAGACTCTTTAATCTCATCATCTGTCATAGAGTCATCGTAGTTAAGCATGGCAGAAATGCCCTCCGGCACACTCTTAGTACCTATAACAATAACATTTTTGTCTTTTGTAAGCTTTGCCGCCTGCTGAGATGCCAAAATTATATTTTTATTGTTAGGCAGTACAAAAACCGTTTTGGCGTTTACTTGGTCAATGGCTTTTAATATATCGTCTGTACTTGGATTCATTGTCTGTCCGCCTGTTATTACTTCATCAACGCCTATGTTCTTAAAAATCTCATCAAAGCCGCTGCCTGCTGACACACTTATAAAACCTCTTTCTTTAGGCTCAGATTGTTCTTCTTTCATACTAACAGAATTTGTAAAATCTATTTTGTTAGTATGCTGAATACGCATATTATCTATTTTTAATCCGTTAAGAGCTCCTATTTTAAGGGCTTTTTCTATAACTAAGCCCGGATGGTTAGTATGCACATGTACCTTAACAACCTCATCATCAGATACAAGCATAAGCGAATCACCCATTGAAAGAAAATATTCCTTTAAATCCTCAAGCTCGCTTTCTTCCGCATTTGGCTTAAGTATAAAAAATTCTGTGCAGTAGCCGTACTTAATATCTTCAGGCTTAACCTTTGACAAAGCACTTATATCAATATTTTCAGCGCCTTGGCTTTCTGTGTTTAAAACAGCCTCAGAATTACTTTTTAAATTATAAAGTGCTCCTTTAAGTATACACAAAAGGCCTTTGCCGCCAGCATCAACAACTCCTGCTTCTTTTAAAGCCGGAAGCATGTCCGTTGTTTTAAGCAGTGTTTCGTCAGCCTCTTTAATTACATACTCCAAAAATTCCTCAATATCATCTGTTTCAAGGCATGCGCTTTGAGATGCCTGAGCACAGGATGAAGCCACTGTAAGTATTGTTCCTTCTTTAGGTTTCATAACAGCTTTATATGCCGTTTGAGATGCCTTTTGGAACGCCTCTGACAAGCCAACTGTGTCAATTTCGTCTTTGCCGCTAACTGCCTTAGAAAAGCCTCGTATAAGCTGTGAGAGTATAACGCCAGAGTTTCCCCTTGCGCCTCTTAAAGCTCCACTTGCACAAACAGAAGCTATGTCGGATATGCTCTCTGACATGTTCTTTTCGGCTTCTTTTGCCGCCGAAATAATAGTTAAGGACATATTCGTTCCTGTATCTCCGTCAGGTACCGGAAAAACGTTAAGAGCGTCGACTAATTGTTTATTTTTGCTCAGCTCATTAGCGCCGGCTATAATAAGCCTGCGTAGAATATGACCATTAATGCTTTTAAGCCCCACTTAAACTTCCTCCTCAATTAGCTGTCAACTCTTACGCCTTCAACAAAAACATTTATTTTGTCTGTCTTAATATCAAAACAATCCTCTATTTTGAATTTTACTGTATTTATTATGTTATCTGCAATGGCTGAAATATTAGTTCCGTACTCCACAATAATATGAAAATCAAGGCTTAAAGTGCCGTCCTCATCATTAACATAAACTTTAATGCCTTTTGTAAGGCTTTCAACTTTAAGGAGCTGGAATAAACCGTCTTTCATATTTTTAGCGGCCATACCAACAATTCCGTAGCAGTCCATAGCTGCACAGCCTGCAACTCTGGCTATAACTTCTTCTTCTATAGATATAGTGCCTAAATTAGTTTCAATTTTAGCTGACATATAATCCCCTCCTGCAAAAATATTGCGGTGCTGTTATATTTTAATTATAAATGGATAAGCTTTGCAATCTGCATTATTTCCTAATCCATATCTGGCTTTAGTTTATCACAAATTATAAGAAATTAAAAGAGTAGGCGCACATAAGTTAAAAAATTTAAGAAAATATTGTTTTTTTACTTGCCAAAATCTATTCTTTCTGATAGAATAATATCGTTATGTCATGGATAGAATTTAAGGAGGTGCAAGTAATGGCAAAATGTGAAATCTGCGAGAAAACTATGCAGACAGGTCATAGAATAAGCATTAACCGTAGCCAGGTCAGCAGACGTGCTAACAAGACTTGGAAAGCTAATGTCAAGAAAGTAAAAATCAATGACAACGGTACTATCAGATCTATATACATTTGTACAAGATGTCTTCGTTCAGGTAAAGTTACTCGCGCCATTTGATTATACAAACTTGCTCCCGTTTTTAACGGGAGTTTTTTTTAGCATTTTTTAAATATAATATAAATACCAACTGCAACAAGCGCAGCAGCAGCTAAAAATCCCCACCATGGGAAAAATTCAACTATAAGCATACCTGTCCCAACAGAAACAAGTATTACACCAATAAGCCTAATTTCCATAAACATTCCCCCATATCTATTATATTATATTCAGATATTTTAATTCGAACACAAAAAACAGCCTTTATGTCAAATAAAGATAATAAGCAATAAATTTTTGCACAAAAAAAGCGCTTAAAGCTAAATAAAGCTTTAAACGCATTTTATACTCAATCGCGGCATTTCATAACATACAAATAACCGCTTTTTATTTCAACCTCTGCTTTTTCAGAAAGCATTACGTTGCTTACAGCCAAAAGCCTGCTGCCGAAAAACAACGTATCATCATTAAGCGGATACTCAAGGCCAGTAGTAGTAACACCCTTTACTTCCTGTGTCATAGGCACTAAAGATACAATATCACCTGCTTTGCCTTCTATTACAGCTTTTTTGTCTATCAGCCAAACCTCATTATTTTCATTAACTATTTTGGCTTTTATTCCTTTTGCCAAAAGATTAAATAAAAGCTGTAAATTAGCTAAAGTGTGGTCCATACGGCTTCCTATGCCAGCTGTTATTATTATTTCGTCACAGCCAGCATTAATTGCCTCATCAAGACCAAGCTCCATGTCTGTTTCGTCCTTTTTGCATGGATACTGTTTTATATCTAAATTCTGATTTATAAAATATTCAAGTACATCTTTGTTAACAGAGTCAAAATCCCCTACTATAACATTCGGTGTAATGCCAAGTTTTTTGGCATGTTTCATTCCGGCGTCACAGCAGACAATATAGCTGTTTTCAATGTATTTTTGGCAAAATGAATAATCCTTTATGTCAGCACCGCCAAAAATTAAAGCTCTCATTATTACTCATACTCCCTGATTATATTCATAAACTCAGCTACAGCCTCACCCGGGTTTTCAGCACCAAAAACAGCTGAGCCTGCTACAATGCTGTCTGCTCCGGCATCAAGAACTTGGCGTAAATTGCTTAAGCTTACACCGCCGTCAATTTGTATATCAAAATTAAGCTTTCTCTCTTTTCTTGCTTTAACAAGAGCTGGTATTTTGTTTAAGGCTTCAGGAATAAATTTCTGTCCGCTAAAACCAGGATAAACAGTCATTACAAGCACCATATCTACCTTATCAAGCACAGAAGCCACAGCCTCAACCGGTGTATCAGGCTTAACCGTAACACCTGCTTTACAGCCAAGAGAATGTATTTTATCAATTATTTGTCCAAGGTCTGTGCGGGCGTCAAAATGGAGATTTAATATATCCGCTCCGGCAGAAGCAAAGTCCGCAAGATAATTTTCAGGGTTTTCTATCATAAGATGAACATCGAAAACCAAATCTGTAACTTTTCTTATACTTCTTAATACAGGCGCTCCAAAAGTGATATTAGGCACAAAATGCCCGTCCATAATATCAAGATGTATATACTGTGCTCCGGCATTTTTAACTGTTGCCAGTTCTTCCGATAGTTTTGAAAAATCCGCTGACAAAAGTGACGGTGATAAAGTTTTCACTTATTATCTCTTCCTTTCTTGGTAAATTTGGTTTATTTCGTTATAGAGCGCTACATATTTTTCATATCTAACAGGGTTTATATCTTCTCCAACATGCTCTTTTACACAGCAGTCCGGCTCATTAATATGAACACAGGAAGAAAAGCGGCAGTTATTATAGTACTGCCTAAATTCCGGAAAATACTCCTGAAGTTTCTTAGGCTCAATGTTATCAAGATACAAAGATGTAAAGCCCGGCGAGTCCACTATAAAGCTGTTGTCAAATATCTCCATTAACTCAGCATGTCTTGTTGTGTGCCTGCCTCTTTCTATTTTTTTGCTTACCTCACCTGTTTCAAGTGAAAAATTAGGATTAAGGCAATTAATTAAACTGCTTTTTCCTGCTCCCGAAGGCCCAGCTACAACAGATATTTTGTTCTGAACGCTTTTTTTCAATTCGTCTATATTAATTTTTTCATGGGCGGATACAGGTATTACCCTGTACCCAGCCTCAGTATATAAATCTTTATATTTTTCAAAGTCACGCTTTTTGTCAAGGTCTATTTTGTTAATGCAGATAGTAATATCAAGTTTTTGTTCTTCAGCCAGAATAAGAAATCTGTCAAGCAAATCAGGATTAAACTGTGGACTAACAGCAGCAAATATTATAAGCGCTTGGTCAACATTAGCCACTTTAGGCCTTATAAGCTGATTTTTTCTTGGCTTAATCACATCAAGACTGCCTTTTTTGTTTTCCTCATCCAATATACTTATTTGAACATAGTCTCCAACAGTTGGCGTAACTTTTTCTTTGCGGAATTTACCTCTGGCACGGCACTCGTAAATGCCGTTTTTAGTGTCTATATAATAAAATCCGCCTATTCCTTTAATAATTGTACCGTCAAGCATTAATTGCCCTCCGAGAAATTAACTGTCTGGCTCCACTGATAAACATTGTCTATATAAAGCTGTATTTCAGCTTGACCAGTGCCTTTTATGCTTACTGTAAATGGGAAATCTGAAAGCGGTCTTTTATCATCATAAGCCACCTCAACAGAGTTTCCGTTTATTATTTTCAAAATCTTAACAGGTATGCTGTTTATATCTGTATAAGTAGCCGGTGCCTCAACAGTAAATGTAAGAGTTTTTTCTGTTTCAGCCGGTTCTTGTGTTTCAGCATTTCCGCTATCGCCTGTATTATCTGTTGTTCCTGAAGGCTCATTTGTTTCTGTATCTTCCGGCTGTTCAGTAACGCCCTTGCTTATTTCAAAATTAATTGTAGAATCTTTAGCAACCTCACTGCCGTAAGCAAGTGACTGACCTGTTACCTCATCTTTCGGTTTATCTGAATCAACTGAGCTTATGGAGCCAAGTTTAAGGCCTGCTGCGTCAAGCTCTGATTTAACAGTTGAAATATCTTTTCCTACAAAGTTTGGAACTACTACATTAACATCTTCAGGGCCTTTGCTTACAGTAAGTATAATCTTTACAGTAGAATCTATTTCTGTCTGTGCCGCTGGTGACTGCTCCATAACTATGCCTTCCTGTATAGTATCGCTGAACTCATACTGTACTTCTGGCTTCTGTCCGCCTATTGAAGTAATCATTTCAATAGCTTCGTCCTTTTCCTTGTAAACAACATTAGGCATAGTAAATGTTTTCTGTCCAAGGCTTACAGCAACATCTATAACCTGACCTTCCGCAACCATAGTGCCTGCTTCCGGTGACTGTGTAATAATTGTGTTTTCGTCATAGTCACTGTAATCCTGCTCAGCAACATTAATTTTAAGACCAAGTTTTTCAGCTTCTTCCTGTGCTTTTTCAAGAGTGTATCTCTCAAAATTAGGCACTTCAATGTCGCCTTCTGTTACTTCCTGTGAAGATGAGCTGCTGCCGCTTGGAATAACACCTTGGCCAGCAAGGAATTTTGCGCCGAAAAAGCTTATTATACCTATTATTACAAGGGCTGTTATAACAGCAGCAATAATGGTTTTCTTTTCCTTCTGTTTGTAGTACTCGTCATCTTCCTCATCATCATAATAATCATCATCGTAATTCTGAGGGGCTTTTTTATATGTTTTAACATCATTTTTTTTGCGTTTTGACCTTGATTTCAATGAATAATCAATCTCCTCATCGTAATTATCGTCATAAACATCGTCCTGATAATCATCATCTTCGTAGTCATCGTCTTTAGAAATAACAATCTTTTTGTTATATTCCTCAAATTTTTCAGAAGCGTCTTTGGCAAAGCTTTTCTTTTTATTGCCTGAAATTTCTATTTTAATTCCATCTTCTGCCGGTTCACTTTGCTTAGCAAAATTAGTTACTTTAAGTTCTTCTACATTGTCTTTATTATGCACAACTTCTGCCGGAGCAATATTTTCGGCTACATTTCCGGCAGCATCTTTTATAGAAACCTCATCTTTTGCCACACTTGTAACCTTTTCGTCATTCTTTTGGAGAGATGTCTTTTCAGCTAATGCTAATTTTAAATCTGAAAGAAGGTCTTCACTTGAGTCATACCTGTCATCTTTTTTCTTAGCCGAAGCCTTATTTATTATTGATATAACTGCATCGCTTACATTTGGGTTGAACTGACGTATATCCGGCATTTCACTGTTAAGATGTTTTAAAGCTATTGCCACGGAGTTATTTCCGTCAAAAGGTACATGGCCTGTAAGCATTTCAAACATTGTAATACCTATTGAGTAAATGTCGCTTTTTTCGTCTACATAACCGCCTCTTGCCTGCTCAGGCGAAAAATAATATACCGAGCCAACAGCATTTGTAGTCATTGTAATTGTAGAAACATCAGCGGCACGGGCAATGCCAAAGTCAGTTATTTTAATTGTACCGTCTACACTTATAAGTATGTTTTCCGGCTTAATGTCCCTATGCACTACACCGTTTTTATGTGCATTAGCAAGAGCCGCAACCATTTGAATGGCAATGCTTAAGGCAACCACCTCATCAAGAGGGGCATTTTCTTTAATAACTTGTTTAAGTGTATCCCCATGAATATACTCCATAACTATGTAATATATTCCGTTATCTTCTCCAACATCGTATACATTTACAATGTTAGGATGCGATAACTTAGCGGCAGAACGCGCCTCAGTTGTAAACCTTGATTTAAAGTCTTCTTCCTGAGTAAATTCCTCTTTAAGTACTTTAACAGTAACATTTCTCTCAAGCTTAAGGTCTCTGCCTCTGTAAACTACGGCCATGCCGCCTGTTCCTATTTTTTCCTGTATCTCATAACGTCCGCTTAGGACTGTACCAGCGCTAAGAATCATAATTTCACCTCATGTCTATTATAACTGCGGAAATATTATCATTCCCGCCCATGTCGTTAGCGGCATTAATAAGTCTGTCTAACATCAATTCGGCACTACCGCCATTTTCTAATATTTCTGTAATATTACCGTCAGAAACCATGTTTGTAAGGCCGTCTGAGCATAAAAGCACCATATCGCCTTTTGACAGCTTTTCTATAGCCGTATCAACAAGAACACTTTTTTCACTGCCTACAGCTCTTGTAATAACATTCCTGTTAGGATGTCTTTCAGCTTCTTCCAAAGTAATCTTTCCCTGCTTAACCATTTCCATAACAAAAGAGTGGTCTCTTGTTATCTGGCGTAAAGAGCCATTTGAAAATATATAGGCTCTGCTGTCACCTACATGAACCGCATATAATGTATAATTAATTATAACAGCACATGTAAAAGTTGTGCCCATACCTTCAAGAGTTTCGTACTCCGTTGATTTTTCGTAGAGCTTTTGATTGCAAACTGAAACGGCCTCAACCATAGTATCCAGTATATTTTCTTCTTCAAGCTCTTCATCGTTTCTTGAATTAATAAACTCTTTAAATACCTCAACGGAATATCTGCTTGCCACCTCGCCGGCTTTATGGCCTCCCATACCATCGGCTACTATATATACGTTTTTTAGTTTACAGTCATTATCGGATATATAAATAGAATCCTCATTATTTTTCCTCAGTAACCCGGTAACGCTTTTTCCGGCAGCGTACATTTTACGGTCACCTCCTGTTGTTCAGATATCCTCTCCTAAGCTGGCCACAAGCGGCATTAATATCGCTTCCCAGCTTTCGTCTAATAGTTGTTTCAATACCTTTTGAATTAAGTACAGAGGCAAAATTCTGTATTGTTTCCTCATTGCTTTTTACAAAATTACGTTCTTTAACATCGTTTACCGGTATAAGATTTACATGACAGAGCATGTTTTTAAGTTTTCCGGCAAGCTCTAAAGCATTTTCTGTGCTGTCGTTTACGCCTCTTATCATTGCGTACTCAAATGTAATTCGCCTTTTTGTATAGTCCGAATAATTTTTGCAGGCTGCTAAAAGCCTTTCCATATTATATTTTTTAGAAACCGGCATTATGCGATTTCTTATTTCATCATTAGGCGCATGAAGTGAAATTGCAAGGGTTATCTGCAAATCTTCTTCCCTAAGCCTGTCTATACCGTCGGCAAGGCCGCATGTTGAAAGTGTAATATGTCTTTGACCTATTCCTATACCGGCATTTGAGTTAACAAGCTTTATAAATTTAATTACATTATCGTAATTATCAAGAGGTTCTCCGCTGCCCATAAGCACAATGCTTGAAACCCTTTGGCCTATATCTTCCTGAATTTTATACACCTGTGAAAGCATTTCACCGGCTAAAAGATTGTATTCCAAACCATTGAGCGTAGAAGCACAGAAAGCACATCCCATTCTGCACCCTGCCTGAGTTGAAACGCAAACAGCATTGCCATAAGAGTAGCGCATAAGAACGCTTTCTATTACATTATCGTTATCAAGGGCAAAAAGGTATTTTGAAGTACCGTCTTTTTGAGACTCAAGTTTTTCTACTATTTTAACATTGCTTATCTTAGTTGTCTCAGCCAATTTTTCCCTTAAGCCCTTAGATAAATTAGTCATCTCGTCAAATGAACAGACTCTTTTTTCATGCAGCCATTGAAATATCTGCTTAGCTCTGAACTTCTGCTCACCCATTTCAACTAATAAATCTTCTAATTCATCTAACGCCATAGACTTTAAATCAGTCTTAGCCATTTTACTGCTCCTTTCTTTTAAGTCTTGCTATAAAAAAGCCGTCTGTGCCGTGTATATTAGTAAAAAGCTGTATAAAACCACTTTCACCATCCGGCACTTTAATGTTATCCGGCAGATAGTTTTGTATATTTTCCGCCTCAAAAGGGAAATTTTCCAAAAACCATTTTACGTTATTCTGATTTTCTTTCTTAGATACAGTGCATGTGCTGTAAACAAGCACACCGCCTTTTTTTACATATTTCCAAACTGTTGAAAGAATATCCCTTTGCAGTTTAATTAAACTGTCAATATCATTTCCGTCTTTTTTAAGCCTTATATCGGCTTTCTTACGCATAAGGCCAAAACCGGAGCATGGCGCGTCAACAATAACCCTGTCGTATTTTTCAACGTCTTCCGGATTAAATACTGCGGCATCCTGATTTTGGGTTTGTATAATATTTATTCCAAGCCTTGAAGCACTATCATTTATAAGCTCAAGCCTATGGTCGAATATATCCCTTGATACAACAGTTCCTTTATTATTCATCATCTCAGCTATAAGCACACTTTTTCCGCCGGGTGAAGCACACACGTCAAGTATTTTTTCGCCTTCTTTAGGGGAAAGCACATTAACAGCTAAAGATGAGCTTTCGTCCTGAACATGAAAATAGCCTTTTTTAAAAGCCTCAAGTGAAGCAATATCGCTTATTTTAGATATTGTAATACTGTTTTTTAAATACCGCCCAGTTTCATGCTCAACACCATCTTTTGAAAGACTTTCACAAAGGCCTTTCATATCTGTTTTTAAAGTATTTAGGCATATTGTAACAGGCGGTTTACCGCAGTTGGATTTGCAAAGTTCTTTTGTAAAATCCTCACCATAATAGCTGAGCCACATTTTAACAAGCCAAAGCGGATGAGAATATTTAACACTTATATATTCCGCCCTATCCTTGGGCAAGTCAATATTATTATAATTTTCGGCTATTTTTCTTAAAACCGCATTTGAAAATCCCGCAAGGCCGCCAAGTCCGCGGCGCTTAATAAGCTTAACGCCTTCATTAATGGCAGCGCTTTGTGGTACATCCATAAATATTATCTGATAAACAGCACTTCTTAATACGGCTGCTATATAAGGTTTCATTTTAACTGTTTTTGTATTTGAAAAGCTGTTTATCACATAATCAATATAGATTATATTTCTTAAAGTACCGTTTACGTTTTCTGTAACAAAAGCCCTATCTCTAAGCGGCATAGCTCCGTTTTGCTTAAGAGCCTTTTTTAATGCTATATTGCTGTAACTTCCGTTTACGAATATATCCTCAAGCACAGATGCGCATACTTCTCTCGGGTTAATAACTATCATACTATCTTCCTTCCAAAGCCAACTTAATATATTATTTTACAGCAAATAACCATATTAGACAATTACTTTTTACACAAAGTAACATTATATGACAAACCAAATATTTTAACAACGCTTAATATATTAAAAATAATAAAAAACTTAAGGCTCCGCCGTAAAAAACAGCGAAGCCTCAAAAAATCATATAAAATCTTCACGCATAGGCGAAAAAACGTCAATACAAACACTATCTTCCAAAGCTTCTACGCTATGCGGAATATTGGCACAAGATATAACAGTATCGCCTTTTTCAAGTATTTGAGTTTTATCTTTTAAAGTAAAAGAAATTTTTCCTTCCGCAACATAAGTGCTTTGAACATTTTTATGAGCATGTGATGCAATAACAGCACCTTTTTTAAACATTACCTCACAAATCATAAGTTCACCTGTATAAGAAAGCACTTTTCGTGTTACGCCTTCGCCGGCAAAATCAGACTGTGTATCGATATTTTTAGCAAATAACTTTTCCAAATAAAAACATCTCCTTTACCTATCATCTCTTCTGCCAAATATAAGAATAAGACGCAAAAGTGATAATATGGCACTTACTGCTGATGCAACATAAGTTAAAGCAGCTGCTCCCAAAACTTTTTTAACCGGCTCAAGCTCGTCAGTAGAAAGTATTCCGTAATTTCCCAACATTTTAACAGCCCTTGATGATGCGTTAAACTCCACAGGGAGAGTTACTATTGAAAAAAGAACGGCAAGAGCAAAAAGTATTATACCACCCTGAATTAATGTATATCCAAAGCTTGAACCACTGTTATAGCCAAAAAGAATACCAAGAAATATCAACGGCATTGCAAGTCTTGAGCTAAAGTTTGTAAGTGGTACCATAGCGCTTCTTAATGAAAGCGGCACATATCCCACATTATGCTGCACAGCATGGCCGGTTTCGTGAGCCGCAACACCAATAGCTGCAAGAGATGTGCTTGAGTATACCGGGTCTGAAAGACGCAAAACCTTATGCATAGGGTCATAATGGTCTGTAAGATTTCCGTGTATTCTCTCTATCCTTACATCATAAATTCCGGCTCTGTGCATAAGCTCCTCAGCAACTTGAGCTTCTTACTCTTGAATATTTGTTAAATGTACTGTTTACCTTTGATTGGGCATACATAGCAAGTATAAACGCAGGTATCAGTAAATAGATGTACTGGAAATTAAAATAAAACATCTTTATCACTCCTTATTATTGTAAAACTGTGCCTGTTTCAACTGCGTGACCCCTCATATATGCGCCTGTATCCATTTCTTTGCCGCCTTTTGCCTGAACAGAAAGAACTTCAATACTGCCTTTGGCGCACTTTACAATAAACCCTTTTTTGTTTGTTTCACAAATACAACCGTTTTCCCCGCTATACTCCTTGTCCAAAACCCTTACTTTCCAAATTTTAAGCACTTCGCCATTTAAAAGCGTATATGCCCCCATGTTAGGGTTAAGGCCCCTTACAAAACAGGAAATTTCAAAAGCCGTTTTGTTCCAATTGATGTGAGTCATATCTCTGTTAATCATGTGTGCGTATGTTGCTTTTGAATCGTCCTGTTTTTCTCTTTTTGCTGTACCATTTTCAATATCAATTAAAGCTTCTTCCAAAAGCTGTGCTCCGCATGAAGCAAGCTTTTTACCTAACGTGCCATAAGTGTCCTCGTCTGTTATCTCAACTTCTCTTTTAGAAATCATATCACCACAGTCAAGGCCTTTAGCCATATGCATAATTGTAATACCTGTAACTTTGCATCCATCCATTACAGCTCTTTGCATAGGCGCCGCACCCCTGTAAAGAGGTAAAAGTGAGCCATGAACATTAATTGAGCCGTATTTTGGAATATTAAGCACTTCCTCCGGCAGTATCTGGCCGTAAGCCGCAACAACAAATATATCTGCGTTATATTTTTTAAGTTCTTCCGCAAACTCAGGCGCTTTGGCACTTACAGGCTGCAAAACATCAATACTATTTTCCAGTGCTATTTCTTTCACAACAGGCGGTATCATTTTTTTACCGCGGCCCTTAGGCTTATCCGGCTGTGTAACAACAGCAAGCACATTATGCTTTTTAATAAGCATTTGAAGGGTATCAACGGCAAATTCCGGAGTACCCATAAAAATTACGTTCATTAATCGTCCTGCCTTTCTTCCACCGGCTCTGCTTCTTCAAGAGCTTTATCAATATACAGTATACCGTCGAGGTGGTCTGTTTCGTGGCATAAAGCTACTGCCATAAGGTCTTTTCCCTCAACTATTATTTCCTCACCTTTTCTGTTTAATGCCTTAACTTTTACATATTCCGGTCTTTCAACAGGTGCGCTGTAACCCGGTATGCTTAAACAGCCTTCATTTCCTATCTGAGAACCTTTTGTTTCAACAACAACAGGGTTTATAAGCTCTACAAGGCCATCACCTATATCTATAACTACTATTCTTTTAAGTATGCCTACCTGAGGCGCTGCAAGGCCCACACCATTAGCAGCATACATAGTCTCTGCCATATCATCAAGAAGCGTTAAAACACTAGGTGTAATAGCGCTTACAGGCTTTGAAATCTTTCTTAAAACTTCGTCTGTGCTTATTCTTATTTTTCTTTTAGCCATTTTTAATTATACCTCCGGTTTAAAACATATTTCTTGCTGACATATACAAATTAACATTTACGGCTGAACTTTTATATTTTTCATTATATTCCGTCATGGATTTTTTTATAAATGTCCTTAAAGCTGATTCACTGCTGCATTTTACCGATAATGTCATCCGGTATTCATTTTTCACTTTATAAATAACAGCTTCAGTCGGCCCGATTATATTTATTTTTATATCTTTGCTTTCAAAAAAGCATTTGTTTTCCGTAACAATTTTGCCAAAATCCGTTATTTTTTCATTTACTTTATTTTCGTCTTTGCCGCTGAAAAGTAAAGTATACACAAAAGAAAACGGCGGATATTCCAATGTTTTTCTTACTGCGCACTCTTTTTTATAAAAAGACTCATAATCTTGTTTTGCGGCACATTCAATAGCGTAATGTTCGCTTTGATACGTTTGTATAATAACCCGGCCTTTTGCGCCGCTTCTTCCGGCACGGCCTGCTGCTTGAGTTATAAGTTCAAATGTAACCTCACTGCCTCTGTAATCGCCCACATTAAGGGACACATCAGCAGCCATAATACCAACTAATGTAACATTAGGAAAATCATGTCCCTTTGCTATCATTTGAGTACCTATAAGAATATCAGCCTCACCATTTGCAAAAGCATTTAGTATAGCTCTGTGGCTGCCTTTTTTTGAAACGGTGTCAAAATCCATTCTCAGCACTCTGGCACCGGGAAACATTCTTTTAACTTCATCTTCTATTTTCTGCGTTCCTGTTCCAAAATATTTTATGTATTTAGAACCGCACTGTGGGCAAACTGTAGGGACTTCTTCCTTTTTACCACAGTAATGACACATAAGAAAATTACCCTTATAATGATACCTGTAACTAACAGAGCAGTTAGGACACATCATTACATGGCCGCATTTTCTGCAAGAAACAAAAGTAGAGTAACCCCGTCTGTTTAAGAAAAGCATAATCTGCTGATGTTTGTCAAGCTTTTCTTTAATGGCGTAGTACAGCTTTCTGCTGAAAACTGTTCTGTTGCCTTCCTCAAGCTCCCTGCGCATATCCACAATTTCAGTTTCCGGCAGAGTACCTTCTCCTGCTCTTTTAGTAAGCCTTAATAACCTGTATTCACCTTTTTGAGTCTTAAGAAAACTATCAATAAGCGGTGTAGCTGAGCCTAAAAGCAATTTCGCTTCGCTTACCCTGCATATTTCCTGTGCCACCTGACAGGCGCTGTATTTAGGCGACGTTTCCGAAATATATGAGCTTTCGTGTTCCTCGTCTATTATAATTATGCCTAAGTTTTTAAATGGCATAAATACAGCACTTCTTGGGCCTATTACTATTGAAATATCGCCGCTTTTGGCTTTGCTCCAAATCTCATACCTTTCGCCTTGGCTCATTTTGCTGTGAGTTACGGCAGCTTTATTTCCGAAACGCTTTTTAAAGCGCCCTACTATAAGCGGCGTAAGAGATATTTCCGGCACAAGAACAATTGCTTGTTTTCCGTTTTTTAGTACTTCTTCAATTATACTTAAATATACTTCTGTTTTGCCGCTTCCTGTTATTCCAAAAAGCAGAAAAGGCTTTTCATTGTCGCTATTTAATACAGCATTAACGGCATTTTTCTGTTCTTCATTAAGATTAGGCCTATCGGTTTTATCCTCTATTGCAATGTTCTCAAATTTATGTTCTTTCTGTTTTTCGCCTAAAAAAAGTATACCGTTTTTAATCAATGTATCAATAGGTGAACGGCTTATTTTGGCATTTATTAAAATATCCGATATTTTACATCCGTTATTTTCAATAACATATTTAAGAGCCTTAAGCTGAGAAGCATTTTTTCCGCTTTTTTCCAGCTTTTTTAACAATTCGTAGGCCTTTTCTTTATCAATATTCAAAAAAACAGCTTTGCTTAAGTTTTTTAATTTAAGATTTGCACCGGCAGGCAGAATTACGTTTAAGCATTGTGATAAAGTACAGAAATACTTTTCTTTCATCCAGTAAGCAAGCTCTATCATTTTTTGGCTTATTAAAGGTTCATTATCCACAACGGAATAAACCATTTTAATTTTTTCCGCCGGAACATCACTGTAATTTTTTATATCAAGGCAGTATCCGCCTACAAGGTTGTTTTTAGGCCCAAAAGGCACTTTTACTCTGCATCCTGCCGCAACAGTATTTAAAAGCTCAAAAGGTATTTCATAATCAAATATCCTGTCTATTTCAGGACTTGGGTTATCTAAAATAACACTGGCGTAAAGAGCCAAAAAAGCGCCCCCTTTTTTAATGCCGTAATAATTTAAAAGCCGTATTTTCAAGCTTATATAACTTGTCTTGAAAATACAGCCTGTACTTTATTTATTCCTCATCTTCATCAGTTTTATCATTTTCTTCAGATTCTTCTAAAGCAGTATCAACTGTTGCCTGCTCAGCATTTTCTTCGGCTTCTTCTTCCGGATGGTAGTTTTCACCACAAACAATATCACCGTCTTCAACTATTTTAAGCTTTCCCTGATAAAGCTCATTAACAGCTATAGAAACCGGCTTGTTGTCTTTTGAAACACTAACAAGCGGCTCAGCATGGTCTACCAGCTGTCTTGCTCTTTTTGAGGCCGCAATAACTATTGAATATCTGCTGGCTGTAACGGAGTTGTCATCGCCGTCTTTATTAATAACGCTTAAAAGGTCTGTGTATGATGGTCTTAACATTTTAATCTCTCCCTAAAATCTCTTTTATTTAAAGTCTTTAATTTTTTCTATGTACCTGTGGCTTTCAAATTTGCTTGCCTTAACTATACAGTTTATGCGCTCAACAGCATTTTCAATCTCATCGTTAATAACAACATAGTCGTAATTCGGCAAAAGTTCAATTTCTTCCGAGGCACGCTGTATTCTTTTTTCTATTGTTTCGTTATCTTCAGTTCCACGGCCGGTAAGTCGTTTTCTAAGTTCTTCTTTATCAGGCGGAATTAAGAAAACAGTTACAGCCTCAGGGAATATTTTTTTAACCTGAGCCGCTCCCTGAACCTCTATTTCAAGTATTACATTTTTGCCTTCGTTAAGTTTACCCATAACATACTCTTTAGGAGTACCGTAGAAGTTACCGCAAAACTCAGCCCATTCAAGAAGCTCATTATTTTCAATCATTTTCTTAAACTCGTCAACTGATTTAAAGAAATAATGCACTCCTTCTTTTTCGTAATCCCTTGGGCTCCTTGTGGTAGCTGAAATAGAAAGAGCATAAGAATTAGTGTTTATAAGCTTTTCAACTACAGTGCCCTTTCCGGAACCTGAAGGCCCTGAAATTATAATAAGAGTTCCTTTTTCAATCATTGCTTTTGTTCCTCACATTCCTTAGGCGCAGTAAGCCTTGCACCTATAGTATCAGTACCTATAAGACTTAAAACCACATGCCCGCTGTCCATAATAATAACACTTCTTGTTTTTCTGCCGTATGTGGCATCAATAAGCATGCTGTTTGCTCTTGCGTCGGAAATTATTCTTTTAACAGGCGCCGAGTCAGGACTTACAACAGCTATTATCCTGTTTGAGTTAATAAGGCTTTTAAAACCAATACCTACAAAATTACTTTCCAATTTAAAAGCTCCTTATTCAATCATTATTCAATGTTTTGAATCTGTTCACGAATTTTTTCTATTTCGCTCTTTAAATCAATAGCCGCTTGGGTAATATATAAATCACCAGACTTTGAAGCTGACGTATTGGCTTCCCTGTTAAGCTCCTGAACAAGGAAATCAAGCTTACGCCCAACAGGCCCGTTGCTTTCAAGTATTTCTTCCAGCTGTGAAATATGGCTGTAAAGACGTGTAATTTCCTCATCTATACAGCACCTGTCAGCAAACAAAAGCACTTCTTGGCTTATTCTCTGCTCGTCAACAGGTACATCACCCAAAAGCTCGTCTATCCTGTTTTTAAGCTTTTGTTTATATTCTTCCGGCACAACTGCGGCTTTTTCCTCTATGCGTTTTGTTAAATCTTTTAAAACGGCGCACTTTTTAAGTATATCCTCTTTTAAAGCAGCGCCTTCTCTTTCGCGCATAGCTGTAAACTGTTCCAAAGCGCTGTCAAGAGCTGGTAAAAGTATATCATACATTATTTCTTCATTTTCTTCAATATTTTCTGTTGTAAGCACTTCAGGAAATCTTGAAACAAGGTCAAGAGTATTATCGCTTTTAAGGCCGAAAGTTGATTGAAGGTAATTCAGTTTTTGGGCAACAGCCGCAGCCAGCTGTTCGTTAAGCTTAACCGAAATATCCTGCTGAGAAAAAGTTTCAAAATTAATATAAACATCTGTTTTGCCGCGTGATATTTTCTGCATAAGATGCTTTCTTATTTTATCCTCAAGGCTAATCATAAACCTTGGCAGCCTAATGTTTATATCGTTATACCTGTGATTTACAGACTTAATTTCAACTGTGAATTTACGGCCTTGGGCCTCATTTTCACCTTTTCCAAAGCCTGTCATGCTTTTTATCATAATTATTCATTCCTTTTTTAGTCATATATACTTGATTATAAATCAATTCAAGTAATATAATCAAGAGATATTAAAAAAATTTATGCCCTGTATAAATACAGACATAAGGAGGTTTTTATTATGGCACTTGACGGTATAACCGTATCAAATATTGTTTATGAGCTCAGCTCACTGCTTAAAGGCGGCAGAATGGACAAAATTTATCAGCCACAGAAAGACGAAATAGTAATTTCCGTAAGGAATAATTCACAGGTTTACAAACTTCTTCTTTCTGCAAACCCAAGCCATCCAAGGCTTCACATTACTAATATACAGCGTGATAACCCGGCAACAGCGCCTATGTTCTGTATGGTTTTAAGAAAGCATATAGCCGGAAGCCGCATTATAAACATATCCCAATTTGGCCTTGAGCGAATAGCCAAAATACAGCTTGAGGCAATGAATGAAATGGGCGATATGGTAGAACGCAGTCTTATTATAGAAATAATGGGAAAACACTCCAACATTATACTTGTTGATGAAAACGGAAAAATACTGGACTCCATAAAGCACATAACACACGAAACCAGCTCTGTTAGAGAAGTTCTTCCGGGTAAGGCTTATACCCTTCCGCCTTCTCAAAACAAATTAAATCCTTTGGAACTGGACTATGAAACATTCAAAAATAATTTCTATAATAACGAAGGTGTAAAAGTACAGCAGTTTATATATAAAAACTATACCGGCATAAGTCCGGCAGCAGCAAATGAAATAGCATTTTGTGCCGGAATAAACGGTGATGACTACACAGCACAGATTTCCGAAGAAGAACTTAAAAGACTTTTTGATACTTTCAGTAACATAATGCTAAATACCAAAAACGGCAGTTTTTCGCCTGAAATTATACTGGATTCAAACTCAAACAAAGTTATAGAGTTTTTCCCTTTTGAGTCAAAACAGTTTACCGGTTTTGTAAAAAAGAAATATAATTCTATAAGCCAGCTTCTTGAGGAGTTTTATTACTCAAAAGACAATGCATACCATATTCAGCAAAAAGCCCATGACATGCGCCGTGTTGTACTTAACAATATTGAGCGCTGCGCCAAAAAGAAAGACATACAGCTTAAAACAATTAAAGATACTGAAAATATGGATTTATGGCGCCTTAAAGGCGAGCTTATAACAGCAAATATATTTGCCATTGAAAAAGGCATGAAAAAAATTAAGGCAGTTAACTATTACGACGAAAAAATGCCTGAAATCGAAATAGCACTTGACGAAAACTTGACTCCTTCGGAAAACGCACAGAAATACTACAATAAATACAATAAAGCCAAAAGAACTCTTGCCGCCATTGAAATTCAGAAAAAGCAAAATGATGAGGAGCTTTCGTATCTTGAAAGCGTTTTGTCATACATCGACTCCGCCACAGAGGAAGCCGACTTAAACGATATTAAAGCCGAGCTTGTTAGCCAAGGCTTTATGAAAAACAAAAACACCAACAAAAATAAAGGTGTAAAAGTTAAAAAATCAAAACCTTATCACTTTATATCCTCTGACGGATTTGATATATTAGTAGGCAAAAGCAATACCCAAAACGATGAGCTTACACTGCGTACCGCAAGAAACAGTGATATTTGGCTTCATACAAAAAATATACCCGGCTCACATGTTATTATATTTACAAATGGCGCCGGCAAAGTTCCCGATAAAACACTGCTTGAAGCAGCCAATCTGTCAGCATATTTCAGCAAGGCCAAAAACAGTACAAACGTGCCTGTTGACTACACACTTAAAAAATTCGTCAAAAAGCCGTCAGGAGCGAAACCCGGAATGGTAATTTACGAAACAAACAGTACTGTTTACATTACACCAGATGAAAACATGGTTAATCAAATGCAAAAAGAAGATAATTAAATTAAAAACAGCACGGAATTATTGTTTGAATAAATATTCCGTGCTGTAATTTTTATTTTTCCTTTTTCTTTTCGTTCATTATTTTATTAAGCTCGTCCATAAATGTGTTAATGTCCTTAAACTGTCTGTAAACCGAAGCAAACCTTACATAAGCTACCTCGTCTATATCTTTAAGCCTGTCCATTACCATACTGCCTATTTCTTTGCTTTCTATTTCTTTATCCATAGAACTCATTACGGCATTTTCCACATCATCAGCTATTTCCTGAATTTGTTTTGCCGTTATAGGTCGTTTATTGCAGCTTTTCATAATACCGCTTATAAGTTTGTTTTTATCAAAAGTTTCTCTTGTGCCGTTGCTTTTTATAACAGTCATTGGTATTGTGTCTATTCTCTCATAAGTAGTAAATCTTTTTCCGCATTTTTCACAATACCTTCTGCGGCGTATAGTAGTATTGTCATCTTGGCTTCTGGAATCTATAACTTTGGTATCTTCGTAATTGCAGAAAGGGCATTTCATATAATTTAACCTCCTACCGACTATATAACATGCCTTAAGTCAACAGAAAATATATTAATAATTTTGTTATTGTAAAACAAAAATACAATACTCTAATGAAATATAATATAATTAAACATCACTTTTTGTCAACAAAATAATACATTTTGCAGAAATTTATTTTTATGGAATTATGCTTTTTTTAATTGCTCCCTTTTTAATGCTGTGTTATTATATTTTTTAAATACTGCATTAAAGGAGAAATTTAGATGAATAATGGTTTATCATTCCGTAACGCGGAAAAAAATGACATTTCGCTTATACTTCATTTTATAAAAGAGCTTGCCTCTTATGAAAAAATGCTCGATGATGTAATAGCTACAGAAGACATTTTAAACCACTGGATATTTGAGGAAAAAAAAGCTGAGGTTTTCTTTGTCCTTGAAAATAACAAAGAAATAGGTTTTGCCTTATTTTTCCATAATTTTTCCACATTTGTCGGCAGAGCCGGATTATATGTTGAAGATGTATACATAATGCCTGAATACAGGAAAAAAGGTTATGGCAAAGCTGTATTTAAAAAGCTTGCTCAAATAGCCGTTGAACGTGGCTGCGGCAGAATGGAATGGAGCTGTTTAAACTGGAATAAACCAAGTATTGATTTTTATACCCATATAGGCGCTGTACCTATGAGCGAATGGACAGTATATCGCCTTACACAGGACAAAATTAAGAAATTAGCTGAGTAAAGGCTTTAAGAGCGGTTTTAAAACAACCGCTCTTTTTTTAACAGTCCCTTTCATAATTAGCAAGGCATACATCTATAAGTATAATGTCATCGCCTATACGTACTATTTTTTCCCATGGAATAACGTATACACTGTTTACACATAAAAAACTTAAACATCTGTTGCCTACAGGTATAATAATACTGCAAATCCTGCCTGTTCTTATATCTATCTCCAAATCATAAACATACCCCACTTTCATTCCGTCACATATATTGATTACTTCCTTCTTTTTAAACTCACAGAACCTTTCCATATTTACCACCTGTAATAATGGTTATTTCAATTCTATTGCTTAATATTAAATATAATTCCTCTTTAAGTTGACGGGCGTATTATTACGTTATATCATTTAATTATTAACTACTTTAAAAGGAGAGATTATAATGATAAGGCTTAACAACGACTACTGCTTTGGCGCCCACGAAAACATATTAAAGGCACTTTGTGAGCTTAATAATGAGGCAAATCCCGGCTATGGCCTTGATGACCACTGCAAAGAAGCTGCCGAAAACATTAAAAAGTCATGTAATGCACCTAACGCCGATGTGCATTTTATTGTAGGCGGAACACAAACAAACCTTCTTGTTATATCAGCTGCACTGCGCCCTTATCAAAGCGCTGTATGTGTTGAAAGCGGCCATATTAACGCCCATGAAACAGGTGCTGTTGAAAACTGCGGATTTAAAATATTAACTGCACCTGGAGAAGAAGGCAAAATCAAAGCTTCTGAAATAGAAAAAACAGCCGCTGATTACGAAGCAAGCGGTGTTAAGGAGCATATAACGGAACCTAAACTTGTATACATATCATTCCCAACAGAACTGGGAACACTCTACAGCAAAAAAGAGCTTACGGAAATAAGTGATATATGCCGCAAACATGGCCTTTATCTTTTTGTAGACGGTGCAAGGTTAAGCTACGGCTTATCTGGAGAAAACAACGACGTTACAATACAAGACATAGCTGCTCTTTCTGATGTTTTCTTTATAGGCGGCACAAAATGCGGTCTCCTTTTCGGCGAAGCCGTTGTTATAACAAACGATGAGCTTAAACCATGCTTTAGGCATTATATGAAGCAAAAAGGCGCTATGCTGGCTAAAGGCTGGCTTTTAGGCATACAGTTTAACGAAATGTTTAAAGACGGACTTTATTTTGAAATAGGTAAAAAAGCAGTAAGCCAAGCTTTAAGAATTAAAAAAGCATTTAAAGACAAAGGCATAACTCTTGCCAGCGACAGCCCTACAAATCAGCAATTTGTAATAATGAAAGACAGCGACCTTGAAAAATTAGGCAAAAAATATTTTTATGAGTACGAAGAAAGAGTTGACGAAAATCACAGTAATGTGCGTTTTTGCACAAGCTGGGCTACAACAGATGCCGAAATTGATGAGCTTGTAAAAGACATAGCCGCTCTTTAAGTTTTAATTCTTATTTTAAATTATTGCAAATAAAACTAAATAAAAACAGCCCTGCATAAGTACTTTATACAAGGCTGTTTTTTAGTTTACTTATTATTTATTTATCTCACTCCAAATATCCATTCCTGTTGAGCTATCCTGTGGTATAATGCCTAAACGCCATACAGAAACGCCATTTATGCCAAACATTTTGGCAAGCTGTATTTTATCTTTAATGCTTTGAGCATTTTCAAACCAAATAACTGTATTTCCGCTTCCGTCAGTTATATTAAGATATGGGCTTTTATATTTTTCAGAATACTTAACCTCAGCACCGCTTTTAATATCATTTATAATTGTGTTCTGGTCAAGGCTCATGCCTGTTGAATTAACAATTACGCCGTTTTCAACCTTCCAGCCAACATTGTCAATGCTAAGGCCCAGCACAATTTTGTTTTTGTCCGCTCCACTGTCGCATATAGTTTTAATTCCATAGTAAACTTCATCAAAAGGTGTTACAGGCGTAGTTGTAAAGCCGCTGTCCATAACATCTGCTGAAATAGTTTTTGGGTAGTAGTCATAAGCCATTAGTATAATTTTGTCGGCTGTATCGGCTATTGTTTTAAAGTCATACCCATCGAAATATGAACCGCTTTTAAGCGCTGGCTGAACAGCAACATACAAAGTTTTACCCTCAGAGTCAAGCCTTGAGTTTAATTCTGAAAGAAAAGCATTAAAATTCTGTCTTATTTCGCTTCCTTTAAGGTTTTCAAAATCTATTGTTACGCCATCGTAAGGATTATAACCAAGGTTCTTATATGTAAGTGAAAGTTCTTCCATTATGGCATCAACGGCCGCCGAGCGGTTTTGTGCATTATTAAGTATTTTTTCACACATTGCACTTTCACCATTTGACATATATACATTAAGATGTGTTTTTACGTTATTTTCTTTAAGATATGTAACTATATCCTCATACCCTTGAGGTACAACCCATTCATTGCCGTTTTTGGACAATGTATCCAATACAACACCATTTTCATTGGTATATTCCATTCTGCTCCAGCCAAAAGAAACTGCATCCATTAAAGCCGCCATGTCTTTTTGATTGTAAGAAGAAAAAGCATAAAAACCATGAACAAAATCCGTAGGCGCATTTAATTTTTCAAAACAGCGTACCATCATAGCCGCCGCTTCCTCTCTTGAGGCCTGTCCTGTCGGGTCAAAAGTGTTTTCACTTTTTCCGCTTATAATACCAAAGTTATATGCTAAGGCTATATAACCTTTGTTGTTTGCAACATCGTTAAATGGCAGGCTTTCCCTCTGCGCGTCCTGAGCTAAGTAATCATAGCCCAAAGCCTTTATAAGTATAACAGCCATTTCCTCACGGGTTATGTTTGAGTTAGGGTTAAAATACCCGCCGTTTTCTATAGCCCCATTATACGCTGCCGTTTCAACATCGCTGTAATACCATTGTGAGCTATCCTGATTATCGTTTATTGAGCTGAACTGATAATCAATTTTATCCCAGCCAAAAAGCCTTACTACCATGGAAACAAACTGAGCTTTTGTAACTTTCTGGCCTAAACCAAATGTTCCGTCGCCCATACCGCTCATAAATCCTTCTTCCGCAGCCTTTTGTATCTGGCTGTATGCCCAGTGGTCAGTTGGTACATCGCTGTAGCTGCCGGCAAAAGACGCTATTGGCATACTTAAACATAAAACAACAGCAGATAGTACCGCAATTAACTTTTTCATATTTTGCCCCTCCTTAAAAATCAGTTTATATACTTACCGTTTTCAAACACAAGCTTAATGCTTGTTTTAATCCCTTCAAAGCTTTCTGATGAAAGAATAATACTATTTCCCTCAAACTCAGCTGTTACAAAAGTAAGGTCTGTAAACTCGTTATCAGTGTTATTATATTTTACAACATAAGCATAGTCATCTCTGCCGTAAAATACGAATTTATTTATAATTTCATTGCTGTAATTAAAAGAGTTGTACCAATTAAAATCATTTACATGACAGCTCTTGTTTTTTTCAGTATACCACATATCACTGTTATTTTCTTTAAAAAATAATATATCGTCATTTTCAGACAAATTAAGCAGTTCAGCTTTGTGTATTTTTTCACCGTCCCACATAAGAGAACCTATAAACGCCGAGCCGGGATAATAAGCCCCGTTTGAACCTAAAACAACTATATAAATATTTCCGTTATACTCAATAACCTTAAAATCATTCACGTAGTTATTCTCCCTTTGGCAAAGAGTATAAAAATAAAACTTGTTGTCGTTATAAATTTGAACATATATATTTTTATTGCTCATGGCCGAATCCGTAAGGTTTTTAACATAATAATCGGCGGTATAGCATATAAGGCGTATATTGTATTCGTTACCGTTAAAAGTAAAGCTTTCTGTTTTGCCTTTTAAATCAATACCTCCTGCCTTATAACTTATCTTAGAGCCGATATATGCTATATCATCATTAATACTTTCTTTATTTGAAAGATAATTAACAAATTCTTTATAAAAATCCGAGTTATAAAAATAATCCTCAGCATCTTGTGCCTTATATTTGCTTTCCTGAAAGTCTTCATATAACTTACTTATATTATCCAAATTATCTACTTCGTTTTTAATGCTTTCAGTGCTTTTTAATTCATTTAAAACAGTACCAGCGCTTTTTGGTTCTTTTGTTATCAGATTTTTATGCCAATAAATAGTAAACAGCATTAAAAATACCAAAACGGCTAAGGCCATAACAATAATGTACTTTTTCATATTACCACTCCGCTAACTTATTTTCAAAAATACCGCCGTTATCATATGTCATATTACAGCCCATATACTCAAGTATAGCGTCTTTTGCCGTTTTAATGGCAGGTGCTGATGAGCCTTCACCAAAAGGAACAAGCACAACAACAGCTATCTGTGGGTTGTCATATGGTGCAAAACCTGCAAACCATGAATGTGACGGCCTATTTTTGTTTTCCTCAGCAGTACCAGTTTTAGCCGCTGTTTCTACAGGAAAATCGGCAAAATAATTTCTTAATGTGCCCTGACTGCCTGTAGTAACCTGAAGCATGCCCTCATGAACAGTATTTATGTTTTCCTGAGAAAACCCAAGCTCTAGCTCGGATAAAGGTTTATTTTCATTAAAAACTCCTTTACTGCTTATACCTTCAATAAGAGTTGATTTATATAAATACTTGCCGTTGGCTAAAGCCGCTATATATTTAGCTATATTAACTGCCGAATAGTTATTGTATGACTGGCCTATTACTGTTCTTATGGTATCACCGTCATTCCATTTTACAGCGCTTTCAGACGGATTTTCGTAGTAAGTATTAACAAAATCCTCTTTGGCTTTTTGAGAAGCCATTTGCGGCTTATATTCTTCTATTTCCACGCCGGAATAATCATTTAAACCGAACTTTTCCATGTACTCGTTAAGGGTTTCTATGGCCTCATTGGCATTTGAATTATCGGTTTTGCCAAGCCTTAAAGACATTTCATAAAAATAATAATTACACGATACCTCAATAGCCTTTTTAACATCAACGGCACCATGTGTTATGCCGTAATTTGTGTATATAAGGCAGTTGGCATAAGGCACACCGGCATCTTTAAAAACACCTCGGTCGTATATAATTGAATTTTCATTTATAACACCTTCCTCAAGACCTGTAATGGCTGATAGCATTTTAAAAACAGAGCCCGGTGCCTTTCTTTCCATAGTAGCCCTATTAATAAGAGGCGATGTTTCATCACGCAAAAGGCTGGAATAATATTCACTATCAAAATCATTTGCCAGTTTGTTATTGTCATAAGATGGAAATGAAACCATAGCAAGTATTTTGCCTGTGTTTACATCCTCAACAACGGCACAGCCTGTGCATGGGTCCATGTTTATATTATTTATTCCTATTTCATTGCTCTTAATTTTGTCTTTAATTACGTTTTGAACTGAATATGTGTTGTTATTAAAAGCGGCTTTTTCTTCATCAGTAAGGTTTATTATTTCCTGCTCAATAAGGCATTGTGTAAATTCTTTAACACCAATACTGCCGTTTTTAATCTCTAAAGCTATTATTTCACCGGCGTTATCAGTATTTTCGCTGTTTATGCCGTTATCCCTTAAAACATTGCCTATTTTAAGCTGTACCCCACTTTTGGCATTTAAAAGCTCATTAGGATTTAAAATATTATTTTCAGCCATAGAAATAATAACGTCGTTTATAGTTACACTGCCGGAAGAAATATTATCGAATAAAACATTTTTAAGGTTCTCGTTAAGTGCGTTATATACCTTTTTTTGAAGCTCAGCATCAATAGTCAGGTAAATATCATTGCCTTTTTGAGCCTTAAGTGCAGGTTTTTGGCTTACACGCCTTCCATATGCGTCAACTTCAATAATTTCTTTTCCGGCTATACCTCTAAGCTCCAGCTCATAAGTTTTTTCAATGCCGCTTTTACCTATAACATCATCAGATGTATATCCGTACTGTTCATACTCCTCTAATTCATCAGAATTTATGTTTCCTGTATATCCCAGTATGTGTGCCATGCATTCGCCGTACGGGTAATATCTGTACCAGCTCTGCTCCACAAAAACACCCGGATAATACCGGCTGTTTTCCTCAATATAAGCTATAAAACCATCATTAACATTTTCTGCCACAACTACCGACTGATATTTTTTATACCTTTGGAGCCTTATTCGGCACATTAAATCCATTATATTTCTCTCATGGTCTCCGCTTATATCATCAGATATTCCAAAATATTCTTTCAGATAATTATATGTTTCTTCGGCTGTATACTCGGAGATATCATCATCTAAACCCAAATCCGTTTTCCACCTTTTTTCAGCTTCTTCCGAGGCAAAATCAAACTCAAAACCGTTTTCTGTTTTAATAATAGGCAGTTCATCGGCATTATACTCTATGCCGTAATCATTAAGCGCCTTTAAAAGACTTTCCGCTTCTTCAATACTGCCGCTTTTTTCAGTGCTTAAGTCAATTACTGCATTATACATAACCTTGTCTTGTGCCAGAACCCTTCCATACCTGTCATAAATAGTACCTCTTGGAGAAGAAGTGCTTACACTTCTTATTACAGTTGCCGCTGTGCTTTGTTCGTATTCCTCTCCGTTTAAAATTTGTACCAAATAAAGCCTTACTGTTACAACTGTAAACATTGCCGCAACAGCAAAGAGCAAAACTGCTATTCTGTTTTTAAATAGTCTTTTAAAAAGCATGTCCGGCCTCCAAATATTACGTTTGTGATATTTAATATATTACATCCGTAATATTTAAAAGTCAATTAATTTGCAAAATAAAAACACGCATGTTTTATCTAACATACGTGTTTTATTTTAATAAATACCCATATAATTTAATATTTCCAATGCCTTATTATAAGCTTTGACACCTGTAGCGCCGTCTGATGAATATAAGTTAACAGCAAAAAAGTATTCTTTTCCGTCTTTTTCCACACAGCCAACAAAAGAACCATTTACATTTTTTCCGTTTATGTTTCCTGTTCCAGTTTTGCCGTATAAAACCGTTCCGTTATTTTTATCAACAGTTATGGCCTCTTTAACTGCATTTATGTTTTCTTTTTCAAAATCATATACGCCATTAAAAAGATTACTCAAAATTTTTGTCTGCTCTATAGCTGAAATTTTAAGAGATGACTCCAAATAAAAGTTATCGCTTCCACTTATATCCTCATTTCCATATTTAATAAGCTTTAAATATTCCTCGGTTTTGTCTGAACCTATTTTTTCATTTAAAGTATTAAAATACCAGTTAACAGAGTTTTCCATGGCACTTCTAAGGTCTTGGTCCATATTCCAAGAGTCAAAAGAATTATCTTTTCCGTCCCATTTCATAAATGAATTGTCAGGCGTTATAATGCCTTCTTCAAGTGCTATAACCGCACTGTAAATTTTGTATGTGGAATTTGGCGAAATACGCTTTTTTGCATAATCAGCATTATAAACATGAAATACATCTTCCTGCGGATTATAAAGCACAAAACAACCAGGTGAGTCGTTAAAAAACTCTGATAAATCCTCAGAAATAAATTTTTCGCTCTTTGCTTTATGGTACTCATTAAAACCATAAGCATTAAATGCAAAAGGTATTTGAAAAATTCCAAATATAAACACAATGAAAAATAAGGCAACACTTTTTAATTTATTCCTGCTCTTTTCGTAAGAGATATGCGCAATACCTTCTATACGCCTTTTTAAAAGACATTTATTGGCACCAAAAGCGGCATAAGCCCTTATACGAGGCTCAAAAACGCCTTTTTGCGCTGATTTAATAATTGTTAGGCCATAGCTTTTGGCATTTTGACAGCCTATTTTTTCAATAACAAGCCTGTCACACCTTATTTCCATTTCGGATTTCATTTCTCTTAGCCCAAAATATGCTATAGGGTTAAACCAATATACAATCTGAAAAAAACAAATAGCAAAACAATTTATAATATCTCTGCTTTTAAAATGAGCAATCTCGTGCAGCATTATATAGCTTATTTCATCGTTGCTAAGGCCGCCGTAAGAGAAAGGAAAAACCACCACAGGATTTATTAAGCCTGTTAAAAACGGGCTTTTTACACTATCCGAAATAATAAGCTTTACTCTGCCTCTTTTTATTCCAAAATCCATAAGGCTTTTATTAAATATTGTCTCTATCCTCTTTTCCGGCTCCAAAGATAATTTTAGTATATTTCTTATTTTTATATAATTTTTTGCCATTACAAACAATAATACAGCTACGCCTATTATATAAATAAAACCTAAAGCTTTATAAAAATCTTCAGTAAGTATTTTATTTACCGAAACATAAAAATCTTTAGCTAAATAATTTTCAGCAGCCGCAACGCCATCTGCTGTACCTTGAGCACCATAATAAGCACCATTTACTGCCGCAGCAGAACCAAATCCATTTATAAAAGGCAAAGAAATAAAATCCGCCGGAAACAACGGCACAGCCATTAAAAATAACAGCACATACCACATTTTAAAACTCCAGTTAAAATTAATTTTATTTTTAAATATGCCTTTAACTGCAAGCAAAAAAACAATGAATATTGATACAAAAACAGTGCTTTTAATAAAACCAGCTATAAACAAGCTCATTAAACTCCTCCGTTTGAATCATGATTATCAAGAATTTTTTTCAACTCCTCAATATCATCATGGCTTAATTTGTCATTTTCAATAAAATTCATAACCATAGAATTAATTGCGCCATTATAAAACTTATTTAAAAAGCTTTCGCTTTCCTCGTTTATGTAATCATTTTCGTTAATAAGCGGTGTATAAACAAACTCACGGCTCCTTTTAGTAAAGCCAATGGCTCCCTTTTTAACAAGCCTTGAAATAAGGGTTTGAATTGTTCTTGGGCTCCATTCATTCTTATCTTTAAATTTTAAAACAACTTCGTTTGTACTTATAGGATAAGAACTCCAAATTACTTTCATAATTTCGTACTCCGCCTCTGAAATTTTAATACTTCCGGACACAAAATCATCTCCTACATCTGTAATATTTTTTATTATATCACTTTTGCCTGTTCTGTCAACAAATCCAACATATTGACTTTTTATTATTACAGTTGTAATATTTAATAAGTATTACACTTGTAATTTTTGGAGGGCATTATGAAAAGTAAATTATATTTTGTATTTGCAGTATTTTTTTCTGCATTTTTCTGCCTTGCAATAAGAGTCTTATATTTAAAAGTCTGCTACGGCAAGGAATACACACAAATGGCTATAAACCAACAAATAAGCGGATATGATGTAACACTTACTGCAAAGCGCGGAGAAATACTTGACAGAAATAAAAATGTGCTCTCTAAAAGCGTGCCTGTTTACGATATTATACTTGAGCCCCAGACTCTTATAGAGCTAAATTCTGCTTCAAAAAGTGATGAAACACAAAAAACTCTTTCCAGCCTAAGCAGTATTTTGTCTATACCCATTAACGAGCTCAATGAGTATATCTCACTTAACAGCGACGGTTCTTTAAAATACAGCCCTTATTATGAAGTCATAGCCAAATCAATAGACAGCCAAAGTGCCGAAAAAATACGCTCATTAAATCTAAAAGGTGTATATATCGAAGAAAAACAAAAACGGTATTATCCATATAACGACCAAGCCTCTAAAGTAATAGGATTTAGCCATGGCGGCAGTTTATACGGCATTGAAAACACATACAATTATTATTTACAAGGAAAAGACGGCCGTTCCTTTAAGCAAATAAATAATTCATCATCACAAACAGTAACAATTCCCCCTGAAGATGGATGCACTGTTGTTTCAACCATAGATATAAATTTACAGAAAATAGCTTCTGAGGGCGTTAAAGAGGCAATGGAAATGTTCCCTTGCCAGTATTCTTCAGTTATAATGATGAACCCTATTACAGGCGAAATTCTGGCTATGGCAGATTCCTACGATTTTGATTTAAACAACCCTTCTGAGCCCGTTAATATAACCCAAGAAGAATATAGCGCTTTAACGCCTCAGGAACAGTCTGAGTATTTAAGCCTTATGTGGAAAAACTACAATATAAGCTCTACATTTGAGCCCGGCTCTATATTTAAACCTCTTTTAACAGGTGCCGCCCTTGACGAAAGAAATATAACAGATTCCACAACATTTTACTGCGCCGGTTTTAAACAGGTAGAAGACAGAAAAATACACTGTATAAGAAGAACAGGACACTTTACAGAAACATTGGAAGAAGCCATTTCCAGCTCATGCAACTGTGCCATGATGGATATTGTTGAAATAATGGGCCGGGATACATTTTATGAATATCAAAAAAGTTTTGGCTTTGGTGAAAAAAGCGGCATAGACCTTCCTTTTGAAGAAAGCGCGTCAGCACTTATTTACTCAAAAGAAGAACTAGGACCTGTAGAGCTTGCAACCAGCTCCTTTGGGCAATCTTTTAATGCTACAGCACTACAGTCATTAACTGCCCTGTGCTCAATAGCCAATGGCGGAAAGCTTATGCAGCCTTATGTTGTTTCTGCTGTTATTGATAAAAACGGTAATACAGTTAAAGAAAACAAACCGCAAATACGCAGATATGTACTTTCAGAAAGCTCTTGTGAGCTTGTAAAAAAATATATGGTAACTGTTGTTGATTCAGGCACAGGCAAAAAAGCCAAAATAGACGGCTACAATATAGCCGGAAAATCCGGTACAGGCGAACAAGGCAACAGAAGTGAAGATATGTATACAATAACTTTTGCCGGATTTCTTCCTGCTGAAAATCCGTCTTTAGCCGCTATTGTTGTAATTGATAAACCGAATGAATACGCCGACGGAGTAACAACAGCAGCACCAGTATTTAAAAACATAATGGAAAAAGCAATAAAATACCTTTGCATAGAGCCCTCCTATACTGCCCAAAACAGCAGCTCTACCCAAGGCATTTTTATTAAAAATTATGTTTTACAAAACACCATAGAAGCCAAAAACGAGCTTTATTCAATGGGTATAAAATTTAAAATTTTAGGCAACGGCAAAACAGTTATAAATCAATTTCCAAAAGAAGGCTCTTTAATTGATTCAGCAACAGAAGTTTTGCTGTATACAAACTGATAATATTTATTTTGGTGTTTAAAAAATATTCCACCAAATTTATTTATTTTATAATTCAAACTGCAAAACAAAAGAGCCTTAAGGCTCTTTTATTTTTTGGTTATTAAATTTGCTCATATAATACTCAACAATGCTTTTATATTTCTCGTCATCAACAGCCTTTTTTCCGCTTTCGGAAATGCCGTATATACCCTTTCCTGCTTTTTCAAACCATTTGTAATAGTTTTTGTATAAAATTGAGTATACACCTTTTTCATAGCCCATTTCACGCAGACTGGCACCGCTTACAGGCCCAAAAACACTAATAAGACACAAAAGCTCAATTGATTTTTCTCTATAGGCTGTAATTATTTTTTTGCCGGTACTTCCACCAATGTTATAATCCCCACTTCTTGAAACTGCCTCTTTTTTGGCAGATGTTTTCTTTTTGTAATTGGTTATATTGCTTATTTCATTTGGGGAAATTATAATTTCAGTAAATTTTACGGGACTATCCAAAGCAACTGTTATTAAGCCGAAATCAAGCTTTCTGCATAGTTTAACCATACTTTTAAAGTTATTGTCTTTAGCGCCTTTTTTAGGCCGTGGTATAACGGCGTATACATTTTTGCAAAATGTCTGGCGGTTTAAAAGCTGGTAAACAAGAGTTATGTTAAAGCTTTTTTTAAGCTCGGCAACAACTGTTTTATCATCCATAACAGCAAAAAGGTCGCAGTCTTTAACCTCAGCCCTAACAGTAAAGCCCATATCCTCAAATAAATTTTTAACCGGTAAATATAAATCAGTTTCCTTAAAATCAGGCATTCTTGTTCTCCGCCATAAATCTTTCTATATCTTCAACAGTTTTAATCATGTTTTTAGTAAGTATCTCACAGCCGTTTTCAGTTACAATGGCATCATCCTCTATTCTTATGCCAATTCCCCATTCCTGAATATAAAGTCCCGGCTCAACACTAATAACCATACCCGGCTTTAAGCTTTGGCTTCTGTCACCTACATCGTGGGTTTCGGCACCTATAAAGTGGCTTACACCATGGAAGTAATAATTAAATACTTCCTCTTTTGTTTTAACAAGTCCAAGCTTTTTAAGCTCATCAAAATAATACTCCTTAAGCATTTCGTTAAGGTCCGGATACATTACACCCGGTTTAATATTGTCTATAATAAGCTGCTGGCCTTTTAAAACAATGTTGTAAACTGTTTTCTGCAAAGGTGTAAATTTACCGCTTACAGGAAATGTTCTTGAAATATCGCCGCTGTAATATCCCCACTGTGCTCCTGCGTCAATTAATATAAGGTCGTTTTCTTCAGTTTTTCTGTTATTATTCATGTAATGAAGCACTGTGCCGTTTATACCAGAAGCCGCTATTGTTTGAAAAGCCTTGTCTTTAACACCGTTTTTCCTTAATACATAGTCGTAATATGCTTCTATCTCGTATTCAGCCATACCCGGTACAGCATTTTTCATCATTTCTTCAATACCAAGTCTTGTTATGTCACCAGCTTTGCGGATAAGCTCTATCTCCCATTTTTCTTTAATAACACGCATTTGGGCAAATACAGGGAATAAATCCTCGAAAGGTATGCCACCAAAAACGCTGCGCATTTCTTCTGTTAATTCTTTTATATTCAAATCTTTTCTTTCAAAATCCATAAAAAGGCGTTTTGTGCCGGAAGCCAAATTTTTTAAATCCTCTGTTAAATTATCTAAAAGCTTTATATCTTCAATTCCGCTTATTTCTTGCGCTTCTTTTGCTGTAATGTTGGCACCAACCCAGCGCGCCATTTGCCCGTTATCCGGTTCAATATAAAGCCTTTCAAAACAGCCTTTTTCAGTTTTGCCCATAACAAGTATTAAATTTTCTCTGTCTATTCCTGTTACGTAATAAAAATTTCTGTCAGGAGTAAACGGATAAAACTCATCTCCACGCTTTACGGGCGCTTTGCCGGCATATAAAACAGCTAAATCATTATTTTCCAGTTTATCTAAAAACTTTTTTCTGTTAAGTATAAAATTTTCCTTCATTTGTGATTATCTCCTTTTAGAAAATATTATATTTATTTTAGCACAAAGACTTAAAATATAGTATAGTTTAAAATTATAAACTGTGGTATCCTTACATTATTAAATTTTGAATTATTAGGAGTTGATACAAATTTCTGTTTCAATAAAAAAATGTAAAAACTATAACTACGAGAACGTAAAAAAAGCCGTTGAGCAATGCTTTGACAACTTAGGCGGCATCGAAAAATATATTAAAAAAGGTGAACGTGTTCTTTTAAAGGCTAACCTTGTAATGCGTAAAGAACCCAAAGAAGCCGCCACAACACACCCTTCCGTTATTGCGGCCATTGCGGAAATACTAACTGATTACGGTGCCTATGTTGAAATAGGCGACAGTCCCGGCGGTCCTTTTAATGAAGTTCTTTTAAAAAGCATATATAAACACACCGGTATGGAAAGTGCCGCCAAAAAATCCGGCGCAAAGCTTTCTTTTGACACAACATCAAAAACTGTTTCATATCCAGACGGTGTTAAACTAAAAGAGCTTACCATTACAAACATGGTTTTAAAAGCAGACAAAGTTATTTCTGTTGGCAAACTTAAAACCCATTGCATGACAAGAATGACAGGAGCAGTTAAAAACATGTTTGGTGCAATACCGGGAACCAAAAAAACCGAGTACCACTTTAACTGTCAGGACATAGAAAGCTTTGTAAATTGTCTTTGCGATATTTGCTCATACGTAAACCCTGTTCTTTCATTTTTAGATGCCGTAACAGGCATGGAAGGCAACGGCCCAACAGCCGGAAAGCCGCGGCAGATAGGCCTTATTATGGCAGGTGATAATCCTTTTGAGCTTGATATGGCAGCAGCAAAAGTTATTAACACACCACCAAAAGAAATACCTCTTTTAAAATGCGCCATAGATAGAAAACTCTGCTCAGATGATTTAAGCAAAACAGAATTTTTTGGCGAACCATTAGACGATTGCATTATAAAAGATTTTGCTGTACCAGAAAACAAAAGTGTTCACTTTTTTGGCAAAAACACTCCTAAATTTGTTTTGGATTTTGCCAGTACACACATATACCCACACCCAGTTTTTACCAAAAAATGCGTTGGATGCGGAATTTGTGCCGAAAGCTGTCCGGCTAAGATTATAAAAATTAAAAATCGTCGTGCCAAGGCGGATTTAAAAAAATGCATACACTGCTTCTGCTGTCAGGAGCTATGCCCACAAAAAGCCGTTAATATTAAAAGGCCGGTTATACTGAAATTAATGTCAAAGCTTTAAATATTAAACATACAAAAAAGGCATCAAAAGTATTAACTTTAGATGCCTTTATATTTTTATTTATTATTTTAAAGCACAAACATTTTAGCCACATTAAAGAAAACCACAAGTGAAACTGAGTCAACTACAGTTGTAATCAGCGGACCAGCCATTATTGCCGGGTCAAAGTGCAGCTTTCTTGCAGCCATAGGCAAAAGACAGCCTATTGACTTTGATATAATAACAGTTATGCAAAGGCTTAAACTTACTGTAAGGTTAACCATAACAGGTGTGCCGCCTAATATAAGTATTCTTAAAAAGTTAACAACACTAAGTATTATACCGCAAATTACACCTACTCTAAGTTCTTTCCAAATTACACTAAATACATCGCTAAGCTCAATTTCGCCTACAGCCATACCACGGATAATAAGTGTTGATGACTGTGAGCCTGCATTTCCGCCTGTATCCATAAGTATAGGAATAAATGCCGCAAGCAAAACCGATGATGATAAAACCTCGTTATATCCACTTATTATAGCACTTGATAATGTACCGGAAATCATAAGAACAAGGAGCCATACAATTCTGTTTTTTGCAAGATGGAATACGCTTGTTTTAAGATATTCATCTTCTGAAGGAAGCAAAGCGGACATTTTCTCAATATCCTCTGTGTTTTCTTCTTCAATAACATCTACGATATCATCAACTGTAATAATACCTACAAGTCTTTGTTCATTATCAACTACAGGCAGTGCTATAAGGTTATACTTTTTGAATATATTAGCAATATCCTCTTGGTCGTCAAGGGTACGCACAAATATAACATCGTCTTCCATAATATCCGATACGTTCTCGTCGTCTTTTGACAAAAGAAGTGTTCTTAAGGATACCATGCCAACAAGCTTTCTGCGGCTGTCTACAACATAACATGAATAAATTGTTTCCTTGTCTATACCTGTTTTTCTTATAAGCTCCATAGCCTTACCTACGGTATAGTCCCAGTGAAGCTCCATAAACTCTATTGTCATAATAGAGCCGGCACTGTCTTCAGGATAGTTAAGGAAGCGGTTTATAATTTTTCTTCTGTCTTCGTCTACATTTTTAAGTATTCTTGTAATTACATTAGCCGGAAGCTCACCTAAAAAGTCTACGGCATCATCCACACTTAACTCATTGATAATTGTCTGAACCTCATTATCTGTAACGGAGTTTAATATATCCTCCTGCATATCGCTGTCCATATATGAGAATGTTTCAGCGGCATTATCTTTTGTTAAAAGCCTGAAAACAAGAAGACGTTTTTCTTCTGGTACTTCTTCAAAAAATTCCGCAAGATTAGCGGCATTTTCTTCGTTTATTTCTTCTTTCAGCTGAGCGTACTTGCATTCGTCAAGAAGTTCAAGCCACTCTCTGAACTCTGCATTGCTTTCTTCCATATTAAGTTACCTCCGTTTCTGAATTTTGGGCATAAAAAAACAGCGTAAAACCGCTGTGACGCAAAAACGGAAGGTATACTAATTTGTTATACCTTAAGCTGAATTTTTATGCCATAGCTGTAAAGTTGTTTGTTAAGTTTTAAATTGCATAAAGGAACAGGTTCCGCAGAATAACTTTCGCCATTATCCATAAAAATTCACCTCCAAAAATGATTAAAAAACAATTAAACAACAAATATCATTAACAGTATATTATTTTCTTTAATTTACGTCAACCAAAATTTTTGTAAAATTAATTTAAAGCTATTGCCCCAATATAAATGTATTGTTAAAATAATATAAAACTAAAGAATACGAGGTTATGTATATGAATTTTAAAACACATAAAATCCAGCCAATTTTTCCTATTTTAAAAGTAACTTTTGCCCTTGGCATATTTTATTTAATTGCCATACTAATATCTCCGGCAAAAATATATACCGCTATATTTTATTTAAGAATATTCATACCTTTAGTTGTTATAGCCTCAATATATATGATTATGACAGCTAAAAACGCTGAAATTGTTTTGGAAAAAAACTGTATTACCCTCAATCTTGATTTTGGCCGAAATAAATCAACAACTATTGACTATTCTGTTATAGAAAGCTTACAAATAAGCCAAAATCCAATAGAAAAATTATTTAATGTGTATACAGCAAAAATAATAATTCTTTCAAAAGAGCCTCAATTACAAAAAACTGCATCTTTTATAAATCAGTACATGATTTTTAATAAAGAAACAGCCGAAAATATAAAACAGAAAATTGAACATCTAAAAAGGCCGGAGGTATAAAATACCGCCAGCCTTGTTTTTTAAGTTTAAATAATGTAATTAATAATACCGTAAAAACTTCTAAAACGGAAACCATCAAACTTAAAGCTTAATTTATTCCTTTTCCCCCTCAACCCATTTATATTATTCTAATATTCCTGCAACCTCGTTTACAGCCTCTTTTTCATCTGCACCGTCAGCTGTAATTTTTACCTCAGTATCCGGGCTGATACCTAAAGAAATTATACACATAAGGCTTTTTGCATTTACAATTTTGTCTTCAAGAGATACTTTAACCATGCTCTCGAATTTGCTTGCTGTCTGAACAAAAAGCGCGGCTGTACGTGTGTCTAATGTCTTTTTAACAATAACAGATTTTTCAGTCATTTTTGTCATCCCATTCCCTTCATAAGCTCTTTTGCTATCTCACTTATTTTGTGAAGCCTGTGATTAATACCTGATTTTCCAACCGGCGGCGACATTTTTTCACCTAACTCCTTTAAGCTTGCGTCAGGGTACTCAAGTCTTGCCGCTGCTGTATCATATAACGCCGGCGGAAGATAAGAAAGTCCGTAATTATCACGTATAAATTCTATATCCTCAATTTGTTTCACAGCCGCGTTAACGGTTTTATTCAAGTTTGCAGTTTCACAATTTACTTTTCTGTTTACCTTGTTGCGCATATCCTTAAGTATTCTGATATTCTCAAAATCCATAAGCGCCACATGCGCCCCCATTATGTTAAGCAAATCCGAAATTTGTTCTCCGTCTTTTATGTATACTACAAAATGCTCCTTCCGCTGTATACATTTTGACTCAATTCCAAATGAGTTAATAACTTCCATAAGACGCAAGCTAAATTTTTCGCTTCGTGATACAAATTCCATGTGGTAAGTTTTCTCAGGGTCATTAATTGAACCTGAGGCAAGAAAAGCGCCTCTGATATAAGCTTTCCTACAACAAGTACCATAAAACAATTCATCTTGTGCCGGAACAAATTCAATATTATTTAAGCCGTTTCGGTGTGTACCGCAGCGCTCCAATAATTCCAGCATTTTTGTTTTTGATTCGTTTTCGCCTGCTGAAAGAATGTATACCCTATTCTTTTTTAACTGACTGTTTCTCCTTACCGTAATACTACAATCTATCTTAAAATTTTTTTTAATTAATGTAAAGCTCTTTCTTGCAACAACAACATTTTCTGTCTGAACTTTTACACAAATTTTATTTTCATTTTCTATTATTTGACCACATAAATTCAGCACAGCCGTCAATTCCAGCAAATCACAATGTTGTTCTTCTCCAAAACAATGCAGTAATTCACTTTTAACATTAGAAGAAAATGACAAAAATTATGCACCTCCATATATTTAAGGTATAAACTTAAATATAATTTATCGCCGTGTTCTTCCGCCTTCGCCTATTTCCAAATGTTTAAGTGTAACATTTTTTCGTTTCAAAGAAATTCTTTCAAACAATGCGTTGGCTATAGTAACAGAGCGATGCTTTCCGCCTGTGCAGCCAATAGATATAACAAGTCTTGTTTTGCCTTCCTTAACATACTGAGGAATAAGAAACTCCAGCATATCCATTAATTTGTCAATAAATATGCGGCTTTCTTCAAAACTCATAACATAATCATAAACCGGCTTGTCGTTTCCGGTAAAGTCCTTAAGCTCCGGCAGATAATACGGGTTAGGCAAAAATCTTACATCAAACACCAAATCCGCGTCAGCCGGTATGCCGTATTTAAAACCAAATGAGCATACAGTTATAATAAGGCCTTCATAATTTCCGTTTAAAAGGAAAATATTATTAATCTGCTCTTTAAGCTCCTTAGTAAGTGTTTTTGAAGTATCAATAATATAGTCAGCCCGCTTTTTTACATCTTTTAATATTTCACGCTCCATTTTAATGCCATCTTCTATAGAGCCGTTTTTTGAAAGTGGGTGACTGCGCCTTGTTTCTTTAAACCTGTTTATAAGCGTCCTGTCCGAGGCATCAAGAAATAAAATTTCATATTCAAAACCACTGTCGGTAAGCTGTTTTAAACCTTCAAAAAGGTCTTTAAACATTTTGCCGCCTCTAATATCAACACCTAAAGCAATTTTATCTATTTCATTACTTTGCTCAAAAAGCTCAGCAAACTTCAAAAGCAGCATAGGCGGTATATTATCGGCACAAAAGTAATTTATGTCCTCAAGAAACTTAAGCACCGTTGTTTTTCCTGCTCCGGACATTCCCGTTACAATAATAAACTTCAAATTAACCACCTCTTTTGTTACTATTTTGCTATTATTTTCTACCAATAAACCTAACTTCCGGCTCAATATTCACGCCGAACTTTTCATAAACCGTGTCTTGGCAGTATTTTATAAGCTCTAAAATATCATCAGTAGTGGCACTTCCTGTATTTACAATAAAACCGGCATGCTTTTCCGATACCTGCGCGCCTCCTACACTTTTGCCTTTAAGCCCGCTGTCTTCAATAAGCTTACCGGCAAAATATCCTTCAGGCCTTTTAAATGTACTTCCGGCGCTTGGATAGTTTAAAGGCTGTTTTTCCCTGCGCTTTAAGCTTAATTCATTCATTCTTGATAAAATATCATCGGGTTTGTCCTTTTTTAAGCTTATGCAGCCGTTTAATATAATATAGCTTTTTTTCTGAAAAATACTGGTTCTGTATCCCAAATCAAGCTCATCTTTATAAAGCTTTCTTTCTTTAAGCTCATCATCAATAACATTTACCCATTCAATAACATCTTTTATCTCACCGCCGTAAGCTCCGGCGTTCATAAATACAGCACCGCCAAAGCTTCCCGGTATACCCGAGGCAAACTCGAAACCTGAAAGCCCGGCCTTTTGTGCCGCACTTGCAGCCGAAGAAAGGAGCGTTCCGGCGCCTATTATAATTTTGGTATCTTCAATTTCAATATTTGATAAATTTTCGCCGATATAAATAACAGCGCCTTCTATTCCTCTGTCTGAAACAAGCATATTGCTGCCGTTACCAAAAACATAGTATTTTATATTGTTTTTATTAAGCGCACTTATTATTTTTATAATACTTTGTCCGTCTTTTGGCGATATAAAGTAATCAGCACATCCGCCTGTTTTAAATGAAGTATGATTTTTCATAGGCTCATTTTTAATAACAGCCTCCTTACCCGCCAAATCAACAAGCATTTCAAAAATATCCATCAGCAAAAGCCTCCAAAATTAGTGTTTAAGCATTGTAGCGCCTATAATAACAGCGTCATAATCAAGGTCACACATTAAAATTTTAGTCTTTTTATCGCCATCGTACTGGCCGAATGTTTTTTCGTCAACTATTTTGTTAACATTATCTATAAATTCTTGGCCTATTTTTCTTATCTTTCCACCTATAGCAATAGCTTCCGGCTGAAGTACATTTACCACATTTATAAGACCAAGCGCAACATATTTTGTATATTCATCAATTATCTCTTTTGCGTAAATATCGCCTTTTTTAGCTGCTTCAAAAGGTGTTCTGAAAGACATAAGGCGTATGTCGCCATTTACCATTTTAAAAAGCATACTTTCA
>JAHZEA010000005.1:49697-156560 GCA_019422065.1 Lachnospiraceae bacterium | reverse complement strand
CAGTTGCAAGAGCTAAGAAGCCCGTACACAATCGTTTTAACATCTTTTTCATAAATCTAATGCTCCTTTCATTTTGGGTAATAAAATAGCCGTCCAATAAGAACGGCTGGAAATAGAAAAGGAACGTCATTTTAGGCGTTCCATAGTCTATAAGTTATTCAATTTTTTCTTGTTTCAATACTGATGTGCTGTACCATATCTTTGCATATCTAGGAAAACTTGCGTATCAAGGCTCATTCGTTAGTAGTAAATAAGTAGTAAATTGATGTGTTTGTTTCCTTGAAAATGCTGATAGATACTGTGTTTTAGCGGATAATCAGATTTTTATTGTGTTTTTAAAATAAAAACCTTAGAAGTTTTAAAAACTATAAGGTTTTTATTTTTTATAAATCATGAATCTTAAAATTAAATTATAATATTTCATCAAAAGTATTGTACTAAATTTATAAATATATGAAATAATAAAAATATTAAAATGAAGTAAAATTAATTGTTCAGATGATGTTTTGTAATTGCAAAAATCTTTTTTTATTGACCAATTTTTAGGAAAAATATATAATTATATGGATAATGATTGAGTTTATTGTTGAATCTATGATTTATTATCTAAATAAAGGTGCAAGATATGAATAAACTAAAAGTCTTACAAGTAAATAAACTATATTATCCAGAAATCGGAGGGATAGAAAAGGTAGTTCAACAAGTTGCAGAAGAACTTAAAGAAAAAGTTGATATGGAAGTTTTAGTTTGCAAAAGAAAAGGAAAAGGATATTCTGAAACAATAAATGGAATAAAAGTAACACGCTCAGGTTCTTTTGGAATTTATTTTTCTATGCCTGTGTCTATTTCTTTTTTAGTTAGATTAAAAATTATGTCAAGAAATAAAGATGTGATACTTTTTCACATGCCATTTCCTCTTGGTGACTTAGCAGGAATATTGTCAGGATACAAAGGAAAAATAATTGTTTGGTGGCACAGTGATATTGTAAGACAAAAATATCTTTTGAAATTATATGAGCCTTTAATGATGAAGTTCTTAAAAAGAGCAGATAAAATAGTAGTTGCAACAGAAGGTCATATAAAAAATTCTAAGTATCTTAAAGAATTTAAAGATAAATGTGTAATTATACCTTATGGAGTGGATAATTCAATTATTCAGGATTCTTATAATTATACAGCAAGAGAAAACAATTCAAAAGAAATAACATTTTTATTTGTAGGAAGACTTGTGTATTACAAAGGTTGTGAAATTCTGGTAAGGGCATTTGCAAAATTAAATATCGGCAGACTTATTATTGCTGGAAATGGTCCGCTAAAAAGCAAGTTAATTGAAATTATAAATGAGTTAAATGTTAGTGATAAAGTAGTTTTTATAAGTGACTTAAGTGATGATAAAATTAAAGAGCTATATAAAGAATGTGATGTTTTTGTATTACCATCTGTTGAAATAACAGAAGCTTTTGGAATAGTTCAGATAGAAGCTATGGCTTATGGAAAACCTGTTATTAACACATCTCTTAAAAGTGGTGTGCCATATGTAGGTATTAATGGTGAAACTTGTATTACAGTTAAGCCAAAAGATGTTGGGTCTTTATATACTGCTATGAAATGGATAGTTGAAAATCCCCAAAAACGTAATATTATGGGTAAAAAAGCAAAAGAATTGGTTCAGGAAAAATATTTATTAAAAAATATGGCAGAAAGATTATATTCGATTTTTATATAAATTAAATATATATGATTTTGAATTGTTGAATAATGCTGTTAAATGTGATAAAATTATTTGAATTTTTATTGAAAAATAGTTGGGAGTTTTTATATGAAAATTGCATTTTTTTCTCAGTTATTATTAAATAATAATAAAACAGGTATAGGCTGGCTTGCCTATAATGTTGTTAATTATATGCAATTTTTAGATACCCAAAATGAGTATTTAATGGATTTTTTTATTATTGGCAATAAAAGATTCAAAAGATATAAAAACATAATAAATTACTACAGGCTTAAAGGATTTAAAATAAATATTTGCAGATGGTTTAGTTTTGATATTTATAAAATTATTTGGCCATTTTTACCATTGCCATATGAACTTTTTTTTAAAAGAAATGCAGATATAACACTATTTTTTAATTACTATGTTCCACCAGGAGTAAAAGGCAAAAAAGTTGTTTTTATACATGACATGACTTATAAAGCATATCCGGAAACAGTAAATAAAAAAACATTATATATGCTTAAATTTAATGTTAAAAAGGCATGCAAAAGGGCCGATAAAATAATTACTATATCTGAATTTTCTAAAAATGAAATAATTAAATATTTAGATATAGATGAAAACAAAATTGTTGTTATGCCTGTGGGCGTTAACACTGAAATATTTAAAGTTACTAAAGATACTAATAAAATAAATGATGTTAAATTGAAATATGGAATAAAAGGAAAATACTTTCTTTATCTTGGGACGCTTGAACCAAGAAAAAATATTGATAGAATGATAGAAGCATATGCCATGCTTGGTAAAGAAAATAAAAATATTCCTCAATTTGTTATTGCTGGACGAAAGGGTTGGATGTACGAAAGTATATTTAATAAAGTTAAAGAATTAGGCATTGAAAATGATGTTATATTTACAGGATATGTAGAGGAAAAGGAAGCACCTTTATTAATGGAGGGAGCGGAAGCTTTTTTGTTTGTTTCTCTCTATGAAGGATTTGGTATGCCTATTTTAGAAGCTATGTCATGTGGTGTACCCATTATTACATCTAATGCTGCATCAATGCCAGAGGTAATAGGAGATTGTGGATTGCTTGTAAACCCTTTGTCTACAGAAGAAATAAAAAAAGCTTTAGAGAAAATTTTATATAAACAAATAGATATAGATGATATGACAAAAAGAGCTTTGCAGCGAAGTGAGAATTTTACTTGGGAAAAATCTGCTGAAAAGCTTTTAAATTTGTTTGAAATTATTTAGATTTTTTGTGAGGATAAAAATATGTACCCTATGAAACTTTTGCCAATTTATAAAGACTATATTTGGGGCGGAAATAGATTAGAAAAGATTTATAATAAAAAAAGTGGACTTAAAGTAACAGCTGAGAGCTGGGAACTAAGTTGCCATAAGGATGGTTTATGTACTGTAGAAAATGGAGTGTATAATGGTGAAACACTATTTGATGTTTTAAAAAATCATCCAGAGTATGTAAGCGATAATTATAAAGTTGATGACAGATTTCCGATTATGGTAAAGCTTATAGATGCTTCAAAAGATTTATCTGTTCAGGTACACCCATCTGATAAAACTGCAATTAAAGATTTGGGTGAAAGTGGCAAAGCTGAGATGTGGTATGTGATAAAGGCTGAGCCAAGAAGCTATATATATTGGGGATTTAATAAAAAAATTTCTAAAGAACAGCTTATTAATCTTGCTCAAACAGGTGAGATATGCAATGTTATGAATAAGGTGTATGTAAATGAGGGAGATGTTTTTTATATTCTGCCAGGAACTATACATGCTATTGGACATGGATGTCTTATAGCTGAAATACAGCAGAGTTCAAATTCGACTTTTCGAGTATATGATTATAATAGAATTGGTGTTGATGGAAAAAAAAGACCATTACATTTGAAAAGAGCTATTGATGTATTGAACTATGAGCCTATTATTCCTGATAAAACAATGAATAACAGCTTAATAACAACAGAGGATTTTAGCTTTTCAAATATATTTGAAAGTGAATACCTTAAAGTATCAAAAATAGACTGTAAAAAATCAATTTCTTTGGTTTGCTCAAAAGAAAGTTTTTATTCTTTGTTGTTTATATCTGGAAATGGATATATTATTTATAACAACAATAAATATGAATTTTTAGCTGGTGACAGTTATTTTATACCAGCTAATTTAGGAAGTTTTGAAATAAAAGGAACTTTTACAGCGCTTTTATCTGGTATTTGAAATATAAGGAGGAGAAAAAATGCAGAAAACAGCTTTAATTATGGCTGGTGGTAAAGGTGAACGTTTTTGGCCTAAGAGTAGGGTGAATTTGCCTAAACAGTTTTTATCTTTGACTAATGATGGCAAAACAATGATTCAGCTAACAGTTGAAAGAATACTGCCAATTATTGATATTAAAGATATATATATTTCAACTAATATAAGATATAAAAAACTTGTTAAAGAACAATTGCCGGATTTACCTGAAGAAAATATTCTTTATGAGCCTGTTGGAAAAAATACTGCTCCATGTATTGGTTTGGGTGCAGTACATATTAGAAAAAAATATGGAGATGCACTAATGGTTGTTTTACCAAGTGACCATTTAATTAAGTATAATTCAATGTTTATATCTGCTTTAGAAGATGCTTTTTCAGTTGCAGAAGACAATGAAAATTTGGTAACTCTTGGTATAACGCCAGATTATCCAGAAACTGGATATGGATATATTAAATTTAATTTGTCTGAAAGAGATAAAAATACAGGACGAGCTTTTAAAGTTGAAAAGTTTGTTGAAAAACCAAACTTAGAAAAAGCAAAAGAGTATTTGGCAACGGAACAGTATCTTTGGAACAGCGGTATGTTTATATGGAAGGTTTCTTCTGTTTTAAATAATTTTGAAAAGTTTTTGCCTGAAACATATTTTGGATTAAAAAAGATAGAAGATTCTATAGGTTTGCAGACTTACGAAGATGTATTAAAAGAAGAATTTACAAGTTTTTCTTCAGAATCAATTGATTATGGAATTATGGAGAAAGCTGATGATATATATATAATTCCAGGAATTTTTGGCTGGGATGACGTAGGAAGCTGGTTGGCAGTAGGCAGAATTAATCAGCAAAACGAGTTTGGCAATGTTGTTAAAGGCAATATTATTACAATTAATACAAAAAATTCGATTATTCAGGGAACTGACAAGCTTATTGCTACAGTAGGAGTTAAAGATTTAATAATTGTTGATACAGATGATGCACTTCTTGTATGCGATAAAGAAAATGCTGGAGATATAAAAAAAGTAATAGAAAATCTTAAAATTTGTAATAGAAATGAATATATTTAATTTTAGTATTAATTTTAGTATAAGGAGAAATATTTATGAGCAAGCATGCATTAATAACAGGTATAAGTGGTCAGGATGGTTCTTATTTGGCAGAACTTTTACTTGAAAAAGGTTACGAAGTATATGGAATAATGAGAAGAAAAAGTGTTGTTGATTATGGAAATGTAGAGCATATAAAAGATAAAATACATTTTATATATGCTGATATGACTGATATTGTTTCATTAATTAACGCAATGAGGGTATCTGAAGCAGATGAAGTATATAATCTTGCTGCTCAGTCATTTGTAGCAACAAGCTGGGAACAGCCTATAGCTACAGCCGAAATAGATGCTATTGGTGTTACAAACCTTTTGGAAGCAATTCGTACAGTTAAACCAAGTGCAAGATTTTATCAGGCTTCAACAAGCGAAATGTTTGGACTTGTACAGGAAATACCTCAAAAAGAAACAACTCCGTTTTACCCAAGAAGTCCTTATGGTGTAGCAAAACTTTATGGACATTGGATTACAAAGAATTATAGAGAAAGCTACAATATATTCGCATGTTCTGGTATACTTTTTAACCATGAAAGCGAAAGAAGAGGAAAAGAATTTGTTACAAGAAAAATTACAGATGCAGTAGCAAGAATTAAATATGGTATTCAAGATTGCCTTGAACTTGGAAATTTGGATTCCAAACGTGATTGGGGACATTCAAAAGATTATGTTCGTGCTATGTGGTTAATGCTTCAGCAGGAAAAACCAGATGATTATGTAGTAGCTACAAATGAAACAAGAACAGTTAGAGAATTTGTTGAAACAGCTTTCAAATATGCTGGAATTAATGTTGAGTTTAATGGAAACGGTGTTAATGAAGTTGGTATATGTAAAGAAACAGGAAAAACTGTTGTAAAAGTAACCTCAAAATTTTTCCGTCCGGCAGAAGTTGATATTCTTATTGGGGATCCAACAAAAGCTGAAACGAAACTTGGGTGGGTAAGAGAAATTCCATTTTCTTTGTTAATTGAAAGAATGGTTAAAAATGATTTGCAGCTTGTAGAAAAAGAAATAAAAATCAAAGGGATTTGATGCTTACTTTAATTTGTTGTAAAAATTTTAAAAGGAATGATAAGTTTTTGAATGCATTAATTATAGGTGGGGCAGGTTTTGTAGGTAAATACTTAATAAGGCATATTAAAAGTGATAAGTTGTGGAATGTTTATGTTACAAAACTTGAGCATGAGAATATATATGAATGTGTTGATGGTTTATTTGATTTAAATATACTTAATAAAGATGAAATAAAACATGTATTAAATGAAGTTAAGCCTGATTATATATTTCATCTTGCAGCACAAAGTTCTGTTGCACTTTCATGGAAAAATCCAGGATTAACAATAGATATAAATGTAAAAGGAACTGTAAATCTGCTTGAAGCAGTAAAAGAAGCAGGAATAAAGACGCGAATATTGCTTATAGGCTCAGGTGAGGAATATGGCAGAATAATGCCGAATGAGGTGCCTATAGCTGAAGATAATTCTCTTCGCCCAGGCAATATATATGCTGCAACTAAAGCTGCCCAAAATATGATTGGAAAGATTTATTCAGATGCATATGATATGGATATAGTGCTTGTAAGGGCATTTAATCATATTGGACCTGAACAGGCACCAATGTTTGTTGTTGCAGATTTTTGCAAACAGGCAGTAGAAATAAAAAAAGGGTTAAGAGAGCCTATTATTAGAGTAGGAAATCTTAGTGCAAAACGAGATTTTACAGATGTTCGTGATGTAGTTAAAGCTTATGTTCTTCTTATTGAAAATGGTAAAAAAGGAGAAACATATAATGTTGGAAGTGGAAAAGCTGTAGAAATAAATTATATATTGAATAAAATAATTGCTCTTTCAGGAATAAAAGCAGAGGTTTTAGTTGAAAAAGAAAGATTAAGACCAGTCGATATTCCTACTATTGAGGCTGATATAAGTAAAATAAATAGAGATACAGCTTGGCATAAAGAAATTGAGCTTGAAGAGACTCTTAAAGATACAATTAATTATTGGGAGAATAATTTATAGGATTTGATATGAATACATTAAAAGAACTTTATAATTACAGAGAAATGATAGTAAGTCTTGTGAAAAAAGATTTAAGAGGCAGATATAAAGGATCAGTATTGGGATTTTTATGGACATTTATAAACCCTTTATTGCAGCTTATTGTCTATACCATGGTTTTTTCTGTAATACTTAAATCAGATATAGAAAAATATTATTTACATCTTTTTGTTGCTTTAATACCTTGGATATTCTTTGCAGCATCTATTACTGGTGGGTCTACTAGCATATTAGGGCAAAAAGATATGATTAAAAAAATATATTTTCCAAGAATGATTATGCCTATATCATATGTAACAACATGTTTTGTTAATATGCTTTATTGCTTTATAGTCATTTTTATAGTTATTATAATTTCAAGGGTTCCTATTAATATAGTAGCTATAATATGCCTTATACCTGTAATGGCTGTTGAATACATTCTTTGTCTTGGAGTTGCATTACTTTCATCATCTATTACAGTTTATTTTAGAGATTTTGAACACATTTTAGGAATTTTTACAATGGCTCTCCAGTACTTAACACCAGTTATGTATCCAATTTCAATTGTTCCTGAAAATGTTTTGCCATTATTTATGATTAATCCAATGACACCTGTTATAACAGCTTACAGAGATATATTATATTATTCAAAAGTACCAGATTTAAAAACTTTGTTACATGCCTTAATTTTGGGACTTATAGTTTTGGTAATAGGTTATTTTGTATTTCAAAAACTGCAAAAACATTTTGCGGAGGAATTATAATGGAAGATTATGCTGTAGTAGTAAAAGACGTAACTAAAAAATTTAAAGTTTTTTATGACAAGGGACAAACATTTAAAGAACGATTGCTATTTAGAAACCGCAATCATTATGAAGACAGATGGGTTTTAAAAGGTATAAGTTTTAATGTTAAAAAAGGTGAAGCAATAGGACTTATAGGAGAAAATGGTTGTGGTAAAAGTACACTTTTAAAACTTATGTCAAAAATTATTTATCCTGATTCTGGAAGTATAAGATTAACTGGTAGAGTTTCGAGCCTTATAGAGCTTGGAGCTGGTTTTCATCCTGATATGAGTGGAAGAGAAAATATATATACAAATGCATCTATATTTGGATTGACTAAAAAAGAAATTGATGAGCGTATTGAAAAAATAATTGATTTTTCTGAGCTTAGAGAGTTTATTGATAATCCTGTTAGAACGTATTCTTCTGGTATGTACATGAGACTTGCATTTGCTGTTGCGATAAATGTTGATGCAGATATTTTATTGATTGATGAGATACTTGCTGTTGGAGATGCAGCTTTTCAGGCAAAGTGTTTCGATAAGCTTAGGGAAATAAAAGCTTCTGGTACTACTATAGTTATAGTATCACACTCTTTAAATCAAATTGAACAAATTTGTGAAAGAAGTTACTGGATTGAATCCGGATATATATATAAGTCTGGAAAACCAAGAGAAGTGCATCCAGAATATATGGAATATATGGGAAAGAAACACAGAAATTCAGTTTCAAATGAAGAAAAAGCTATAGAAAATACAAATGATAATAATTATCAAAAAGATGAACTTCCACAGGAAGACAAGTCTAATAAAATTAACAATAAAAGGTGGGGAAGTAAAGATATTTGTATAAATTCTGTTAAGATATTTGATTCAACAGGAACTGAGAACTATATTTTAAAAACTGGTAATAGTTTTGACATAAAAATAAATTATACAAATAATAGTAACTTGGAAAAATGTGAGGTAGGAATCGGAATTTTTCGCAATGATGAAGTTCATTGTTATGGTACAAACACATTTATTGATAAAGTAAAGTTAAAGTATTATAAAACAGGTAATTTAATATGTTATATAGAAAAAAATAATTTATTACCAGGCGAGTATTTGCTTGATGTTGCGTTACATGCTGATGATGGATTCGCATATGACTATATTAAAGATGTATTAAGGTTTAGAGTATATTCTGATATTGATGATGTAGGAGTTGCAAGACTTGACCATCATTGGGATAGTAAAAATCAGGAGGCTATATGAAACAGTTAGATTTAGATAGATTAATTGTATGGCAGCGTTTATATGCAAAAGAAAATAAAACTATTGATATAGATGATAAATTTGATGATATTTCTATATTTAGCATTTTATCTGATATTTATGAAAACGCAATGTCACTACCTGATATTGATAAAACATTTACTGTTTCCAGTGATGCTGGAAATAACTATGATGTTGTTAAAAGTATTTCTGCAAAAGAAAGTAGAGGTTTCTTAAAATTAAAGTCTTATGATAGTGCTCTCCAAAAAATATCAATATATAGAAATACTATTAGGCCAACTTTAAAAACAAAAATACTTAGTTACTATAATGGTAAAATCATTGATGGACGAGAGCTTCTTAAATATGATGGAGAAAATTTTGTTAAGATTGTTTACAGAAGTATATTGGAAAGAGAAGTAGATGAATTAGCACTTAAAAATTCTATAGAGCTTTTAATTAATCCTTCTTCAGACAAACTTGACTTAATTAATGGAATTTCAAAGTCTCAGGAAGCATTAAATAAAAATATTCGAGTAACAGGTTTATTTTATAAAAATTTAAAACTTAATATTAAAAGAGCAATTTTATCTATTCCAATTCTTGGTTACATTATAAGAGTATTCGTTAATGTTATTTGTCTGCCAAAAAGGATTAGAAATATACAGACCCATCTTAATAATTTGGATTACTATAGTATCAGGGAATTGCAAAATTTTAGCACAAATTTAGCTAAAGAAAATTCAAAGTTACAAAATAAGGTTTTTGAATTGTCAGAGCATAATTATGATTTAGATATTGAATTTAAAGGATTATATGGTGAACTTGGAGTTATAAAAGAATGGTATAATTCAATTTTATATAATGAAAATATTGAAAAACAAAAAAGAATTTACGAAAAGAATTTATTAGATAAAATATATTATGATTATGAAAACACGTTAATGAAAAAAGATCATGATTCAGTAAAAAAAGAAAATTTACCTTATTTAGAACGCTTCAACAAATGGTCTGAAGGAAAGAACAAAAGTCAATTAAAAATAGTAGATCTTGGTTGTGGTTCAGGAGTATGGATAGAACAGTTAATAGAATCTGGGTATTCACCTATAGGTGTAGACAGCAATGACTTAATTGTAGATGAAGCTATTGAAAAAAGAGCGTTGCCTATAATTAAATATGATGCTATAGACTATTTAAAAAATTCAGAGGATGAATCAATTGATGTTATAAGCAGCTTTCAAATGATAGAACATTTGGAAATTAATATACTTTATGACTTTTTTGATGAGTGTAAAAGAGTATTAAAAAAGGGCGGATTATTGATTCTTGCCACACCAAATCCAGAAAATATATTGACTGCTACTTATATGTTTCGAGTTGATCCAACACACAAAAACCCAATACCAATTGAAGTCTTAGAATTTTATATGAAAGAATGGGGATTCGATATATGGGATTCATTTAAGTTAAAGTCTTTAGATTATTTTCCTTTTAACTATGAAAGTGAAGACCCGATGCGCCATGTAGCTTTTAGATTTAATATGGAGCAAGAATATTCTGTATGGGCGGTGAAAGTGTAATGAAAATTGTTATTATGCATCAAACAGTAACTAATCATGATGCTATAGGCAATGATATAGAAGCTATGTATAAAATTTTGAATAAATCATTTGAGTGCAGTGTGTATGCTGAAAATAGATTTAATAAAAAAGTTACATACATTACTGAAAATGAATTAGAAGAAATTATTAAGAACAAAACTTCGCTTATTATATATCATCACAGCGTTTTTTGGGAAAATGGAGAAAAAATTTTAAAAGAAAGTAAATGCAGTATTATATTTAGATATCACAATATCACTCCAGAAGAATTTTTTGAACCATATAATGAATTTCATTTTAATCAATGTAAAAAAGGTAGACAACAGACAGTTAGGTTTACTGAGGAATTTAAAACTGCTTTTTGGTTATTAGATTCAAATTATAATGGAGAAGACATCAAAAATGTTGATGATTCTTTGAAGGCAGTATGTCCACCTTTTAATAAAATTGAAAGTTGGGCATCAGCTGTTCCTGATGAAGAGATTATAAGTAATCTCTTATACAGTAAAGATATTAATCTCCTTTTTGTTGGAAGAATAGCTCCAAATAAAGGTCATTTATTTTTAATTGATATTTTGTATAATTATTGTTACTATTACGGAAAAAATATACATTTAAATATTATAGGCAAATTTGATGATGGGTTACAAATTTATAATAATTTAATATTAGAAAAAATAAAAGAATATGGCCTTGAAAACAATATTAGTTTTATCGGAGAGGTTAATGATTCGATATTGGTATCCTATTATCTTGGTTGTGACTTTTTTGTTTGTGCAAGTGACCATGAGGGATTTTGTGTTCCTTTGTTAGAAGCTGAATATTTTAAATTACCAATTGTAGCAAAAAGGTCAAGTGCTATTGCTGAAACATTAGGGAATAAACAGGTAATTTTAAATGACACAGTAAAAATGTATGCATCAGCGATAAATGTATTAAATAAAAATAATGAATATTATAAATTTTTGCAGGAAGAAGGCAAAAAGAACTTTTTAAATAGGTTTACTTTTGAAACAATTGAAAATAAATTTTTAACTATTATTAATTCTTTTATATAACGAAAATAGGTGAATAATATGAAAATTGCTATAGCTACGGTTCAAGTACCTTTTATTACTGGTGGAGCTGAAATACATGCACAAATGCTTTGTGATGAATTAAAAAAAAGAGGACATAAAGCGGATATTGTAACTATTCCATTTAAATGGTATCCAGCAGAATCTATTGTTGATTGCATGCTTATGGGAAGAATGATGGATCTTTCTGAAGTTAATGGAGAAAAAATAGATGTAGTAATTGCATTAAAATTTCCTGCATTTTATGTTAAACATAATAATAAGGTTTTGTGGCTGCTTCATCAGCACAGACAAGCTTATGACTTATGGGACACAGAATATGGTGATTTGCAGAATTTTGAAAATGGAGAAGAAGTTAGAGATTTAATTATAAAGAGTGATACTAAATATATTAAAGAAGCTAAATTAGTTTATACAAATGCTCAGAACACGGCTAATAGATTAATGAAATATAATGGAATAAAAGCTGAAGCTTTGTATCATCCACCTTTAAATTATGATAAATTATATTGCGGTGATTATGGTGACTATGTGTTTTATGCCAGCAGAATAGATAAAATTAAGCGTCAAAGATTATTAGTTGAGGCTGCAAATTATAGCAAAACAGATGTAAAGTTTATTATTGCAGGTAATGGATCGGAATCTGAATTAAATTACATTAAGGATTATATAAAGAAAAACAAATTAGAAGATAAAGTTAAGCTTGTTGGTTTTATATCAGAAGAAGAAAAAATAGATTACTACGCAAAATGTTTGGCTGTTTATTTTGGTGCTTATGATGAAGATTATGGCTATATAACGCTTGAAGGATTCTTTTCTAAAAAACCGGTTATTGTTCATAAAGATGCAGGCGGTCCATTAGAGTTTGTAGAAAATGATGTTAATGGTTATGTTTTAGAAGATAATCCAAAGTTAATTGCTGAAAAGATTGATTACTTATATTCTAATCGAGAAAAAGCAAAAAAAATGGGGGAAAATGGTTACAAATCAATGCTTGATAAAAATATCAACTGGGATTATGTAATCGATAAGCTTTTAAAATAGGAGGAAAGACTTTGGATAAGCCTAATTTATTATATGTTAGTCCGTTTTGGCCCATGAAAAGCGGAATTAGCGAATATAGTGAATCATTAGTTTTTGGGTTAAAAGAGTATTTTGATATTACACTTTTGGTAGATAATTATAAAGTTGAAAATAAAAAACTGCAAAAAGAGTTCAAAATTTTGAATTATGACAACACTATAGATTATAGCAATTATAAATATATTTTATATAATTTTGGCAATAATCATGAATACCATAGTTATATGTATGATATGATATTAAAATATTCTGGATATGTAATTTTGCATGACTTTGTATTATATTATCTTACTGTTGGATATTATGCAGATAAGAATAAATTATTCCAAAAAATTTATGAAATGGAAGGTATAGACGGAATATCAATAGTTAAAGAAAGCTTAAAAAAATTAAATGAAAATAATCTTCTTTTGCACAAAGATATATCTGCGAATCTTCCTTTAAATAATGAAGTTATTAAAAATTCAAAAGGGATAATTGTTCATTCTAATTATAGTAAGGATAAAATAAATAATAATTTTTCGGGCATAAATGTATTGACAATACCGCATATTAAACTTAATTATACGGTGCCTGTTGGTAATGATTTTTTGAATAAGAAATTTAATATACCTAAAGGTGCATTTATTATTGGCTCTATTGGTTTCATCGGTCCTTCAAAACAAAATAAAATAGTTTGTGAAGCTGTAAATAAATATAATGAATTACATAATAATAAGATTTATTATGTTATGGCTGGAGATGGTGATTATGTTAATAATTACCTAAATGAATATATTTTTAAAACAGGTTTTTTAGGAGATGAAGATTTTTTAAAAAGTATAAAATCTTGTAATCTAATTATGAATTTAAGATATCCTTATAATGGAGAAGCATCTGGAACCTTAATTCATTGTATGGATTTAAAAAAACCGTGTGTTGTTACAGATATAGGTTGGTTTGGAGAGTTACCAGATAATTCTGTTATTAAAGTAAGTAAAGATGTTAGTGTAGAAGCATTGTTAGAAGTTATTGAAAATGCTAAACAAAAAGATTTAACAGAAATTATAGAAAATGCATACAAGTATGTAAACGAAAGCTGTAGCGCAATGCCCATTGCTGAAAAAATATATACTTTTTTAAAAGGGGATAACTTATAATGGGTGAAACTTTAAAAAAACAGATTTTAGTAAAAAATATAGCTTTATTTATTATTTTTTTCCTTATACCTATAATATTTTTAAGCAATTACTATGTTTCTAACGAAGTATTTTTTGATGCAGATGGAATACAGTTTTTTACATCAAAAATTTTTACAATTAACTGCTTAAAAAGTGGAGAGTTTCCTTTCTGGAATAAATATATAATGAATGGAATGCCATATGCTGCTGATGCAAATGGAGTTTTTTATCCTTTTAACTATCTTGGATTATTCTTTTCATTAAAGAACTTTATTTATATTTATTTTGCTTTGCATATTGCAATAGGAACATATTACACATATAAATATTTTAATCTTATATGTGAAAATAAACTATTACCATATTTTATGGCGTTGATTTATGAGTTTTCTATCCATATTGGAGGACTTAGAAAAGGGCATATAACTATTATATGTTGCATAATATATCTGCCAGTTATTTTATATTTTATAGAAAAATATATAAGATCTAAAAATACAAAAGATATTATACCTGTTGCAATAGTTATGGCATTGCAGTATATGACTGGTGTTCAGGATGCTTTATACACTGATTTGGCGGTGGGTTTTTATACTATATTAAACATTGTTTTGTCTGATAACAAAGATAAAATATTAAAATATATAAAGGATGCACTGTTATTGGTATTTATCTATTTTGTACTGATTATGGCTCAGTTTTTGCCAAATGTTTTTTTGATGCTTTATAATCAGTCAATGGGTGCTACTGGAATTTCTTTTGAATATTTTAAATCTTATTCTATAAGTTTTATAAAATTAATCCAAATGATATTTCCAAGATTTTTTGGTGACATATTACAAGCCTATGGAAATATGCAGTCATCAGAAATGGATATTGAACTATTTTTAGGATGTGTGCTTTTCTGTATACTTTTTTACAGCATAATGAAGTATCGTAAACATAAGTTAGTGCTTATTTCATTTATTTTGATGATTTTATCATTTTTATATGCTGCTAATGCACATATTCCAATGTTATCAGAGATATTATTTAAAATCCCTATAATAGGAGGTTTTAGATGTCCTGCAAGGGATTTGTTTATATTTATCTTTTTTGCATATGTTTGTGTTGCCGTTTCGATAGACAAGTTGATGGTAGATGATGGATTAAATGACTTTATAAATTTTATTATAAAATTTTTACTGTTTTTAATTATTGTTTTTGGAGTTATTTCTTTAAATATAATAATTTTAAATGTAACTGGGATTATAACAGATGATTATTTAATGAATAGTTTTTCATATTTTAAATCATCAATTATTCCATCATTAATAGCAATATCTATTTTTGCTTTTATGCTGTATTTTGTAGTGAAAAAAGTACATTACAGAAATGTTATATTTATGGTTTTAATAACTGTTATTACAGTTTGCGAGGTTTGGCCTTACTATAAAATGACAAATCCTTCTGATTTAGATAGTATTCAAACATCTAGTGAAGTTAATGAAACAATTAAAAATAATATTGGAAATTATAAATATTGGTTGGCATTGCCAAAAATAGATGGTGCTTATAAAGGACTGTATACCCAAAATTCTAATATTAGTCAGGGCATATCAACAATAAATGCATATACAGCATTTAATAATGTGGGAATATATAAATTGTTTTCTGAAGGCATGGATGCTCAGTTTAATTATTCTGGTTTGCTTACTGGGTCGTTAAATGCAGGGAAAAATTTGTATGAAAATAATAGTATGTTATCCATGCTTGGAGTTAAATATATTGAAGATCCTTTTAACTTTATAGACGATGACGGAAATATACCAATATTTACAGAAGAAAATACTGTTTATTATAATGAATCTATTGTAATGCCTCCTGCAAGCAAGGATAATGTATTTTGCTATTTTGATAATATTAATTTAAAAAATAATACGAATTATAAAATAGAATTTACTGCTAAGTGTGAAAACAGCGCTGTTATGGCAGTAGACTTTTATGGTGAAAACTATGATAGTACTGAACAAGAGTGCGAATTTACTATAACAGATAAGCCAACTAATTACAGCACTATTTTAAATACTAATACTATACCAGATAATATTACAACAATGGTAAGAACAATATCAAGTTCAGGCGAGCAAATAGAAATAAGTAATTTTAAAGTTTATGAGGAAAGCAAAACCAGTACAGAAAACAGTTGTTATAAACCTTTTATAGTTAATGATAATATACGAATATTTGAAAATACAAATGCAGCAGACATTTTGTTTGTACCAAAAAATATTGTGCATGTAAATTCTAATGAAGATATTTATAAAAATGTATCAAATTATGATTTTATTTCAAATGTCTATACTACAGAGCTTGAAAATAATAGCTATGGTGATTTAGAATATGAAATTAATGATATTAATTTTACAAATAATAAAATAACTGCATCTGTTAAATTTTCTGATGATGGTTTTATAAATTTCTCTCAAAACTATTTTCCTGGCTGGAAAGCATATATAGATGGAGAAGAAACAAAAATATTTATGGTAAATGGTGCAATACAAGGAATTGAAATTCCAAAAGGAGAACATATAATTGAATTTAGATATTCCTTTAACATAATGTTGATTTTAGGAATTATTTCTATTATGTTTTTAATTATAATTATACTTTATTATTTAGGTATATTTAGTAAAATTAGATTTGGAAAGAGGCAGATTTTATGATACCATTTAATATTCCTCCTTATGTAGGAAAAGAAGTGGACTATATTAAACAAGCTATTGAAAATAAAAAAATATGTGGTGATGGTGAGTTTACAAAAAAATGCAACAAATGGATAGAGGAACACTTTTCCGCTAAAAAAGCATTGCTTACAACATCTTGTACATCGGCACTGGAGATGGCAGCTATATTATGCGATATAAAACAAGGTGATGAAGTAATTATGCCATCATATACATTTGTTTCAACTGCGGATGCTTTTGTAGCAAGGGGAGCAAAAATTGTATTTGTAGATATAAGACCGGATACATTAAATATTAATGAAAATCTTATAGAAGCTGCTATAAACGATAAAACTAAAGCTATTGTCCCTGTTCACTATGCCGGCGTATCATGTGAAATGGATAAAATAATGGAAACAGTAAAAAAATATAATCTTCTTGTAGTAGAAGATGCAGCGCAGGGAGTAATGTCAACTTATAAGGGACAAGCTCTTGGAACAATAGGTGATTTTGGCTGTTACAGTTTCCATGAAACAAAGAATTACAGCATGGGTGAAGGTGGTGCTGTAATTATAAAAGACGAAAAATTCTTTGAAAAAGCAGAAATAATAAGAGAAAAGGGAACAAACAGAAGCAAATTTTTAAGAGGTCAAATAGATAAATATACATGGGTTGATTATGGTTCTTCTTATCTTCCGAGTGATATGAATGCGGCATATTTATATGCTCAGCTTGAAATGGCTGATGAAATAAATAAAAATCGACTTGAAAGCTGGAATTTGTATTATGAAGGCTTAAAAGAGCTTGCAAAAGAAAATAAAATTGAATTGCCTTATATACCTGATGAATGTGAACATAATGCACATATGTTTTACATTAAGTGTAAGGATTTAGATGAAAGAACACGTTTGATTTCTTACCTTAAAGAAAATGGAGTAAACAGTGTATTCCATTATGTACCGCTTCACTCTTCACCGGCAGGAAAGAGGTTTGGTAGATTTAATGGGGAAGATAAGTTTACAACTAAAGAAAGTGAAAGACTTATGAGATTGCCTATGTATTATAATTTAGGTAAAAATGATATTGAGTATATTATTGATAAGCTCTATAGTTTTTATAAATAAATAAAATATGAAAAGGAGTAATTAATTATGAAAAAGATTATAATTTTCGGCAATTCTGATTTTTCTAAAATGATGAGATATTTTATTGAAAAATATACAGATATGATTGTTTCAGCATATACAGCTGATAAAGAATATATTAAAGATTCTGAATTTGATAATATACCATTGGTTCCTTTTGAAGAAATTTCAGTAAAATATCCTGCGAGTGAATATGGTATTTTAATTGCTGCTGGCTTTAAAAAAATGAATACATTAAGAAATCGTGTGTACAAGCAGGTAAAAGAATGGGGATACAAAGTAGAAGGTTTTATACACCCTAAAGCAACTATTGAAACGGAAGACTTTGGCGAAGGTCTCATTGTTCTTGCAAATACATATATAGGTCCTTGGTGCAAAATAGGTGTTTGCAATATATTTATGGAAAATATGATTTTAGGACATTATATTACTGTTGGAGATTTTAATTATCTTTCAAATGCCACGATAGGCGGTCATAGTAAAGTAGGAAATAATTGCTTTATTGGTATGGGTGCTATTGTAAACACTGATATTGAAATAGCTGATTTTACACTTGTAGGTGCAGGTGCTTATGTAAAAAAGAGTACAAATGTAAATGATGTTATTGTTCCAGCTCGAAGTGTTACACTTGATGGAAAGAAAAGTATTGATTTAATTTGATGCTGTTTAATGTAATGAGGTGAAGCTATGAAACGAGTGATGCTGTTAGGCGGAAACTATTTTCAAATGACTGCAACAAAAGCAGTTAAGAGATTAGGACATTATGCTATAAGTGTTGATTATCTTCCAAATAATCCGGCACATAAATATGCTGATGAATACTATAACGTAAGTACAACTGATAAAGAAGCAGTTCTAGAATTGGCCAAGAAATTGAAAATAGACGGAATTGTATCTTATGCCTCAGATGTTTCAGCACCAACGGCAGCCTATGTGGCTGAAAAACTTGGTCTTCCGACAAATCCATATAAATCCGTTGAGCTTTTAACAAGAAAGGATTCTGTTAGACCGTTTATGGAAAAGCATGGTTTTTTAGTCCCTAAAGGTAAAAGCTTTACATCTTATGATGAAGCATTTTCATTTTTTAAAGAAATTAAAAAACCTGCTATGGTTAAGCCAGTTGATGCTTCAGGTAGTAAAGGCGTTACTAAGATTTTTGATGAATCACAATTTAAAGATGCTTATAATGAGGCGTTGAAATACAGCAGAGCTAAGGTGATTATAGTAGAAGAATTTTTGGTTAGAGATGGATATCAGATTGCAGGTGATGGATTTTTGTGGAATGGTAAGCTTGTATTTGCTGGTTTAATGAATGAACATTTTGAAAAATTTTGCAATGGACTTGTACCTATAGGTGAGAGTTATCCATCAATATTACCAGAACATTTAAAAATAAAAGCTAAAAAAGAAATTGAAAGAATGATGCAGCTTTTAGGAATGAAATCAGGAGCTTTAAATCTTGATTTTATAGTTGATAAAGATGAAAATGTTTATATCTTAGAAATTGGCCCAAGAAACGGAGGAAACCTTATAACTGATGTTATAAAGTATTCAAGTGGTGTAGATTTGGCTGAATATACTATTAAAGCAGCTATAGGTGAAGACTGTGGAGATCTTAAGGAAGAACCTATACAGACACTTGCCTCATCTTATATTGTTCATAGTATTGAAAATGGAATTTTTGACAGTTTATATATATCAGATGACATTAAAGATGACATCGTTTTATCAGATTTATTTATTAACAGTGGTGAAACTGTTAATAGATTTGATAATGGTGGTTTTGGTATAGGTGCTATGATTATAAAGCACAAATCTATGGATGAAATGCTTGATAGAATGGACAATATGGAAAAATATATTAGGGTGAATTTAAAATGAAACTGAGTTTTATTATTCCCTGCTATGGCAGTGAATTTACAGTTGAAAAGGTAATAGATGAAATAATAGATAAAGTATCTGAAAAATCTGAATACAGTTATGAAATAATAGCAGTTAATGACTGTTCGCCTGATAATGTTTTAAGTGTTTTAAAAGGCCTTGCTGATAAAAATAGTAATATTAAAGTAATAGATCTAGCTAAAAATATGGGAAAGCACTCTGCCCTTATGGCAGGTTATAAATATTGTCAAGGAGATATAGTAATAGGTGTTGATGATGACTATCAATGTCCAGTTGACAGGTTATGGGACTTAATTGAGCCGCTTTATAATGGATATGATGTGTCTATTGCTAAATATGGATATAAAAAGGAATCTCTTTTTAGAAATTTTGGAAGTTATGTAAATGGAGAAATGGCACATATTTTAATAGATAAACCAAGAAATTTACAGCTTTCTAATTTTGTCGCTATGAAGAAATTTGTTATTGATGAAATTTTACGTTACGACAATCCTTATCCATATATAGATGGACTTATATTAAGAGCAACTCAAAATATTGCAAATGTTCCTATGGAGGACAGGGAAAGGGCTTATGGAAAAAGTGGTTATACGTTAAAAAAATTAATTAAGCAAATATTAAATGGATTTACAGCTTTTTCTGTTTTACCATTAAGAGTAGCAACAATAACAGGTATAGTTTTTTCTATAATTGGATTGATTTATGTTGTTTATATTATAGTTAATAAAATTATTAATCCTTATGTGGCTACTGGTTGGAGTTCCATGATGGCTGCTTTACTTATAATTGGTGGAATTATACTTTTCATGCTTGGCATGATAGGAGAGTATATAGGAAGAATATATATAAGTATTAATAATTCACCACAATATGTAATTAGAGAAATTATAAATTTAGAAAAGCGTTAGAATATGAATTAGTTGAGGAGAAAATGCTAAGTTTTAATAAGAATTATATATACCTTAATATCATATTGATCATGTATTCATTATGTGGTGTATTCTCAAAATTTGCAGCACAATATTCGCTGTTATCATTTAAGTTTTTTTTATTTTATGGTTTTTCTATTTTAATATTGTTCATTTATGCAATATTTTGGCAACAAATAATAAAAAAAATGAATATAACTACAGCATATTCAAATAAAGCAATAGTAGTTATCTGGGGTATGATTTGGGGCAGTTTGTTTTTTAATGAAGCAATAACCTTAAAGATGATAATTGGTGCTGTTGTTATATTATTTGGAGTATATTTGGTGGTGAGTGATAGTGAATGATGTTTTGAAATATTCCATTGTTGTAATTTGTGCCGTTTTTATTTCTTCTATATCTCAAATTATGCTAAAACGCTCATCACTTAAGGAATATAAGAGCAAATTATTTGAGTATCTTAATCCATTGGTTATAATAGGATATATGTTATTTTTTATATGCACATTAATAAATGTGTTCGCTTTAAAATATGTACCATTATCTTTAATGCCTATATTAGAATCTAGTGGATATATATTCGTAACATTATTGGGATATTTTATTTTAAAAGAAAAAATAGGTAAGAAAAAAATTATTGGCATGTCAGTAATTTTAATTGGAATATTCATTTACTCAATTTAGTAAGAAGGGTGAACTTTTATGAAAGGCATTATTCTTGCTGGAGGTTCCGGCACACGTCTTTATCCATTAACTAAATCAGTATCAAAGCAGGTTTTGCCTATATATGACAAACCTATGATATATTATCCTTTGTCAACGCTTATGCTTGCTGGAATAAGAGAAATATTAATTATTTCTACACCAAGGGATATGCCTGTTTTTGCAGAGCTTTTAAAAGATGGTTCTGATTTAGGTCTTAATATTTCTTATGCCATGCAGATGAATCCAAACGGACTTGCTGAAGCATTTATTATTGGTGAAAAATTTATAGGTAATGATTCGGTTTGTCTTGTTTTGGGTGATAATATATTTTATGCAAGCAGATTTTCGGAAATGCTTGAAAATGCTAAAAGAAAAATTGAGTCTGAAGGTGGGGCAGTTGTTTTCGGTTATAACGTGCCTAATCCTTCATCTTTTGGTATAGTTGAGTTTGATAAAAACGGTAATGTTATTTCAATAGAAGAAAAGCCAGAAAATCCAAAATCAAACTATGCTGTTCCGGGACTTTATTTTTATGATAACTCCGTAATAGAAATAGCCAAAAATGTTAAACCTTCTGCAAGAGGCGAGCTTGAGATAACATCTGTAAATAATGAATATTTAAAGCAAAATAAACTAAAAGTTTTGCTTTTTGGCCGTGGCATGGCGTGGCTTGATACAGGAACACATGAAGGACTTTTGGAGGCATCTAATTTTGTTTCTATTATTCAGAAACGCCAGGGCCTTTATGTGTCTTGTATTGAAGAAATCGCATACAGAAAAGGCTACATAACAAAAGAAAAACTTATTGAATTAGCTCAGCCGATGTTAAAAACTGATTATGGAAAATATCTTATGCGTGTAGCGGAGGAAAAAATATGAAAAATATACTTGTGACCGGTGGAGCTGGTTTTATAGGCTCAAATTTTGTAAAGCAAATGCTTGAAAAAGAAAAAGATTTTAGTATTCTTGTTAATTTGGATTTGCTTACTTATGCCGGAAATCTGGAAAATCTTAAAGAAATTGAAAACGATAAAAGATATAAATTCATTAAAGGTGATATCTGCGACAGAAGACTTGTTGAAAGCATATTTGATAAATATGATATAGATAGTGTTGTAAATTTTGCCGCAGAAAGCCATGTAGACAGAAGTATTGAAGACCCTGAAATATTTTTAAAAACTAATATTTTAGGTACGCAAGTGCTTCTTGATACTGCAAAGAAACACTGGAAAATTAATCCACAAGACAAGTATTCAAAAGAATATAAATCTGGAGTAAAATATTTACAGGTTTCAACAGATGAGGTTTATGGTGCTTTGGGAAAAACTGGAATGTTTACGGAAACAACACCGCTTTCACCAAACAGTCCTTATTCAGCATCAAAAGCAAGCGCAGATATGTTTGTTAGAGCATATTATGAAACATATGCTCTGCCTGTAAACATAACACGTTGCTCTAATAATTATGGTCCTTATCAATTTCCTGAAAAACTTATTCCGCTTATGATAAATAACTGCAAGACAGGTAAAAATCTACCTGTATATGGTGACGGAATGCAGATTAGGGATTGGCTTCATGTAAGTGACCATTGTGCCGCAATAAGAACTGTTTTGCATAAAGGTATTGTTGGTGAAGTTTACAACATAGGCGGAAACAATGAAAAAGCTAATATAGATATTGTTAAGCTTATTATAAAAGAACTTGGTGCTTCGGAAGATTTAATTGAGCATGTAAAAGACAGGCCTGGTCATGACAGAAGATATGCCATTGATAACACTAAAATTACTTCACAGCTTGGCTGGAAGCCGGAGTATACATTTGAACGTGGAATACAAGAAACAATTCAATGGTATTTAAAAAATGAGGACTGGCTCCAGGGTGTAACTTCAGAAGACTATATGAATTACTATAGAAGGTTTTATAAGTAATTTTTATAAAAAACATATTGAAACAATTTCAATATGTTTATTTATAAAAACTAGTTGAATATATAGAATTTTATAAATTTACTGACTATATAATATTTTAAATTAAATCTTTATTCTGCATTTGGAGGAAAAGATGATTAGTAAAATTCTCGATAGAAAAAATGAAAAAAGGATTTTATTTCTTTCTTATATTTTATGCGCTGTAGTATTATATTATACTCAATCAAAGTATTTTGCAGGTCCTTTTATTACTTTGGATGAGCCAACATATTTTCAATTATCAAAATCAATATTTGAAAATTTTAGCTTTTTGAACCATATGCAATACTATCCTTTATATCCTTTAGTTATATCATTATCCTTTATTACTGAATCAACTGTAAAAGCATATGAAGTTATAAAAATAATTAACATTTTAGTTTATGTATTTGTAATATTTCCTTTGTTTTTTATTTGTAAGAAGTTATTTACCAAAAAGGTAATATGCTATATATTGCCTATTGTTTTAATATTCTTACCACAAAGAGTGCTTATTTCTTTAGTGTGGGCTGAGCCATTATATTATACTTTATTAGGATTTACTTTACTATTTTTTATGAATTTTATTGAAAATAAATCTAAAAATAATGCGATATTTTTAGGGGTTAGTTTAGGTTGTTTTTATTTGACTAAACCAATAGGCATTATTCTTTTTATTGCATGTTTTTTATCATTAATTATTGAATATATTTTTTGGGATAATAAAAAAGAAAAGAAAAATTATCTTTTTGTTCTTTTTGTTTTTGCTATATTTTTTATTTTTTGGAGTGCTAGAAACTTAATTAATGGAAGTTTGTTTGGATATGAAAGTGAGACAAGCCTTTTAACAGTAAGCATATATAATTTTATCGACTATATTAAAGCTGTTTTTTATCAATTAACATATTTTTTTACAGCATCATACTTCATATTTACAGCATTATTTTTTTGTGCATTGTTTAATTTAACTAATTTAGAAAAGGATGTAAGACCTTTAGTTTTAATTGTTTTATTGTATGAAATGGGAATTGTAGCTATTTCAGGAGTTCATAGAATACAAAGTATTAATATTCCATATGGAAGATATACAAGTGCTATTTTGCCATACGTAATTATTATTGCTATTTATTTTATTAATAATCAGGTAAATAGCATGGAAATTAAAAATATTGTTTTTACTACTATATTATCAATTATAATGCTGATAATGACTATAATTTATTCACCTTTGCCAGCATCTTTATATTCATATGGTTTTTTAAATAATTTTGATCTAGCAATATGGAATATTTTTCTTAACAAAGGTTCACTTACATATGAACCTCAGAATGTTAATGTAGTAGTTTTACCAGTGATATTATTCTTATACTCTATTATATTTTATTTGCTAAAATCTAAAAAAGTCAAGTATGGCATTTGTATAAGTGTGTTTGTTTTAATGGTAACAAGTGGTTTTGTTGATACATCTTATATCAAAAAATTATCAAATAACACAAGGAAACTTAATTATTTATGTAGATATGTAGTAGAGAATTCAATTCCTAAAGATAGATTATATTTAGACTCAAATGCAAACATAGACACTTCATTTGTTGATGTTTGGCTAGGTGGAGATTACAAAAGTATAGATTATAAAAAAGTATCAGAACAAAATATAAAAATTGATTTTGGTTCTGCTGAATCACCAATTGAAGAAGGTTGTTATGCTGTTCAGGCTCCATGGATTGGAGCTGCATTATATAGAGATGATATAGGAATTGGTTTTGACCCAGAAAATTTAGAGGATTTACATGGAACTGCTACTGTTGCAGAATGTGATTTAGGTCTAAATGATGTTGTTTTTGGTTCAGAAACTTCAGATTTTTATATTAAGAAAGCTCCCGGAAAATATAATGTTAAATTAAGCTATAATTTTGATAATTTTCAGGATTTAGATTTTGAATTTGATATAGTAGTAAATGGAGAATATATAGCTACAGTTAATAATGATACAAAAGACTTAAATTTTACAGTTAATGTTAAAGAATATGAAGAATTAATAGATTTTAAATTAATACCTAAAGGTGAAAATAAATGTTGGGCATTAATGTTACTTGAAATTAATTCAGATAAACAAATGGAAAGTATAAAAGATGCTTATATTATATCTAATTATATTTATCCAAACTGTGATGTTGTGTATTCAGAAGATTTATTATATTTATTATATATTAAATGATTTAAGGAGAAAAAATGAAACTTATAATTCAAATACCATGCTTTAATGAAGAAGAAACATTGGGTATAACATACAATGATTTGCCTAAACATATTGATGGAATAGATGAAATAGAGTATTTAATTATAAATGACGGAAGTACAGACCGAACTGTAGAAGTAGCAAAGGAACTTGGAATACATCATGTTGTTTCTTTTAAGCAAAACAAGGGACTTGCCAAAGGTTTTATGGCTGGTCTTGACGCTTGTTTGTATCTAGGGGCTGATATTATTGTTAATACTGATGCGGACAACCAGTACTGTGGTGCAGATATAGAAAAACTTGTTCGTCCTATACTTGATGGAAAAGCTGACATTGTAATTGGCGAAAGGCCCATAGACCAAACTGAGCATTTTTCGTGGAAAAAGAAAAAATTCCAACACCTAGGAAGTTGGGTAGTACGTATTGCAAGTGGAACAGATATTCCAGATGCGCCAAGTGGCTTTCGTGCTTATTCAAGAGAAGCAGCTTTAAGAATAAATGTTACAAACGAATACACATATACACTTGAAACTATTATTCAGGCAGGTCATAATAAAATTGCTATGACTTCTATACCTATAAGAACAAATGGAGAAACACGTCCTTCAAGATTATTTAGTAGCATGTGGAAGTACATGAAACGTTCAGCATCCGTTATAGTACGCTCATTTATGATGTACAAACCTTTAAAATTTTTTAGTATATTTGGTTTAATTATATTTTTAATCGGCGCCTCTATTGGTTTTAGGTTTTTATTTTTTGTATTTACTGGAGCTGGAAATGGACATACACAATCATTGATACTTGCTGCAATACTTATATTAATGGGTGTGCAGATTATAGTAATTGGTTTGTTAGCGGATATAATTGCGGCAAATAGAAAAATACTTGAAGACATTCAGTATAATGTTAGAAAATATATTTATAAAAAATATAAAAGTTGATTAGCAATAAGATTATTAAAGGTCTATATAAAAGTAATTTATATTTTTACTGCGTTAACTATTAACAGATTCTAATTGAATTTTTCAATTAAGGTAATTAATAAATCATATAAAAATTATTACTTTTATTTAGCTATAAGTAGGTTAAGGTAAAATCATATGAGACATTTGATCAAGAAATTAAATAGACAAAATATTAATGAACTAGTTTTATACGGAGTATTTGGTGTAATGACTACATTTGTTAATGTTATTAGTTATCAAATATTTTTAAGTTGTCAATTGGATTATAGGGTAAGTAACCTTATAGCTTTAATTGGTACAAAATTATTTGCTTATATAGTTAATAAAAATTTTGTATTCCGAAGTAAATGTGAAAATTTTAGAGAATTATGTAAAGAATTTTTTAAGTTTGCGGTTACAAGGGGACTTACTGGCTTAATTGATTACTTTGGTCTGATATTTGCTGTAGAAATATTAGGATTTAGCAAAGTATATTCAAAATATGTAATTCAATTTATAGTTATTGTTTTGAATTATGTATTTGGTAAAGAGGCTGTTTTTAAAAGGGGTAATAAGTAATATGAAAATTTCAATTATAGGTACCGGTTACGTTGGTCTTGTAACTGGAACTTGTTTTTCTGAAATGGGAAACAAAGTATATTGTGTAGATACTGATAAAGATAAAATAGACAAGCTTAGGCAAGGTATAATACCTATTTATGAGCCTGGACTTTCTGATATGGTATTAAGAAACCATGATGATGGAAATCTTAATTTTACAACAGATATAAAAGAGGCACTTAAGAATTCAAATATCTGTTTTATAGCTGTTGGCACACCAATGGACGAAGATGGAAGTGCTGATTTACAGTATGTGCTTGCAGTAGCTAAGGAAATAGGTCAGTTTATGGACCATGATATGATAATAGTAGATAAGTCGACTGTTCCTGTAGGCACTGCCCACAGAGTAGAAGAAGTAATTCAGAATGAATTACTTCTTAGAAAGGCTGACTATAAATTTAAAGTTGTGTCAAACCCTGAATTCCTTAAAGAAGGTTCAGCTATTAAAGATTGTATGAGTCCTGACCGTGTTGTAATAGGTGTTCCAGATTCAGAAGCGGCAGATGTTATGAGAGAACTGTATGCACCTTTCATAAGAAATCATGACAGATTTATAGTTATGGACGTAAAAAGTGCTGAAATGACTAAATATGCTTCTAACGCTATGCTTGCCACAAGAATATCATTTATGAATGAAATGGCTAATATTTGTGAAAGAGTAGGTGCTGACATTAATAATGTTCGCCTTGGTATGGGAAGCGACAGCAGAATAGGTTACAGCTTTTTATATGCTGGATGCGGTTATGGCGGGAGCTGTTTCCCTAAAGATGTTCAGGCGCTTATTAAAACATCAAAAGACAATGGTTATAACGCAAGAATACTTGAAAATGTTGAGGCTGTAAACAAAGACCAAAAAATGGTTCTTGTTAATAAAATAGTTGCTAAATATGGCGAGGATTTAACAGGCAAAGTTTTTGCTCTTTGGGGACTTGCTTTTAAGCCTGAAACTGACGATATGCGTCAGGCTACATCTATAGTTGTTGTAAATGAGCTTACAAAACGTGGTGCGATTGTACATGCTTTTGACCCAAAAGCCACAAATGAGGCTAAACGAATATTTAGCGGAAATGAAAAATTAATTTACGAGAATAGCAAATATACAGCTGTATGCGATGTTGATGCGTTAATACTTGTTACTGAATGGAAAGAGTTTAGAAGCCCTGATTTTGATGAACTTAAGCAAAGAATGAAAGAAGCTGTTATATTTGACGGCAGAAATCAGTATAACAAAAAGTCAATGGAAAAAATGGGCTTTGAGTACTACCAAATTGGAAATTAAAAAAATAAATTTTAATTAAATAAGACAGCTAAAGTTGGTATATGCCATAATATAACTTTAGCTGTCTTATTATGCTTTATTAATAATGTACTTACTATATAGCTTTTAAGCTTTTTTATAGTATTATAAAGCCAAAATATGAAATTATATGAAAGTAATTTATGCTTAATGTTCCATAACCAAGCTTTTAATGGCTTGCTTAATAATTTTAATGACTGTATGAAATATTAAAAAAACAACTTAATAATCTATTTTTCAACTGCTTTTAATAATTCTTCTATAGAAACTCCGTAAAGTTTTGCCAATGCCAAAAGATTTGATGTAGATGGGTCAGATGTGCCATTTTCCCATTTTGAAACGGCTTGTCGGCTGACACCAATAGATTCAGCCACAAACTCCTGAGTCATTTTACAGTGTGTTCTGTATTCTTTGAGAGTTTCGCACAAAGACTGCCTTACAACAAACTTTTCCTGCCGTATATCCTTTGAATTAATATATTTTAGCAATGCACGTAAAAGAAGAATAATTAAGCTAATAAATATACTTAAAAAAACAATAGAAATCACAACCATAACAAAAGTTAATTCCATTTGGTTTACCTCCTTATATTTTTGACTTTATTTTATATTAAAAACTGTGTTGCTTCTACCAACAATTTAGCAACTATTGGTTGCATTTAGTCTGCTTTAAGAATTTGACTAATTAAGAACTAAATAGTTTTGCATTTTAAGTAAGAATGTGCGAACTTTTAAAACAAATTATTAATAACAACATAAATGTTTATAATAAAACCTTCAAAATTTGATATTGTTGTGTTATTATATTATTTAAACTTCAACATGATAGTGTTTCATTTATTTCCTATAAATAGGATAGAACATATTTGTTGAAGTTTCTTTTATTATTTTTATGTAGCACAATGCGCTGATTTTGATATTTTTAATATTTGAATTGGGTTTGATACCGTTAATAAACCATAAATTAATTTTTTAGGTAAATTACGTTTTGCTTAAATATTAATCAAACATTTTAGCTTATTTGAAAAATATACAATAAACAAATTGATAAATAGTCATAAATAAAAGAAGTTAAAAAGTTATTTAAACTAGGGGGAATATGTAATGGATATTGTCCACTGCAAAATAAATAAATACTGTGAAATGTTTTTAGGCAGGTTAAAAGAGGCTTTTCCAACTATTCTCTTTTATATTGTGCAGTTTTTGCTAGTCAGCATATTGTTTGGTCAGCAATATGTTATGGCTGTTGCATGTTCTACAACAATATTCCAAATCCGTCGCAAACAGTATAACAATACTTTAGACTATATACGTATATTCTTAGTATCACTTATTCTTTGTTTTTTGGCATTTTTGGCTACTCGTAATGTATTTTTATGTATATTACTAAACCTTGCAGTGCCGGTATTTCTTGTGTTTTGGAAAAGCAGTCAGTTTACGCCAAAAGGTTATCTTGGTTTTGCAATGACTTTTGTATTTTTAGAGCTGCGTCCGCTGGCATCAAGTGAATTTTTTTATATGTTTGCAGCCACATTTCTTTGCACTGCTTTGTTAATTCTTGCATTAATTTTGTATTCTAATTTATGCTTTAGAGTGGTAACACCTTCTAAGCAAATTTCAAATTCTTTGTTGTTTCTTTCTCAACTGCTGAATAAGCTTTCTAAAGAGCAGGATGCATCTTTTAATGCTCGTAAAGAACTGTATGAAAAAGCACAAATGCTTCACCGACTGGGGCATAGCAGACATACTTTATTTAATATATCAGCTCAAGAACAAAGATATTGTCATTTGTTCGCTTTATTATTCCAAAGAGCATATTATTTGGTAGCTGATGAGAGTGTTTGGCAAGAAGTTTGCAAAACACCAAACTTTTCAGAAGTTATGGAAACATTATCTCAGCTTGTATTCAATTTAGATAAAGCACGAAGCCAGACTGAATTTGAAAAGCTGTCTGAGAATATTCAGCATTTGCTTGACAGCTCGCAACTTCCGCAAGGCAGATTAAGAATTTTTTACCGCAGCGTTTTGCATACACTGCTTCTTTTGTGCAGAGAGCCTATTTCTTCTGCACAACGTCCATATTTTAGTTTGCCAACAAAAGAAGAATTTTTAGTACAGATAAAACAACGTTTCTCACCAGAAAGCTTTGAATTTCGTTTTGCAATACGTTTGTCTGTAGTGTTAATAGTAAGTTGTACTGTAAGTTTTCTGTGGGACTTTGAGCATACTTATTGGTTTCCGCTGCATGCATTTTTGTTGCTGCAGCCAAGTTATGAGGAAAGCACACACCGTATGATAACTCGTCCTGTAGGCACAGTAATAGCTTGTTTATTGGTACATATAATCTATCCTTATTTGCCCGGATTAACCGGAGTATTTATTTTTTCTTTAATAATGATTGCTCTAATGTATTGCTGCACACCGGGAACTTGGGTTCACCCCATATTTTCAACATCTTTTGCATTAACAATGGCAACTCTTACTGTAGGAGAAATGGAAGCTATTGAACTAAGGCTGTTCTATCTGGCTTTGGCGGTAATGCTTGTTTTAATAGTTAATTGTTTTCTTTTGCCTAGCCGACGGGAGCAGCAATTTACAAGAAATATTCATTCTTTGTTCTATCTGCAATCTGTATATTGGGGAGTAGTAGAAAGAAGCTTACGAGAAAAAATAGACCCGGCGTTATTTAGTGAGATGCTCTCTCAATTTTATATGGTATACCACGAAGTTTCATCTTATATAAATCAGCTGCCATCAGAGGAAAAAGAAAATTATAATACTATGCAAATTACAATGTGGAATATGTTTTCAGAGCTTGAGCAGGTAGAATGTTTGGTTCAACTTGGTGCATTAAGTAAAGAAGAATATTCACCTCTTGGAGAACTGTCTGAAAAAATTCGTTCTCAGCTTTCTCCGCCTAAGAAAGGTTTAACTGCTGTTAAAACAGATAAAATTCCTACTGGAGAATTGAAAAATATGATAAATAATTACTTAAATAATGCCTGCATTCTTATAAATGCACTGCACCCAATAGCGGCTAAACATAATTGGAAAATTTAGGCGAATCTGAAAAGAAATAGGTTAGTTTATATATTTTATTGAATTTAATTAAATACGTAACAAAAAGGTGTCTGAACATAAGTTTATGGCGCCTTTTTATTTTCAAATATTCAAAAAAATAAAACTAATATTGATTTGTATGTGTCTGATAAATGTGAGGGGCGCTCACAGGATTTGCAAGGCAGGAAAAGGGGGCGCAAAAGAATAGGGAGTAACAAAACAGTCCCGCCTGTTGTTCTTCGGTCAAAAATAAAAAGCCTACCTACCTGCCTAATGCAAATCAAATGGGAAAAATTAGAAAAAATACGGGATATTTTATAATATGTACTTATTTATATGTAGAAAATATGGATGTAATTCTGGAACTGTCAAATTTTAAAATTATGTAATTAACTTGTAAAGGAAAAGAGCCGAATTTTATATAGTAATTGACAGAAAAAGGATTGGTACAGCACCATAGTATAACTTCCTAAAAATAATGAAAAAATCTGTTTTATTGTTGAAAAATACGTTTTTATATATAATTGTTTTAATATGGTAATTTCATTGGGCATAGGTACAAATTTCTTGTAAAGGGGAAAACACATATGGAACAAAAGGAATTGGTGGCACTGGCACAAAAAGGAGATAAAGCAGCTCAAGAAGAACTTTATAAAGCTACATACCAAAGGGCATATTATCTGGCTTTGAAGTTGTTACAGAATGCGGATGACGCTATGGATATTTTGCAGGAAAGCTATATTGTTGCTTTTCGTGCGTTAGACAGTCTGCAAAATCCTGAGGCATTTTCTTCTTGGTTTGCTCAGATTGTGGCAAACAGAAGTAAAAACCTGCTTCGTTCTCGAAATCGGTTTGTAAAACCTTCTGTGGGTGAAGAAGATGAGCTGGATTATTTTGAAAATATTGAGGATACAAACGAAGCAATCATTCCGGAAACTGTTTTAGACAATGAAGAAAAACGCCGCTTGGTTCTTCAAATGATTGATGAATTGCCTGATGAGCAGCGGGAATGTGTAATGCTGTATTATTTTTCGGGACTTAGTACGGAGCAGGTGGCACAGGCACAGGAATGTTCTGTGGGTACGGTAAAAAGCCGCTTAAATTATTCCCGTAAGAAATTGAAGGAAAGTATTTTGTCTTTGGAAAAAAGAACAGATATCCGCCTGCATACATTGGTACCTCTTGGTCTGCTCTTTTCTGGATATGCAAAGGATATTCCAAAAGGATTGGATTTCAAAGTGCAATGGACAGAAATTTCCAAAGAGATTGCTTCTACTGCAGCTTATGCCAGTACGGGTGCAGCCAATGCAGGCAATGTATCAATAGGAACAGCAAGCGGTGCTGGTACTGTAGAAACAGTTGGAAATGTTGGTACAGCAGCAAGTGTAGTTAAGTCAGCAGCTATGATTGGGGTAAAAGCGAAAATGATTATTGCTGGAGCTGCCGCTGTTGTTGCCGCAGCAGGGGTTACGGCCGCTATAACATTGAATGACCCTGCTTTGGAATTTCAGGATTCTCAGTTTGAAGCAGCTTTTGCAGAAGCTACAGGCTTGGAAGTTGGAGAAATTCATCAAAGTGATGTAGAAAACATAGATGAGATATGTTTTTATGAAGGCAAGCTGTATATTGGCGGTATGATTGAGTCCGAAGAATCACCTTTTATAAAAGCTTTAGATAACCCTGATACACAATGGCCAACAGTCGATTTGTCAGACCTTTCCTTATTTACAAACTTAGAGAGTATTCAACTTGATTTTGTTACGGTAGAGAATCCAGAAGCACTACTTAATCACGACTTGGAATATCTTGCTCTGACAGGTGTAAAAATGGATAATTGGGATGCAGTTAATCAACTGCATAACTTAAAGGACTTGTATATTTTAATGCCAAATGTTGCACAGGGCAGTTTGGATTTTTCTAATTTCCCTCAGTTACAATCCTTGGCTTTGATTACACAATCAGCAGATGAATGGGGAACAATTTACACGGGTTTGGATACACTGCAAAACTTGCGTATGTTAGATGGTATGACTTATGAGGGATATTCTGATATTTCTTTCTTATCAGGTATGCCTGCACTGGAATGGTGCGATTTGAAATTGACACAGGTGACAGACCTGTCTGCTTTTTCTAATTTGCAGCATTTAAGAAGTCTGTACTTGACAGGTGTTACTGGAAATGCTGATATTAGTATTTTACAGCAATTACCAGCGCTGGAAGCCATGGGAGTGCTTGTAACAGATGAAGAAAACGGAGATGAAAGGTATTTTATGGTAGATGGGCAACAAACTGATAATGATATGATGATGGAGCGTCATATAGTGGTTTCAGATGAAGTTTACCAAAAAATATTTGAGGATTGAAATGAAAAATTACGGGAAAATAAAAATTTTTTTCAAAATTTTTTAAAAATATAAAACCAATTGATTTTTTTATGTGTCTAAAAAATGTCAGATGGAAATAAGTATTTTTGATTAATACAGAAAGTATGGATTTAATTCTTCATAATTATAAAAACAGTTAAAAATATAATTTTTTCGTTTGACAGAATAAAAAGGGCAATCTTTGCTCCACAGACAAAGTTACTTTAAAAATATTTACTTAGGAGGACGTATTATGAAAACAAAAATATTGAAATCTAGATTTGGGGCAATGGCATTAGCGGCAGTAATGGTGCTGACAGCATTTCCTGTAACTGCAATGGCAGTGGAAAGTCCTGTAAATGCAAACTTTTCCGGTGAAATCACTTCTATGGAAGAAAGAGTAAGTTATCCTTGGGCAATTCCAGGTGATGAAGGAAACGACCCGCTAAATGTTACAATGAACTATGTTACAGACAACAGCACACTTACGCTCTCAAAGAAGCCAAGCTATCAGGGAGAATTGGATTGGTATGCGTATCTGTATTTTGTAGATGATAATAATCGTATTGTAGATTATACAGGATGCCTGACAGGTGGTACTTTGTCATCTGAACAGACAACAGTTAAAATTTCTCCTGAAAAATTCTTTGGTACAACTTATGCTGGTAATCTGAGAAATTGTGTATACCAGATTCAGGTTGATTTTATGGACGGTGGAGCACCTTACAATGTGACATACTCCTATCGTATTTATGATGCAGGAAATCCAGATATGGAAAGAGCAGTAAGACTTCCTCTTGATACAACTGTAGATGGTAAAGAAGTTACATTTGAAAGCTTTACAATAAATGACGAATCTTATATTTCTATCAGAGATTTTGCAGCAGCATTGAACGATTCTGCAAAAGAGTTTGCTGTTGGTTATGATGCTGGTAAAGAAGCTGTGACTTTGACAACTGGCAAGGCTTATACATTGGTTGGCACAGAACTTCAGGCGGATAAAGAACGTTTGAGAAGAATTGCTGAAGGCGAAAAAATGTATGCAGAAACAGGCATAATTGTAGATGTAAATACACCGCTATTTGATTATGACACCATAAATGCAGTTGGCAGTAATTCCAAAATGTATCTCAATAGTAAAGAAGTTAATTTAAAAGCATATACTATTGCAGGAAAGAATTATTTCAAAGTAAAAGACTTAGCGCAGCTGCTGAACATTGGCTATTCATATGACAGCACAACAGGAAAAGTTACTTTGGATACTGCAAAAGGTTTTACTGCATAAATAGTAATTTTTAGAGTGAACAATTCTATACAGTAAAAAACACCTCTTTCGCTTAGCAGGGCATTTTATGGAACCCATCTGTTTCGTTATACCATTAACGAAATGGATGGGCTTTTTTATAGACGCGATGATTTCGTTTGAATGATATATTTAATACTTTTTAATGTAAAAAGGTCTAATTTCTATGCTGAATAGAAATTATAATTATGCTGTACCATATGGACTATATTATTATTAAAATACTAAAATCATGAAACTTTCTATAAATCAGGTGGCAGCGCAGGTAGTGCAGACAATATTTACTCGCTATAACGAAGGCTGGGGATATTAAAAATAGCAAAAATAAAAGCAAAAACGAGTGGAGAATAATTACCATAAATGGAATTTAAGAAAACGAGATTGATTATATTGTATTTGAAAATCACCACGAAGCCATTATAGGTAAACAAGTTTTTGCTATGGCACAGGAACAGAAGAAAAAACACGTTCCCATTACAGGGGTGTAAAAAATATGATAATGTGTATTCCCGTTTTTTATACTGTGGTGACTGCGGAATCCCCATGTTTTCCATGAGCCTAAGTAATTTAAAGCCGGCATATATACGCAGATTGTATTACTAAGGATTTGAAAAAGCTGTAAAAGATACATATTATATGGACTTGCTTGGCAGGTATGTTAGAATAATATATACTGAAATTAATAAAAATATATTGAAAATAATTCTGAATTACTTTTCCAATATTCAACAACTCTTTGTATCTTCCTTTTTTGTATAATTTTTTACTCAATACAAATACTACAAGTACAAAAAGATTAAAAGAACGGAATTAGAATTCCGTTTAAAAAAGATACAGGAGGATGTAGAATGAAAGCTACAGGGATTGTAAGAAGAATTGACGACCTTGGTCGAATTGTAATACCAAAAGAAATAAGGCGTACTCTTAGAATTAGAGAGGGCGACCCGGCACAAACAATGTGATACTGAGGTGCATTTTCATAAAAATATTTAAGAGATGATAATGCTCTTGGCACTTCCTGCACTTCGTCAAAAATTAAAAGTGTATTATTCGGGTCAATTTTTCTGCCCACATACAGCTCTATCCCCATAATTAGCCTATCTGTGTTAAGGTCTGAAGCAAAAAGCTCTGTCATTATGGAATTGGAATCAAAGTTGATATACACTGTGTTGCTATAAGCTTTGCTGCCAAATTCCTTCATGAGCCAGGTTTTTCCTACCTGCCTTGCACCTTCTATTATTAATGGCTTTCGATGTTTGCTGTTTTTCCATTTGTATAGTTTTTCTATGGCTGTTCGGTACATGGACATTCCTCCTTACTGAGCTTTTATATATAGTAAACTCAGTAATTACAAAAATTACAATGAAAAATGATTATAATACAACATTAATTACAATGAATAATGTTTAGTTTTGTTTTAATTGGTGTTCATCATAGATAAACCTTGGTTATGTTAGAGCTAGATAAAACATATTGGTAAATGAAAAATTCTATGATGCTAAAAAGACTGATTTGCCAGATGCATCAAAAAAGTAAATTAAAGGTTTTAAACTATGTGAAAAACTAAATAAAACAAACAGCTTATTTAAGTTGTTGATGTGAATACAGAAAAGTATTTGCAACCAAATATAGAAGAAAATTTATATATTACAAGAAAAGATATAATTCAAATATTTAGGAAAATATGTGGTGAATTAGAAGTTGAAATACTAGAAGCGGAAGCTATACATATGTTGAGAAAATTAACTGATTACTATATAAAAATAATATTTTATGGTATTTGTAGAAAAAGATTAATGCAGTTTCTTATTGAAATATTTGATTTTTTAGCAGTAAATATGATAGATTGAATTTGAAATCGTTTACAGTTAATATCTTAAAAGAGAGTAGGAAGGATATGGTAATATATGTTTGATATTGTATCCATTGGAGAAATTTTAATTGATTTAACACAAACAGGAAAAAATTCACAAAATATACCTATCTATGCTGCAAATCCAGGCGGTGCACCTGCAAATGTGGCAGTTGCTGCGTCGAAACTAGGGGCAAAGACTGCATTTTATGGTATGGTTGGCAAAGATGCATTTGGTACATATTTAAAAGAAACACTGGAGCAATATAATGTTTCTACAGATTTTTTGTGTTCCCACAACATGCCAACAACTATGGCAATCGTTTCTGTGAATACAAAAGGAGAGCGTTCTTTCCAATTTGTGCGTGGCGCAGATTGTGCATTGACAACAAGTGACATAGATATTTCTGGTTGTATAAATACAAAAATACTGCATTTTGGTTCTGTAAGTTTGACAGCGGAACCTGCACGTACAACTACACTTAATATTGTATCACAAGCAAGACAAAATAACATTTGTATCAGCTATGATCCCAATTACCGTGCATCTTTGTGGGAATCAGAAGAAGAGGCTGTTAAATGGATGAAAAATCCATTGCCTATGGTGGATATTTTGAAAATTTCAGATGAGGAGCTGCCGCTGCTGACAGGTACAACCAATTTGGAAGAAGGTAGCTCTATATTATCTGAATATGGTATTTCTTTGGTATTGATTACTATGGGCAGTGAAGGGGCGTATTATCGCTATAATAACAAAACAGGTATTGTACCAGGAGTAAAAACAACTGTAGTCGATACCAATGGTGCAGGAGATACATTTTTTGGTGCATTGTTGTGCGGATTGGCACAAGAATCAAATTGGCGTACATGTTCTATAGATGTGTTGGAATCTCATATTGCATTGGCAAATCGTGCTGCGTCTTTTACATGTTCAAAAAGTGGAGCAATTCCTGCTATGCCTACCAAAGCAGAGTTGATAGGATTAGAAAAGTAATGATATGAAAATGGTAATAAGAGGCATGGGTTTTAATTCCTGATGTTAGTTGTAATTGTTCCGATGTCAAGCAGTAGCAGGCATCATTTTGATTGAAACAATAGCTAAATTTGGATTGAGCGCTGTGTGCTTAAGAATATATTTTTCTGAATTCAGCTACTGATGTTACAATATTAGTTCATAATAATAAAGATATAATACAAATTTGTTAATTTTAATACATGATGAAAATAAAAGAATCTGGAATGGAATAAACTAAATACCCATTTCAGATTTTTTATTTCTGCTATTTATAAAAAATAAAAAAATTTCGACTTAAGCTTTATGGTATTAAAGTTATATTCAGAATAAACCGTAAAATCGTATCAAATCAGTTCAAAACTCATTTAACAATTTTTCTTCCGATAATTTGTAAAAGTCAGTGCTCTTAATTAAATAAACATAAATTCTATGTTGATTTATTGTAACTTCAATTTAAAAATCAAATATATTTTAAAATATAAGAAGTATGAATTTTAAACGATAAATATCATTTAAAATCAAAAGGAAACTTTTATTTGTAATTTAAATAGTATTTTAAAATATATTCTAAAATTTTTATTGACAAGATTATAAAAATATAATAATAAATATTAATTAAATATAAATATATTTATCATATTGCTAATTTAGCAAAAAAACTTTTATAATAAATATATATAAAATAATAAATATTAGAAAAAAATACAGACAAGTTGTTGAAATTTGTATATTGTGATATAATTTGTAATATATTGTGAACTTAATTATTGCTTATAAAGAGGATGAGAAATATGATTGTATATGAATATATTTGCAGGATAGTCTTTAAAAATAACTTAAAATACGAATCTTTTTCGGAAAAAATGGCAAATTTTATTGATAGCTTAATATCAAAAGATAATGAACTTTTAAATTTTCATATAAGTAATTGCTATAAAAATTATGTTTTTGATATGGCATATAAGCCGGAAGAAGATAAAATATACAAACCAGAAAAAATATATACTGTGCGTATAAGGACCATAGATGAAAGACTTGCCAATTATTTTGTGAAAAATATCAGATTTCATAAATCAGAAGAAATATGCTGCGTTGGAGGAGAAATTAGGGTTATACCTGAAAAGATATTGGAAACAGTATATACCCTTACACCGGCATTAATTAAATGCAGAGAAGGCTATTGGAAAGAAAATATGGCTCTATCTGAATATGAAAACAGACTTAAAATTAACCTTATTAAAAAATATAATAGTTTTACTGGAGAAAAACTTAATGAGGATTTTCAGCTTTATGACCTTATAGAATTTAAAAACAAAAAGCCCGTTAAAACAAACTATAAAGGTATAGTACTTTTGGGTGATAAACTGAATTTTGTTGCATCAAAAAATGAAACAGCTCAAAAACTTTGGTATATGAGTCTTGGTACAGGAATTTTGGAAAATAACAGCCGCGGTTGTGGTTTTATGAATTACAGATACCTTTGAAAAAGGCGGTGATTGCAATTGATTAATGAAGCATTGGAAACATTTAAACGTATGATAGATGAAAACGGAGATTCCATTATAATCGATTCGTACATACCAAAAGACGGAACATACAGGCTTATTGAACTTACAGAAGATTCTTACAAAATAATAAAAACACTTGATATTAAAAATGATAAGAAAAATAAGACAGTTATAGGTTCTGAAGATGAGTATTATAAATACATCTGCCAGCTTGATTATTATAGCAAACTTATTGATATGAATAAACCTATTGATCCGAATAAAATAATCCATACAAATAACTACATGTCTTTAGCTGTAAAGAAAGAGAATTTATTAAATAAAGTTAGTGATGAAGTATATAAGTCTTACTATGAAATACTGAAAAATCCATTGAAAAAATACGGTAAAAAACCAAAAACAAAACAGATATATATCAGCGAAGAAGAAGTTATTGGTATACCTCAGGCAGATTTAATTAACAAAATAGAAAGTATTGTATTATTAAGAAATATATGGTCTGATATAGATTTAACTAGTAAGGATTATTTGAAAATATTTTTTATATTTAATGATAAACAAAAAACACTTGATTTATATAAAAAAGAAAGTAACAGATATATTATTCCTAATATATATAATAACAATGACTTTAATATTGTTGATGAAAATCAAATAATAGGATTTCCAAATAATAACATAGGTTTAAATAGTAAAAAGCCATATCTTGAAAATAAAACTAGAAAAATAAGCACACCATATTTAGTTAATCAAAACAACATACTGCTTCATGCAAAACTGTTTGACTATTTAATGACTGTTGTATCAAATGGCAATTACCATGTTTATATAGGCGATGGCAAAATAGAATATTATGACAACAAAAATAAGCCGAAATATTTTTCAAGTGCATACTATATGAGGCTTAGAAAAGGCAAAAATGAAGCTGAAATTCAGTATGCTGAATCAGTACCAGAATATAAACCAGAGCTGGATAAAAAGTTTAAACTTAAAAACTATATGTGTGTAGATGAAAATAAATCTTATCTTGAATACGGCAAAAATTTAAGCGAACTTTGGAAATTAAAATATTTAATAGATAAAGTCTTTTTTGAAGGAAAACTTGAAAATAACATTGATACAGACCCAAAAGATATATCATTTTTGAATATTTCTATAAAAAAATACTTTTTAGAGGCAAGGAATTCTCTTTCAGCATGGTTTTATACCGGAAGCAAAAATAATGCTGTAAATGTTCTTGAAGATGTAACATTAAAAATTATTAAAGCATCAATAAGTAAAAATTTTATTTTAAGTGCAAAAGAACAGTTTAATTTGAGATGGTCTTTAATTGAATATTTTTATCCAAACAGGAGGATAGGAGAAAGTATGAATAAAATAGTTGAAGATTTAAGGGAGCATATAAATGCTCCAAAAGAAAAAAATTGGGATTTTAATTCTGACAAAGAGTATTCTTTTGCTGTTGGACAGGCTGTATATTACCTGAGTACATTAAGTAAGTCAAACAAAAAATCTGAATCGTTTATAAATCCTTTTTTAAATACATCTAAAGATGAAGTTATTAAAAGATTAATAAGGCAGATGTATATAAAATATAACTATTTAATTGAGGCAAATAATGGTTCAAGAATCAATAAATTATTAAGCCATATTATGCTTTATGAACCGGAAAAAATATATAAAGAAGAACTTATGGCAGGTTTTGTTTCAAACAGCTTAATATATGAAAAGGCATTAAAAGAAAACGAAAGCGAGGAAATATAAATGGAAATGGATAAACGTGTATATGGTGTTTTAGGAATATCTTCAATTATGGCTAACTGGAATGCAGATTTTTCCGGATACCCAAAAACAACATCAAGTGGTGATACATACGGAAGTGATAAAGCTTTAAAATACCCTATGAAAAAAATGTGGGATAACGAAGGTAAAAATGTAATTTATATTAAATCTATGCGAATTGAAAGCAAAAAAGGTGAAGTTTCATTAATACCAAGAAGTTTAAAAGAGAGATATGAGTATCTTTATAAAGTAGATGATTTAAAAAACTGCAAAAATGCGGAGGAGGTTCTTAAAAATTTATTTAGTGCAGTTGATGTTAAGAATTTTGGTGCTACATTTGCAGAAGCAGGAACTAATATATCAATAACCGGTGCTGTACAATTTGGACAGGGATTCAATATTTATAAAGACAGTGAACCACAGGAACAGTCAATACTTTCACCATTTCGTGATGCCAGCAAGGCAACAGATAAAGGAGAAGCTAAGAATTCAACACTTGGTACAAAAATTGTAAGTGATGAAGCTCACTATATGTATCCTTTTGTAATTAACCCTATGGCATACAAAGAATATGTAAGCCTTGGCGTTACTGAAGGATATACACAGGAAGACTATAAAAACTTTAAAAGAACAGCACTTGTTTGTGCAACTGCCTATGCAACAAATGCAAAAGAAGGCTGTGAAAATGAGTTTGCAATGTTTGTTGAAACTGAAAAAGACTTATATATTCCTAATTTAACGGAATATATAACATTTGAAAAAAATGAGGGTAAAAATATAATAAGTGCAAACTGTGGAGAGCTTTTAGAAACATATAAAGAAAAAATAAAATCCATAGAAATTTATTATAATTCAAATACAACCGAGCTTAAGCATAATATACAAAATGCAGAAATTTTCGATATTGTAACAAATAAAAAGTTATAAGCTGTATTAAGGTGGGACATATAATTTATGGAAGCTTTAAAATTCAGATTAAGAGGCAAAACCGCATTCTTCAAAAATCCTGAAGTTAATTCATACTATTACTTTACTTTCGGGCAGATACATAAACCGGCACTTATTGGAATATTTGGAGCTGTTATGGGGTATAAAGGCTACGAAAGCAAGTATGATGATTACCCGGAATATTATGAGAAGCTTAAAGATATAAAAATAGCAATTGTACCGGAATCGGAAAACGGATATTTTCCAAAAAAAATTCAAGTATTTAATAATTCTGTTGGTTATGCTTCTCAGGAAGAAGGAGGAAATTTAGTTGTAAAAGAGCAGTGGCTTGAAAATCCTTCCTGGATAGTTTATTTGATGATTGACGGAGATATTTCAAAAAGGATTGCCCAGATGATACACGAAAGAAAATGTGTATATATGCCGTATTTAGGTAAAAATGACCACCCGGCTGTTATAGAGGATAGTTCTTTTGTCAGCCTTATGGAGAAAGAGGGTGACGAAATACAGAGTCTTATTCCTCAGGACTATATAAGCTCAAAATGGGATAGTTTTACTTTTAAGTATGAAGAATATCTTCCGACAGGATTGAAACTTTCAACTAATCAGTATATTATGAAAAAATTTTATTTTACAGATGAAGATGACTTTGAAATAAAAGAGCAGGTGTTTAATGATGGTCAAAGAAATATCGTGTTTTTCTGATTTTAATAATGTTATAGATGAAAACGTAACACTGCTTGCTCATACAAAGAAAAATTCCCCCGGTGAAACACTGGGGGAACATATTATGCGCTGCAATAAATATTTTAATAAAATATTACAGGACAAAAATTTAAAAAAAGTCATTTTCGGATATGCTGATAAATTAAGCTTTGCAGATACTGAAAAGGATAAAGAACTTTTATATGAACTTTTTTACCAAATGATAATATTCCACGATACGGGAAAAGTTAATCCTGCTTTTCAGAAAGAAAAAATGAATAATCCATGCTTTAAAAATGATGAATATATTTATGGATTGTCAGGAAGTGACCATTCATTTCTTTCGTCTTTAATATACATGGATTATTTTTTAAAAAAGCTTGATGTAATAGATGTTTGTGATGATAAGAAAAAAAGGTTTAAATTTGCTGTAATAGAGTTTTCTTACATAATATCAAGACATCATAGTGATTTAACAAGAATTAATGATTATTTCGGTAAAATTGCTGATAACTATGACATTATAGATTTTTTTAAAGGTAATGAGGCTAAAGGACTAAAACAAAAATTTTCAATTGATAAAAAATATCTAAAAAAACTTTTAAACAGCTACGAAAGAAATATATCTGTAAACAGGAATGAAGGAATAGCAAAATATTTTTTGCTAAGGCTTGCTTACTCAGTTCTTGTATCATGTGATTATTATTCCACAACAGAATATATGGACGGTATGGAAAAACAGTACTTTGGTACAATGGAAGACATAAAAGAGTTTTATAATGTTTATAAAAGCTCTGCTGTTTATAAGGGTATAAGAAATTATGAAAAAAGCAATAAAAATATAAAAATTTCGGACATTTCGGATATGAACGAACTAAGAAGCAATATATTTTTAAATGCCGAAAATAGCCTTAAAAAATGTATTTCAAAAAGTGACGATAAAGAAAATATATTCTTCCTTGAAGCTCCTACGGGAAGTGGAAAAAGTAACACTGCATTAAATCTCAGCTTTATGCTTATGGAAAACAGAAAGAAACTGTTTTATGTGTATCCTTTTAATACTCTGGTTGAGCAGAATAAAAATGTACTGTACAAATCTTTTAATAATGAAAATTTGAAAAACAAAATAACCGTTATTAATTCAATTACCCCAATAGGAAATTCTAAACAAAAAGATGATACGGAAAATTATTATAAAAATGCTCTTTTGGATAGACAATTTTTAAACTACCCGTTTATACTTACAACCCATGTGAGCTTTTTTTCAGCTCTTTTTGGTGATAAAAGAGAAAACTTGTTTTCGTTTTTGCAGCTTATTGATTCTGTAGTGGTTCTTGATGAAATACAGAGTTATAAAAATTCTATATGGGCTGAAATAATTATATTTTTAAAAGAATGTGCGGATTTAATGAATATTAAAATAATAATTATGTCTGCAACACTTCCGGAGCTTGAGCTGCTTGCAGGCGCTGACTGTAATGTTGTACATCTTTTAAAAAACAGCTGTGAGTATTTTAATAATCCTGTGTTTAAAAACAGAGTTAAGCTTTCTTATGAGCTTATAGATACCGGTTGCGACAACGAAGATTATTTGCTGCTATTAAAAGAGCATATAAAGAAAAATTGCGGAAAAGGAACAAAAATACTTGTTGAGTTTATAAAAAAGTCAACAGCAGAAGAATTTTATCAGGATATATGCTGTGATGAGAGTTTTGACATACCAGTATTTCTTATTACCGGAGACGATTCGGCGCTTGAGCGTGAAAAAATACTTAAACCGATAAGAGAAAAAACAGTTAAAGAAGCTCTTTTAATAGCTACCCAAGTAATAGAAGCCGGTGAGGATATTGATATGGATATAGGATATAAAGATATATCGATATTGGATAGTGAAGAACAGTTTTTAGGCAGAATAAACCGTTCTTTTTCAGCTGAAAAACAAGGCGTATGCTATTTCTTTAATTATGACAGCGAAAAGGGCATTTATAAAAATGATTACAGAAACAGTGAAAGCTTAAGTATTAAAAATCCTGAAATGAGAAATATTTTGGAAGAAAAAAGGTTTTCCGATTATTACCGAATGGTAATTAAAGTACTTCAAGAAAATAAAAATAACAGTACATCTAAAGAAGGTTTAAAAAGTTTTTTTGACAACGATGTAGCAGGTCTTGATTTTAAAAACGTATCGGAGCGTATGAAACTTATTGATGAGAATTTGATGACAGTTGATGTTGTACTGTGCCGAAAAATAGAAGACGAAAACGGCAAAATTTTAGACGGCTGGCAGATATGGAATGATTATAAAAAACTGCTTAGAAACAATCTGATGGATTATTCCGAAAAACAGGTGAAGCTTTCACAAGTTCGCAGTCTTTTAAATAACTTCATTTATTCAGTAAATAAAGAAAAAATTAATGCTTTGCCAAATGACAAAATAGGAGAGCTTTTGTGTTATGAAAACGGTGAAGACTATTTTGAAAACGGCAAATTTAAACGAAGTAAACTGGAATATGGAGATTTTATATAAAATAAAGCAGGTGTTCTTGTGCGTGTAAACGGAACTCTAATTAATTATTATTTTCATTGCAAAAGGCAGTGCTATCTTCATGGAAACAGACTTAATCTTGAGGATAACAGCGAGATTGTTAAAATTGGTCGGGCAATTCATGAAGAAAAAAATATAAATGAAAATACAGAAATTTTAATTGAAAATATTCGCATTGACAAAATTACAAAAGAATATTTGACTGAAGTAAAAAAATCTGATGCGGATATAGAGGCAGCAAAATGGCAGCTTTTATTTTATCTTAAAGTACTGAAAGAAAAAGGAATAATAAGAAAAGGCAGGCTTGATTTTGTTGAAAAAAATAAATCAGATAAAAAAATAATTATTTTAGAAATTACAAATGAGATTGAACAGAAGTTAGATGAATATATAAAAGAAATCGATAATTTAATTAAAGGAGATGTTATTCCGGATAAAATTAAAAGCAGAAGCTGTAAAAAATGCGCGTATTTTGAATATTGTTACATATAACAAAGGGGCTAAAAATGGGTAGTACAAGATATATAACATCTAATGGTGAGTTATCTCGAAAAGACAATTCGCTGTGTTTTCGCAAGGGTGAAAAAAATGTATATATTCCTATTGAAAATACAAAAGAAATATATTGTATGGGTGAAATTTCTGTAAATACAAAAGTTCTTGATTTTTTAAGCCGTAATAATGTTGTAGTGCACTTTTTCAATTATTATGGATACTACAGTGGGACTTTTTATCCTAAAGACCAATATCTTAGCGGCAAACTTCTTATAAAACAGGTGGAAAAATTCAATACATCAAGACTTTATATTGCAAAATCAATAGTAAACGGAATAGGAAAAAATATATATGAAGTTCTATATCACTATTATAAACATGATAAAAAAGAAGTAAAACAAACTATTGACTGGATAAAAAATAACTTTTATGCTTCTGTTAACAAAGCAAAAGCAATAGATGAGCTTATGAGCTATGAGGGTGAATTATGGGAGAAATTTTATTTTAATTTTAAATATTTTTTGCCAGAAGACTTTATTATGAATAAAAGAGTAAAGCGTCCTCCAGATAATCCTATAAATGCACTTATATCATTTGGAAACACATTGCTATACACAAAAACAGTTTCAGCAATTTACAGAACACATTTGGACCAAAGAATAAGTTTTTTGCATCAGCCAACGGAAAGAAGATTCTCTTTAAGCCTTGATTTAAGTGAAGTATTTAAGCCAGTTATTGTATATAAAACTATATTCGAATTAGTAAATAACAGAAGAATTCAGGTTGAAAAACATTTCGATAAAAATTTGAACTTTTGTGTATTAAACGAGGAAGGGAGAAAAATATTTATAGAAGCGTTTGAAGCAAGAATTGAATCTGTTTTTAAACATGCTGTGTTAAAACGAAATGTTTCTTATAGAACTGCTATAAAACTGGATTGTTATAAATTAATTAAATATATTCTAGAAGATAAAGAATTTATACCATTTTCTCTAAAAGAAGGATTCTGAATGAAAAAACAAATTAATTTTAATTATGCATTTCTTTTTTACGATGTTGGGGAAAAAAGAGTTCAGAAGGTGTTTAAAATATGCAAAAAATATCTTTCTCATTATCAATATTCAGTTTTTAGAGGAGAAATAACACCTTCTAATTTAATATCTTTGAAAAATGATTTGAAAAAAATCATTTGCAATGATGAAGATTTTGTTTGTATTATTAAGTTGAAGAATGACAATGTTTTTGGCGAGGAAATTATTGGAAACAAGAAAAACAGTACAGGGGAAGACTTGATAATATAATGTTTTTACCAGCCGAAAAAAATAAAAAGCTGAAATTCATTGATAAATAAAGAAAAACCAGAAAATAATGAAAAATGGGTTTAGGTTGGTAAAAATTTAAAGAAGTTCGATAAATAAAGGATTTTTAAACATAAAGTGTTTAGAAAATCTTTTAAAATCAAAGGGATTAATAGTAACAAGAGTTGTTTTGAAATAGAACCCACAGCAAGAAAAAGTGCAGATACCACCGATTAATAGTAACAAGAGTTGTTTTGAAATCCGCCCACATAAGCCTTAGCGTATTTTATGTATACGATTAATAGTAACAAGAGTTGTTTTGAAATAAATGATGTAGGGGCAGCCAATGACAGGCAGGCGGCCGATTAATAGTAACAAGAGTTGTTTTGAAATAGTATGAGTGCTGATGAAAAAAAGAAAATAACATTTGATTAATAGTAACAAGAGTTGTTTTGAAATAATATAAAACCACAGTTTGGAACATTGTGCGGCGGATTAATAGTAACAAGAGTTGTTTTGAAATAAATATGCGTCTGCAAGTGGCGTGCTTACAACAAGATTAATAGTAACAAGAGTTGTTTTGAAATTTTTAATGGGGGGGACAAACTGGGGGGAAAAGATGATTAATAGTAACAAGAGTTGTTTTGAAATAAAACAAATAATTAAGCTGCCGAAGGGCAGCTTTTGATTAATAGTAACAAGAGTTGTTTTGAAATAAGACGATGTATGAGTTATACAAAGCTGAGCGAACTTGATTAATAGTAACAAGAGTTGTTTTGAAATAATGTTGTATGTGTTCCAAAAAATTTTGGTAATGTTGATTAATAGTAACAAGAGTTGTTTTGAAATTAATTTGCAAGTGGCTGATAAACAACATTATAATGATTAATAGTAACAAGAGTTGTTTTGAAATTTATTAATCACCCGTCTTTCTATTGCAAAAAAGGCGGATTAATAGTAACAAGAGTTGTTTTGAAATCTCGTCACCCAGCGTTTAAACTCCTTTGCTTTTGGGGATTAATAGTAACAAGAGTTGTTTTGAAATGAGATAAGAGAAAAATACGGCTCTGACAAAATTACAAGATTAATAGTAACAAGAGTTGTTTTGAAATGATGTTGACAGCGGCGATATTGCTATTGTTATAGTAGATTAATAGTAACAAGAGTTGTTTTGAAATCAAATCTACATTAAAAACTATCTTATTATTGACTTACGATTAATAGTAACAAGAGTTGTTTTGAAATGATTTTAATTCCTCAATTATAGCAGTAAAAGAGAAGATTAATACTAACAAGAGTTGTTTTGAAATTCAAATAGATTAATTGCTTTTAAAGCATGAAGCCCGATTAATACTAACAAGAGTTGTTTTGAAATGTAAGTACAAGCCGTGCCGGTATTTTCTGCTGCATAGATTAATACTAACAAGAGTTGTTTTGAAATTCTTCTGGCATCCTCGGAAACCTAATATAAGCCGATTAATACTAACAAGAGTTGTTTTGAAATACCCGTTCTATTGGCGTGCAAAACCAAACTTTTGTGATTAATAGTAACAAGAGTTGTTTTGAAATTACATTGCCACAGCCGAGCGGCTGACGCCTAAGGCGGATTAATATTAACAAGAGTTGTTTTGAAATTATTGTCAGCGACAAGGTGCCGCCTACTGCTCACCGATTAATAGTAACAAGAATTGTTTTGAAATAACTGACTGTGTCCAATGATTATAGCATCATAATCAGATTAATAGTAACAAGAGTTGTTTTATGAATTAAAAAATTAAAATATAATTACATAAAACTAAATCCCCCACAGCTTTTTATAGCTGTGGGGTTATACTTTACTCCCAGTCTTCCGTTAAAAGAAAGTCCCTTATGTTGCAGTGTTTTATACCATCACGGCTCATATTAAACTCATCAAGAGATACAACATACTTAGGGAAATTGTCCCGTATGCTGTTAAATGGACCGAATTCCCTTTGTATTGTTTCTTCAGATGCCAAAAGGTATGTTACCTGAACATAAAGCTTTTTGGCTTGCTTTGTGCATACAAAGTCAACTTCTTTATCTCCGCTTTTTCCAACAGTTACTGTATATCCATGGCGTATAAGCTCCATAAATACAATGTTTTCGAGCACAAGATTTATATCACGCATGTTTGAGCCATATACAGCCTCTCTTATGCCGTGGTCTGCAATGTAATACTTTTCGTTTGTGGAAAGTATCTGTTTTCCCTGAATGTCCTGACGCTTAACCTGATAAAATAGATATGCGTCTGTGCAGTATTTTATATAATTCAGCACTGTATCAGCAGAAACAGCCCTGTTTTCGCTTTTAAAAAATTTTACAAGGGATGTAGCCGAAAATGTATTGCCTATGTTTGCCATAACGTATGAAATAATGCGTTCAAGAAGGTCTACATCACGTATTTTGTTGCGCTTTAATATATCCTTAAGCTGTACAGAATTAAATAAATCTGTAAGATACTGCCGGCAAGGTTCTTCTTCATATCTGAGGTTTGAAAGATAAGGCATACCGCCGGATATTAAATATTTCTGAAAGCATTGAGCCTCTGGTGTATTGGGATATATTGTGTTATACATTTGAGAAAATTCTGCAAAAGAAAAAGGGTATATAACAAACTCCACATATCTGCCGCCAAGATATGTGGCAAGCTCGCCGGAAAGCAGTTTGGCATTGGAGCCGGTAATATATATGTCGCAGTCAAGCTCAACTCTGAATGAGTTAATGCACTTTTCCCAGTTTTCAACTTCCTGTATTTCATCAAAAAACAGATATACTTTTCCTGATATGTTTTTTGTAAGTTTTATAATTTCGTCATGCAGTGCCTGGGATGTAAGAATGTTGGAATAACGCATATCCTCAAAATTAAATGATATGAAGTTATTTCGGTCTATGCCCTGCAACACAAGTTCTTCTTTAATAAGTTCCAGCATTACAGACTTTCCGCTTCTTCTCATGCCGGTCATTACTTTAATAAGTTCTCCGCCCATAAAAGGTCGGATTTTTTTCATATACAATTCTCTTTTAATCATTGGGAAAGCCTCCTTTCTTATTATAGTATATCCAGTTTATAATATAAAAACAACTTAAATATAAATTTTATCGATTATAAAAGATAAAATTTAAATTTTTAATAATATTTATTTTATAAAATATATGCTTTTAATATTGTCTTCAAAATACTTAATCAATTTTATTTTGTAACATAAGAAGGATTTATCTATGATGTTAAAAACGGTTAAAACTTTAAGTTTCAGCCGTTTTTTTGTGTCCAAAATTTATTTAACTATAATCGGAAAATCTCTGTTTCTGTTTCAATATCCCTTGTTATAAATCTTCTTGTTAGCTCTGTTGTTAGTCCAAGCAAAAATAATTTAAAAATAGAGCAGGGAAGAAAACAATTAATAAATAACATCTGAAAGTACGACATTTTTTCTAAGCCAATTAGTTTAGTTAAAATCACTTCTGTCTATCTAAAGTCTATAATTTTAACGCAGGAGATACATATAAATGACTTAAAAAATTTTTTGATAACTAAAGCTTTTTAATAAAACTCAGTAAGCTGAAAAGCATTTAAAATCAAAAAAATGTAGATATTTACTTTAAAATCATTTTATAGCTTAAATTATAAATAATTTAAACTATAATTCTGAATTACTTTTCCAATATTCAACAACTCTTTGTATCTTCCTTTTTTGTATAATTTTTTACTCAATACAAATACTACAAGTACAAAAAGATTAAAAGAACGGAATTAGAATTCCGTTTAAAAAAGATACAGGAGGATGTAGAATGAAAGCTACAGGGATTGTAAGAAGAATTGACGACCTTGGTCGAATTGTAATACCAAAAGAAATAAGGCGTACTCTTAGAATTAGAGAGGGCGACCCTTTAGAAATATTTACAGACAGAGAAGGCGAAATTATACTTAAAAAATATTCGCCAGTTGGGGAACTTGGTGCTTTTGCTAAAGAATATGCCGAAAGTCTTGCACAGACAGCCGGACATATAACATGTATACTTGATAAAGACCATATTATAGCTGTATCCGGCGGACCTAAAAAGGATTTCCTTGAAAAACATATAAGTGATGCTATGGAAGAGTGTATTAACTCAAGAAACACTCTTAATGCTAAAAGAAGTGACGGAAACTTTGTTCCGGTTCTTGATGATGAAAGCGACGAAAGCTATAACTATCAGCTTGTAACACCTATTATTTCAGAAGGCGATGTTATAGGCGCTGTAATGTTTTTATCACAGGACAAAAAAATGGGTGAGATTGAGGGGAAATTGGCACAGACAGCAGCCGGATTTTTGGCAAAGCAAATGGAACAGTAATTAATGTTTAAAGGCGGAAATATTGTGTTTCCGTCTTTATTTTTTGTGTTTAAAAATATTAATCAATTAAATAAGAACGTATAAAATACATAAATTTTGATTTTTGGTTTTATAACTTTTGGTTTGTGGTATAATTAAGTCTGTTTTTACCTTATTTATGTTGTCATTAATGCGCAAATTGAATATAATAAAAATATTAACGGCTTATGTGCCGGCTAAAGAAAGAGGGATAATTTTGAATAAAAAAACGATAGTTGTATTATTCGGCGGGCAGTCATCAGAGCATGAAGTTTCAAGAGTTTCAGCCTCCACTATAATTTCAAATATAAGTCAGGCAAAATATTATGTTATACCTGTAGGAATTACAAAAGAAGGCAAGTGGATGATTTATAATGGTCCAGTTGAAAACATTAAAAATGGCGAATGGGAAAAATACGGCACACCTGCTGTTTTAAGCCCAGATGCAACACATAAGGGCCTTATTAAAATTGTAGGCACAAAGGCAAAAGTAATACCTGTTGATGTTGTAATACCTGTTCTTCATGGTAAATGGGGTGAAGACGGAACAGTTCAAGGTCTTTTGGAGCTTGCACAAATACCTTATGTAGGCTGCGGCGTTTTAAGTTCGTCTGTTTCTATGGATAAGGTTTATACAAAAATAATAGCTAAAAACGCAAGAATAAATCAGGCTGATTTTGTTTGTGTTATGAAAGATGAAATAGAAAAGAAATCAGTTTTAAACAAAATAGAGAAAAAACTTGGTTATCCTTGCTTTATTAAACCAGCTAACGCAGGTTCTTCTGTAGGCATTACAAAGGCGCATAACAGACAGGAGCTTGAAAGTGGCCTTAAATTAGCATCTGAGCACGACAGAAAAATACTTGTTGAGGAATTTATTGACGGACATGAGGTAGAGTGTGCTGTTTTAGGCAGTGTTGAAAAGGCAGATGCTTCTACAGTAGGCGAAATATTCTCCGCTGCTGAGTTCTACGACTACGACGCTAAATATAACAATGCTGAGTCAAAAACAGTTATCCCTGCACAGCTTGACGAGAGTGTTATAGAAGAAATAAGAAAAACAGCTCTTAAAGTATTCAAAGCTGTAGACGGTTCAGGCCTTGCAAGAGTTGACTTTTTTGTTGAAAAAGACACAAATAGGGTTATATTTAACGAGCTTAACACACTTCCTGGTTTTACATCAATAAGCATGTACCCTAAGCTTTGGGAAAGTGCCGGTAAACCTATTGAACAGCTTATTGATGAGCTTATATCACTTGCCTGCTGTGGCAAGTAAGGAGGTTATTTAATGGATAACAGGCCTATAGGTATTTTTGATTCCGGCGTAGGCGGACTTACCGTTACAAGCCGTGTTATAAAAGAACTTCCAAACGAGGCTATAGTTTATTTCGGAGATACTGCAAGAGTGCCTTATGGCAGCAAGTCAAAAGAAACAATAACAAAATTTGCCAAACAGGATATACGTTTTTTGTTAAGCCGCAATGTTAAAGCTGTTGTTATAGCCTGCAATACTGTAAGCTCCAATAGCCTTGATGAGCTTAAAAGCACATTTGACATACCTATTTTTGGTGTTGTTGAGCCGGGAGCGGCTGAAGCAGCAAAGATTACGCAGAATAGGAACATAGGCGTTATTGCTACAGAAGCCACTATAAGAAGTGGAGCCTATGAAAAAGAAATACTTAAAATTAACAGCAGTGTAAAAGTATACTCAAAGGCATGCCCGCTTTTTGTGCCGCTGGCTGAAGAAGGCTGGGTAAATGAAGAAATTACACTGCTTACGGCTAAAAAGTATATTTCTGAGCTTACGGCCAAAAATATAGATACTATTGTTATGGGCTGTACACATTATCCGCTTTTAAGGGAATGTATTAAAAAAGCCGTAGGGCCAAATGTAACACTTGTTGACCCGGCTTATGAAACGGCACTTGTTTTAAAAGATTATCTTTTAAAAAACGATATGGCGCGGCTTAAAGAAAGAGAGCCTGAAAACGAGTTTTATGTAAGTGACCAAACGGAAATGTTCAGCAGGATTTGCCGTCAGGCTTTGGGTAGAAATTTTGCCACAAGAGTTATTAATATAGAAGGATTTTAATAAAAATACTTTAAGTGAAAAATAATAAAACCACAGTTTAAAAGAATTTATCTTTTGCTGTGGTTTTGTTTTTAGTTTTAATATATGTTTTTTTAATATATTTAAGTTAATTAAAATATATCCTCAAGTATTCTGGCAACACCATAGTCATCGCAGGAGGAGGAAACGATAAGACCTTGGGTTTTAAGGCTGTTATCGGCGTTTTTCATTAAAACACCGGTTCCGGCAAACTCAAGCATGTCAATGTCGTTTTCACTGTCGCCAAAGGCTATAACTTCATTGTTTTTAATACCCAGCATTTGGCAGAGGTTTTTTAATGCATTGCCTTTTGCGGCTTTTGAGGAGCTTACTTCTATATTATCTGTGGAAGAAGAAGTAACAAAGGCACTAGTTGAATTTTTAATATCTGCCCTGAATTTTTCCCTAAGGCTCATATTGTTGAATATAACATTAATATTTTCTATATTTTCAATATTGGAGTGAAGAAGTGAGTATATGTCAGGTACTACTGTTCTTGTTGTTTTAATATAGTTGGCTCTGCGGCCGGTTATGCCGAATTGCTGTAAGTACTCAAAATGGCTTTTTCCTATATACGCCATGCCATCGGCAAATACTTCTATAACCGTATCAAGCTGAGAAGCGGCGCTGTATACTATTTCTACTTGCTCTGGCATAAGACATTCTTTAAATATAGGCGTTTTAGAGCCTTTTTTATATACACATGCCCCGTTAGATGTTATTATATATTTGGCGGAAGGTATGTCTTTAACATACTGGGGTATAGCGCATAATGTTCTGCCTGTTGCAGGAACAAACAGCGCACCGTTTTGAGCGGCTTTATCAAGCGACTTTTTAAGCCGTGGAGTAAGTTCTTTATTAGTTGTTAAAAGTGTTCCGTCTAAATCAGAAGCTATTAATTTTATCATAAGCATTCTCCTTTATATCTAAATAGTAACAGAACGGAATGTGTTATTCAATATATTGTTTGATTTTTGTGGAGGTAGGGGTTATAAAATGAAAATAAGAAAAACCGTAAAACGAGTGATGTTTATTAAAAATACAGCTATACCAATGGCCAAAAGGATTATGGGCTTATATGGCATGGCGGCAGGATTATATGGTGTTTATACTATGGTTTCAAAGTTTAAAAATAAGTAAAATTTGTTTAGTAATGTAAAATTTAATATATATTTTTATAAACCGGCTGTATATTTTAAGGTATAATATCATGGCTGGTATTTTTTTGCAAATTTTGTATAAACTTGTCAGTACAAAGGTATTTTTCATTGTATGAGTTTAATAAAATTAAATAAATTGTTTAAAGAATATTGAAATTGCGGAAAGTTATAGTATAATGTTTTTGGTTTAGTAAAAATAATTGATTTGTTTAGTATATCTAATCCGATTGGAGGGCTGTTTAATGGATATTGGATATAAAATAAAACAGCTGAGATTAAAAAAATGTCTTACTCTTGAGGAACTGGCAAGCCGTTGTGAGCTTACAAAAGGCTTTTTATCACAAGTTGAAAGAAACCTTACGTCACCTTCAATAGCTACTCTTTACGATATTCTTGAGGCTTTGGGCACTACTCTCGGCGAGTTTTTTAAAGAAGACCGTGACGAAAAGGCTGTTTTCAGCACGGACGATTTTTTTGTAGACGAAAGAGAAGGCTATACAGTAAATTGGATTGTTCCTAACTCACAGAAAAACGAAATGGAGCCGGTTATGATTGAAATAGAACCGGGAATGAAAACATTTGAGGTTCAGCCAAACGATGGCGAGGAGTTCGGTTATGTACTGGAAGGCCGTGTTACACTTGTAAACGGTGACAAAGAATACACAGTTAAAAAAGGCGAGACTTTTTATCTTAACGGAAAGAATTTTCATTATATAAGAAACGACAGGAAAACAGCGGCAAAACTTATTTGGGTGTCTACGCCGCCTTTATTCTAAAAAGGAGGATTTAAAATTGGAGCCGGTAAAACTTATTCAGTTTAAAAACATTGTAAAGGAATTTGACGGACAGCTTGTGCTTAAAGGTATTAACCTTGATATTTACGAAAATGAGTTTGTAACACTTTTAGGCCCTTCAGGCTGTGGAAAAACAACTCTTTTAAGGATTTTGGGCGGATTTCTTAAACAGAACGAAGGCGAGGTTATATTTGGCGACCAAGAAATATCTAATGTTGAGCCGTATAAAAGAGAAATTAACACTGTTTTCCAAAAATACGCTCTTTTCCCTAATATGAATGTATACGATAATGTGGCTTTTGGCCTTAAAATCAAAAAAGAGCCAAAAGATGTTATACAGCAGAAAGTTATGCGTATGCTTAAACTTGTAGGCCTTGAGGAGTACGGCAAAAGAAGTGTTACGGCTTTAAGCGGAGGCCAGCAGCAGAGGGTAGCTATAGCCAGAGCACTTGTAAACGAGCCTAGAGTACTTCTTCTTGACGAGCCTTTGGGTGCTCTTGACCTTAAGCTTAGAAAAGAAATGCAGCATGAGCTTAAAAAAATACAGCAGGAAGTAGGCATTACGTTTATATATGTAACCCACGACCAAGAAGAAGCCCTTACAATGTCTGACAAAATAGTTGTTATGAAAGACGGTGAAATTCAGCAAATAGGTACACCAACTGATATTTACAACGAGCCTAAAAATGTGTTTGTAGCTAACTTTATAGGCGAAAGCAACATTATAGACGGTGTAATGGTTCAGGACAGAGAGGTTATATTTGAGGATAAGCACTTTGAGTGTGTAGACGGCGGATTTGAGCCAAACGAAAAAGTTGATGTTGTTATAAGACCGGAAGATTTGGAAATAGTACCTAAAGAAAAAGGCAAATTAAGAGGCGTTGTTAAGTCTGTTCTTTTTAAAGGCGTTCATTACGAAACTGTAGTTGAAACACGCTCAGGAACAAGCATAACAGTTAAAATGCACGTTTCAGAGGATAACTCTATATTTAATATGAAGGCAAACGAAAGAATGAGCGCCAACGACTTTTATCTTGACGCCGAGGACGTAGCAGAGCTTACAGAGGCTGATATTATAGCCAGAGCCGACGCTCAGGCATGGAACCCTGAAACAGACGAGTTTGTTTCAATAAGCAAGGTTGAGTATAAAATAAGCCCTCAAAACGGTACTTATCCTGTTACATTCTCAACATCAGCAGGAACAATGGTTACTGCAAACATGATAGTGGCAGACCAGAACAAAAAAGTAAGTACAGAATATAACGAAGAAATTTTTGCCGTTAACTTCTTTAAAAAGACAGATGAAATTAAAGAAAGTATTGCCCTTGAGACAGACCTTAAAACATGGGCAAATGCTTCTGCTTGGAGCCTTGATGATGATACGGAAGTAGATATTACAGAAGTTGACTATGACTTTGACCCAGAGAACATTGTTCCGGGAGTATATTCTGTAACATTTAAAACAGAAGGCTATGAATACAAAATTGATACAACAAGAGAACATAAGGAAGGCGATATTGTAGGTCTTACATTTGAACCGGAAGATATTCACATAATGAGTAAAGGAGGAAACTGAAAATGAAGCAATTCAGGACAATGGCCTATCCGTATATAGTTTGGATTTGTCTGCTTATTGTATTGCCTATGCTGCTTATACTTGTTTACGCCTTTACAAAAACCGGAAACGATGTGGCTACAATTAAGTTTTCATTTGAAAACTTCGGAAAATTTTTCAGCGACGCTATATTCCTTGATGTTTTAAGACGTTCCCTTTTAATAGCTATTGCCACAACTATTATTTGTGTTATTCTTGGATATCCGGCGGCTTATATTATAGCTAATGCCGAAGGCCGTAAAAAGGTTATGCTTATACTCCTTGTTACAATACCTACATGGATAAACATGCTTGTTAGAACATACGCATGGATGGGTATTTTGCAGGATGACGGCATAATTAATACTGTATTGGGGTTAATAGGTATAGGCCCGGTTAAAATGCTGCACACAAGCTTTGCTGTTATAGTTGGTATGGTGTATAACTTTATACCATTTATGATATTACAGATTTATACATCTCTTACCAAAATGGATAAAAGCCTTTTGGAAGCTGCCAGCGATTTAGGTGCAAATAAGGTTCAGGCATTTTTAAGAGTAACACTGCCGCTTTCTATACCGGGAGTTATAAGCGGTATAACACTTGTTTTTCTTCCGGCGGTATCAAGCTTCTTTATACCAAAGCTTTTAGGCGGCGGTCAGTATGTACTTATTGGAAATGTAATAGAAAATCAGTTCCTTACAGCGGGAGACTGGAATTTCGGTAGTGCCATATCCCTTATAATGGCTGTTATAATTATGATTTCTATGTATATTACAAAGAAAATAGATAAAGGCGAGGCTATGGAAGGAGGAGACAAGAAGTAATGAAAAATAAAAAGATATTTTCAAAACTTTTTATGATTTGCGTAATGATATTCTTCTATATGCCTATTGTTTACACAGTGGTTTTTTCGTTTAACAGCAAAAAATCACTTACACACTGGAGCGGTTTTTCACTTACATGGTACGAAAAAATGTTTTCAAGCCGGGATATGATGAGTGCTTTATGGACAACTATTTCAATAGCCATACTTGCAACAATAATTTCCACGGTTGTAGGCACAATTACGGCTATAGGCCTTTCAAAATCAAATAAGGTACTTAAGAATATTGTGGAAAGAATAAATGACTTTCCTATTATGAACCCGGAAATTGTAACAGCTATAAGCCTTTTAATGCTATTTAGCGCTTTAGGAGTACAGAAGGGATATTTTACAATGCTTTTGGCACATATTATGTTCTGTATTCCTTATGTTATGCTCAGTGTTAACCCTAAACTCAGAAGCCTTGACCCTAACCTTGCGGACGCAGCACTGGATTTAGGCGCTACACCATGGCAGGCGCTTATAAAAGTTATAATACCGCAGATAATGCCGGGAATAGTTTCGGGAGCATTAGTGGCTTTTACAATGTCTTTTGACGACTTTATAATTTCGTACTTTGTAACGGGAAACGGTGTAAGCAATATATCTATACTTGTTTATACAATGAGTAAGCGTATTAATCCATCTATAAACGCCCTTTCAACCATTATTATACTTATTATAACGGTTGTTCTGGTGCTTATAAATATTATACCTGTACTTAAACGAAGGGGAGGAGTAAAAGAATGAAAAAAATAATATTGGCTGCATCTCTTATTGCAGCAGTAGCGCTTTCCGGTTGTGGTTCAAGCGCGGCATCATCATCAGACGCTGTGGAAAAATACGGCTCTGACACTCTTAAATTCTACAACTGGGGTGAATATGTTGGAGAAGATGTAATTTCAAATTTTGAGGAAGAATTCGGTGTAAAAGTTATTTCTGAATATTTTGACTCAAACGAAATGATGTATACAAAGCTTCAGGCTGGTGACGCTTATGATGTAATAGTGCCTTCTGACTATATGATTGAAAGACTTATAAAAGAAGACATGCTTCAGGAGCTGGATTTAAGCCTTATACCTAATATGAGCGAGCTTGCAGACGGTGTTAAAAATCTTTCTTTTGACCCTGAAAATAAATACTCTGTGCCTTATTTCTGGGGTTCTGTAGGTATTGTTTATAACCACAACAATGTACCACAGGAAGAAGTTGAGGAAAAAGGCTACAGCATACTTAAAGATACAAAATATAAAGGCCGTATTTATATGTACGACTCTGAAAGAGACTCATTTATGGTAGCTCTTAAATCTTTAGGCTATTCAATGAATACAGACAATGAGGAAGAAATAAACGAAGCTTATAACTGGCTTGTGGAATTAAACAACACAATGGAGCCTGTATATGTAACTGACGAGGTTATAGACAATATGGCTAACGGCCTTATGGACATGGCTGTTGTTTACAGTGGTGATGCGGCTTATATACTTTCCGAAAACGAGGATATGAGCTACTGGATGCCTACTGAAGGAACAAACCTTTGGGTTGACTCAATGGTAATACCTAAAAATGCCGAAAACCCTAAGCTTGCCCACGAGTTTATTAACTATATACTTTCATATGATGCTTCTTATGACAACAGCTCAACTGTAGGCTATGCTTCTCCTAACAAAGAGGTTCTTGCTGAAATGAGCGGTGAAGGCGGAGAGTATGAAGGCAATGAGGCTTATCTTCCAAGAGAAGGCTATGAAAAAGACGAAGTATTTAACGATAACGAAGTTTTAAGACAGAAACTTTCAGAGCTTTGGATTAAAGTTAAAGCTTCTAAATAATTAAATAAACAATAAAAAGCACTGAAATCTTTTAAGAAATCAGTGCTTTATTTTTTATTCTTTAATAAGAACTTCTTTAATTTCTGCGGCGTACATTGTATGATAATCTTTTTGCGGATACCATTTGTCTATAATAGACTTATCAATAAAACTTTCTTCTTTAAGCTCTTGTGCGAATACCTTACGGCAAATAAGCACAATTTTGCTTTCATCAAAATATGGAGTATCATTTTTATAGTCAACTGTAAGGTTTGAATTTTTTATTTTATCCTCATCACGTCCGGAAACTGTTCCGCAGTAATTAAGAACTTTTCTGTATGCGTCGCCTAAAACATTAATTGAAAATTCCTCAGAAGCGTCAACAAATTCCTTTGTGTACCTCTGCGGACGAATAAATACAAATGCTGTTGGTTTGCCCCACATTATACCGGCGCTGCCCCATGAAGCTGTCATTGTGTTTACTTTATCTTCTTTTTTAGCTGTTATTAAAAGCCAGTCTTTGCCTATCATTTTAAATATGTTCTGGTCTAATTCTTCTGCCTGAATTGTTTTAAACATTATATGTTCCTCCTTTTTTTAATTTCGTTTAAAAATTCATAAGGTATTTTAAGATTTCCTTTACCTTCTCCAAGGTAAATACCGGTTTTGTTTGTGCCATGAAAATCACTTCCGCCGCTTTTGGCAAAATTATATTTTTCGGCTATGGAATTGATGAATTTTTCTTCTTCAGCTGAATATGTGGAGTACATAACCTCTATGCCTTCCATGCCTTTTTGCCTTAAATCCTGTGCCATTAATTCTATCTGTTCGTTATTAAGGCGGTAAAGAGTAGGGTGAGCCAAAACAGGTACTCCGCCGGCATTTTTAATAAGGTTAATGCATTCTTCCGGTGTAGGCAGTATTCTTGGCACATATCCCGGCATACCGGTAGATATATATTTGGCAAAAGCCTCTTTTTTGTCTTTAACATAGCCTTTTTTAACCATTAAAAGAGCATAATGTGTTCTTGAACAGCTGTCCCTGCCGGCTATGGCCCTAAGCTCGTCATACGTCATAGGAAAGCCCAGCTCTGTAAGGCGCTTAACCATTTTGTGATTGCGGTCAATTCTCTGCTGAAGTATTATTTCGGTTTTTTCAAGAAGCTCTTTATTCTTATTGTCTATAAAAAGACCTACAATATGAATTTCTTTTGTGCGCTCAATAAACGGTGCTGAATAATAAGAGGCAAGCTCAATGCCGTTTATTGCCTCAATGCCGTATTTTTTGCCGGCAGATGTAAATTCGTCTGTACCAAATATACAGTCATGGTCTGTAAGGGCAACAGATGAAAGACCTATATGTGCCGCAGTTTTTATTATCTCTTCCGGTGTAAGTGTACCGTCGGAATAAGTTGAGTGTGAGTGTAAGTCTATAAAACCGGTTAATTCCATTTGTATCACCTCTGATATATATTTAAACACAAAGATTTTATTGGGGCAATGAATATTTTTTAAATATGGCAAGTAAAATTGTAAAAAAGAGAAAGAAGTGTTGTTTTTGAAAGTACCAACAAATCAAGCTCCGGCAGGAAATAATGGTGTGTTATACGGTATGCTTTACGGTTTAATACCGGCTTTATTTTTTACAGCAGCTGCGTTTTTAGTCTGTGCCGTACTGCTTACATATACCGATATAAGCGAAAGCTTTATTGCGCCGTTTTCATTGGCTGTTACAATTATAAGCTCATTTTTTGCCGGATTTAAAACAGCGTCTAAAGCAGATAAAAAAGGCATACTTTGGGGAGCTCTTTCGGCAGGTATTTATATAATTATTGTTTTGCTTATTATAATGCTGCCTTACGGTGAAAATATGAGCTTATTCAGGGCTTTGTCAATCGTTTTGTCTGTTGTAAGCGGGGCAGTAGGCGGTATTTTGGGAATCAATACAAAAAAATGACTTTTCAAAATAGTATAAACGTGTTATAATGTGCCATGATAAAGTACTTATATGACTATATAAAAGGAGGGTATATCATGAAGCACGTTAAAACTATGAATACTTCTATGCTTAAAAATACAATGGCTAAAGGCGGATGCGGCGAGTGCCAGACATCTTGTCAGTCAGCATGCAAAACAAGCTGCACAGTTGCAAATCAGGCTTGCGAAAACAGATAAGAAAAAAGATTTGCTTTTAAAACCTCGGTTGCAAAATCGAGGTTTTGTTTTGACTTAAACTATATTAAAAAATGATTATAAACCTGTTTTAAAACATGAAGTTTTATTTGGCTGTCAGTATTTAAGACAGGACTTTTTATTGGCTGATTATATTTTTATTTTAATAAGGAAGTGACGAAATGATACATAAGTTCAGTATGAACGGTGTTAATGTTGTATTGGATGTTTTCAGCGGCGCTGTTCATGTTGCAGATGATACAATGTTCGACATTGTAGATACATACGAAAATGGGTCAAGAGAAGAAGTTATTAAGCTTTTTGGAGATAAATATTCTAAAGATGAGCTTAACGAAACAATGGACGAGCTTGACGAGCTTAGAAAAGAAGAAATGCTTTATGCTCCTGACATATATGAAAATGTAATTGATTTTGTAGACGCAAGAGAACCGGTTGTTAAGGCGCTTTGCCTGCATATTGCCCACGACTGCAACCTTAAATGCAAATACTGCTTTGCAGAGGAAGGCGAATATCATGGACACCGTTCTTTAATGAGCAGTAAAGTAGGTAAGGCTGCTATTGATTTTATAATAAAAAATTCCGGCAAAAGACATAACTTAGAGGTTGACTTTTTCGGCGGAGAGCCTTTAATGAATTTTGATGTAGTTAAAGAAATAGTTGAGTATGCAAGGCAGCAGGAAAAGTTATACAACAAGAATTTCAGATTTACTATTACTACAAACGGCGTGCTTTTAAATGATGAGATTTTAGACTACATTAATAAAAACATGCACAACGTTGTTATAAGCCTTGACGGAAGAAAAGAAATTAACGACATGATGCGCCCAAGAGCCGGCGGACAGGGCAGCTATGACCTTATAGTGCCTAAGTTTATTAAGCTTGCTGAAAGCAGAAATCAGACAGACTACTATATAAGAGGCACATTTACAAGGCATAACCTTGACTTTTCAAAAGATGTGCTTCACATGGCAGATTTAGGCTTTAAGCAGATTTCAGTTGAGCCTGTTGTTGGTTCTGATGACACAGACTATGCTATAAGAGAAGAAGACATACCGGCTATATGTGAGGAATATGAGAGACTTGCCGCTGAGCTTTATGAAAGACATAAAAAAGGCGGAAAGGATGACTTTAATTTCTTCCACTTTAATATAGACCTTACAGGCGGCCCTTGTGTTATAAAAAGACTTGTAGGCTGCGGTTCCGGTACAGAGTATCTTTCTGTTACACCGGAAGGCGAGCTTTATCCTTGCCACCAGTTTGTAGGCCTTGAAGGCTTTTCAATGGGCAATGTTTTTGACGGCATGAATAATTTTGAATTAAGAGAGAAATTCTCCAAATGCAATGTTTATGCCAAAGAAGAATGTAAAAGCTGCTGGGCAAGATTTTACTGCAGCGGCGGCTGTGCGGCTAATGCGTACCAGCTTTCAGGCGATATACTTAAACCGTATGAGATAGGCTGTGAGCTTCAGAGAAAAAGAATAGAATGTGCCATTATGATTAAGGCAAAAGAGTTTCAGGAGGAACAGTTAAATAATGAAGACTAAAGGCAGAAGCTTAGCTGTTTTAATTGTCCTTGCTGTTGTAGCGGCTGTACTTTGTTTTACATCCGTTATAGGCATAGGCGCTGACAGAAAGTTAAGCATGAGAGACATAAAAAGAGGCCTTGATTTAAGCGGCGGTGTGTCAATAGTTTATCAGGCCGATAAAGAAGATGTAACAGATGACGAAATGAGAAGGGCAGTTACCCTTATACAAAACCGTTTGGATAGGAAAAACTGGACAGAAGCTGAAGTTGCAAGACAAGGCAATAACAGAATAAGGGTAGAGATACCGGGCGTTGATGATGCCGAAACAGCTATTGAAGAGCTTGGAAAAACAGCTCAGCTTATGTTTGTTGATGAAGAAGGAAATGTGCTCCTTGACGGAAGCATGATTGCAGATGCAACAAAAGAAGTAGGCGCAGTAAGCAAAAATTCAGCATCACAGCCTTATGTAGCACTTAAATTTAACGATGAAGGCACAGCGGCATTTGCTGAGGCTACAAAAAATAATCTTAACAAAATAATATATATTGTTATGGATGATGAAGTTATAAGCGCACCTACTGTAAACAGTGTTATATCAGACGGAAACGCTATGATTACCGGAAGCTTTACCGGTGAATCTGCACAGGAATTGGCAGACTTAATTAAAGAAGGCGCTATGCCGTTTAACCTTACTGTTATGGAAATGAATAATATAGGCGCAAGACTTGGAGCAAATGCCATTGAAACAAGCCTTAAATCAGCTGTTGTAGGTGTTGCTTTAGTATTGCTTTTTATGCTTTTGGTATATAGAGTAGGCGGTTTTGCGGCTGACTGGGCTCTTGGCATTTACATGGGTCTTGAAATTGCTGTTTTAAGCATTTTTAATGTAACACTTACTCTTCCGGGTATTGCCGGTGTTATACTTTCAGTTGGTATGGCGGTAGATGCCAATGTAATTATATTTGAAAGATTTAAAGAAGAAGTATCTGCCGGAAAAACAATGCGTTCAGCTGTTAAGAGCAGTTTTTCAAGAGCACTTCCGGCTATACTTGACGGAAATATAACTACACTTATAGCTGCAGCTGTACTTTACTTTATGGGTACAGGTACAATAAAAGGCTTTGCTATAACTCTTATGATAGGTATTGTACTTTCTATGTTTACAGCTATAGTAATTACAAGACTTATAATTATGGGTATTATTGGCCTTGGTATTGATAAGCCGTCATATTTCGCGGTTAAAAAAGTTAAAACAAATAATTAAAGGAGGAAACGGAAATGAATATAGTAAAAAATAGATTTAAGTTTTTCGCTATTTCCGTAATCCTTATTATTTGCGGAATAGCGGCTATGGTGTTTAACCAAGCAAAAGGCAATGGAATTTTTAATTTTGATATAGAATTTACCGGCGGTACTGAAATGACAGTGCATATGGGTGATGTGCCTAACGATGACATAGTTCAGGTAGTTAAAGATGTTACAGGACAGTCAAACCCACAGGTTCAAAAGCTTATAGGAACTGAAAACGTAACAATTAAAACCCAGTCAATGGACAGCGAAACAAGAACAGAGCTTTCAAACGCACTTAAAGAAAAGTTCTCATTAACAGATGATGCTATATTAAGTGTGCAGGATATAAGCGGCACAATAAGCGGTGAAATGCAGAAAACAGCGGCTGTAGCTGTTATTATAGCCTGCATAGCTATGCTTATTTACATTACAATAAGGTTTATGGACTTAAAAATGGGTGTAAGCTCTATACTTGCACTTGTTCACGATGTGCTTATTATGCTGGCGTTTTATGCCATATTCAGAATACCGGTAAATAACTCATTTATTGCGGCTCTTTTGACTGTTTTGGGTTATTCAATTAATGCCACTATTGTTATTTTCGACAGAGTGCGTGAGAACAAAAAACTTATGAGCCGCTCCAGTACTGAGGAGATAATAAATACAAGCCTTTATCAGACAATGAGAAGGTCTATATATACATCCCTTACAACACTTTTTGCCATAGGTGCCGTATATGTATTTGGTGTGCAGTCTGTTAAAGAGTTTGCTCTGCCTATGATGGTTGGTATTATAAGCGGTGCATATTCTTCTGTATTCCTTTCAGGCTCAATATGGTATACACTTACCGGCAAAAAACAATAATTTAATATATACTTGTTTGCCAAAAAACCGGAACAGGGCTTAAAAACCCTGTGCCGGCTTTTATAGTAAGGAGAATTTTTAAATGAGTATTTGGAAACTTAAGCGCACTAATGTTAATACGGCTAAAATGGCAGAAGCCTTAAATGTGCGTGAGCCTGTGGCCTGTGTGTTGGCTAACAGAAAAATTGGCACATTTAGCGGTGCAAAAAGATTTTTGGACTGCGACATAAACAGTCTTTATGACGGAAAACTTTTTAAAGACGCCGTTAAAGGCTGCAATATTATAAAAAATGCAGTTTTAAGCAGTAAAAAAATAGCTGTTTATGGAGACTATGATGTAGATGGTGTTATGAGTACAACTATACTTTATAAGACACTCAAACATTTAGGCGCTGATGTTATTTTTTATCTGCCGCACAGGCAGAAAGAAGGCTATGGAATGAACTGCGATGCCGTAAGGGAGCTAAAAGAAAGCGGCATTGATGTTATATTAACATGCGATAACGGCATAGCAGCTTTGGAAGAAATAGCCCTTGCCAAAGAGTTAGGCATTACAACAGTTGTTTTAGACCATCATGAATGCCAGTACAGCGAAAACCAAAATAGTGAAAAAATAATAAAACTTCCGCCGGCAGATGCTGTTATAGATGCAAAACAGCCTCTTTGCGAGTATCCATTTAAGTTTTTATGCGCCGGCGCTATGAGTTATAAATTCTCTAAACTGCTCTTTGAAGCATTTAATAAAGAATTTGTTTACAACAAAGAGTTTCTATCCTTTGCGGCGGTAGCCACTGTATGCGATATTGTGGATATGCTGGACGAAAACAGAATTATAGTTAAAAACGGCCTTAAAGAGCTTACAAGAACCACTAATACAGGCATGAGGGCGTTAATTAATCTTACAGGCATATCTGACAGAGAGATAAACGAATACCATGCAGGTTTTGTAATAGGCCCATGCATTAATGCCACAGGGCGCCTTGAAAGCGCCACAACGGCAGTTAAGCTTTTTACCGAAAACGATTATAATAAGGCTTATGAGCTGGCAAAAGAGCTTGTTGACTTAAATGCCGAAAGAAAAGAAATGACATTAGGCGCTGTTGAAAGGGCAAAAGAGCTTGTTTTAAATTCAGAGCTCAAAAACGACAGAGTTCTTGTTTTGTACGATGAAAGTGTGCATGAGAGCATAGCCGGAATAGTTGCCGGACGAATTAAGGAAATGTTTTATAAACCGGTGATTATGCTTACCCAAAGCGGCGATGTTGCCAAAGGCTCAGCCAGAAGCATTGAAGCCTACAATATATTTGAGGAGCTTTTAAAATGCAGTGATTTATTTATTAAATTTGGCGGTCACCCTATGGCGGCAGGCTTGAGTTTAGAAAAAGAAAATGTTGATATTCTTAGAAAGCGTCTTAATGAAAACTGTTCCTTAACTCAAAACGACCTTACAAGCGTTATACGTATTGAAAAAGAGCTTTCGTTTAATGATATAGATATAACATTGGCAAAGCAGTTAGAGGCTTTGGCGCCTTTTGGCAAAGAATGTCCGGTGCCTATTTTTGGAACAAAAAAAGTTTTTATAAAAAAAGTATCCCTATTAGGCAAAAAAAGAGATATAATAAAATTTATGTTGTATAATGAAGACAGCAGAAATTTAATTGATGGAATATCTTTTGATGGTTACGAAAAATTCACAAGCCTAATTGAAAGCATGAATTATACTATTGAAGAAGTTGTTTGTTCGGCAGTTCCTATTTGTATGGATATAGTTTACTGTATTAGAATAAACAGGTTTAACGGAAGGGAAAGCGTACAGCTTGAAATTAAGGATTTTAGATTTTAAGGAGGAGTATTTTTATGGATTTAGCGTCTACTATACGCGATATTAAGGATTTTCCGCAAAAAGGCATTATATTCAGAGATATTACAACACTTCTTATTAACCCAGAAGCTATGAAGGAGTCTATTGACCGTATAGCTGAAGGTTTAAAAGATTTGGAGTTTGACTATGTACTTGGTGCTGAAAGCAGGGGATTTATATTTGGTGTGCCTGTTGCCTATAAACTTAACAAAGGCTTTATACCAGTTAGAAAACCTGGCAAGCTTCCTGCAAAAACATTAAAAAAGGAATATGCCCTTGAATATGGCACATCTACAATAGAGATTCATGCCGATGCTTTAAAGCCTGGTGATAAGGTTGTTATTATAGATGACCTTATAGCAACAGGCGGAACATCTAAAGCAATGGCAGAGCTTGCAGAAGAAATGGGTGCAGAAGTTGTGGCACTTAGCTTTTTAATTGAGCTTGAAGGTCTTAAAGGCCGTGATGTACTTAAAAATTATAAAGTAAACTCTATTATAAAATATTAATTTTTGCTTGATAATAATAAAAAAAAGTGATATAATACTTCAGAATTGTGTTTAAAAATGGTCCGCTGTCGTTGTATGTATACGGCAAGAACATTTGTTGATTTTCAGGAGGAATACAAAATGAACGAAATTATCAAAAACATTGAAGCTGAACAGCTCAAAAGCGAAATTCCTGCATTTGGCGTAGGTGATACAATCCGTGTTTACGCTAAAGTTGTAGAGGGTGAGAAAGAAAGATTACAGATGTTTGAAGGCGTTGTAATCAAAAGACAGAATGGCGGTATCCGTGAAACATTTACAGTAAGAAGAATTGCTTCTGGTGTAGGTGTTGAAAGAACATGGCCTATCCACTCTCCAAGAATTGACCGCATTGAGGTTGTAAGAAAAGGCGTTGTTAGACGTGCTAAACTTTACTATCTCCGCGACAGAGTAGGTAAAGCAGCTAAAGTTAAAGAAGTATTAAGATAATTTTAGTGTATTCAGGGCCTGGTGACTGTTTGTTGCCAGGCCAGATTTTTTATTGGCCTTTTTAGCATAGAGGAGTTTTGGCATGGAAGCGGAAGTTTCAAGCAAAAAAAAGAATGGCAATAAAGAAATTAAAGAATGGCTTATATCTATAGTAATAGTTTTACTGGTGGCTTTAATACTTAGGCACTTTGCAGTAGGTACTCTTGTAGTTAAAGGCATATCTATGGAGCCTACATTTTACCATGGCAATGTTATAGCTGTTAATAAGCTTACATATAAAGTAAGTGAACCTAAAAGAGGGGATATTATAATATGCAGCTATAGCGATGTAGAGGATGAACTGATAATTAAGCGTGTTATAGCCCTGCCAGGGGAAACTATTGATTTTATGCCTAACGAAAGCGGAAAGTATGATGTGCTTATTAACGGAGATGTTATTACAGAAACATATACAAAAGAGGGAACAGGTTTTTATGGGGATATGGAGTACCCTTATACAGTGCCGCAAGACTGCTATTTTGTAATGGGTGACAATAGAGATAACAGCACAGACAGTCGTTGGGAAAGCATAGGCGCAATAAAAAAAGAACAAATAGTCGGCAAGAAATTAATTAAAATTTGGCCTATCGGGTAACAGGAGTATATATGGGGTTTAAAAATCTAATCAGTAAAAACAGCATTTTAAAGTTTAAACAGCTGTTTTTATGCTTTATTTTCTATTCGGTTTTAGGCTGGCTTTATGAGGTATTTCTTGAGGTTTTTGTGTATAAATGGGGGTTTTCAAACCGAGGAGTGCTTTTTGGACCATACTGCCCAATATACGGTTTTGGAGCGATTATAATTATAAAGCTTTTTGGCGAAAAATTTAAAGGCAAATACAATATTAAGGACTATATAAAACGCAGTATATATGTATTTTTAGCTTGTGCCATAATTGCCACATTAATAGAGCTTGCTGCAAGCTATATTCTGGAATTTCTTACAGGCTCGTGGCCGTGGCAGACGTATGTGGATTATGCTATAAACTTTGAAGGAAGGATAGCTTTATCAACATCAATAAGGTTTGGTTTAGGTGCGCTTATAATTGTTGCTTTTATTGAGCCTATTTTTAATATGCTGCTTCAGAAGCTCTCTGCTAAAGTTCTTAATTTATTGTTTTATTTAATTTTAATTGTATTTTCAGTTGATTTAATAGTTCGAATAATTACATATTTTTAAATTATTAATAAAGAGCCATTGGTTTAGCCGACGGCTTATTTAATTTATATAAAAAACGGAAACAGCGCTTAAACACTGTTTCCGTTTATGTGTGAATTGGATTAATTTAACAGGGATTCTTTTTATATTTATTATTCTTCGTCTTGGAATTTACCAAACAAGCAGCACCATTCTCTTGGCTGAATAACCGGTGGAGTCCATGTGCCTACTACAATGCCGTCATAAGGAGCTGTTCTTTCATCAATTTTATTGCCGAATATGTCTGTAACATAACCAAGAACTTCGCCTTTTTTAACACGGTCAAATATATATTTTGTAGGATGGTAAATACCGCCGTGGGTAATGTGAAGGTAATCAACGTCAACATCTATGGTGTCTGTTCTGAATTCAGGAACAGGTCCGTCTGTCATCTTTAAATAGTTAAGGAGGTTTTTAATGCCGTCATGACACATTTTGTAGATTCTTTCTCTGTCTTTCATGAACATTACATTACCGCCCATTTCAAGGCATATGTACGCAATTTTCTTAACTTCGGAAAGTCCGCGCATTGTAGCTGTGCTTCCTTCTTTGCTTGCGCCTGGATTGCATCTCCAAAGGTAAGGTGTCATAAAGCAGCGTGCCATATCATAAGTTAAAGAACCAAATACAGTGTCTAACTTAGTATTTGTATAGCATGCTATAGGTTCAAGATAAAGTGTATTTCCGCCGCTGTGGAATGTAACCCAGTAATCAGCGTACTCTACAAAAAGCTTAACGTATTTTGCTATTATTGTTGTGCTTATTTTGCCACTTACATCATCGCCTGGGAATACGCGATTCATGTCAGCAGCGGTATAGTCTATTGAGCTTGCAACACGTTTGCCTATGTTAAATCCTTCAAGATTAAGATGTGGTATACCAATGTATACGCCTTTGAATTTCTTAGGGTCAAGCTCGTTATATACATTTGCTATAGCCTCGGCGCCTTCTACCTCATCGCCATGGATACCGCCATCCATAAGCAAAGTAGGACCTTCTTCCTCGCCAACAACAATAACGTAAGGGATTTTCATCATTGAGCCGTCTGGTTTAAGACCTATTTCATGAAAACCACATTTTTTTGTGCCACGATGTTTAATGAGTTCGTTGTAATCGAATGTTTCTAATTTTACCATTAAAATCACTCCCCATCACATAAATACGCCACTTACCTTTTAATAATATTTTACAACTTTTAAGTAAATTATATTACAGTCACTGCATTTTCCTAAATAGAATTTTGTTCATAAAAAATTGTGCATATATACAAATTATAACACGTTTAAACAAATAAAATGTAGCAATATTACGTATCAGAATATTGTTTCTTTTTATACGTTAAATCTGAAAAGTATAACATCTCCGTCTTTTACAACATATTCTTTACCTTCAGAACGCACAAGACCTTGCTCTTTTGCAGCTGTCATTGAACCAAGTCTGTCAAGGTCGTCAAATGCTACAACTTCGGCACGGATAAAGCCTCTTTCAAAGTCTGTATGAATTTTACCTGCAGCCTGAGGTGCTTTTGTTCCGTTTTTAATAGTCCATGCTCTTGTTTCGTCTGGGCCTGATGTAAGATAGCTTATAAGACCAAGGAGCTTGTAGCTGGCTTTAATAAGTCTGTCAAGGCCGCTGGAAGATACGCCTAAAGCTGATAAAAATTCTTCTTTTTCATCGTTGTCAAGCTCTGAAATTTCTTCTTCTATTTTTGCACAAAGCACAAATACCTCTGAACCGTCTTTTGCAGCGTACTCACGTACTGCCTGTACGTTTTCGTTAGAAGCTCCGTCGTCAGCAAGGTCGTCTTCGGCTACATTTGCGGCATAGAGCACTGGCTTTGATGTAAGAAGGTCAAGGGTGTCTACAAAAGCTGCGTCGTCTGGGTCGTCAAAAGGAATCATTCTTGCGCATATGCCTTTTTCAAGGCCTTCCTGAAGCTTTTTAAGCACATCAAGCTCCTTTTTAAGTGATTTATTGCCCATAAGGCTTTTTGTAGTTTTTGCAATGCGTCTTTCAAGTATCTCAAGGTCTGAGAATATAAGCTCAAGATTTATAGTTTCAATATCTCTAACTGGGTCGACGCTTCCGTCTACATGCACAACATTAGCATCTTCAAAACAGCGCACAACATGCACTATAGCGTCAACCTCGCGGATATGGCTTAAAAACTTATTGCCTAAACCTTCGCCTTTGCTTGCGCCTTTTACAAGGCCGGCAATGTCTACAAATTCAATAACAGCCGGTGTTGTTTTTGCTGAGTTATAAAGTGCTGTAAGCCTGTCAAGACGTTTATCCGGCACAGCAACAACGCCTACGTTAGGGTCTATTGTGCAGAAAGGGTAGTTTGCTGCCTCTGCCTTTCCAAGTGTCATAGAGTTGAATAATGTGGACTTTCCTACATTTGGAAGTCCTACGATACCTAATTTCATAATGCTCGTCCTTTCGTGAAAATACTAAAAACTATTATACTTTAGTAAATTGCAAACCGCAATAATTTTATTCTTTTTAGTCTTAGGACTTATTTTAATAGATAATACATTTTTATAGCTGTCGAAATCTTTGTTTTAACAGCTATAAGTGCAATTAATATAGCAGATGAAAAAAGCATAATTCCGGCGTCTTTTTTTGTAATATACATGCCATTAGCAGGGGAGTCCTTTATTTCTTTAATTTTAATTCGTTCAACCATTATTTTTCTCCTTATATAATTTCATTAAGAAATGATGTTCCCGGCAGGCTGTTTTTTATTTCAAGATAGTCAAGAATTGTTTTTCCTAAATCAGCAAAAGTGCTTCTTGTGCCTAAGTTTATTCCGCTTTTTGCTTTTTTGCCATAGCACAATATAGGAACGTATTCCCTTGAATGGTCGGTGCTTGGTGTTGTAGGGTCACAGCCATGGTCTGCTGTAATAAAAAGCATGTCATCGTCATTAAGAGCGTCTAAAATCTCAGGCAGCTTTGAGTCGAAATATTCAAGGCCTTTTTTATATCCGTCAATATCGTTTCTGTGGCCGTAAACCATATCAAAATCAACTAAGTTTGTAAATATAAGTCCATTGGAAGGCTTTTTAATGTATTCTATTGTTTTTTCTATGCCGTCGTTATTGTTTGTTGTATGGTCGGCTAAAGTTATGCCTCTGTGCTGGAAAATGTCCTCTATTTTGCCTATGGCAATAACATCTTCGCCTTTGGATGATATCACATCAAGTATTGTTTCTCCTGTTGGCTCAAGTGAAAAATCACGTCTGTTTTTTGTTCTGGTATAATTTCCGCTTGTACCTGTAAAAGGCCGTGCTATAACTCTTGCAACGGCATAAGGGCCGGTAAGTATTTTTCTTGCATTTTGGCATATTTCATAAAGCTTTTCAACAGGAACTATATCTTCGTGAGCGGCTATCTGCATTACACTGTCGGCTGATGTGTATACAATAGGAAAGCCTGTGCGAACATGCTCATCACCTAATATATTTATAATTTCAGTACCGGAAGCAGCAAGATTGCCTAAAAATCCCATATCTCCGTTTACTTCTTCAAGCTGACGCATAACTTCGTAAGGAAAGCCGGTTTTTGTAAATGTAGGGAAAGGGTTTTCGGTTATAATGCCTGCCATTTCCCAATGGCCTGTTGTGGTGTCTTTGCCGTTGGAGGCTTCTGCCATTTTGCCATAGCAGCCGGAAGGATTTTCTATCTTTCCCAAAATTTCTATATCTTTTCCGTCTATATTGCCAAGGCCAAGGCTGCAAAGATTTTTTAAATCCATTTCAGGCCGAGCTTTTTTTATATTAACAAGTGTGTTGCTGCCTTCATCGCCGTATTTTGCGGCATCAGGCATTTCGCCTATGCCAACACTGTCAAGAACTATTATAATTGCTCTTTTCATATACATCGCTCCTTTTGTTTATTCTATTATGTCCAGTATAAGCTTTGGTATTTCCGGTTTAGAGTCTGAAAGCTCAAAAGAGCTGCTGAACATTTCGGCAGCATTTTTAAGGCGTGTTTCGTCTTTGGAATAGAGAGTTGCCACAATATCGCCTTTTTTCAGGTAATCGCCTATTCGGCAGTTAAGCTTAATGCCGGCTCCTAAATCTATGTTGTCTGTTTTCTGTTTTCTTCCAGCGCCAGTTTCTACAGAAGTAAGGCCTATTTTATGTGTGTTAAATGAGCTTAAATATCCGTCTTTAGGTGATAAAACATCTATACTATATTTAGAAAGAGGCATAAGCGAATAATCGTTTATTATTTCAGGGTTTCCGCCTTGATTAATAACAAGTTCTTTAAATTTATCAAGTGCTTTGCCGCTGTCAATGGCTTCTTCTATCATTTTTGCGCCTGATTCTATATCATTTGCTTTGCCTGCACACATAAGCATTGCACCGCCTAAAATAGAAGACGTGTATCTTAAATCGCCTTTTATTTTACCCTTAAGCACGTCTATGGCCTCGTACACCTCAAGGCTGTTGCCTATATAGTTGCCCAAAGGCTGGCTCATAGAAGAAATAACGGCTATACACTTTTTATTGAATTTTTTTCCTATTTGTATTAAGTCATCAGCCAGTGTACGGGCAGATTGTAAATCCTTCATAAAAGCACCGCTTCCGCATTTTACATCAAAAACTATGGCGTCGCTGCCTGTTGCCAGTTTTTTGGACATTATACTGCTTACAATTAGTGATGTGCTTTCGACTGTTCCTGTAACGTCACGCAGGGAATAAAATATTTTGTCGGCAAGGGCAATACTTTCGCTTTGACCCATTAATACAATGCCGCTTTTTTTAGCCAGTTCTTTGGCTTTTTCCACAGAAATTTCAGTTGAAAAGCCTGGTATTGCCGAAAGCTTGTCTATTGTGCCGCCGGAAAAACCAAGTCCGCGGCCGCTCATTTTAATAACAGGCACACCTAAAGAAGCAACAGCAGGAGCAAGTATAAGTGTTGTGGTATCTCCAACACCGCCAGTAGAGTGTTTATCAGTTTTTATTCCGTCAATATCGGAAAAATCAAGTATTTTGCCGCTTTGGAGCATGGCTTTTGTAATATAAAAAGTTTCTTCGTCATTAAGGCCGTTTATAAAAGACGCCATTAAAAATGCTGAAAGCTGATAATCAGGTATAGAGCCGTCTACAGCACCTGCTACCATATATTCTATTTCGTCTTGAGTTAAACTATATTTATCTCTTTTTTTAGTAATAATATCAACAGTATTCATAAATTTGCGCCTCCTTTAATATATAGTATACAGCTTATACTAAAATTTGAAAACAAAAAACGGAGGCGGTAAAATGCTTTTATTTAAAACAATAAAGCTACCTATTCACATTAAGAGAAAAAACAGGACAGGCCGTAATAACTACACAAGAAAAAAATATACTTACAGCCGCAAACAAAAAGGCATAACAATAAATAAAAAGACTTTTTTAGTTTTAGGCGCTATTATAATTTTATACGGAGTTAAAAACCATATATTTTTTAATGAAAGTAACAACAATTATCAGGAATATAACGGAGCAAGCGTTTTTTCGGTAGAAAGCGGAGCTTATATTGAAAACGGCTTGCTTGATACAAATAATTTAACTAATAATTTTCAAAAAATATCATTTAAAAAAGACGGCTCACCGGAAATACTTATATTACATACCCATGCAAGCGAAAGTTATTCAGACGGCAACGGAGGCTCAAGCGGAACTGTTAAAGAGGCAGGGGATAAACTGGCAGAGATTATATCTGAAAATTATGGAGTGGGAGTAGTTCATGATGTTTCGGTATATGATAATGTAGACGGAACAGTTACAACAGACGGCAGTTATGAAAGAAGCGGGGAAGGCATTCAAAAGCTTTTAAGCAAATATCCGGATATTAAAGTTATTATTGATATTCACCGTGACAGTGCAGGAAGCAATGGAAAAGATACTGTAAATTATAACGGAAACGAAGCGGCAAGGCTTATGCTTGTAAACGGCGTATGTGCCCTTAATGAAAACGGGCAAAAGGCCGACGCCGGTGTTGAAAATCCATATATAGCCCAAAATTTAGCATATAGCTACGCACTTAAAACTTCTATGGACTCTTTGGCGCCGTCAGTTATGAAAAACATATATATTAAACCTTACAGATACAGCTTAAATAACATGCCTTGCTCATTCCTTTTGGAATTAGGAAACGAGCAGAACACATTACAGGAAGCGGAAAACTCACTTGATGTTTTTGCGGCGGCACTTTTTAACAGCCTTGAAGAAAACTGATATTTTTGTTATAATCATTCAGATATAGTACAATAAGAACGGCTTATGCCTTAATTTACATTTATAAGTTTGGAGGAAAGTACATGTCTTTATCAAGACAGGAGAAAATACGAAATTTTTGTATAGTGGCGCATATTGACCATGGCAAAAGTACACTGGCAGACAGGCTGATACAAAAAACAGGCCTTCTTACAGAAAGAGAAATGCAGGAACAGATACTTGACAACATGGATATTGAGCGGGAAAGAGGAATAACAATAAAATCACAGGCTGTAAGGCTTGTGCATAAATCTTCCGACGGTGAGGAATATATATTTAACCTTATAGATACCCCGGGTCATGTTGACTTTAATTACGAGGTTTCACGCTCTCTTGCGGCTTGCGAAGGCGCAATACTTATTGTAGACGCGGCACAGGGTGTTGAGGCTCAAACATTGGCTAATGTATATTTAGCTATAGATAATAACCTTGAAATACTGCCTGTAATTAATAAAATAGACCTTCCAAGTGCAAACCCGGAAATGGCTATTAAAGAAATAGAAGACATTATAGGCATACCGGCAGAGGACGCGCCTAGAATTTCTGCCAAAAACGGTGTTAACATAGAAGAAGTTCTTGAAAGAGTTGTAACAGATATACCAGCACCTAAGGGTGACGAAAACGCGCCTTTAAAAGCGCTTATATTTGACTCTGTTTATGACCCATACAAAGGCGTTATAGTTATAATGCGTGTTTTTGACGGTACAGTTAAAAAGGGTACAAAAGTGCGCATGATGGCTACCGGCAAAGAATTTGAGATAGTAGAAGTGGGATATTTTAATCCGGGCAAACTTGTTCCTTGTGCTGAGCTTAAAGCCGGTGATGTAGGATACCTTACAGCAAGTATTAAAAACGTGGCAGATACACGTGTTGGTGATACTGTTACAGAAGCCAATAACCCTACACCGGAGCCTTTCCCGGGTTATAAAAAAGCAAACCCTATGGTTTACTGTGGTATTTTCCCGGCAGATGGTGCAAAGTATCCGGAGCTTAAAGATGCTCTTGAAAAGCTTCAGCTTAATGACGCGTCACTGTTTTTTGAACCGGAAACATCGGTTGCTTTGGGCTTTGGCTTTAGATGCGGCTTTTTAGGACTTCTGCATTTGGAAATTATACAGGAAAGACTTGAAAGAGAGTTTAATCTTGATTTGGTAACAACTGCCCCAAGCGTTATTTATAAAATATACCTTACAGACGGAACTGTAATGGAAATAAGCAATCCAAGCAATATGCCTGACCCGGCTAGGATACTTAAAATGGAGGAGCCTGTTGTTAAAGCTGAAATTATACTGCCAAAGGACTATATAGGCGCTATAATGGAGCTTTGCCAGCAGAGGCGAGGTGTGTACGAAAGCATGGAATATCTTGACGACACTAGAGCTATGCTTATTTACCACATACCTCTTAACGAGATTATATATGACTTTTTTGATGTTCTTAAATCAAGAAGCCGTGGTTATGCGTCATTTGACTACAGTCTTGAGGGCTATCAGGAATCTGAGCTTGTTAAGCTGGACATACTTGTAAACAGAGAGCTTGTAGACGCACTTTCGTTTATTGTGTTTAAAGGCTCAGCCGTTGAAAGAGGCCGTAAGATTTGTGAAAAGCTTAAAACAGAAATACCAAGACATCTTTTTGAAATTCCTATTCAGGCAAGTATTGGAAGCAAAATAGTAGCCAGAACAACTGTAGGCGCTATGCGTAAAGACGTATTGGCCAAATGCTACGGCGGCGATATTTCAAGAAAGAGAAAGCTTCTTGAAAAACAGAAGGAAGGCAAAAAACGTATGCGTCAGGTGGGCAGTGTAGAAGTGCCGCAAGAGGCGTTTATGAGTGTTCTTAGGCTGGAAGAAGAATAAAAAAGCAACTAAAGTCATTGAAAAATGCTGGAATAAATAAAAGACCGTAAGGGTACAAATACCCAACGGTCTTTTTGTTTTGCTATGTTTGGCAATGATGATATAGCAAAAAATCCATATGTTATACAGTTAATCATTTTGCAAATGAATTTTTCTGTTTTGATGGCCATTAAAGTAAAAATCGGAAATTCATTGGATATACATTTACTATTATGGTATAATTAGTCGGGTTATTTCATTGTAATTATATTGTCGATGTGAAAGAAGATTTTATTTTAACTAATGGGTCACAATCACAATTCTTATTAGTCAGCTTAAGTTAATGCCCGAAACCTATTATCTTTTTTCATCAAAAATGTGTTTTGGTTATGAAAATAGCAAAGAAGGAATATAGATGACAGTATATAATATGATTGGGCTTAGTCTTATTTTTTTTGCACATTCTTTATGGTGTTTGAACTTATATGATAATAAACTGAACAAACGCTTATCCGAGTGTATATATTTTTCTATTGACGTATTGGTTACGCTTCTTTGCTTTTGTTTTTGTTTTGCGTATGATGGAAATATCAATCAAAAAGTTACAGTGACTTTTTTTGTAGCGTTTGTAATTGTTAGTACATCTTTTTTCATACTTTCCAAGGGATATTTTTTTAAAAAACTGTTTTTGATTTTTACATACTACATTTTTTTCTGTATTACACACAATTTGTCTTATTTAATTGCGTCATGTTTGAGTTCTCCTACAGAGCCACTTTATTATTGGGTAGGAATCAGCATTCGGACATTTTTGCATTTTGGCGCACTGATTCCTTATATATATTGGGTAAAAAAAAGAATTTTAAAAGTCCGCGCTTATGACAAAAAACAATGGATTCCACTGTGTGCTGTCAGTATTTTGTTTTTTTGTCTCCACAGTGTTTGGCTAGCTGTTGGCACAAATGTTTGGAATTATCATTCTTATGATGTTGTCATTTTTTTGTTGCTTTTGGTAGTGACTTTTGGCTTGTATGTGGTTATGATTTATACCATCAACTATATGAATGCCTGTGCTGAGACTAATCAGGTGAAATTGCACAGCAAGTTTTTGATGGACCAGATTAAAAATTATGAACGTTCTGAGGAGAAAAACAGCCAGTTCCGCCATGATGTACGACATCATATGCTTCATCTGGCAAACCTTATTGATTCAGGAAATCCAAAAGCGGCATTAGATTATATTGAGGAATACGATAAAGCGGTTTTGAGCTTATCTCAAAAAAGATATTGCCAAAATGCCGTTATCAACAACATTCTTTCGTCCTATGCTGCACTGTTTGAAGAAAAAAACATCGCCTTTTCAGTTAAATGTCAGCTGAATGAGGATTTGAAAATGAAAGACATTGACATGGTTTCTATGTTAGGTAATCTTCTTGAAAATGCTTTGCACGCCAGCGAAAAATCTGCCAATGAAAACAAAATGACTACACTTTATTTGGCAACAAATAACCTTAGATTTATGATTGTTTGCGAAAATACTTTTGATGGACTGTTGGAATTAGCAGACGGAATTCCCAAAAACAAGGGTATCGGTATATTGAGTATATTGAATGTATGTGAAATCTACCACGGGCAGGTTAGTTATAAGGTTGTAAACCAAATTTGTTCCGTTTGCATTGTGTTTCCTTAACTATTAGATACAATTGTCACATATTTTTTAAATTTTATGCAAAATAATACTCCCAATATAAATTATGCAACTAAAAATAATTAACAAATAACTGTAAGCAGCCGAAGAATACATTTTAAACAATAAATTGATGGCGGGGTAATGCCGGAAATAAATAGAGGTTTAATAGTATGGCTTTTATGACTTTAATAGTATTATTAGTTTTTATTTTATTTGCACTCTCTGCTTTGATACTTATATTTATTGGGAGCTTTGTTTTGCAGGGATTTCTAAGTAATATGAAAAATCCATGGGCTGGATTAATTTTGCCCGCGGCTTCATTTATTTTTATTTTGTTTTTAAGTATATTAGTTATAAGAGATGGTATTTATACTGCTTTGGTTGTGATGTGCAAGGGGAATATTTGTACAGTTATATATTTGCTTATTTATTTCTTTTTTCGCAGAAGAAGAAAAAAATCTAATTTAACTTCACAAATTAATATTGAAAGATAATAAAATGGCGTAACATTACTAAAAATGTGATGTTATGTCTTTTTTGTTTGTAAGAATTAAAAGCTTTAAATATTTATATGTTAATTACACAGTATAAAAGTTTGAAATTATTATGGTTTATAGTTTTTGATTACTAAGTGTAATTTTTTTGAAAACTGTTTTTATATAAATATACAAATATATACAACATGTGTAATATTGCACACAACTTAATACTTATGATATAATTAACACATTTCTATAATAATGTTTCCCTCAAATATTGTTATTTATATTTATTTAATATGAAAATTTAGTCTATATATACTTTTTATGTTTATGGATATTGAAATCCTATATCTTAATCCCATGTTATATAAACACAACTAAGTTTTATTTGTTTATAGTAAATTGTGGTGGGAGGAATGGTCATGATTAAAATTGCCATTTGTGATGATTTAGCTTCTGAACGTAAACAGATTAATTCTATGCTGCTTTCTAGTCTATATACGGAGCAAAAATTTGAGTTTGACATAACACAATATGCAAGTGGAGAAGACCTTTTTATGGATTTGGAAGAACATAAATGTATATTTGATTTAATTATATTAGATATATATATGGACGGAATTAATGGAATGGAAATAGCGCGAAAGATAAGGCAAAAAGGTATAAAAACGCCTATAGTGTTTTTAACTGCTTCACCTGATTTCGCGCTTGAAAGTTATGATGTAAATGCTTTTGGATATATTCTTAAGCCTATTAGTTCAGATAAACTGAATTCCGTTTTAGAACGCCTTTTGGTACATTATGACAGACCAAGAGTATCTATTCAGTGTGATAGAAGAAGGCGGTATCTCTTTTTAGATGAAATAGTGTATGTTGAAAGCCAAAATCACAACATATATATTCATTTATCAGGAGGAGAAGTGCTTACAAGCGGTGAAAAACTTGGTAATTTAGAAAGTATGCTGGATGACCGCTTTTTAAGGTGCCATCAAAGTTTTTTGGTTAATATGAGCTATATTGCAGATGTTGCGGAAGATTTTATATTAAAGGATGGAACAAGGGTACCTATCCGTATAAGGCAGCATAAGGCTATTGCTGATGAATACTATCGCTTTTTTGTAAAGTACACTTTTAAAAACTGAGGATATAAACTCTTTTGAAGCAATATAAAGTCTGTCTAAAGATTGTCTATTTATTATGAATGTACAGCATAGAGGCTAAAGACAATATTTTTACGCTTCAGGCGGTACTCAAAGATATACCTTTTGAGAATGCATAATACTATTACAGTGCAAAAGCTTAAAAGGAGGATATATGGTGTGACAGCAGTTAATATATTTGGAATTATATCTATATTCATAGGGCATATATTTTGGATACCAAATTTATCTGAAAATAAATTTGGCAAAATAAAAACAGGTTTAATTTATTTTGGTTTATTTATACTGTCAACATGCATATGCATTATTTTTGGAGAATTCATAATAAAAGATTTCGACAAAGCTATTTCATGTATGTTTATTGTCACCTGTATTTTATTTTTTATATTCTATTTGGTTTTATCAAATGGCATTTTTTTGAAAAAGCTGTTTTTGTTTATTACATACGTTAACTTTTTTTGTGTTGTGCATAATTTATCTTATTTATTGACAAAATTTATTTTTAATGACAAAGAAGTATTTTACGGTCCTATGCCTATTTTAATACGCATATTTTTGCAGTTTGGAGGGCTTTTATTTTATTTGTATTTTTTAAAAGGAAAAGTTCAGGTAACAGAAGTAACTGATAAAAAACAATGGCTGCCAATATGTACGGCAGGGTTGCTGTTTTTTTGTCTGCATGTTGTTTGGACGGCTGTAGGCACAAATGTGTGGAACTATACTGCTACAGATACTATTGTGTTTGTACTTCTTTTCGTAGTTACCATTGGACTATACATTGTAATTTTTTATACAATTAATTGTATGAATACTATTTCTCAAATTAGTCTTATAGAGCAGCAGAGCAAATATTTACAGGAACAGGTAAAAAACTATAAATCTTCAGAAGCTTCTAATAGCCGCCTTAGGCATGATGTGCGGCATCATTTGTTAAGTATTTATGCTTTTGTGCAAAATGGAGACCAACAGGCAGCACTGGATTATATAAAAGAATATGACAATAAAATTTTGGATTTAACACCAACACGCTATTCAAACAATAATGCCATTAACAATATTATTTCTGCTTATGCTGTTAAATTTAATGAAACTAAAATTCCTTTTAATATACATTGTGGCATTTCAGAAACAATATCTATAAATGATGTTGATTTAATTTCTTTGTTAGGTAACCTGTTAGAAAACGCATTGCATGGCTGTAAAGAATGTGAAGGCGATAAAAGAGCTGACATATATTTAAGACTACAAAATAAAAAGCTAATAGTTGTATGTGAAAATACATGCAGCAGTGAATTAGAGCTTGTGGATGGCCTGCCAAAACGCAAAAGCGTTGGTGTATCAAGTATGCTGGCTATATGCCATAAATATAATGGACATTTGGGGTATTCAATTAACAAAGGAATTTGCAGTGCATGTGCAGTGCTTAATTTATAAAATATTTAGTTATTAAAAAAACCGTTCTTTTTGAACGGTTTTTTTGTGCTATATAGTATCTTTTTTAAACTCGGCTATATCTTCTAATTTGCAGTCAAGAACAATACATAGTTTATTTAGCGTTTTTGTTTCCATATTGTCATTGGAACGAAGTCTGCGTATTGTTTTGCTGTCTATACCGCACTTTTCCCTCAGCTGGTATGTTGAGACGCCTTTTTTTTCCATTGTTTGCCATAATCTGTCAAAAACAATCATAATTAATACCTCCTTATTTTTAATTGACAAATTTAAGTATGGGGGTTATAATCATCATAAATAAGGGGATATAACCCCCATAATTGAGCAATAAGCCTGTATATATTTCGGATTAATTTCGCGGATTTTAATGATGATTTCGTAATTAAAATTGACGATTTCGCAATAAGCAGATATTAAAATGATTTATTTGGTAAAATAAAAAAATAAGAAATAATAAGTTAAGTGTTTATATAAAATGCCTTTTTTAAGGTACGATAGGCAGTGATATAGGAACATTTTAAGTAAATATAGTTTGAGGGAACTGATTTTAAGGAGAATGTTTTTATGAAGTCTATTACAAAAAATCAAATTAATTTAAAAAACAGCAGTCCTTTAACAATAGCTGCGTTTATTGTATGTATTATTTTAAGTATCATACTAATTTGTAATATTACAATTATAGTTAAAGGCACTGTTAATTCTGAAAGACCGCCTTCGATATTCGGTATAACGCCTATGGTGGTGCTTTCAGGTTCTATGAGCGGAACGCAGGAAGGTCATATTGAAGTAGGTGACCTTATATTTTCAAAGAGTATAGAGCCTGATAATTTAAAAGAAGGCGATGTTATTACATATGTAGATAACGGAATTGCGGTTACTCACCGTATTACGGCTATTGAAACTGACGAAACAGGTAATCTATTATTTACAACAAAAGGCGATGCCAATGAGACAGAAGATACATCTAAGGTGACAGAAGAACAGGTATTGGGCATTTATTTATCAAGACTTCCTAAAGTTGGAGATTTTGCCCTGTTCCTTAAAGAGCCCGTGGGTATGCTGCTTTTTATAGGAGTGCCTTTAATAGCATTTATTATTTACGACATTATACGCAGGCAAAAATATGCGGCTTTGGAAAGAAAAAGAACTCAGGAGCTAGAGGCAGAAATAGCAAGGCTTCGTGCATCAGGGGAAAAGGATGCTACTATATAAGCCTTTGATTTATCAAATTTTTTAGGAGGTTATTTTATGAAGAAAAATGGTTTTATGAAAGCAAGCGCCTTTTTGCTTATATCAACAATGATTACTTCCTGTTTTGTAGGCAATACATTTGCCAAGTATGTAAGTGAAGGCGAAGGAGATGACGCAGCTCGTGTGGCAAAATGGGGCGTAGTAGTGAATATTACAGGCGATGGATTTAAAACAACATATGGTAAACATGACGTTCCGGCTAATGTTGGGGATACTGTTATTTCCAGTAATGAGGAAAAAGTAGTTGCACCTGGTACAAGTGGTACCTTTGGTGGCATTGAAATTGCCGGCACACCAGAGGTGGCAGTAAGAATCGAAACAACAGCTGATGTGCAACTTTCGGGCTGGAATGTTGGTAGTGGCGGTGAATTCTACTGTCCTTTAATATTTAATATTGGTGATGAAAAAATAAATGGTCTTAATTATTCCTTAAGCACTGCTGGGGGAGAAAACAGTTTTCAAAATGCTATTAAAACAGCAATTCAAAATGCAACTACAAAAGAGGTTGATGCAGGAACTGATTTAAGTGCAATTGGTGAAGATATTACTTATAGCTGGGAATGGCCGTTTGAAAATAGTTCAGGAAGTGCTACAAGCCAGTCAGATGAGCTGGATACTATACTTGGAAATAATGCAGCTGATGGTGACCCTTCTAATGACCCTAAGATAACAATTACGGTTACAACAACTGTTACACAGATTGATTAATAAATCTTTAAAAGTACATAAAAAACATGATTAAAAACACAGCCCCGAACCCGTGGAGTATCGGGGCTTATTTACTATAAAGGTATGGTTTTGATTAGTTGGCAAAAATGAAAGTGAGGAATTAGTATATGAATACAAAAAGCAAAAAACATTCATGGCTTTTGTCCATGGTGCTTGTTTTGTTTGTTTTGCAGATACTCCTTTTTCCTTTTGCTGTAGGTGTTACTTATTCAGGAAGAAGCCAAAGCCCAAATCATATTTTAACATATACTACAGGCAGCCTTACTTGGGACAGTGACACCGGTATAAATGATGATGGCGCAGCAGAGCTTAGCTTTTTCAGCAATACATATACAAATGTGGAATCTTCAAATGGGGATAATGTTATTGCCCCTGGAACTGATAGGTACAATATTGTTCGCCTTAAAAATGACGTTGAATACGATATTAAGTATGTGGCAGTTATGTATGAAATAAGAAGCAGCGAAAATTTGCCTGTAAAAACAACATTTTCAGCAGAAGGAGCTGAAAAAGCAAATGATTATCCTCTACCAAATGGGGTTGATGAGTCTGATGTGATTGAAGCTGTTGAAGGCACAGTTAAAGGAAATCAAATACAGGATTTCGATATTGAGTGGTTATGGGATTATTATGTAAATGATGAGCAGGATATTAAAGATACTGCCCTTGGTGATAAAGCCGCTTTTGATGTGGCTGATGACATAACTATAGGCGTTTATATTGTTGTGGAAGAAGATGGAGAAGACCCGACAGACCCGACGGACCCGACAGACCCGACGGACCCGACAGACCCGACAGACCCGACGGACCCGACAGACCCGACAGACCCGGAAGACCCAGAAGACCCAGAAGACCCGAAAGACCCAACGGACCCGACAGACCCAACGGACCCGACAGACCCGGAAGACCCAGAAGACCCAAAAGACCCAACGGACCCGACAGACCCGGACGACTCGGAAAATTCAATAGACCCGGAAGACCCGAAAGACCCGGAAAATCCGACAGACCCAGAAGACCCAACAGACCCGGAAAATCCAACCGACCCGACGGACCCAAAAGGTTCTAATAAGAACACATCAAGCCCGTATATATATCCTCAGGTTCCTAAAACAGGCGATTACAGCAATATGAATATGTATATTGGACTTATGATAATAAGCGGAATAGTTTTAGTACTGCTGATTTTAGAAATCTGGAGGGACAAAAAATGCTCAAAATAGTACCAATAACTTTAAAGATTTTTAAGGTAATTATAACGGTAACTTTGGCAATTTTGCTTTTTTCTAATATTTATATAGCAGCTTTAAAAAAAATAACAGGCAGTATAAGTTCAGATTTTTTTGGGTACTCGGCAGCTGTTGTGGCGTCAGGCAGTATGGAGCCTGAAATTTCAGTTGGCGACATTATTGTGATAAGGAAACAGGAAGACTATAAAAAGGGAGATATAATTACATTTCAAAAAGATAACATACTTGTAACCCACAGAATAGATGAAAAGCTTCAAAACAGCTTTATAACAAAAGGAGATGCTAATAATGTGCCTGACACAAAAGAAGTTGCAATTAATGATATTGTTGGTAAAACTCTTTTTGTAATTCCAAAGGCAGGAAAGCTGGTATTTTATTTAAGAACTCCTTTGGGAATGGCTTTAATTATATTTGCCGGTTTTTTGTTATTTGAAATACCATTTTTATTGAATAAAAAATATGAACAAGGAGGAGAAAAAATTGAAATATAATAAAGAGATAAAAAAACATAAAAAAATTCATTTTTTGCCTCTTCGTGTTTATATAGCATATCTATTTATATGTACTTTGCTTCTTACGGGAGTGAGCTTTTCAAAATATATTTCTGCAGCCAATGGAAGTGATTATGCTCGTGTAGCGGCAGGCGATGTGGATGTTGCTTATACCGATACAACAGAAATATTAATAAAACGGCCAAGTAGTGATGGTGTGGAATCAAAAAGTTTTGCCTTTCAGGTGACAAACAAAGGGTCTGAAGTGGCTATAAAGTATGATATAGAAGTTAAATTGGATACCCCTTTGCCTGAAGGAGCCACAATGATGCTGGATGGAAAGGAATGTTACAGCAGTGATGGGTATACATATAAGCTTTTAGATGCCGGAACATTCAACGCAAACGAAAATGGAACTAATGAACATACGTTAACATTAGCGGTAGATTTTGATACTTATACAACACCGGGAGAATTTAATTATAATATAGATATTTCTGTTATTTCAGAGCAGATTGATTAAAAGGAGGAGAGACAATGAAAAGATTTATTTTTCCAATGAATTTCAAAACTGTTTTTCCATTCCTTTTGGTTACGGTTATATTTACTCTGCCTTATACACCAACAATAAGCAAATATGTTTGGAAAGATGAAATAAAACTTAACTTAACAATTTTATATCCCGAAACAGAGTTGACAAGTATTCTTATAACAGCGCCATATATGGGATGTATTTTTGAGGGAACAGGTATACAAATAGTGGGAAACAGTGGCCAGTGGAATTTGTCGGCTGAGGAAGGGTATTCTTTGCCGGAAACGATTACTGTCAAAATAGGTGAAAATGTATATACTGTTTATACAAACGGACAAGGAAATCAAGAGGGCATTACTTTTGAGCAGGAAACAGGAATGCTTACTGTTGCAGAAGGCTTAATTGGCAATGACTCTGTTACAATTACTGCAAATGGACAGATTGCAGAAGAATTTCCAACTTTGCCAGATGTACCTCCACAGATAACACAACCGGAAGATACAGTAAGCGGTGGCGGAACAGGAACGGAAAGCACAGACGGAGCAACAGGCACAGAGAGTGAGGGAGAAAGCACAAGCTCAGAAAGTGAAGGCGAAAGCGCAGGCTCAGAGAGTAGCGGCGAAAGTACAGGCTCGGAAAGTAGCGGCGAAAGCACAGGCTCGGAGAGTGAAGGAGAAAGTACAAGCTCAGAAAATGGCGGCGAAAGTACAGGCACGGAGAGTAGCGGCGAAAGCGCAGGCTCAGAGGGTGAAGGAGAAAGTACAAGCTCAGAAAATGGCGGCGAAAGTACAGGCACGGAGAGTGGCGGCGAAAGCACAGGCACGGAGAGTGGCGGAGAAAGCACAGGCACAGAGAGTGAAGGCGAAAGCGCAGGCTCGGAGAGTAGTGGCGAAAGCGCAGGCACAGAAAGTGGCGGAGAAAGCACAGGCTCAGAAAGTGGCGAAGAAAGCACAAGCTCGGAGGGTGAAGGAGAAAGCACAGGCTCAGAGAGTAGCGGAGAAAGCACAAGCTCGGAAAGTGAAGGAGAAAGCACAGGCTCAGACGGTGCAGGTAATTCATCCGAAGTATAAAACAATGGCCATGAGGTAAAATATGAGCAAATTTATAAAGATACTCATTCCGGTTTTTATAACGATATTTGCATATAGTGGTTATAAGGTTTATGAGTATTGTAATGAAACAAAAGAAAGTATTGAAACATATTCTCAGTTAGAAGAATACACTTATTTTGATACGGATAGTACAGAAAATAAAGGGATTGTAGTTCCACAAGTGGATTTTAATGCACTTTACCATGTTAACGATGATATTGTGTCATGGATTTATTGTGAAGATACGGTTATTAACTATCCTGTTGTTCAGGGAAATGACAATTCTTATTATTTAAGCCATTTGTTTGACGGTTCATATAATAACAGCGGGTGTTTATATTTAGACAGCCGAAACAGCAGAGATTTTTCAGACGATAACTCAATAATTTATGGTCATAATATGAAAAACGGAACAATGCTTGCTTCTATAAATCAGTACAAAGAACAGTCATATTATGATAAATATCCATATATGCTTTTAATTACTCCTGATAACAATTTTAAGGTTAATTTATTTGCCGGTTTTATGGAAGATATTAAGGGGGATGCATGGCAGATAGAATTTAAAGGCGAAAATGAAAAAATTAAATGGCTGGAAGAAGCAAAAAATAAATCAACATTTGTAAGTGATGTTTTTCCTTCTAGTGAAGATAAAATAGTTACATTTTCAACTTGCAGTGATGAAAATTCTAATGTGAGGTATATTCTTATGGGGGTATTAGAGTGTATTAAATAATAAATAGGAATAATTTGGTTATTTTTAACTACAATTATTTTTAAATATAATTCTTTAGTCTTAAAAATGTATGTTTTTATATTGTTTTATGAACTAAAAAACGGAATTAGTAACTATTACATAAATGATTTTAATTTGGTAAAATCTTATAGTAAATTAAATATTGCGGAATCTTTGGTATTAATTGGAAACGAACATTTATATAATGACGAACAACACATAATGATTTTGCTCAGTTATTAATGTAAAGGAGATTCTATTATGCCTAAAACAAGATTTCAAAATATCGTTTTTACAGCCGTTATGGCCTTTGTAATGGTTTACGCCATGATTTGTTATAACATTTCTCTTAATATTGGCGGCATGACAAACCAAGTGTTTATTATGGCTTTTGGCGAATTAAAAATTATGTGGCCTGTAGCATTTGTACTGGAGCTTTTAGTGGTAGATAAACTTGCTCATATACTGGCAATGCGTATTGTAACACCGGGGGTAGATAAGCCTATATTTATAGTACTTGCTATTTCTGCAATGATAGTTTGTATTATGTGCCCATCAATGAGTCTTATAGCAACTTTTTTATTTAAAAATACTGCTGAAAGTGGATTTGTTGGTGTTTGGTTTCAGACAATAGCAATGAATTTTCCTATGGCTTTTTTCTGGCAGATATTTTTTGCAGGGCCTTTTGTAAGACTTCTTTTTAGAGCTGTTTTTGAAAGAAATACTGCAAAGACACCTGAATTAGTTAAAGAATAATAAAATTATCCGGCGTTTAACGCCGGTTTTTTAAATGGACTAACAAAAAATTTTATAAGCTAATAACGAAATTAATAAAAGGCCGAATTTACGGCCTTTTATTTTTGTATATTAACTAACTGATTATTTTCCAAATATCTGATTAAATATTTCTTTGCCTGCCGGTGTATGAGCAATACCGCCTTTTGCTGTTTCTTTAAGCTCCATAGGCAGCATTTTGCCTACTTTATACATGGCATCAATTATTTGGTCAACAGGTATAATACTTTCCATACCGGCTAAAGCCATATCTGCGCTTATTATTGCGTTTACAGCCTGAGATGCGTTTCTTTGGGCACATGGCACCTGAACAAGTCCGGCTACAGGGTCACAAACAAGGCCCATAACATTCATTAGTGTTATTGATACAGCATTAACGCACTGACGTCTTGTGCCGCCTTTCATCTGTACTGCTGCACAGGCTGCCATGGCTGCGGCTACTCCGCATTCTGCCTGACACCCGCCTTCAGCCCCGGCAACAGTAGCATTTTTTGTTATTACAGCACCTATTCCGGAAGCACTGAGAAGGGCATCAAGTACATCTTTTTTAGAAAGGTTTAATGCTTCTTCAAGAGAAATTACAACTGCTGGTATTATTCCGCATGAGCCTGCTGTAGGTGCGGCACAGATTTTACCCATTGATGCGTTTACCTCACTGCATGAAAGAGCTCGTGACATTACTTTATTAATAAAGTCGCCGCTTAAAGTATCGCCTTTAAGTGTATAGCTGTAATGTGTTTTAGTTATGCCTTCTATAAGTCCGCCGGCTGTTTTTCTTGACTCAAAAAGGGCATTTTTAGCTGAGCTTTTCATTACTTCGTATCTGCGCTCCATTTCGTTATATATATCTTCATTAGAGCGTTCTGTTAAAGCTGATTCTGTTTCAAGCACTATTTGTGAAAGAGGCACATCTCTTTCTTCAGCTAAATTAAAAAGCTCTTGTATACTGTTGTAACTCATATATGACCTCCTAAATCACACGTTTATTGCCTGAACGCTAATTATATTTTCTATTCCTCTTAATGTATTTACTACGTTTTCAGGTATTTTGCCGTCGGTTTCTATTACAGTGCAGGCGTTTTTGCCTCTTGCTGTTCTGCTGAGCTTCATAACGGCTATATTAATGTTGCAGTCAAAAAGCACTTTTGAAATATTGCTTATAACGCCTTTTTTGTCGTACTGGTTTACTATAAGAGTAGGGGCTGTAGCATTAAATTCTGTATCAAACTCGTTTATTCTGACTATTTTTATTTGTCCTCCTCCTATAGATGAGCCCCAGACGTTGCATTGTGTTCCGTCATCAAAAGTAAATGTTATTTTTACGGAGTTTTCGTGCATGTCGTCAAGCTCTGTTTTATAAAACTCGTACTCAATGCCTTCTTTTTTGGCTATTTCAAAAGCCTGTGACAGTCTTTCATCGTACTCATACATTCCAAGTGCTCCGGCTACAAGAGCAATGTCTGTGCCGTGGCCTTTATAGGTATCTGCAAAAGAGCCGTGCAGACCAAAAGATACTTTTTTAAAAGGCTTTTCGGCAATAAGCCTTGCTATTCTGCCAAGCTTTGCGGCTCCGGCAGTATGTGAGCTTGAAGGGCCTATCATAACAGGGCCGGTAACATCAAATATGCTTATATTCATGTAGGTACCTCCATAAAATTAATAGATTTGTCTTTACACAGAATACAAAAATTAAAATTGTCTTTAATCTGATTATATACAGCAAATGATTATAAATCAATTATTCATTATGTAGAATATTTTATACGTTATAAAATTTTTACCAACATAAGAGTAGGAGGGGCTTTTATATACTTTCTAACGGTTAAAGCAAAGGTTGTTTTTAAAATTTAAAATACAAAAAATGAGCCTTATAAAAGACTCATTTTAATGCATGGTAAATAAAATTAATTCTTAAAATTTTAATTTATATAAAGAATTACGCTTCACTGAAAGCTTTGTCCATAGAACTTATTATTTGTTCTTTGTCAAATGGTTTATAAACAAAACCTTTAGCGCCAATATTATTTGCCTCGTTTATAGTATCGTCATAAGCAAGAGATGATACCATTAAAACACGTGCTTTTGGGTGAGCTTCAAGAAGCAGACGAGCTGCCTGTAAGCCGTCCATTCCCGGCATAAGTATATCCATTGTTACTAAGTCAGGTTTTACTTCTTCATACATTTTAAGTGCGTCCTCGCCATTTTGGCAGCATGCTATAACTTGGTAATCAGTATCTGATAGGATATTTTGTAATTGTAACTGTACGATTCTTGAATCGTCAACTACCATAATTTTTTTAGCCATATTCATTTTCTCCTTTTCTTGATAGTCATTATACGTTGGTTTTTTCTAATGATGAATTTTGATGAATCAGTTGTATACCATCGTTACAGCTGCTTGTATAATTTAGCACGAACCGTATTTTACCGTTATCATGCGGTACATTGCGGCCTGTGCATACATCCGGTATGCTGAATCTTGATGAAACATGAGCGGTCTGAAAAATTTTAGCTACAATCTGGCCGCATATTATATTAAAATATTCTTTGGCAAAGTCTTCAACATCTTGTTGGCTTACTGTTTCAGACTGAAGCACGCACTGCGCTAAACGAGTAAATAGTGCTGTATCTGCACACAGAAAAAGAGTAGCGTTATATCCACCTTCAAAAGTGGTCTGAACGGTATAAGTTTCACCTAATAAAGCACTCTCTTGCTTATAAAGCTGAACGCTTGATATATGTTCTGTTATGTCTTGTATAACTTTATCCCAAAGTTCCTGTATTTGTGAATCGGTAAGAAAGTCCAAAGTACAACCTCCTATTGATTATGTTTTGCTTTAATTTATTAATCCGCAAATATATAGCTCTTAGACATTTAACCAAGTATTAAGTTTAGATATACATTTTTATGGCTCAAAATTATTAAGCTTATTTAAAATAATGCGTAATAATATTAAAACCAATATTAGTTTGCTTTTACAGTATGCAAAAATAGGGCAAATACTGTAAAACAAGCTTTTAGCTAAAAATTATATAAACTAAAATCATAGTCGTCCTACACAGCCGTTAAGCATACCTATTTTACAGTTCTGCTCAATGCGATTTATGCGAAATTCCTTAAAATCTATTGATACAACTGTGCCGGGATATGCTGAATCGCAAACAAGACAGCGTTTATCTTTTATTGTTTGTTCATTTAGTGCATTTCTTAAGTCTTTATCAATTATTTCAAGCTTCATCCTTGCGGCATATGTTTTAAGCTTAAGCTTTGAAATCTCTGTTCTGGTTTGCACTGTATCAGGTGCTGTTTCAAGATTTTGGATTTGAAGATTTAATTCTCTTAGCTCTTCTATAATTTCGCGGCGTTCGCAATCATCGCATGGAAGGCCGCCTAAAAGTACAGATGTTATTTTTTCGGTTTTAGAACCAATAGAGTTAGCTACTACTGCTTTTGAAGAACATATAGTGCCGCCTATTATGGCGCCTCTGCCGGTAATTGCTTTTATACTGCCGTTGCTGTATACATTACAGCCTATTATACAGTCGGCATATACATCTTCTTTGGCATAAACTTTACAGTTTTCAAGGTATTTTGCATATACGCTTTTGTGTGCTTTTATTATAGCAGAGTTTTGGCCTTGAATACCGCTTGAAACAACTATGTTTTTGCCTGCTTCTACTATACAGGCCTCAATAACGCCGTCTACCTGAATGTTGCCTGTAGCGCGTATTGAAACACCACAGCATACATCGCCATGAATGTGTATGTCTCCAAGGAAATTTATGTTGCCTATTGATGGGTTAACGCTTTCTTCAATATCAAGTATAGGGTTAACCTGAAATTCATGACCGGAAAACTCAACATGCCCAACGTGTGTTGATATAAGATGCAGACCATCTTTTGATATATCTGTATTACGGCCTTTTGGTATTTCAGGCTCACTGCCGTTTAATGCCGGAATTGTTATACCTGTAATTGTGCAGCCATTAATTCCTTTTGTAGGCGGTATAATATCACAAATAATATCGCCGCATTTAATATTAAGCACAAGATTTAATGTAATATAATCGGCTTTTGCAAGTTCGTCAACATCAATATGATTTTCAATTTCACGAGGATAATGGTCTACAACATAGCCGTTTTCGCCGTTTACGGCAGGTGTGCCTAAAGCTGCAACATATAGCTTAAAATATCTGTCGCAGTTTTCAGGCAGTGAATTTAAAAGCTCAGTATTTATGCCATAAACTATTTTTTTATCTGCTAAGGCATTGTTTATCTGAGAAAGGGTAATATTTTTGCCATTGCCTGAAGGCGGGAAGAACATTACCCATGCCACCATATTATTGCAGGTACGATGCACAAACACTTCCTCATCCAAATCTGCATATTTATCACCTTTATCACCGTTTACAAGCATATTGCGCAGGCGTTTATTTGCTTCTACGGAAATAGCTAATTTAAGCAGTGAAAGCTCACACTGAATGTTTTCGACATTAAAAGGAAAACACTCGCAGTTTTGAGGAAGAGGGTTTAAACAAAGAGAAATGTCAGCTTGACTTTCATTATAATAAATATCTCTTAGCCTGCAAATATCATTTTCAGGAGGAAATAGGATTTCAAACCCGGAATTAGTATCTGTGCTGTTGCAAACAGTTTCCTCTACAGACTCATTCAAAGGCTGGTCTTTATTGGATGAAACAAAAAAACGAGATATTACTTTATTACATAAGTCCATAACCTAATCACTCCCCTTCATTCAGGAAAATACATTTTTTATGTAAGAAAGCAAAATATTCTGTATATTTATATATCGTACAATTACACAATAAGTTTAGTGTTATATATATATTTATGCATATTTAATATATTAAATTTTAGAATTTTATATAATTGTTTATTTAAAGTGCATTTGAAATGTAAAAATATATAAAAATAATTGTTTAATTTAACAATTATTTTATTGCTTGGTTATTATTGGCGATAATGGTTTAAATGAATATTTTGTGTTAAAAGAAATTTTGAAAAATTGTGTAATATAGTATTTTTAAAAGATGAAACGAGGTTAATATTTGAAAAGAGTTGTATAAAGAAAAACAAAAAAGCCATAAAGCGGCATATACCGTTTTACGGCTTTTGAATTATTGTTTTTTAGAGCACAGAGTTTTTATTTCAGCCATGTATTTTTACTAAAGACTTAGCTAAATCGGCATTTTTTTCAGCTTCCTCAAGGGTTGCGGCTGTTGCTGTTAAATGGCCCATTTTACGTTTAGGCTTGCTTTTTTCTTTGCCGTAAATATGCAGTGTAACGCCCGGTATTGCAAGGCACTCATCAGCACCATCTACAACAGAATAGCCCTCTGAGCCTTCTTCGCCTAATATATTGCGCATTACAACAGGACGTATAAGTGAAGGGTCTCCAAGAGGCAGGCCGCTTACGGCACGAATATGCTGTTCAAACTGGCTTGTTACGCAGGCCTCTATTGTGTAGTGGCCGGAGTTATGTGGTCTTGGGGCTACTTCGTTAATGGCAACTTCTCCTTCTTTAGAAACAAACATCTCAACGCAGAACATGCCTACGCCTTCAAATACTTCCATAACTCTTTTTGCAAGATTCATGGCGTTTTCGGTGGTTTTTTCACTTATAGCGGCAGGCACACGTGTTTTATCCAATATGCTGTCTTTATGTATGTTTTCGGCAACAGGATATACCTTTATGTCACCATTAATTGAGCGGCAGGCAAGAACGGAAATTTCCATTATAAATGGGAAAAATTTTTCAGCCATAAGAGGCAGACTTCCGCCGCCTAATGCATTATATCCGTTTTCGCAGTCGTTTTCGTCTTTTACAACATAGTTTCCTTTTCCGTCATATCCGCCTGTGCAGGCTTTAAGCATCATAGGAAAGCCATATTTTCTGCCGGCGTTTAATATGTCCTCTGGTGAGCTTACAGCCATAAATTCCGGAACAGGTATATTATCTTTTTGCATAAGTGTTTTTTGTGAGAACTTATTTTGAATTATTTCAAGGCTTTTGGCTGTTGGGTATACTTTTTTACCTTCGTTTTCCAAGTCTTCAAGAACTTTGGCATTTATGTGTTCAAACTCGTATGTTATAACATCGGACTTTGAAGCTAAAAGCCTTATAGCCTCTGCGTCTTCAAAATCAGCTACAATATGTTCATCAACTATTGAGTGAGCAGGGCAGTGAAGTGTCGGGTCAAGAACAGTGATGTAAAATCCCATTTTTTTGGCCTCAAGTATCATCATTTGTCCTAACTGTCCGCCGCCTATAATGCCTATTTTTTTATGTATGTTCTGCATTTTGTTACCTCCATGAAAGTATTCTTTTCTTTAATTTAATATAGCAAACGCAAAGCGTTATTGTAATAACATAAACGGTTACAAAGCGTATTAAATATGCCTTACCTATGCTGTATATACCGCAAAGCTCTATTATATGGTTTATAATGTTCATAACAAAGCAATGGGAAAGGTATATATAAAAGCTTGAAGCGTCGATGTTTTTTAAAAAACTGTCTAGCTCCATGCCTTTATTTGACAGTATTGTAAAAAAGCCGAATATAAAAAGTATGGCTGATATACAGTATAAAACATGCAGATTTTCCAAAAATGGCACAAATCTGCCATAAGCAAACGACTGTAAACTGAAATATATATTGGCTGACGCAATTATTGCAAATGCTGCCGCCGAAAACGGAATTGTTTTAGAAACGAAGTTTTTAAAACTGTTATAATTAAGCCCTGCGGCACAGCCTAAAATCCAATAAAACAAATATGTGGTAAATATTCTGTCGTAATATAAAAACCAATCTCCTATTAATATCGGCAAATATTTTTTTGCTGCTATCATTATAGCAAATGAAATAAGCAATAAAATTTTACTGTCAATAACATTAAAAAATTTTATCCAAACAGGCATAAGAACATAAAACTGCACTATTGCCACAATAAAATAAAATGGGCTTACTATTGAGCCGTTAATTGCATAAATAATATAATCCTTTATGCTAAAAGGAAAATAGCCTATAGAGCAGAAATAAACATAGTACACCATTACCCATATAAGGTAAGGTATAATAATTGTTTTAATACGTTTTTTAATAAAATCGGCATAATTAAAGTTTTCCGTTCCTTTTATAAAAAATTTAAGCCCGCTTAAAAATATAAAACCCTGAACAACAAATGCGCTTAAACGCCAAGGCACCATTACGGTTATATATTGAAAGCTTTCTTTGTTAAGCTGCGAAACAGGCGCACTGGATACATGTATAAAAACTACCATAAGGCAAAGCAGTATGTTAAGCATTGAAATTTCTGTTTTTCTTGTCTTTACTGGCATTTTCTAATTCCTTTCTACCTTAAATGGTTTGATTAATCATTTCAAAAGTATAGCATAGTAGTTTTATTATAACAATATTGTATGTCTAATTTCGGCTGTCTTTTTGGTTTTAAAAGATTTTTTGGCGTATTAGGTAAAAAGCATTGTTTTAAAACATCTATGCAAACAAGTAAAAATAATGATATACTAATCTAATGGGTAAATTTCAAATTAAGTTATAATAAGCTAGAAAAAAGTTATAAAAGTTATAAAAAATTTTGAGATAAGTTATAAAAGTTATAAATGAGGTGTAAGTAAATGGCTCAACAGAAGGTGAAGGCTTCTTCTTCGCAAAAGGCTGTAAAATCGGCAGCTAAAAATTCCGGTAAATCCGGCGTTAAAAGCACATCTAAAACCGGCACAAGGCAAAGCGGCAAAAGTACTGCTTCTAAAACAAATAAAAATTCACGTACTTCTTCTAAAACTCAGCCGGAAAAAAATTCACTTAAACAAGAAATAATAATGATTATTCTTATAATACTTTCGGTAATAGTTCTACTGAGCCTTTGCACGTCTGTAATGGGTATATTCGGCGAGTTTATAAATAGTATATTTAAAGGCCTGTTGGGCATAAGTGCTTTTTTACTGCCTATACTTGTAACAGCTTTTGCTATTTGGTATCTTTTTGCAAAAGAAAGACATTTTACAAGTGCTAAAATAACAGGCATTATTTTGTTTTTAATATCATTTGCAGCTTTTTTCCATCTTATAACCGAAAAAAGCGGTTCATTTGCTGATGTTGGCTTTTTTAAAAGAATATCAGACTTTTATACCGATGCAACAGGTGTAAACGGCGGAGTTTTTGGCGGCATTACGGCCTATTATTTAGATAAATTTTTAGGCTGGGGAAGCTATATTGTGCTTTTGGCTATTATGGTTATTTCTGTTATGCTTTCAACAGGAAAATCAGCAGTTACTGGTATTTTGAATATTGCTGACTACTTTGGTCAAAGACAAAGAGTTAAAGAAGCACGTATTAAGGCAAAGGCCGAAAATATACGCATTAAAGAAGAAAAACGCGCTCAAAAGCGTGAGATAGAAAATGCAAAGTTTGAAAATAAAGTACATAAATACAAAAAAGGCAATTTTAATATTACAATAAACGGCGATGAAGGCTTAGACAGTGATTTGCCGGCATTAAACGCTGTTGTTTTCGAGAAAAAAGAAGAGCCTAAAAAAGAAGAAAAGAAAGAGGATATATATGATTTCTGCCGTGAAGTACCAGAAGATGACGAAGAAAACGGCCTTCATACCAATGAAAAGCTTATAGAGGTTATAGGCGCTATAAATACAGAAGAAAGCGAAATAGAGCAGGAAGAAAGTGCTCCGGCTATATTTGGCGTGTTTGATGATTTGCCGGAGGTAATGGAAAAAGAGCCGGAATTGAACGAGAATAATATAATTGAAGAAAATAATAATGAAAATATTGCCGAAAGCTCTAATGACAATTTAATTTCTGTACCTTTTGGTCAAACTGAAACAGTTGAAAGCCAGAAAGAAGCAGAAGAAGTTCAAGAAGAAAATAAAGAAGCGGAAGAAATAGCAGAAAATGAGTTGCCGGCAGCACAAATAGAAGAAAATGACAATGAAGAAGGCTATGAGTTCAGCGGTGACGAAAATATGCTTGACGAAACTTCTGCTGAAGAAATAAATGAAGCTTTAAATGAAACAGAAAATGAATTAAAACAAAATTCAGAGCTGAACAAAGAAAATGAAAAAGAAGCTTTGAAAGAAGCTGAAAGCGAGATATCAAAAGAAGCTGAAATTAAAGAAGTTGAAAAGCCAAAGAAAGAATATGTTTTTCCGCCTATTGACTTATTAGGAAAAGAACCGGTTTATACTGGTGGAGAAACAAAGGCTGACATGATAGAAAACGCCAAAAAACTAGAGGACACACTCCAAAGCTTTGGTGTTTCGGCCAAGGTTATACAGGTAAACAAAGGCCCTACAGTTACACGCTATGAGCTTACACCAAGCCAAGGCGTTAAGGTAAGCAAAATTGTAAATCTTTCAGACGATATTGCACTTAATCTTGCGGCAACAGGAATAAGAATTGAAGCCCCTATACCGGGCAAAGCGGCAGTTGGTATTGAGGTACCTAATAAAGAAGTGCAGTCGGTTTATCTTAGAACTGTTTTAGAAAGCGACGCATTTAAAAATGCTGAGTCAAAACTGACATTTGTTTTAGGTAAAGACATTGCCGGAAACTGTGTTGTAACTGATATTGCCAAAATGCCGCACCTTCTTATAGCCGGTGCTACTGGCTCAGGAAAGAGTGTGTGCATAAACACAATTATAACAAGCATTATTTATAAAGCTAAGCCGGAAGAAGTTAAACTGCTTTTGGTTGACCCTAAGGTTGTAGAGCTTAGTGTGTATAACGGCATACCGCACCTTCTTATACCAGTTGTTACAGACCCTAAAAAGGCGGCAGGTGCTTTAAACTGGGCAGTTAAAGAAATGCTTTTAAGATACAATACATTTGCTGAATGTCATGTAAGAGACATAAAAGGCTATAACGCTATGAAAAAGGAAAAAGGCGAAACTGATTTTATGCCTCAGATAGTTATTATTATAGACGAGTTGGCTGACCTTATGATGGCGGCACCTAACGAGGTTGAGGACTCTATTTGCAGGCTTGCACAGCTGGCAAGGGCGGCAGGAATGCATTTAATTATAGCTACACAAAGACCGTCGGTTGATGTTATTACAGGTGTTATTAAGGCTAATATACCGTCAAGAATAGCTTTTGCCGTTTCTTCGGGAATTGACTCAAGAACAATACTTGACTGTGTAGGCGCTGAAAAGCTTTTGGGTAAAGGCGATATGCTCTTTTACCCAATGGGCAAGGTTAAACCTGTTAGAATACAAGGCGCATTTGTAACGGATAAAGAAGTTGAAAACATAGTTGATTTTATTAAAGACGGCGGAGAAGCAAGTTACGACAGTGAAGTTATAGACAAAATTACATCAGCCGTTCCAAGCGGAAACAGTGATGACGGAGAAGAAAAAGACGAACACTTTGACGAAGCTGTTGAGCTTGTTATAAGCAAAGAAAAAGCCTCTGTTTCAATGCTTCAAAGACAGTTCAGAATAGGCTACAACAGAGCCGCCAGAATTGTGGAGCAAATGGAAAAAATGGGCATTGTTGGACCAGAAGAAGGCAGTAAACCAAGAAAAGTGCTGTATTCATCTTTTGAGGAATACAAAAACAGAAACCAGCAAAGTGAGTAATGTATGTTTTAAAGGGCTTTGTATTGTTTTCGGCACATAAAAATGATAAAATAACTAAATAGGCATTTATTAAACGGTATGTGGGCAGTGCCTCTCATGCCGTTTATAATTTAATTTATAATTTGGAGGTATATTCATTTGAACGCTAATTTAGCCTTTATATCGCTGGGCTGTGATAAAAACCTTGTTGACAGTGAGGTGATGCTGGGGTTATGCCGTAAAGAGGGTATAAACATTATTCAGGAAGAAGAAAAAGCAGATGTAATAGTAATTAACACATGCTGTTTTATTAATGATGCCCTTGAGGAGAGCATAGACACTATTTTGCAGGCTGGCAAACTGAAAGAAACCGGAAACTGCAAAGCTATTATTGTTGCCGGCTGTCTTGGGCAAAGGTATGAAAAAGAAATTTTTGACGAGCTTCCTGAGGTTGACGCCATATTGGGTACAACCGAGTACGAAAGCATTGTTGAAGCTGTTAAAGCTGTACTGGAGGGGAAGAAAATTAAGACTTTAGGTGATTTTGACAAAGTAATGAAAGATGAAAATAACAGTTTAAACCGAGTTGTTACAACAGCCGGACACTATGCTTACTTAAAAATAGCCGAAGGCTGTGACAGCCACTGCACATACTGCGTTATACCGTCCTTAAGAGGAAAATACAGAAGCAGAAGTATGGAAAGCCTTATTGAGGAAACAAAAACACTTGCTCAGCAGGGTGTAAAAGAGCTTATACTTGTGGCGCAGGATACAGCTGTTTATGGAAAAGACATTTACGGTAAAAGTGTTCTTGATGAGCTCCTTAAAAATATTTGCACAGTAGACGGTATTGAGTGGGTAAGGCTTCTTTACTGCTACCCTGAAAATATTACTGATGAAACTATAGAAGTAATGGCAAGTGAAAAGAAAATACTTCACTACCTTGATATGCCTGTTCAGCACGGAAGCGACAGTGTGCTTAAAAGAATGGGCAGACGCTCTACTGCAAAACTTATTAAACAAAAAGTAGAAAAATTAAGAAAAGCTATGCCGGATATTGCCATAAGAACAAGCATTATAACAGGCTTTCCACAGGAAAACGGCGAGGAGTTCGGTGCTCTTGCAGAGTTTATTCAGGATATAGGCTTTGACAGATTAGGGGTGTTTACATATTCAAGAGAAGACGGCACTCCGGCGGCTAAAATGGAAGGTCAGATAAGCGAGGAATTAAAGCAGGAACGCAAAGACATAATAATGGATATACAAAGGAATATATCGGCGGAAAAATGCCGCTCATTTGAGGGAAAAGAGCTTAAAGTTATTATTGAAGGCAAACTTCCTGACGACAACATTTACTGCGCAAGAAGCTACAGAGACGCTCCTGAAATTGACGGCCTTGTGTTTGTTAAAAGCGAGGAAGAACTTCTTACAGGCGATTTTGTAAATGTTCTTATTACAGCCTCAAGCGACTATGACCTTTATGGTGATGTTAAAGAATGAGGCTTTTAATTGAAAGGATTGAGTTTTAAATGCAGATGAACTTGCCTAATAAGCTTACAATGTTAAGGGTTATAATGATACCTGTTTTTGTTGTAGTGCTTTTAAGCGGACTTGTGCCTGTGCCTTTAAACAGGTATATTGCTACATTGATATTTATGGTAGCATCCTTTACTGATTATTTAGACGGACACTTGGCAAGAAAGTATAACCTTGTTACTAATTTTGGTAAATTTATGGACCCTTTAGCTGATAAGCTTTTGGTTTCAGCCGCTATGATTTCAATGGTGTCATTAAGGGATATACCGGCATGGGTTGTTATAGTTATAATAAGCCGTGAGTTTATAATTACGGGTTTAAGGCTTATTGCCGTTGAAAACGGGATTGTTATTGCCGCCAGCTGGTGGGGTAAGATAAAAACAGTAAGCCAGATGCTTATGATTATAGTTGTGCTTTCAGGTGTTGGCGGTGTTGCCGGCCATGCTTTGGGAGAAATACTTATATATGTTGCGGCATTTTTTACAGTTGTATCAGGTGTGGACTATATAGTTAAAAATATAAATGTGCTTCGTGGATAAACTTATTAAAAAGGGGTTTATTTAATATGAATTATAATTTGGCAAGTGTTATACTTGGTGTACTGGCAATAGTTATCCCTTTTATAGGGCTTAAGCTTTTTAAAAAGAGCTCTTTAGGAAAGCAGGTTATATTTTTTACAGTAAGTTTTACTTTATGCAATTTATCGGTTGTTATGCAGATATTGGAGTTTAGAAGAAAGACTGAAATAGGCGATTATGCGGCTATACTTGATACCGCAGGAGCAACAGCCACAATTTCAATTGTGCTTATGGTTATTGTTGCAGTAGTGAACCTTTACTGTATGGCGGCCAAATTTATAGGCAAAAAAGACAGTGAGCAGGAGGCTTTAAAATGAAAGCAGAGATTATAGCTGTAGGAACTGAGCTCCTTTTGGGAGATATACTTAATTCCGATGCACAGTATCTTTCAAAACAGCTTTCATCTCTTGGCATAGAGATGTATCATCAGGCAGTTGTAGGGGATAACGCAAAAAGGCTTGAGGAAGTTTTAAACGAGGCTTTTTCAAGAAGCGACCTTGTTATTACATCCGGCGGCTTAGGACCTACAGGCGATGATTTAACTAAAGAAACAGGATGCAAAATTTTTGGCAAAAAGCTTGTTGAGGACGCAAAAGCCCTTGAAATGCTTAAGGACTTTTTTAATAAGCTTAACCGTGAGATGACAGAAAACAATTACAAGCAGGCTCTTGTGCCGGAAGGCTCTATTGTGCTTTACAACGAAAACGGAACGGCGCCGGGAATTATGATAGACGAAAACGGCAAAATACTTGTTATGCTTCCGGGACCGCCTAAAGAGCTTATCCCTATGTTTGAAAAATACGTTAGACCATATTTGGCTTCTAAACAGGAATATATGTTTGTATCACGTGTTCTGCGTATTGCCAAAGTAGGAGAGAGCAAAACAGAGTATGTTCTTCGTGATTTAATAGAAAACCAGACTAACCCTACAATAGCAACATATGTTAAAAACATAGAGGTTATTGTGCGCATTACAGCAAAGGCCAAAAGTGAGGAAGAAGCTAATGCCCTTATTTCTCCAGTGGCAGATGAGATTTATAAACGCCTTGGAAACAATGTTTACGGTGAAGGGGAAACAACACTGCCGGAAGTTATGTGCCAAAGGCTTATTAAAAATAAAATAACAGTTGCTGTAAGTGAGTCATGCACAGGAGGTATGCTTTCAGCTGCATTTACCGATGTTCCGGGAATATCTGAGGTATTTATGGAAGGTGCTGTTACATACAGCAATGAGGCTAAAATGCGCCGACTTGGTGTTAAAAAAGAAACTCTTGATAAATATGGTGCCGTAAGTGCTCAAACGGCGGCTGAAATGGCAGAAGGCATAGCAAAAAGCGCAGGCACTGATATAGGTCTTTCCACAACGGGCATAGCAGGCCCTGGCGGCGGAACTGAAGAAAAGCCGGTTGGCCTTGTTTACATCGGTCTTTATGTATATGGCAAAACTATTACAAAAGAGCTTCATTTTACAGGCAACAGAGAAAGAATACGTACACGTACTGTAGATGCTGTTTTTGACGCTTTAAGACGAGAACTGGATGAAAGAGAACAAAACAGTTGACATGTTCGAATTTAGATGATAAAATAAGAACATAAGTTTGTTATATGCTGTATGTAAAGGAGATTGACTGATGGCTGATAAAAAAAGTGCTAAAAACGCAGAGGCTGAAGCTTTTTCCGATAAGGAAAAAGCCCTTGAAGCCGCTATTGGACAGATAGAAAAAAAATTCGGTGAAGGCTCTATAATGAAGCTTGGAGACAATAATGTTAAGTATACTGTAGAGGTTACACCTACAGGCTCTTTAAGCCTTGATGTGGCTTTGGGTGTAGGCGGTATACCAAAGGGCAGAATTATAGAAGTTTATGGTCCGGAGTCTTCAGGTAAAACAACTATTGCTCTGCATATGGTTGCCGAAGTACAAAAAAGAGGCGGTATAGCAGGCTTTATAGATGCAGAACATGCCCTTGACCCTGTTTATGCCAAAAATCTTGGTGTTGATGTAAATAATCTTTATATATCCCAGCCTAACGATGGTGAGGAAGCCCTTGAAATAGCCGAAACAATGGTTAGAAGCGGTGCTATTGACATTATAGTTGTAGACTCTGTTGCAGCCCTTGTGCCTAAGGCTGAAATTGAGGGTGAAATGGGCGATAGCCATGTTGGCCTTCAGGCAAGGCTTATGAGCCAAGCTTTAAGAAAGCTTACAGGCTGTATTGGAAAAACAAAATGCTCTGTTATATTTATTAACCAACTTAGAGAAAAAATCGGTGTTGTTTATGGCAATCCTGAAACAACAACAGGCGGACGTGCTCTTAAATTCTATGCATCTATTAGAGTAGAAATTAGAAAAGCTGATGCTATTAAGCAGGGAACGGAAATTATAGGAAACCGTACTAAAGCTAAAATTGTTAAAAATAAAGTTGCGCCGCCGTTTAAAGTTGCAGAATTTGATATTCTTTATGGTAAAGGCGTATCCAAAGAAGGCGACATACTTGATTTGGCCGCTGACCTTGATATAATAAACAAAAGCGGTGCATGGTATTCTTACAAAGAAACAAGAATCGGTCAAGGCCGTGAAAATGCCAAGGCTTATTTAGCAAGCAACCCGGATGTTTGCTTTGAGGTTGAAAACGAAGTAAGAAAGGCTTATGGCCTTCCGGCTGTTGTGCCAGATGCTTCAATGACAGTTGAGTCAACAATGGTTAAAGAAGAGGAAGAAGAAAAAGACCCTATTCTTGAGGAGCCTGTTGATGATATGGCCGATAACGAAGATCAGCTTACACTTTAATTATAAAAAGCGGTTTTTCTGCAGTTTATGCGTGAAAAACCGCCTTTTGTCTGTTGAGGGGATTTTATGACAGTTACTGATATTAAAAAGCAAAAAAAGGATAACGGAAAATACAGTGTTTATATAGACGGACAGTATGCTTTTTCACTTATTGCACAGGATATAGAGTACTTTAAAATTAAAATAGGAAACGAAATAAGTCAAAGTGTGTACGATTATATTGTAGAAACAGTTGTATATATCAAAGCACAGGATACCGCGCTTAAGTATTTAGGCTATAAAATGCGTACTGAAAAAGAAGTAAGAATAAAACTGGAGCAAAGCGACTTTAGTAATGATGTAATAGAGAAAGTTATGGAATTTTTATTAAAGTATAACTATGTAAATGACTACGAGTATTCCATGGCTTTTATTAGGCAGTGTTTAAAAATAAACCCTCTTGGTTCTTATGGAATATGCCAGAAATTAAGGTCTTACGGCGTTAAAAGCACTACAGCGGAAAAAGCCATTGCTGACAGTGAAATAGACGAATATCTATACGCCAAAAAGCTAATTGATAAAAAAACTTCAGGAAAAACATTCAATTCCGACGCGGATTTAAAAAAATTACAGGATTTTCTGTTAAGAAGGGGCTTTAGTTATGATATAATAAAGCCTGTTATAGATGAATACAAATTAAACGCCGGGCAGATATAATATTTGGAGGTGCCAATGGGTTACTATATAGGAGAGATAATTAAGCTTAGAAACAAGTTTTTTGAAGCTTCCGACAAAGCCGATTTTGCGGAGGCTATTAAGCTTGGCAAAGATATAATAAAGCTTTATAAAGATAATAACGACTGTGAAAGTCTTGAATATGCCAACGATTTGAATAATTTGGCTATTACTTATGATAATGTTATGAACCATCAAAAAGCTGTTGAGCTTTACAGGCAGGCGGCAGAAATAAGAGGCAAAATAGAAGGCGAAAATTCTTTACCTTATGCCGATACATTAAGCAATATGGCTGTTGCCTTAAGCCTTGATGATAAGCATACAGAGGCTTTTTCTTATCACAGAAAGGCGCTTAAAATACGTGAGTCACAGCTTGATGAAAATGACAGTGACTGTATAATGAGCCTTTATAACTTAGGCAGTGCCTGCGAGGACCTTGAAAAAAATGACAGAGCGTTACAGTATTACGAGTCGGCGCTTAAAAGGGCAGAGAGCAGAGCGGATTATCCTAAAGAAGATTATGCTGATATTGTTATTGGCTTAGCAAGAGTTTATGCTTTAAAAGGGCGCTATAAAAAATCCATTGAGCTCTACAGCAAGGCTATAAAAGTTTTAAATGATGTATCTAAAGAGAAGAACTTCTTTTATCTTACAACACTTACGGATGCGGCTGCTGTATGCGAAAAAAGCAGGGTGTATGCCAAAGCGGCGTATTTTTATCAGATGGCCGTTGATGTAAGGAAAAACTTATTGGATAAAGCTCATTTGGACTATATAACAAATTTAAGCTCCTTGGCATTGGTGTATAACAAAATG
>JAHZEA010000005.1:39876-49687 GCA_019422065.1 Lachnospiraceae bacterium | reverse complement strand
AACCACAAAAGAGCCGTAGAGCTTCATAAAGAGGTTATATCACTTATTAAAAGGCTTATAGGCAGTGAGCACCCATTTTATGCTGATGGTCTTAACAGCATAGCCATTGATTATATGCAGGAAAAAGACTATGAAAAAGCCATTGAGTATAACGAAAAAGCGGCGGAGTTTAAAAAGCAGGTTTCGGGAACATCTACACCAGGCTTTGCACTTATAACTGAAACAGCTGGTGATATTTATAAAGAAATGGGAAATTTCAAGGCTGCTGAGGAGAAGTATCAGCTTTCGGCAATGATAAGAAGGCAGGCTCTTGGTGAAAATGACCCTCTTTATATTTCTTCTGTTATGAAGCTGGCGGGGCTCTATAAAAAACAAGGGCTTTATTCCAAGGCTGCTGAGCAGTATTACAATGCTTTAAGGCTTAGAAAGGATTCATCATCGCCGGAAAATATAGGTGTAAGCGTTAATTTATACGAATTAGCTGACTTAATGATTAAAATGGGCAAAAACAGTGACGCTTTAAGCTTTGCTCAAAAATCAGTTGATATAAGGCGTTTGGTATACGGTAAACTGCACCCAAGATATTTCAGGGGACTTTATTACTTAGGCCTTATTCAAAACGCCGCCGGAAAGTATAAAGAAGCTTGTGAGAACCTTACAGAAGCTATGAAATACCAAAGAGAGTATTTAGGCGAAGAAAGCAGCGATTATAAAGACACAAGAAAAATATTTTTTAAAAGCTGTTTTGATTTAAGCGCTTTTTATTATTATTCGGGTGACAGTGCCAAAGCTTTAGAGTGCTATGAAAGCGTTTATGCTCAGGCTCTTAAAGAAGGCATGGTTGATAAAAACCAAAATAATATTCGCTTTGCACCGCTTTTTGCCTCTGTGGGAAATGATAAGAAAGCCGAAGAAATGCTTGAGGAATACAGACAATACGCTTTAGCCGAAAAAGGTGAGTATTCAAGAGAATATGCCGATTATCTTAAAGAAAAAGGCAAACTTCTTGTTAATGAAGGCGACATTGAAGAAGCGGAAAAAACACTTGTAAAATGCCTCGAAACAGAATATGTTCTTAAAGATAAAGAAAATTCATCAGCTGATGAAATATCAGTTATATTGGGCGATGCATTTGGGCAAAAAGGGGAAACAAAAAAAGCGTTTTCTTATTACGAGAAAGTATTGCAGAACACAGAAAGTGCTATGTTTCCTAAAGCAGCTTATAGCATAAGTGCTTTTTATACTGAAAACGGCGAGAGCCAAAAAGCAAAAGAGATACTGCTTAAAGCTAAAAACACTATGGAAAAAAGCGGCAAGTTTGAAAATAAACTGTATGCCGATATTGCATGGAGTTTAGGTGCTATTTACGAAAAAGAAAAAAACAGCGCCGAAGCTGAAAGAATGTATAACGTAAGCGTATGCACAAGACGCCTGCTTAAAGATAATTCTGTTAAATACCTTAACGATTTAATACGTTTAGGAAACATAATGAAGCGTAATTCTAATAAGGCCGAGGCTGCTTCTGCATATAACGAAGCTGCTGTGCTTCTTTTAAAGCTTAAAGGCGAAAAAGCTGAGTACGCAAAGCTTATTATAAAATTAGCAAAGCTTTATGTAGATTTAGGCAAAAATGAGGCCGCAGAAAATTTCTTTAAAAAGGCCGCTGACATATATAAAAATTTATACGGCGCTGACAGTGACGAATACGCCATGGCACTTTATGACCAGCTTTTATTCTGTGTTAAAGCAGGAAAGGCTGTTCAGGCGGCAGACAGTCTGCAAAGTCTTATGTCTGTTGTTGAAAAAAACATATACAGCAGATTTAGAAATGAAAAATACGATTTAAGGCTTAAAAAGATTTACGAAAAAATACAAAAAATGTAATGCCCTGTATTGACAGTAAGTGTTTTATTTGATAGAATGTCATAGTGCGTTTAAATGCGTATAAGCCGCACAAAGAGGTTAGAAATTACGCAACGGGCGTAATACCGAATTTGGCGAGTAAAGTTACGAGGAGGTGTACTTGTGTACGCAATTATTGAAACTGGCGGCAAGCAGTATAAAGTTGCTGAAGGCGATGTAATAAGTGTTGAGAAGTTAGGCGTAGAGGCAGGAAGCGAGTATGTATTTGATAAGGTATTAGTTGTATCTGACGACAACGATACTAAGATTGGTTTCCCTTATGTTGAGGGCGCTAAAGTAGCTGCTTCTGTTGTATGCGAAGGCAAAGGCAAGAAAGTTATCGTTTACAAATACAAACCTAAAAAAGGTTTCCACAAAAAGAACGGTCACAGACAGCCATTTACTAAACTTCAGATTAGCAAAATCACTCTTTAATTTTTATGATTAAAGCGGAGATTTTCAGAAATGATAATTATGTGATTTGCGGCTTTAAACTCTCAGGACACGCAGGCTTTGCAGAAGAAGGCAGCGACATTGTATGCTCAGCTGTAAGCATGCTTGTTATTAATACTATTAATTGTATTGAGGAGTTTACAGAAGAAAAGTTTAATTACTCAGCCGATAACGATAACGGCGGGTATATAGATTTTTATTTACCGGATATTAAAAAAGGTGCCGTTAATCACGATGTGGAGCTTCTGCTTGAAAGCATGCTCTACGGACTGAAAAATGTTGAAAACGAGTACAGTCAATATATAAAAATAATTGACGAAGGAGGCGGAGTTTAATGTTGAGATTAGACCTTCAGTTTTTTGCTCATAAAAAAGGTGTTGGTTCCACAAAGAACGGACGTGATTCTAAGTCTAAAAGACTTGGTGCAAAGCGCGCTGACGGACAGTTTGTTTTAGCTGGAAATATTCTCTACACACAGAGAGGAACAAAAATCCATCCTGGCCTTAACGTAGGCAAGGGCGGAAACGATTCACTCTTTGCTCTTATCGACGGTACAGTTAGATATGAGAGATTAGGCAGAGATAAGAAACAGGTTTCTGTTTATCCTTTAGCTGAGGCAGCAGAATAATTTTGAGAATTAATTAAGGTTTCAAATGGCGCTCATTTGAAACCTTATTTTTTATAATATAATATTAAGTTTAAAGCGGTATTGTAGAAAATAGAAAAGTAAATTAAAATATAACTAGCTTTTTTCTAACTTATTTTTCTATTTTCTATAGCTGCTTGCAAACGATATTCACGTTTTAATTTGGTTAGAATATATATAGTGACTTATACGAGGTGATAATTAATGTTTGTTGACAGAGCGAAAGTGCATATAAAAGGCGGAAACGGAGGAAATGGCGCAGTTTCTTTTTACAGAGCTAAATATATAAGCCATGGCGGACCAGACGGCGGCGACGGCGGCAAAGGCGGAGATGTAATAGTTGAAGGCAGCGGCAGTGTAAGCACACTTATTGATTTTAGATTTAAAAAGCATTTTGTGGCTGAAAACGGTACAGACGGCGGAAAACGCAACTGCACAGGACCAGACGGAAAATCCGTAATTATAAAAGTACCTGTAGGCACAGTTATAAGAGAAGCTCAGAGCGGAAAAGTAATGGCCGACATTACAAAAGAAGGCGAAAGAAAGGTACTTATAAAAGGCGGCAAAGGCGGCAGAGGCAATCAGCACTTTGCAACCCCTACACGTCAGGTTCCTAGATATGCCGAAAAAGGCAGACCAAGCAAGGAATACGATATTATACTTGAACTTAAGACTATTGCCGATGTAGGTATTATAGGCTTTCCTAATGTAGGAAAGAGTACACTTCTTTCAATGGTTACAAACGCTAACCCTAAAATTGCAGATTATCACTTTACAACACTTGCCCCTAATTTAGGTGTTGTACAGTATAAAAAAGGCGAAAACTTTGTTATGGCAGATATTCCGGGCCTTGTGGAAGGTGCCAGCGAGGGTGTAGGCTTAGGCCATGAGTTCTTAAGACATGTAGAAAGAACAAAAGTGTTTATACATGTAGTAGACGCGGCAGCTATTGAAGGCGGCGACCCTATAGAGAATATTAATAAAATAAATGCTGAGCTTGAAGCTTATAAACCAGAGCTTCTTAAAAGACCGCAGATTATAGCAGCTAACAAAACAGATATTCCGGAAGCGGCAGAAAATGTAGAGCGTATTAAGGCGCATTTTGAACCTTTGGGATATGAGGTTTATCCTATTTCGGCAGCATCAAACAAAGGCCTTGATAAAATTATTGAGGCGGCGGCAAGGATGCTCAGAGATTATCCACAGGATATAGTTTTTGAAGAAGACTTTGAAGAATACGAAGAAGTTAAAGTGGACAATGAACCATTTAAAATTGAAGTTTACGACGGCAACTATTATGTTGTTACAGGTGTAGGTGTTGAAAAAATGATAGGCTACACAAACATAGACACTGAAAAAGGCTTTGCATTCTTCCAGAAATACCTTAGAGAAAAAGGCATTATCGATGCTCTTGAAGAAAAAGGCATTAAAGAAGGCGACACAGTTAAAATTTATGACCTTGAATTTGAATATTTCAAATAATAATAAAAAACGTGCTGAATATAAAACAGCACGTTTTTAAGTTTGTTGTTAAAAAATATAAGAAAGTTATAAAAAAGATTGTAGAAATTGGCTATAAAAATAAGCTATAAGAATAGGTTATAAAAATAAGATTAATTATTTATAAGAAAATAGACTTTTTTAATTAACGTGGTATAATAAGCCTTAAGCTGTTTTTAGTTATAAATAAGTTATAAGTGAGTTATATAAAATTTGACAGTATAGCTGGAGGCTCAAAATGGAAAAAATATCTAAGTTAATATCTGATATTTCACCTATGAAAATTATATTTTTAGGATATATTGTTATTATACTTTTGGGAGCTGTTTTGCTGTTTATGCCTTTTGCCACAAAAGAAGGATTTACTTCTTTTTCAGATGCATTTTTTACAGCGGCTTCAGCAACATGTGTTACGGGTCTTGTAAGGTTTGACACATATACACACTGGAGTCTGTTTGGCCAAATAGTAATATTATGCCTTATTCAAATAGGCGGCATAGGCTTTATGACTATGGCAATAGCATTTATGACTGCCGCCAATAGAAAAATAGGTTTGTCATCAAGAATTTTAATGCAGAACTCAATATCGGCTCCACAGATAGGCGGTATTGTAAAAATGACAAAATTTGTTTTATTCGGTACCCTTATAGTGGAGGGGGCAGGCGCAGTTTTGCTATCCCTGTATTTCTGTCCTAAGATAGGCTTTATAAAAGGTATTTGGTATGGTATTTTCCATAGTATTTCGGCATTCTGCAATGCCGGTTTTGACCTTATGGGTTTTGAGGGACAGTATTCTTCTCTTACAAGCCTTTATTCAAACTGGTATATAAATATAATTATAATGCTGCTTATAATAATAGGCGGTTTAGGATTTTTTGTATGGAAAGACTCTTTAGCAAATAAATTAAGATTTAAAAACCTTAAACTGCACAGCAAAATTGTTATTTCTTCAAGCTTGGCACTTATAATACTTGGTGCTGTATGTATTTTTGTATTGGAATTTAACAGTGCAGCTTGTGAAGGATTTAGTATTTGGGACAAAATAATAACTTCACTTTTCCAGTCTGTTACATCAAGAACGGCAGGCTTTAATACTTTGGATTTTACAAAAATGACAGAAGGCGGAATATTTGTAATGATATGCCTTATGATTATAGGCGGTTCGCCGGGTTCAACAGCAGGCGGTATGAAAACAACAACATTTGCTGTTATACTTTTAAGCGTTTTTGCTTCCGCAAGAGGCAGAAAAGACTGCCACGTTTTCGGCAGAAGAATAGAAAGTGATGTACTGCCTTCGGTTTTAAGCATATTTATTATGTATACAGCGCTTTCAAGCATTTCCGCTGTTGTAGTTTCCCACTTAGAAGGCATACCTATGATAACTGCTGTTTTTGAATGTGTTTCAGCTATGGCAACTGTTGGTTTAACTATGGGTGTTACGCCGGAGCTTGGATTTGCATCTAAAATTATTGTAGCATGTCTTATGATTATTGGTCGTGTAGGTTCTTTAACTGTGCTTATGGCTGTTGCTTCGCCTAAAGCTAAGGTTAATTCAAAACTGCCTGTTGAAAAAATACAGGTAGGTTAATATTTAAGGAGGATAAAATGAAAACCATACTTATTATAGGCCTTGGCAGATTTGGAAGGCATATGGCAAAAAAATTTATAGAAGAAGGCAACGACGTTCTTGCCATTGAAAGAGATGAAGAAAGGGCTAACAACGCCACAGACTTTATTAGAAATATTCAAATAGGCGATGCCACAGACGAAAGGTTTATTGAGTCAATAGGCATTAATAATTTTGATATATGCGTTGTGGCTATTGGCGATGATTTCCAGCATTCATTGGAAATAACCGTTCTTTTAAAAGATATGGGCGCTAAGTTTGTTATTGCAAGAGCCAGCCGTGACGTACATAGGAAACTGCTTTTAAGAAACGGAGCAGACCATGTAGTGTACGCTGAAAGAGAAATGGCAGAAAGACTGGCTGTTAAATATGGTGCTAAAAATATATTTGACTATATTGAGCTTACACCGGAAGTTGGTATTTACGAAATTGCTGTTCCTTCGTCATGGTGCGGCAAAAGCATTATAGAAAAATCCATAAGAGCAAAGTATAATATAAGTATTTTGGCAATTAAAATGAACGGTGAAATATTCCCTCTGCCTTCGCCTGACCATGTGTTTTCAAAAGACGAAACTTTAATGGTAATGGGAACACATGCCAATATTAAAGCTATAACAAAATAATATTTTACTGTTTACAACATTTTATATATTTGATATACTACAAATAATTTTGTGTATTTGTGTATTAGTTTTACGGTAAGGAGCATTATATGTTAACAAGTAAGCAAAGAGCGTATTTAAGAAGCATGGCTAACGGTATAGACACAATATTCCATGTAGGCAAAAGCGGTGTTACACCGGAGCTGACGGAGTCTTTTAATCTTGCCCTTGAGGCCCGCGAGATTGTAAAGGCTAATGTGCTTGACAACAATCTTTTAGGCGCAAGAGAAGTAGCGCAGACAATAGCCGCAAGAACACATTCAGAGGTTGTTCAGGTTATAGGCAACAGATTTGTTTTATACAGAAAATCTAAAAAGGCTATTATAGAGTTGCCGAAATAATTATCTGTTCTGTTAGCAGATGGGCCTGCATTTTTAACATGCGGGCTTTTAGTTTTTTAAATGGAGAATGATTATGGACGCTAAAAATTATATGGGACAGGCTATCCAATGGTACCCGGGGCATATGACCAAAACAAAAAGAATGATGGTTGAAAATCTTTCTTTGGTTGATGTGGTTATTGAGCTGTTAGATGCAAGAATACCTTACAGCAGTAAAAACCCGGATATTGACGAGCTTGCTAAAAATAAATTCAGAATAGTAGTGCTTAATAAATCCGACTTGGCCGATGAAAAGTCTACTGAAAAATGGAAGAAGTACTACGAAGAAAAAGGATTTAAAGTTATTACAACTAATTCAATTAACGGAAGCGGTATAAATGCCGTTACGGCGGCGGCTAAAGAGCTTATGGCCGATAAAATACAAAAGCAGAAAGAAAGAGGCCGCCTTTTTGTGCCTATACGCGCTATGATAGCCGGTATACCTAATGTTGGAAAATCCACTTTTATTAACAAGTATGTGGGCAAAACAACAGCTAAAACAGGGGATAAACCCGGCGTAACAAGAGGCAAACAGTGGATAAGGATTAAAAAAGATATGGAGCTTTTGGATACGCCCGGTATTTTGTGGCCTAAGTTTGAGGACAGGGAAGTAGGCCTTAAACTGGCTTTTATAGGCTCTATAAATGATGATATTATTGATTTAGAGTCTTTGGCGGCAGGGCTTATTGACTTATTAAGTGAAAAAGCGCCGTCCGTTGTGCCTAAAAGATATGGGGTTGTTATTGAAGACATTGATACACCGCATACTATACTGGGCAAAATAGGTGTGGCAAGGGGCTTTGTATTAAAAGGCGGTGCTACAGATTACGGCAGAACAGCAAAAATTATACTTGATGAGTTTAGAGGCGGAAAGCTTGGAAAAATAACACTTGAGTTGCCGGAAGACATAGAGCGTATGATTGAACAGGCAAAAAAAGAGGCTGAAGCTAAAAAAGCATCTGATGCTGAGAGAAAGAAAAAGTTTAAAAATAACTGATATTTTAATGCGGTAGTGCGCTGTAGTTAATTTAAAGCAGAGAGCGGAAGATAAAGCTAATAAAATTTTCTGCTCTTTTTTTGTGTGTTAAAAATAGATTTTGCAAAAAAGAAGATGTTTTACACAATTTGCTCTGATTTTGGTTTTATTATATTTTTTGCGTAAAACTTTGCATTGTACTATAGTATATGGTATCATTTATTTGATTAAGTATTTAAGTTAATATTAGAAATTAAAGGAGTGCTTTTAATGGAATATAACTGTCTTATTGCGCAGTCAGGGGGGCCTACATCTGCCATAAATGCTACATTAGCCGGAATATACAGCGCGGCTGATAAAAACAGTGCCGTTAATAAAATTTATGGCGGTTTAAATGGTATCGAAGGCATAATTAAAGGAAAAATTGTTGACCTTAAGCCTATTTTAGGCGAGTACGGAAATTTGGGTCTGCTTAAAACCACGCCGTCCTCTTTTTTAGGCTCATGCAGATATAAGCTTAAAAGCTGTACTGAAAATGCGGATGATTATAAAAAAATATTTGATGTATTTAAACAGTACAATATTAAATATTTCTTTTATATCGGCGGCAATGATTCTATGGATACAATACTTAAGCTTAAGGAGTATCAGGAGGAACACCCACAAGGTGTAAATCTTATTGGCGTGCCTAAAACAATAGACAATGACCTTATGTGTGTAGACCATACACCGGGCTTTGCCAGTGCCGCAAAATATATTGCAACTACTATTAAGGAAATATCATTTGATACTGCTGTTTACGATATGGATAGTATTGTAGTTGCCGAAATTATGGGCAGAAATGCCGGTTGGCTTACTCTTTCAGCCGGCCTTGCTGAGGACTGTGCCGGAAACAGGCTGGCAGACCTTATATACATACCAGAAATTCCTTTTGATGTAGAAAAGCTTATTGAAGATATTAAAAAAGTACAGGAAACAAAAAGACAGATAGTTATCGCTATTTCAGAAGGCATACGTTTTGCAGACGGAAAGCTTATTTCAGAGTCAGATAAAAAAGACGTTTTCGGCCATGGCCAATTAGGCGGCGCCGCAAACCATGTGGCTGAGTATATAAAAGGAGTTTTAGGCGTAAAGGTAAGAGCGGTTGAAATTAACGTTCTTCAAAGATGCGCCGCACATTGTCTTTCACTTACTGATATTAACGAGAGCTTTGCCATTGGCGAAAAAGCACTTCAAACAGCTGTTGAAGGTTTAAGCGGTGTTATGATTACAAGCGAAAGAAAACCGGGCGATGTGTACGGAATTGAATTATCCGCAAGCGATATTAGCTTAATAGCAAACAAAGAAAAGAAAGTTCCGGAAGAATACATGAACGAGAGCAAAAACAATATTTCAGAAGAAGGCCTTAAATATTTAAGACCGCTTATAATGGGTGAAGTTAATATTCCGCATAAGAACGGACTTCCGGTTTATTTAAGCATTAATAACTTTTTATAATATAAAAGAGTTAGAATAGAGTTAGAAAAGAGTTAGAAAAAGTTAGAAAAGTTATAAAAAAGCGTTTTCCAGTAGGAAAGCGCTTTTTAAGTTTAAAATTATATTATAGCTTGTTTTTAGAACTTATTTTTAGAACTTATTTTTAGAACTTATTTTTAGAACTTATTT